>JAVZJR010000008.1:0-12190 GCA_038870635.1 Candidatus Bilamarchaeaceae archaeon | reverse complement strand
ATATAAATAACATAAAAAAACATTATGCAGCAGCTGTTAAGAAAATACAAAAAACACAAATGAATGAAAAAGAAAAGTATAGACTAATAAAGAAAAGGAGAAGAGAGGTAAAACTTATTCTAAACATGCTTGAAAGTGGTATAAAAACAAACAAGAGAGTTTTTAAGTAAGTATTTTTTATTCTATCTCTATTTTTTTTGTTTCTTCTCTTATTTTTATATCTCTTTCGATAAAGGTTTTTGCTATAGTAGCGTTTGTTTTGAGGTGTTCGGTTATTGCTGAAGTTATATAAGTTGTTTTTCCACTTGCTAGCATTCCATACAGCAACAACTGGTCTGCAAGATAATGATCTACTTCTCCATTTTCTTTTTTTAGGCTATCAACAGCTTCTTGTGCGACCATTTCTGCGCGTTTTCCCTTTTCACCAAGAACATACGCACCACAAAAATCTCTCCATACAATAACCGCATTGCCTGGCGAAACTGTTTCATGTCGTCTTATATAAATTTCTTCTATTCCATTCTGCACAAAAATTTTTTTTTCTCTTATCGCTATGCCGTCATCAAGTTTTCCAATAGTGATAATTGCTCTTATTTTTTTGTCGCCATTCCATTTTGTTTTTCCTTCTAAATTTGAAGGTATAACCTCTATTTCTATTTCTCCTCCTCCTGCTGGATAAAAACCAGCTTTATACATTTTTGCTTTTACGTTAGCGCCCATCATATTTATTGCTGGTAAAAAAACTTTTTCAAAATAGTCAAAACTTGGGGATTTCATTACGTGCGTTCCACCTATTATTTTTACTACACTTGGTTTTTTGGCAAATAATAAAATAGGTATTACTGTTTGGGCGACAAGGACAACGGACCCGGCCGTTCCAATATCAAATGTATACCGACCTCCAATTATTTCCGATGGTTGAAAATAAAACTTAGTACTTTTTAATTCTGCTCCATCTATTTTTCCCCTGCAAATACTTCTTACTGCCTTTACTGCTGCAAGGTGCTGTGGTTGTAAACCTGGATTTGGTCTTTTTGCTCTAATATTTTCTATTATAAATGGTTTTTTTGTTATCACAGCCAATGAAAGTGCTGTTCTTATTATCTGTCCACCACCTTCACCTTCAGAGCCATCTATTGTTATCATACATACGCCCTACTTTTTTATAACTAAAAACCTACCGAAGAAGGTTTAAAAACTTCACTATCGATTTATGAACGGGTATGGTGGTATAATGGCGGATGAGAGTATAACCGAAAGGATTAAGGAAAAAATAGCAAAAAAGATGATGGAAAGAAAAGCTTTTGAAGAAACATCTTCTTCACCGCCTTCTTCAGAAAGTGAAGAATCTATTTCGCGCTCCCAATTAACATTGCTTGCATCTTATTCATTTAGTAGCGAAGGCCTGCCAGTTGACGTAAAAATAATAAGGAAAGAGGATTTTGTTCCTTTTTATACTATTTCTATACCTGGCGTCGCAGGAGGAACGAAGTTGATATTGGAAACCAAACTTCGTGCTGAACTTATTTCAGAGGTAAAGTTGGATATAAGCGAAATACTCGACCCAAAGAAATACGAAGAAGTTAAATCAAAGTTTCTCGCGGCAGCCATAAGAATACTTTCTCGTAGTTTTCCATCATTACCACGTGATAAATTAGAAGTACTTGCCGTTTATCTCCTGCAGAATACAATTGGGCTTGGCGAAATAGAATGTCTCCTTTCAGATGATCAACTTGAAGAAATAGTTATAAATAACTCGCGCGAGCCAGTTTGGGTTTATCATAAAAAGTTTGGGTGGTGTAAAACAAATATAAGAGTAAAAGATGAAGAGATAACCTATGAGTATGCTTCAACGATAGCAAGAAAAATAGGAAGACAAATAAATGTTCTCAATCCCATGCTTGACGCTCATCTCCCAACAGGCGATCGTGTTAACGCCACACTTTTCCCGATTTCTAGTTTTGGTAATACGCTCACAATAAGGAAATTTTCTAAAAACCCATGGACAATAACCAATTTCATTAAAACAAAAACAATATCTACTGAAGTCGCAGCTTTAATTTGGTTATGTGTGCAGAATGAGTTATCCCTTCTTGTTGCTGGTGGCACTGGAAGCGGTAAGACATCTTTTCTTAACGCCTTAGCAGGTCTTATACCAGCCAATCAAAGAATAATAAGCATAGAAGACACAAGAGAACTTACACTGCCTAACTTCCTTCACTGGGTTCCAATGGTCGTAAGAGAAGCTAACCCAGAGGGAAAAGGAGAAGTGACCATGCTTGATTTGATGGTGAATGCTTTGAGGCAAAGACCGGATAGGATAATAGTTGGTGAAATAAGAAGGCAAGCCGAAGCCGAAGTAATGTTTGAAGCTATGCATACTGGTCATTCTGTTTATGCAACCTTACATGCTGATAATACAGAGCAAACAATTTCACGTTTGACTAATCCACCTATAAATGTGCCGCCTCAAATGCTTGATGCCTTAGCAGGTATTGTAGTTACTTTTAGACACAGGAGGTTTAACATAAGACGTGTTTTGGAATTCTCTGAAATGAACAAAAATAATGCATCCATCCTCTATCGTTGGGATGTAAAGGCAGATAAGATAAAAGCGCTTGCAAAAATGGAGCGTCTCGCTGAATTGCTTTCTCTATACGCCGGTATGGATGAACGAGAGATAGAGGAAGATATTGATGAAAAAGTTAACATTCTTGATTGGATGGTAAAGAAAGAATATTATGACGTTGATCAGGTTGGCGAGATTGTTTCCAACTATTACCTTGACCCAGAGGCAGTCTTAGATAAAGTTAAGAAAAAGGAAGATTGGAATTTTACAATGATTAAGAGATAATATTCGTTTTATCCTAAAAGGTGCGATGATGGATTCTTTTGAAGATTATGTTGATGAAATAAAAAAAATAGAAAAAAAGAAAGTTGAGTACGCTCCTTATGGCGGAAAAGTTACTGTCAGTCAACTTCTTGATCTCAATCCAGACGAATATGTAGAACTTTCTTATGAAGGTCTTTTGAATATGTATGAAAGATTACAAAAAATAACAAAGACTTCCTCAATGTTGGCCAAGGTTAGCAGTTTGCCTGCAGAAGAAGTTGGTACCGTAATAGCCGAAGAGAAAAAACCAACAGCTCTCTCAAAGAAGAAGGAAGAGGAAGCCAAGGCAGTAGAAGAAACGATAAAAAAAATCTCGCAGGAAAGTATGGAGGCAGCAGAAAAAATAAAATCTGCTTCTTTGCCACCAGAGAAAGCACCATCAACCACACTACCGTATGGCGGTGAAATCGAATTCGAGAAATCCACGCAACCTACAGAAAAGATTGAATTAGAAAAAGAAGAGACAAAACCAAAGTTGTCGACAAGACCACCGCTAGAAGTTCGAGAAATAGAGATATCTCACGAAATCGATTTATCGAGTATTGGAAAAGAAGAACTTGCAGAAAGAAAGGAAATGGAGGAGAAAAAGATTAAATCTGAGGTGGCACTAGAAAAGGAAGTGCCAGAGGAAACATTAGTTGAGAAAAAAGAAGAAGAAAAGTGTCCAATAGTTGGCAAAGAGGTAAAGATTGTTTTTCCTCCTGTACTTGAAAGTCCGGATAAAGCAGCAGAACAGAAATACAAAGATATAGAAAAAGAGGTTTTAGCAGCGATAGGTGAGGGTGCGGATGATGTTGCGATAAAGAAAAAGATGTTAGAACTTACTAAAGAACTTTTTAAGGAAAAAAGCACTACGAGAAGGGAGCATCTTAAATTGGAAATTACTGTTTTAAAGAATCTTTTAGCACAGAGAAAAGCTATCGCACCGACCAAAGGAAAGAAAGGAAAAGTTGAAAAGAGTGAGGAGGTTGCTCATGATTCTCTTTTAGAAACTATATCTTCAACGCAACGTGTAGAACTCTCTCAAACTAAAGATAGTATCATGGCAAATTATAAAAATCAGATAATACCATTAAAAGCAAAATTCGAAAAAGCACTGACTGAAGAATTAAATGATAAAGAGAAAAAAGATGCTTACGATTCATTTGTTTTTAATCTTACGTCTATACTAGAGCACACTCCAGCAGTTATGACTAAATATTGCGAATATCTAAAGAAAAAACATCTAGCTGAGCTTTCAAATATCGAGAAAAATGTTAGAAAAGAGGAAATCGCTTTAATAAAGAAAATAAATGAACGTAAAAAAGAGATAGATAATTATGATAAGGAATTTGCAGCTTTAGAAGATATAATCAAAAAAGAGATAGAAACACTTATACGAAGAGGAGGAAGAGAAATATTCAAAAAACCCGAAGGAGAGAAAACAAGCAAAGATTTAGAAGAAGAAAAAATAGATGATATTATTGGTGAAATAGAGGCAATTGATGAAGGCACTCTTCTATTCTATTTACATTCTAAAGATCCTGATTACTATAAACGTTATGAACGTAAGCAAATTTCAAAAGCAGAAGCGCTATCGCATGCAAAGTCAATTATGGCTAGAGAAAAAGGATTGAGTTCTGAGGTAATAAAAAAATATTTTAGTAATAATGTGGGTGAATGATTTATGGAACAAAAAAATGAAAAAGGTTTTTTTTATCCGCTTGCAGAGTATCTTTCTCATCGTTCGTATGATATGAAAAATAAGCTTAAACTTGCAGGCATCCAAAAAAGTCCAGTGGAGTATACCGAGGACAATATAAAGAAAAGTATTTTCCTTTCCCTAGTATTATTAATCTTTAGCGCACTTGTTTTTTTTATTGTCAAGATAGACTATGTTTTTCTTATTCCTTTAGCTCTTGTTTGGCCAATCGCTGCTTACAACTATCTTATGCTTTACCCTGATGCTTTAATCGAGAAAAGAAAGAGAGAGCTTGATTACGAGATACTTTTCGCTGGAAGGCATATACTTATCGCTCTTCGTTCTGGTCTACCGCTTTTTGACACTTTTGTTAGTGCCTCTACTGGCTATGGTCAGGTTAGCGTGGAAATAAAGAAGATTGTCGACAAGATCATCGTTGGTGTGCCAGCAACTCAAGCTATAAGGGAAGTTGCGCAAGAAGTTCCTTCCAAGTACTTTTCACGTGTCATGATGCAAATTGCTAACTCCCTATCAAGTGGTGCTGACGTAGGCTCTTCGTTAGAGGCGGTTTTGGAGCAAGTGTCAAAGGAGCAGGTTGTGCAACTTAAAGAATACAGCCAAAAACTTACACCAACCGTTATGTTCTATATGCTATTTGGTATAATCGTTCCTTCTATTGGTGTGGTTTTAGCTTCTGCTTTCGTTTCGGTATTTACCGCAGGTAAAACAACAGGTTATGGATCTGCAACATTGATTCCTGTCTTTCTTATAATAGTTATTATACAGTTCTTATTTCTTGGTATAATAGAAAGTACTCGACCTAAATATCTTTTGTGAGGTGATGCTCATGTCTGAAACTATATTTGAAATCGTTGGAAGATTGGTTTTTTCAAGAGAACGAGTCCGCCGTTTGGAAAAGGAACTTAACAATGCAGGAATTAATATACCTGGTGACTCTTTTGCTGGCTATGTAGTGATTGATGTTTTTGTGATGGCGTTTTTTATTTCTATAATACTGATGCTTTTAGAACCCCTATCCATCCCACTAACAAAAACAATAAACTCTATTATTCAACTACCTTCTTTTGTAATTTGGTTATTGATATTCTTAGTATTGTTAATAATTTTTTATTTTGTGGCATTCATAATTCTTGCCGCTTATCTTATAATGCGCGTTGAGAATAGAAGAAACCAATTGGAAGCTGTTTTACCAGATTTTCTTATGTTGGTTTCATCTAACATAAAGTCTGGTATGACACTTGATCAGGCGATGTGGTACGCTGCAAAACCAGAGTTTGGTCTTCTATCAGAAGAAACTAAAGCTGTAATAAAAGGTACATTTAGTGGGCAGTCTTTGGACAAATCATTAGATACACTTGCTGCACGTTTCGCTTCAAAGCCTTTTGAGAGGACAATTCTTCTTATAAAACAAGCAAATGCGACTGGTGGAGAGCTGACAAGCGTTCTTGAGAAAACAGCGGATGATGTTCGTGAAAGTCTTATAATAAAAAAAGAAATCGCCGCTTCTTTAGTTATGTATGAAATCTTTGTTATCTTTGCTTCAGTGATTGGTACACCCTTCCTTTTTGCAGTGGGCGGTAAGTTAATAGAAGTTTTCGAGAAGATATCTATCCATATGCCATCAACTACTGGCTTCTCGCAGGTTTATGGCACTTTCTCAACAGTTAATCTTGGTGCACCTGTCATAACAGCAAGCGACTTCTTTTGGTTCTCAATACCAACAATTTTTGTGACGTGTTTGATATCTTCATTTATTGTGAGTGCGATAAAAACTGGCTCAAGGAGCTCTGGTATGAAGTATTTTCCTTTCATGCTTTTTGGTGCCTATGTAGTTTACTGGATTGCTTCAACATTGTTAAATTCAATATTCACAACATTTTCGTGATTGTGAGGTGAAAAAAGATGAAAAGTAATAGTTTGAAAGGCCAAGCAGCAATGGAATATTTAATGACTTATGGGCTAGCCTTATTTGTAATAGTTATAGTACTTGCACTACTTGCATTTTTCTTGCCATCCCTAATAAAAACACCCGCAACTTGCATCTTCTCTCAACAAGGCTTAAGTTGCTCTAAGCACCTTATAGTATTTGACAAAACCGCTGGCGGAAACAAAGTTGTATTCAGTTTAGAGAACAATCTCGGGCAAACAATAAATTTAGAGAAAGTAGCGTGCACTAATGTTGGCTCTGGAGAAATTACAAAGGAGTTGATAACCAAAATTGGTGCTGGAATCCCTGATGAGCAAAAACCTATGACTTCTGGCACATCAAAAGAGTTTTCTGTTCCTTGTAAAGACAAGAATGGAAACCTGCTTTCAAATGGGCCAAACACTGATTTCAAAGGATACATCGCTGTAACATATAAGTACGCTGATGATCTTGCGGACGCCCCTTCACGTATTGCAATAGCCACGATTACTGGTCAAGTTGTTGAAAGCGATTAGTTTTTAGTTTTTTATTTTCTTATTTTCTTTAAAAATTTCACAGAGGTATTTCTAGTGGGCGTTAGGATTGCGGTCGTAGATAGAGAATTGTGTACAAAAGAAGAATGTGGATATAGATGCATGAAGGTTTGTCCAGTTAATAGAATGGGCCAGGAATGTATTATTAAAGAAGAATCTACTGGTTTTCCACTTATTTCAGAGGCGCTTTGCATCGGTTGCGGCATATGCGTAAAAAAATGTCCATTACAGTGTATTTCGATAATAAATCTTGCAAGAGAGAGCGGTACACCAATTTTTCAGTATGGTCCAAATTCTTTTCGTTTATATGGCTTGCCTCTACCCAGAAAAGAAGGCGGAGCAATATCACTTGTTGGTAAAAATGGGATAGGTAAAACAACCGCAATTAAGATATTGTCCGGCCAATTAAAGCCGAATTTAGGAATTATTGATGGAGTAGATGAAAATACTGTTTTTCAAAAGCTTCCTATAGATATGCAAAGGTACTTTCAATCTATCGGTAAAGATTTAAAGATGGTCGTAAAACCGCAGTATATTGATAAAATACGTCTTGTTTTTGATGGTACTGTGCGAGAACTTTTTGAAAAAGAAATGTTAAACGTGGAGGAAATCGCACGAGATTATGGGTTTTTCGAAATATTAGATAGAAAGATAAAGGCCCTGAGCGGCGGAGAATTGCAAAAGGTTGCTATAGCTTTCGCTGCATCTAAAAATGCAGATGTGTACTATTTTGATGAAATAACCAATTATCTTGACATTGAAGAAAGAATGAACGTGGGTTTAAAAATAAAAGAGCTTTCCGAGAAAAAAAGCGTTCTTATGGCCGAGCATGATTTAACGATATTAGATTATGTTAGCGATTATGTTTATCTCATTTATGGTAGTGAGAATGTCTATGGAATTGTCTCCCAATTAAAAAACGTAAGAAGTGGTATAAATGAATATCTCGCTGGGCATCTCAAAGAGGAAAATGTAAGATTTAGAGAATATGAAATCACTTTCGCGACCCATAGTGAAGGCGAATTAAAAACACCTCTTTTATTTAGGTATAGTCCTCTAAAAAAATCTTATGAAGATTTTACATTCTCTTCTGAAGCCGGTGATATAAGAAAAGGCGAGATAATCGGGCTTGTTGGCAAAAACGCACTTGGCAAATCACTTTTTGTAAAGATGCTGGCCGGTGTAGAGAAGCCATCGGAAGGCGAATCTCTCGGTATTCGTGTTTCCTATAAGCCTCAGTACATATCCGCTGAAGAAAAAAAAGTTAGCGAAATATTTGGAGAGAGATCGCTTGATGCATCTATTCTAGAAGAATGCAAAAGAAAACTCAATTTAAATTCATTGATGGAAAAATATGCCACTGAATTATCCGGAGGAGAACTACAAAGAGTTGCTTTAGCGCTTGCTCTTAGTACAGAAGCGGATGCTTATCTTTTTGATGAACCATCTGCATTCTTAGATATTGAACAAAGGTTTATATTTGCATCATTGTTGCGAAGGGTAATCACTGAAAAGGAAAAATGCGCTTTTGTTGTTGACCATGACATAGTTTTTATAGACGCTATATCAAATAGATTAATAGTTTTCGATGGAAAATCATCTGTAAGAGGGCATGCTTCTCAACCGTATTCTAAGCGCATAGGAATGAATATTTTCTTGAGTTCTATTGGTATCACCATGCGAAGAGATAAAGATAGTAATAGGCCGAGAATAAATAAGCCTGGCAGCGTACTTGATAGAGAGCAAAAAGATAAGAATGAATATTATTATATTTCATAATAGGGTGGTAAGATGACTACATTAGATAAAGCGATTATTGCCTCTTATGATAAAGGGGGTTTACATTTCGAGCTATATGTTGATCCAGATGCAGCGTATGCTTATAAAGAAGGAAGAAAACCTGATTTAAAAAACATACTCGTATCTGAAGAAATATACGAAAATGCTAGAAAAGGAGAGCGCGCAAAAGCAAGCGATGTGCAAAAAGTTTTTGGCACTACAGATATAATGAAGATATTAGAAATTGTTTTAAAAGAAGGCGAGGTCCAACTAACAACAGAACAAAGAAGAAAAAAACAGGAGGAGAAATACAAGCAAATAGTAGCTATAATAGCAAAAGAAGCTATAGATCCTCGAACCAAACTTCCTCATCCTATTAGCAGAATAGAGTCTGCTTTAGAGCAGGCAAAGGTACATATTGATCCTTTCAAAGATGCACGTGAGCAAGTAAAAGATATAGTGAAAGAATTGTTGACAATACTTCCGATGAAATTTGAAAAGATTCATCTCGCTGTTAAAGTTCCACCCGAGTACGCTCATCGTTGCTATGGAACATTGAAAAGTTACGGCATTCAGCAAGAGCAATGGTTAAACGATGGTAGTCTTATCGTAGTTGTTGAGATATTTGCAGGTATGCAAGGAGAGTTTCTAGATAAATTAAATAAATTAACATCAGGTAACATTGAAACAAGGGTGTTGGAGAAGTGAAAACCTTATTCGAAGGAGTATGGGAAAACAAGGGCCTTCTATTGACTTTAAATATAGACAAAGGCAAAAAAGTCTATAATGAAAAATTAATCGTTATAGATGGTAAAGAATATCGAACTTGGAATCCTTACAGAAGCAAACTGGCAGGCGCTATTATGAAGGGGTTGAGAACATTTCCTTTTAGTAAAAAAACAAAAGTACTATATTTAGGTGCTTCTACTGGTACTACTGTTTCCCATCTTTCAGACATAATTAGAGAGGGTGAAATTTATGCTGTAGAGATTTCATCTCAAATGATGAAAAGCCTTCTTGAAATAGCTAATAGAAGGGAAAATATAATACCTATCCACGCAGACGCGAGGCTTCCTGATGAGTATGGAGAAATAGGCAAGGTTGATGTAGTCTATCAAGATGTAGCGCAACCTGACCAAGAAGATATACTTATACGAAATGCGCGGATGTTTCTTAAAAAAGATGGTATTGCGATGCTTTGTATTAAATCTCAAAGCATCGATGTTGTCGCAGAGCCAAAAGTTGTGTTTGACAGAGTTCTTAAAAAACTAAGCGCATTCTTTGAAGTAATTGAAAAAATAAAACTAGAACCTTATGATAAAGATCATCTTTTTGTAGTTTTGCGCTACAAGGGAAACTAATTTATAAACATTAATCCAGTTTTTTTATCTTTTTTTCTTTTAATATTTTTTGTTTTTACTAAAAATATTTCGCAAGTTGGACTTGTTATTGTTTCTTTTAAGTGGCCGCCAATAACTTTATTCTTCTTGTTTGCAAGCGATATGTGAGCATGTATGTGTTTTTTTTGTCCAATTGTTGTTATAAATCCTGAAATGGAAACAATTTCACAATTTTCTTTTATTCTTTTTTCGATGTATTTATTTTGTTGTATGTCGAAATAGCTAATCGTGGTTTCTTTGCACGCGCCGATGCCATTAAAATATCCCCCGCTTATTTTATTTTTGTGGCAAAAGTTTTGTAGTGATTTAATTATTTCCTCTCCATTATCAAAACGTATTATAAATACATTACGATGGGAACGTGATATCATTTTTTCACACAAGTTCTTTAGCTTTGAAAACTCTTTCACAGAAATAGCATCTGTAATCGTCTTCTCCTTCTTTTGTAAATATTCTTTTTATATCGCTTTCACTATTAGTTATGCAATTCGGATTGGGGCAGATTCCTATTCCATCTAACTTTTGCGGTAAGTCCACCGTATATTTCTTTTCTACCTTGCTGTTGTTTATTATATTTACAGTTGCTCCAGGTGAAATAAGGGCGATTATATTCGCTTCTTTTTCTGTTATTATTTTCTCTGCTATTTTGACTATATCTTTAGCACCCATCTTCTTGCTTGGTGCATTCATCATAAGAGCAACTCGGTGTTTAGACGAATCGTCTATCCCCATTATTTTAAGGACTTTTGCTCCCATGCCTGCTTTTATATGGTCTATTACTGTTCCTTTTTCTATAGGTTCGACGTTTAGCATTTTATCACCTATTTTTTAAGAACATAATCTATTACCGCCATTCTTAAAGGCACACCATAATGTGCTTGTTCGAAATATTTTGCCTGGGGCATTTTATCAATTTCTGGGTCTATTTCATTTACTTTTGGCAAAGGATGGAGTATAGCAAGATCTTCTTTAGCATCTTTTAGGTCCTCTTTTTTTATCCTAAATTTTTTCATTATGCTTTGGGCCTCATATGGGTCAGCAAATCTTTCTGCTTGTATTCTGCACACATATAAAACATCTGCGTTTTCTATTTTTGGTTCATTCATTATTTTAACATTTAATCCAAATTTTTTCTCAACTTCCTTAAGATAATTTGGATCCATTTCTAATCCTTGTGGTGATATAAGTGTTATGTTAGCATTAAACATAGCAAGTCCGTAGACTAATGAACGCATCGTTCTAGCATGTTTTAAATCACCAAGAAGGGTAACATTAAGGTCGTTTATTTTTCCCTTCATCATTTTTATTGAAAACAGATCTATGAGTGTTTGTGTCGGGTGTTGGTTGCCACCATCACCCCCATTTATAACAGGTTTTTTTGACATGTCTGCTGCTAATCGTGCTGAACCTTCTTTTGCATGTCTTACTGCAAGAATATCTGCGTAACCTTCTACTGTTCTTATTGTATCGGCAAAACTTTCACCTTTTTTTAAGGAGCTTAACTCTGGTAAGAAATCTATATAAGTCATATTTAATCGCATAGCTGCAGATTGAAATGAAAGTTTTGTTCTTGTTGATGGTTCAAAAAACAAAGTAGCCAATATCTTTCCACTTAAATTTGGTTTTTTCTCTTTTTTTGAAATCTCAGTAGCGCTTTGTAATATCTCTTCAACTTCTTTTTTACTTAAGTCTCTTATAGAAATTAAATCCATAAAAACCCGCCTCTTTTATTTTTGGAGTATATTGAAAATAAATATTTATTAATTTACCTAAGAAAAAATGCAAAATACTTACTTAAAAACTCTCTTGTTTGTTTTTATACCACTTTCAAGTATGTTTAGAATAAGTTTTACCTCTCTTCTCCTTTTCTTTATTAGTCTATACTTTTCTTTTTCATTCATTTGTGTTTTTTGTATTTTCTTAACAGCTGCTGCATAATGTTTTTTTATGTTATTT
>JAVZJR010000007.1:0-22990 GCA_038870635.1 Candidatus Bilamarchaeaceae archaeon | reverse complement strand
AAGCATTTGAATGGATAAAGAATAACAGAGAGAAGATAAAATCTAAGGATAAAGGAGAAGAGTTATCATTACCATATATTGCACTTATTTTAGAAGTTGCAGGAAAGTTAGAGAAAATTAATGCACACGGATTACAGATAAAATGTGGAGCATATGATAATTATCTCTTCAATAAGGAAACTATTGATAAGTTAGATTTTAGTAATGAAGATGAAGCATTTGAATGGATAAAGAATAACAGAGAGAAGATAAAATCTAAGGATAAAGGAGAAGAGTTATCATTACCATATATTGCACTTATTTTAGAAGTTGCAGGAAAGTTAGAGAAAATTAATGCACACGGATTACAGATAAAATGTGCAGCATATGATTTCTTTAGAGCAAAAGAGCATTATTTTATAAATACATTAAAAAATTTCATAAAAAACAATAGCTCTGCTAATATAGACGATTTCTGTAAATGGTGTAAACAATTAAGAGAATATGAAAGTTGTACTTTATTCTATAAATTAAATAAAAATAAACCCATATCATTATCTTATCTTAAGCTAATATTAAGAGTGGCTAAAAGTGATTTAGAAGAAGCTATGTTAAAATTAAGAGAAAATAAAACTTACTCCTATTCAGATGAAGATATAAATAACATAAAAAAACATTATGCAGCAGCTGTTAAGAAAATACAAAAAACACAAATGAATGAAAAAGAAAAGTATAGACTAATAAAGAAAAGGAGAAGAGAGGTAAAACTTATTCTAAACATACTTAAATTAAAAGGAAAAGCAGAAAAGAAAGTTCTTATTACGCTTAAGAGATAAATGAACTCACGCTTCATTTAGAAATGTGCATTAAGCAATCCTCGCACAACGCAAATTTTGGAGGTGATCTATCCGCAGGTTCCCCTACGGATACCTTGTTACGACTTAGCCCCCCTCACGTATCATCGGTTCGAATTCGGCAATAACCGAAGCCTCACCGAAAACACATTTGGGTGACTTGACGGGCGGTGTGTGCAAGGAGCAGGGACACATTCACCGCGGGATGATGACCCGCGATTACTAGCCATTCCAGCTTCATGAGGGTGAGTTGCAACCCTCAATCCGAACTAAGAGCGGATTTATGGGATTAGCTCCTCCTCTCGGAGTCGCAGCCCGCTGTTCCGCCCATTGTATGCCGCGTGTAGCCCAAGGGTTTCGGACCATACTGACCTACCGTCGCCCACTCCTTCCTCCCACTTAACGCGGGCAGTCCCCCTAGAGTGCATCCCTTCCGGAGAAGAGATTAGCAACTAAGGGCATGGGTCTCGCTCGTTGCCGGACTTAACCGGACAGTTCACGCCACGAGCTGACGATGGCCATGCAATACCTCTCGGCTCGTCAGGCAAGATCTTTAGTCTGGCCTTCATACTGCCGTCGCCCTTGGTGATGTTCCCGGCGTTGTATCCAATTGAACCGTAGCATCCACGGCTTGTGGTGCTCCCCCGCCAATTCCTTTAAGTTTCAATCTTGCGATCGTACTCCCCAGGCGGTAGACTTAACACCTACGCTACAGCACTACGCTAGATTACTCTAGCGTAACACCGAAGTCTACATAATTTACAGCTGGGACTACCGGGGTATCTAATCCCGTTCGCTCCCCCAGCTTTCGTCCCTCACCGTCGGACGCGTTTTGGACAGGCGCCTTCGCCACTGGTGGTCCACCCAGGATCAACGGATTTTACCCCTACCCCGGGTGTACCCCTGTCCTCCCCCGCTCCCGAGTCTAGTGGTATCTTCTGCACGCGTTAGGGTTAAGCCCCAACATTGTGAGACGAAGTCTCGCAATAAAGCGAGGCAACATCTTTTCACAGAAGACGGACTAGACCGGCTACGGACGCTTTAGGCCCAATATTCGTGGGTACCACTTGAGGCGCTGGTGTTACCGCGGCGGCTGCCACCAGTCATAGGCCACTCCCTACGACTGTCAAATGCTCGAAGGGCGTGTTTGCCCACACCCTTATTCGCCGAGCTATTTACACTCAGCAAAAGACGGAAACTAAGTTTCCGCCACTCAGACTTCCCCTATCACGCTTTCGCGCATTGTAAAGGTTTCGCGCCTGCTGCATCCCGTAGGACTAGGGCCCTTGTCTCAGTGCCCTTCTGGGGGCCACCACTCCCATGGCCCCTAGGGATTATCGGCTTGGTGGGCCGTTACCTCACCAACTACCTAATCCCCCGCAGTCCTATCCTAAGGCAGTCTGGCTCCAATTCACCAGCTTTTTAAATGATGGAACATTCCAGTTTCCATCATCTATCGGGGGTTATCCTCAGTTTCCCGAGGTTATCCCCGTCCTTAGGGTAAGTTGACTACGTGTTACTCAGCCGTCCGCCACGGTTGGAAGTCCAACCGTAGACTTGCATGGCTTAATCGAAGTCTGATAGCAGTACCCTCCAGCAGGATCAACTGGAGTTGATCGCTGCAAAGCGAATATATAGGAGACTATCGCGTTGTCGGAATTGGCTAACTTAATGCACCATTCTCTTGAAGCGTGAGTCAAATCTACAAGCATAGATTTCCACGCATGGGGCAAGTTAAATAAAAAATAACCCCATAAAAGGTAAGGATATTTTATAGTAATACTCATTTTTAAATCTTTCGTTTAAACAAAAATAGTGATAAGTATCCCTATCTAGAATAAGAAACCCCTTTTTTAGCACAGTATTTTCTTATTTTACAGATAGAGCAAAATGGCATGCGTGGCAAACATATGGTCTGGCCGTAAGCCACAAATATATGGTTAATATTATTTATATATTTTTTTGGGATTATTTTAAGTAACTCTCTTTCTGTTTGGGCAGGATTTTTAGTATTAACAAGACCTAAACGATTGCTTATTCTATGCACGTGTGTATCCACAGGAATAGATCGCCTTCTGTACGCTTCAGAAAGGACAATATTAGCAACTTTTCTACCTACCCCTGGTAGCTCTAAAAGCCCATTTAAATTAGATGGAACTTTTCCGTTGAATTTTTTAACAATCAGTTCGCTAGTTTTTTTTATGTTTTTAGCTTTTACTCTGTAAAATCCTACTCCATAAATAAGCTTTTCTATTTTTTTTATGGGTAACCCAGCTAAATCTGATGGTTTAGAAACGAAAGCAAAAAGTCTATCTATTGCTTGGATGGTTTTTTCATCTTTTGTACGAGAAGAAAGAATGGTCGCTATGAGTAATTTAAATGCATTATTTTTAGTCTTTTTCTTAAATGCAAAAACAGGAGCTTTTCTTTTTTTAGCTTCTTTTTCCATGATACCCAAAACAACTGATATATTTTTTAGAATATTCATGATAAAGCTCAAAGAACAAAAATTTTAATTATTTATATAAAAAACCAGTATTACCTTTTTTCTACATATTTAAAAACATTTTGTAATATATAACAATAACATGGAGTGTCAACCAAAAAAGATAATCGTGGGGTTTACTTTAAATTGTATAAACAATAAAACAGAAGCTAAAATTTTAACTTTGATAAACACGAGAGCAAAGTTAATAACTCCAAAAACAAAATTTAATGCAAAATTGCTTACTCCTGATGAGTTCGAACGAAACGAAGCAATAAAAAATGGTAAAATAGCCTCTTCACTTAGAATTCTGTTACCTCTTGTAAAAAGTGATGACGATTACCTTCCGTTAATGCAAATGCTTGAGTACAACATAAAAAATTTAGACTTTCTTTTGGGAGGAAAAGTAAAAGCACAAACTATATTAGCCGTGTTCAACAAAACTAAAGAAAATACGACTATGTTAGAATGCAAAGCTTTTAAAGAGGAAATAATAAAAGAAGAAAAAAGATTACTCAAAAACTACTTACCTGACTTTGTTAAACTAAACAAACCTAATATCGAAGTAGTAGACCAAATTAAAAACATAATAAAACTCAATAATAACCAAAATTTTTACTTTAGACCACTAATTATAAATAATTTAAATGAAACTGAAGAAGTAGCAAATTTAATTCTCATTTCCTACGCAAAAAGTGGTTTATTTTCTATAGCTGAGATAAGCAACTTAATGAATAACATGATACATATAAAAGAAGGGGAAGATGTAAAACAAAAAATAAAAACTCTTATGGCAATAGAAAATTTAAAACAAAAAAATCAAATTTACTTTGTATATGAAGCATATAATACTATTAACCGTATTTTTTCTTTTAAGTTAAAAAATGAAAATTTTAATAATCATCTTGTTTTGTTTTCTAACGAAAAAAACTTTTTCTCTGGCTTGGATACAACTATAAAACAAATTAAAAGAGAGGGCATAGCAAAAATTATAAAAATTAATGAATTAACAGAAACTATCTATAAAATGACAATGGAAACTCTACAACCGACAAATAAAAACCAAGAAAAAGACTCTAAAGAATTAAAAAAATTAATAGACAATTTTTTTAATTATAATTACAATTAGAGTGGTACTGAAATAAAAACTAAAACCCTATGAGTCTCTTTAATTTAGATAAGAAACTTTTGTCTTCCTCTTTTTTAGAAGATTTAGCTTTCTCTTCGTTTTTTGCAGGTTTCTTTTCTCTATGAATTTCTTTTTTATTGATTTTTTTATTTTTTTGTGATGCCTTTTCTTGAGTTTTTTTTGTTGTCTTTATGTTTTCTTGTTCTATCGTAGCTACCGAAACACTGCTTACTTTCTCAAGAGGAATTTTTGAGGTTTTATGTAAGATTTCCAGAAAGACACCTTCACGATTAGTTGGTGTTAGCACAAATATCTCTCCTTGATGTGCATATGCGGTTAAAAAATCTTCCCCGATTGAAGCAATAACTGGGGTTTTCGATTCAAATACTTTATCCAACATTTCCACAAATTTTTTACTTTTCATCTCCATTTTACCAATTTCGTCTATTACAAAAACATCATACTTATCAACTTTTTTCATAGAAAGAAGGGCTATGCCTTCAAAATCTTTTATGTTTACGCCGTATTTTCCAACTTTTGGGCCGCTTCCACCCAACACAGCAAGAACAGCGCTCTTTCCTGTTTCTATATCTTTAACTAAAAAACCTTCCCGGCTTCCATGTTCTTTTTGCTCAGGAGTAAGAAAACCTCCGACTTTTTTTCCTTGTTTTTTAAGTTCATCAATTAATTTCATAAGAAGTGTAGTCTTCCCACTTTTTGGCAAACCTGTAATAAAAAAATTATTTGGCATAGATGACCACAATAAAAAAATAAAATGGATGTTTTAAAAATCTATTACTTTCTTTCTCATAAACAAAACTAATTTTCCCTTGTTAAAACATAATCTGCAATTTGAAGAAGAGCTGTTTTATAAGGAGAGGGCTTTAAAATAATCAAAAGTTGTTGTGCTTGTTCGACAAGCAAACGGGCTTTTTCAGCAGCATATTCCAATGCCCCGTACTTTTTTATTATACTTATTGCTTCCTCTATTCTTTTTTGATTTGTTGTACGACTTGAAATAATCTCTTTTAATACTTCTCTATCCTTTTCATCGGCTATTTCAAGTGTTTTTATTACCATCAGCGTTCTCTTTCCCTCAGTTATATCCCCGCCTATTTCTTTTTTATATTTCTCAAACTGCGCAGTTAAATTTAAAATATCGTCGCAAATCTGAAAAGCAACACCGATATTTTCACCAAATTTCCTTGCAACTTGCTGTTCTTCCTCGGTTGCACCAGCAAGATACGCACCTACCTCGCAAGAAAGAGCAATTAAAGCACCAGTTTTTTTTGATATCATATGATAATAGTCTTTTTCTTTTATTTCGAAACTGTTTTCTTGCTCCCACGATATTTCAATTCCTTGTCCTTCTACTACTTGAAGAAAAGCATTAGAACAAAGGCGCATCAGACTAACAACCCGAGATGGTTCCATATCTAATTCACTTATCTCTTTTAAAACAAGAGTGTACAATGCATCACCACTATTAAGCGCCATCGGAATGCCATATTCAATATGTAATGTTGGTTTGCCTCTTCTATACCGAGAATTATCTTCTATATCATCGTGAATCAGAGTAAAATTATGAAACATTTCTATTAAAGCGGCCATTCTCTTAGCATTTTTTAGGTCCTTACCGTTAAAGGCGTGAAAAAAAAGAAGTAAAAGAAGAGGGCGCATTCTTTTGCCACCTCGTTCTAGAAAAGAAGGAATAATACCAAAAGTGCGCTTTTCTCTTTTTTCTACTAATAACATCATTTCTTTTTCTACATCTCTTAAGTCATCTTTACATAGCTCTAAAAAATTCATAGGATCACTCAAGAACTATTTCTTTTTAGGTTTTTCCTCTTCCCACAATTTTTCTATAAGTTTTTTAAGTTCTTCGCGCTTTTTTGCAAACTCTCTTTCCTCCTCTTTTGTTAACTGAAGTTCTCTTTTGAAATAATCGACTGTCTCTTCCCCTCTTTTTTCTTCTTTTTTAGCTTCTTCTTGAGGTGGCGCAGCGCGCACTGCTAAAATCTTTGCTTGATTAGTTAAAAGAGAAAGACGTTTGTTTAGATTATCTGCTCTTTCACTTAATTCTTCAAAATTATTCTCTATTTGAACTAATAATTTTTTCTTATCTTCGATTTCTTTAGTAATTTTGAAAAGTTCTGCTAATTCTTCTTTTCCAATTTTTGTTTCTATATTATTAATTTGTTTTTCAAAATTTTCGCTTTCAAAATCTAAAGAATCTTTAATCTTTTCTAACTCTCCTTTGAGTTTAATAATCTCGTTTTGGTAAGAACGAAGAGCGGGCAGTACTCTTTCTCTTACTTGTTGAAATGTAAAATAACGATTTTTTTCTTCTTCTAGAGATTGAGAAAGAACAATAGATTCTTCTTTGAGCTCATTTATTTTAGCTTCTATTTTCTCCGCTAGGTCATGTGCTTCCTGAGCAGAAATCTGAGCACCGCCGGCCAATTCAACTATCTTTTTAAGCGCATCAATTTTTTGTTCTATTTCAATCTCTTTCTTTAGAATGCTCTCTTGTTCAACATGAAGCTTTTCCTGATTTGGAAATCTTGAAACTATTCCTTTGGCCACATTCAGAGAATCAGAGAACCTATTTATTGTATCGAAGCTCTCGCGCACTTTTTCATCTATAGTTTTTACTCGCTCGAATAATGCATCTGCTTCTTTTGTTAATTCAGATAATTCCTTCTGCAACTGAGCAGTTGTTTTCTCGTAATCTTTCAATGCGCCACCAACATTATCCACAATCTCCTTTCCTTCCTTTAAACTAATTAGGTCCTCGCGCAAAGCAGAATTACGGTTTTTTAAATCTGCAAAATCTTTTGAAATTGCATCAAATTTCTTTTTTAACTCATACGCAGATGGTAGCTCGGCTTTAACTGCTTTGTTAACATCAATAGACCTTCGAAGTTCCTTTAGCTCACTCATCATTTGGTAAATTTCATCTTGTTTTTTCTTTATCTTCGTAAACAATTCCTCGCTTTTACTTTTTTCAACACTACTCTCTACTTCTCTTAGTTCCTTTGAAATTGTTTCCAAGTTGGAGGCAATATCTGTTAAATTGTTTTGCAGATTTTTAAACTTGTCCTCGTTTTCATTTCTCCTTTTTTCAATAGATTCTTTTAGGGACAAAAAAGGTGAAACTTTTTCTTCCAATTTTTTTATATCAGCAGAAAATTTAGAGTACACTTCTTTAAAAGAATCACGTAAATCATCCATTTTTTTTAATTCTAATGGAATTTCGCTCTTTGTTTTCTCTAATTCTTTTAGAAGTTTGAGTCGTTCGGCTTCGATTGTTTCACTTTCTTCTTTTATTTGTTCTTCTGTAGGTTGAACCCAAACAAGATATACTTTTGTTAGTTTGTACTCCACTTTTATTATTCCTTCCTCTTCCAGTATTCTTGCCCATTCTTCTAAAGTATCTGGTTGAATGTTAAGAGATGTTGCACACTCGCTTAACTCTATTCGTCCTTTTTGTTTTACGAGCTTTACTAGAGCATCAACGCCCGTTGTAATAAGTAAATCGTCGAACTCCATGTTTGATTATTAAAAACATAACATTTAAATAGTAATTTAACCATAAAAGTAGCATGCGACCGTATTCGTTGCTTATGTTTTTAGTTCTTATTGGGTTTGTGTTCTCATTTTCCGTATCTGATTATTTTTATAACGGTGAGGATACAAATTCAGTAATTTATAAGAATTTTACGAGAGCTAGCGATGATTATTCGATAGTTTATATAAATAACTCTGAAACATTCCTTCTAAAAAAAGGTGAGATTTTAAGGAACAAAGAAGAAATAGAAGAAGTATTAGAGTGGTATTACAAAAAAGAGTTCTATCCTTCTGATTCAGACATCTCACAAATAAAAGAGCTTATCGCGACTTATGATAAGAGTAGAAATGACGGATATGGAACATACAAAAACCAAGAAGAATATGCATGCAGACAGGCTCTTTTTACTGACAAAAAAATAGAAATATACATAAACAACACGCCCCAAAAGTTATGGTGCCATGATGATGAAAGCTGCAAAATTAACGCAATGCTACTTTATTCATATGGTCATGAACAATTTCATTGGTCCAGTTATGAAATACTCATACAACCACTAAAAGATTTTTCTTATTCGAGTTATGGAACAGATGAAATAATAATGAATTATAACAAGCGCTTAGAAAATTTAACGAAAGACAATGTAGTTGATACTTTAGCATATATGAAAAGTACAATACCTGTACTAAAGAATTATGCAGATAAAATAGAAAGCAGTATTTTTAGATATCCAAAAATAAATGATAGTGCTGACAAACTTGCTTGCAAAAACAAATGTTACGCCATATGCCCCCCACTAGACTTAGACCAAGAAGGAAGCTTAATGAAGCTTAAAGATAGAGTAGACGCTTTATATACAAAAGTTCAACCTCTTGCTAATCTTAACTCAACAGTTCAGAAAATCTTAAAAAACACAGAAGAAAGAGTAACTTTTTATGAAAACAAAAAAACAGCAGAGAAATACAATCAAATTTTTGAGCCACTCGAGAAAAAAGGCAAATTAATAGAGAATGAAGCCGCCCAAGCATATCTATTAATAGCTAATACCAATCTAAACATAAAAAAAGAAGAGGCAATAGCGCTGCGTGAAAGTATAAGAAGCAAAATAGATTCAGCTAATTTTACAGGTTTAGATGATGAGATAGCACAGTACGAAAAAGTTTTAACATCTTTAGAAAACAAAACTGCTGAGATCTATTCACTTTATAATGAAATAGGAGAAGCAAAAAAACAGAGTATAGCAAATATATTCAAAATTGGTAGCCACGATTTATCAGGAGACGACCAGAAAAAATATGAAGACTATAAGAATGAATTACAAAAATTAGATAAAGAGATGGCTCCAGGAATCAGTACTGACAAAGCAAATGAATTAAAAGAAAAATACCGCATATTAGCAAATGCTACGGCGCAAATGGTGGAAAATATAGAAGCATCTCCGTTAACAACCACCACCACTCCAATGAGAAATTTTGCAATAAAGGCAAACTCATGGCTTGCATACGCCACCACTACTACAAACGTTGCGACACCTTCAGGACTTGTTGAAAATAAAAGTACTTTTCTTACTGGATTTGTCTTACTATTATTTTTCTCTATCCTAGCAATGGTCTTTTTGGTATTCTTAACATTGCTTAAATTGAATAGCTCAAAAAAGATAGTCTATGTTTTCTTAGGCTTGTTTTTAATTTCAGTGGCCGGATTGGCATCTGCCGCAGGTGCTTTATTTTTCCTTATGGACGAAACTTCCGCGGATGCAACATTCAATGAATTTTATGATGAATTTAATAACCAGAAAACAGTAGCAGTGGTTATAGACAATCAACTTGCTTCAGCAACTGAAACAAAAGCTATGAGTACGTGCGCAGAAAAACTAATCCAAACATTAAAAGAAAAAAACAAAACAATTGACTTAATAGATAAAAACGATGCGTCATCCTGTCTTAAAAATAACAAGACAATAGATTGCGCTGAGCTTAAGCTCTATGACGCGGTAATAGAATTCACACCTTCTGCAAACTACGGGGATTCAACATTCTCAACTGCATTTTCTGTAAACGCAAAAATAAAAGAACCTGTCGCTTATTACGAAGTCTGTCCAATAGCAGAAATGCTTAAATAATTTTTTACTTTTCTTTAACCAAGGTGGAAGAATGTTCGATGCCAACAAAACAATGTTATTGATCGTTATATTGATCGTGTTATTAGCCGGGGCAATTTTTTTTGTAATGGACGAAAAAAAAGAAAGAGTAGAATTTGATAAAGGAAAAAAAATAAATAAAGAAACTTTTTTGGACTTACTTGCAGAATCAAAAAAGATATACATCGTGATGGATGCAAGAAATGCAAGCTCAGAATTAGTTAACAGAAATATATTTCAATGTGGTATTGATTTTGCTGGCAGCAGCGGTCTTGTAGGAAGAAATGTTGTCTATGTTGGTATGGATCGCAATAATAAATGCGTAGTTGCATCACTTTTAAATTTAACAAACAAAACACTAAACCCAAATGAATGTATAAAAATGATAAATTCAGAGGGCATATCTATATATATCAATGAAGGGAATCAAACGGAATACTACACGCGCGCGGCAATGGTAGGTATCGGCGATACATATGTGTTAGGTAGCTGCAGCATTGGTACAAAACAGGGATAAGATGATTGTGGTTTTTGAAGGCATAGATGGGAGTGGAAAGGATACTCAAATAGAACTACTAAGGAAATATCTATCATTTGAATATTTTAAGTACCCTACAAAAAATTATCAAATATTGCGTGATTATCTTGACAAAAAAATATCGTTAGAAAAAAAAGCATCTTTTCTCCTTTTTTTATCTGACATAGCCAATGAGCAAAAAAAACTTGAGAATGCTAAAAAAAGTTCGAAGTTAGTTGTTGTTGATCGCTACGTATACTCAACAATTGCCTATGAACTTGACGAGCTGGGCTATGAAAAATCAAAAAAAATAGTAAATGAAATAGATTACGTTCAGCCAGACCTTGTCATTCTTTTTGATATAGATGAAAAAGAGGCACAAAAAAGAAAATACAAACAAAAACAACCTGACAGGTATGAATCAGATAGTGATTATTTAAAGAAAGTGCGGGAGAAATTTATAAAATTGGCGAATGAAAAATTTCACGCTAAAAAATGGGTTGTTTTGGATGCTTCCCTCTCACCCGAAGAAATAAACGAGAAAATACGAAATGAAATTGCAAAACTATTATAAATACAAAGAGTAAAATAAATAGCATATGGATGATAGAAAAAAAGCAGCTATTTATCTTCTAATGCTTAACAGGTACAAAGAGTTAATAAATGAAAAAGAAACAAAAACAATAACAGAAATAAGAAAAATGACAGAGCCTAACAAGCCTTTTTTAAACCATCTTCTAAAAAGAATAATTCCGGAATGGCCCACGATAGGACAGCTCGAAGCTATAAATAGGATAATTGGTTATTTTAGAACAATAGAAACATGCGAATTCTCCTTAACTTTTTGGCTTAAACCAGAAGAAATAGATGAAATCCGCGCTGCTGATAGCCCTAACAAAGCCTTGCTTTTTGTAGCTCTTTTAAGAAGCCTTGGAGTAGAAAACGCTAAGGTATACATAACTAAGAGCAGCTCGTATTATGCTGGCTTCTCACTCCAAGGAAAAAACTATCTTTTTTTGCCAAAAAATAACGCTCTCGTGGAGAATGAAGAGATAGCTAAAATATTCGCTCAGGATCCGCCAACCTGTGCTTTTAACGATTTAAATTACGAGAACTTTGAAGAATGATTATAAACGCTTGGAGAAACCACATTTAAGACATCTTATGCGCAAACAATCATTTTTCTTATCAAAATAAACAATGGCAGTACTTCCAGGCACCCATAAAGAAAGACATTTTCTACAAAAAGAGTTTTTGTATTCTTTTGGCAATCTAACGCGATTCTTTTTTACGATTTCCCAACACATCCTTACATAACGATTAGCACGTTCAATCTTTCCACTATCAAATGCTAACCGAGCCTCTTCAAGAAGCTTTTTTACAGAATCAAAACTACTTCGTTTTATAAATCTTTTATGCTTAATATTCACGCAGTTGATTCGATGGAAAAATTTATATATGAATATTTTGTTGACCCAATAATATCTAAAACTGGGTACAACATCGTAAACACTATTACATATGCCATAATCGCAATCGTGGCTATATACATCATTTATGGTTTACTTCAAAAAAGTAAAATAAAAATCGATAACAATTTCATTTTTGGTGCGCTTTCTTTTGTGCTTTTAGGCTCCACAATGAGAGTGATAACAGACAGCATAGATACTGGCGTTTTTGCTTCAATTACTCCAATCCATAAATTGATTTTAGATAGCCACATATATGATTATGGGTTTCTTACAGTCACGCCTGGCATATACATAGTCACGGCATTTCTTTTTTTATCGAGCGTATTCTTATTGAATAGATTTGGAAAAATAAAATATTTATGGAAAGTTGGAATGATTCTCTGGCTCCCACATTTTCTTTTGGTTCTACCATTTTCTAAATATTTCCTTTTAGTATTCGCTATTGTAATAATGGCAGCGATACCTTTGGTGTTGGCAAGAATTTTGTTTAAAGAGAATACGCTTAGTTTTGTAGTCGGAGCGCATGCACTTGATGGTGCGGCGACTTTTATTGCTATAGAAATAGCACCAATTTTCGCTCCCCTCTCATATTTTGAACAGCATGTTTTTTCAAGATGGATAGGGATAGTTGGTGATAGCTATTTTTTGTTTTATTTTGTCAAAATAGCGATTTCTGTTATCGCTGCATGGGCAATAAAAAACGAAAAAATGGATGAGAACGAGAAAAATTATATTTGTTTAGTGCTTATAATAATGGGCCTTGCACCTGGCTTACGCGACATGCTTAGATTACTAATAGGTGCTTAAAATGGGGATGCATTCTAGAGAAGTTGGATTGAATTTTGGATTAACTTCTGCTGTTATAACTACTTTGGGTTTAATTGTTGGTCTTGAGGCAACTACAAATTCGCAAACCGCAGTTTTAGGCGGCATACTAATAATAGCCATAGCAGATGCGTTCTCTGACGCTTTTGGGATACATATGTCTGAAGAGTCAGAAGGGGTGCACACTAAAGAAGAGGTATGGGAAGCAACAGCATCTACATTTATATCAAAATTTTTATTTGCATTGACTTTCGCTATTCCTTTTCTTTTTGCATCGGACACAATAAGTTTGCAAAACGCAGTCCTGATAGCAAGTGCATGGGGGCTGCTTCTACTCTGTTTTTTTAGTTATAGAATGGCAAAAATGACACATCAAAAAACATTACACGTGATTGCCGAGCATCTCGTAATTGCGGTTATTGTTATAGTATTAACCCATTTTATAGGAGCTTGGATAAGAGAACTATCTGGTAATGAATAAATTTTTAATATTTTTTACTCATATAAATCATATGCTCCAAATAAAATCCCATGCGCATAATGAAACCCTATTAAAAGCAGCTCAAGAAGTATTAGAAAACCAAAAGGTTTTATCACTCTTGGCTAATAGTGAAGAGCTTCCAGATTATTTTTTTAATGGCTTTATGGCTTTTAATATACTTTCAGACAAGAAGAAAAAAAACAAAAAACCAGAAAAGCCGCAAATAGACTATGGAAAAAGAATAGCGGCAGTGGCCAAAAGATTAGGAATAAGTTATCTCATGCTTAATTCTGATTATAGAAGTGACATGAAAGATGGCGGTGCCTCTTATATAGCTAATTACATTAAGCAAATAAGACAGACAAATCCTAATGTCATTATTGAAAGCGTACTAAAACCTTCTTTCAATAAAAAATTTGTTGGTATCATACTTAACTCAGTTGTTGATGTAATTTCTTATGATATTAATATGGATAAAAATTCAAAAAGTTCAGTAAAAAAAGTTGTTGAACTAATAAAAGAAACAAGAAAATTTAACAAGAATATACCCATACGAATAGTTTTAACAATAAACAACAAAACAAAATTAATTGACATTGTAAGCGCCATGCGAGCATTAAGAAAAGCCGGTTCAGATTTAGTTGTAGTAAAAGCAGACGAAAAATGCGAATGTAGTGAACATGTATTTGAAGTTTGCCAAAGAGAGGGATATATGTTAGGTTACAAACAAGTTATATCAAAACCAAAAGTAAAAATAGCGTATGATTTTCCAGAATTTATTTCTACAATTTACTAATAATGCTTATTACATCTTTATAAGACGCCTTTGTTTTTATTCCAGTAGGACAAAAATGTGTTCTTGTAGTATCGTAACCTTCTCTTCTCAAAGCGTTTAGCATATCATCCATTTTAGGTATAAACGATTTTCTAGTCCTTTTCGCAATAGCATGGATATCATAAAAATATGGTGGCATTTCTGCTTCCTCATATATTATGTCAAGTGTTTTTTCTATCTCTTTCTTATCAGCATAATCTCTCTCAGAATTAAGCTTAATCATCTTTTTTACAAATTTTTTATCAGCTATGGCGCCAAGCCACAATGGCCCTGCGTAATCTAATGAAGAATGGCAAAGAGGACAAATTCTTTCTGGGAAAAGAGCAGTTGAACGATAACCGCATTTAGGACAAAATATAACAAAACCAAGTTGCTTTAGCGAGCGGTCGGCGGCGTCAGCGCCTCTTTTTAAATAAAGTAAAACTTTTAGGTAATGTCTATCGGATAAAGATAGGATAGGAATGCAACCAAAGTTAAACTCTGCTGCTACTTCGGTGATTTTCTTTAGAAGAATACGTGTACCATTCTCGTGAGTAAATTCATTGTTTAGAGGTTTTGAATGATAATTTTTCATTGCTGCTTTTACCTTGCCACCACAAAGCACGGCAGTATCTGTAGCAGTAACTGAAAGATAAGCCTCTTTTAATGGATTGAACATTCTAAAAACATCGTATAGATAAGGCGCAGGCGTTCCAAAAGGATCGACCTCTGCAAAATCTGCGACAATATCAAAAACAAGACGGGAAATGTTGCCTTGCATTATTTTTGTATTTTTTATTTTAGAAATTTTCACGTTTTTCTTTATGCATTTGATAGCTTCCTTTTCTAAATCAACAAAAATAACTCTCTTGACATTTGAATTCTCTTTTGCGTATCTAATTCCCCTTATGCCAGACGCAGCGAATGCATCACAAACAACCAAATCACGATTAATCGCACCTACTCCTAAAGAAAATATACTCCTACAAAAACGCATATTTGGGTTATAAAAAACTTTTTTCGAAATCTCAAAAGAGATGTTTTCTTCTTGTAGTATCATTTAAACAACCTCTTTATTGACATCTAAAAACTCTCGCAAAGCGACAGTAGCATAGGAACCTGCCGGTAAGGAAAAAATAAAAGTATTGTCTTTAAAAGAGAAATCTTTCAATGGTGCAAAAAGAAGTCTGTAGCCGCCTTTTGTTGAAATCTCAGGCATAAAACTTATCTTAAAATCTTGAGGCTTTATTCCAAATCTAAGAAGTAAGTTCTTCTCTCGCTCGTTTATCTTTGTCTCATAACCAATTATCTTGCCCACCAAGTACGTACTCTTTCTCTTTTTTTCTTCTTTTTTATTTATGTCTGGAAAACCTAACTTTTCTCCGCAATAATATTCTCCCTCTTCCTTTTTAATTTCGCCTTCTTTTATTCTTTCTGAAAGCAGGATATTGAATAAACGCGATTGAAAAGCATGCACAAAAAGAAGTAAAGTTTGACGTGGAAGACAACGAAGAGCACCTGCGTAGTCCCGAGGATATTTTGAGAGATGATAAAGGATGCTTCTCTCCAACTTCAAGCTTTTTGGAAATTCCTTTAATGCAAGAGAAAAATCATTTGTTTTAGAAAGATTTAAACGCGCAACTTTGGCTTCTTCTCTCTCTTCTAACTCGCAAGAACCTGTTAAAAATTCCATTACAGCAAGGTCTGGCCTACCACGGATAAGAAATTCCCCTACAGTGTCTGTATTCTTGCGACTACTTCCGAATCTTTGAGGGCCAAAATAATTTGGGAAATGCATTTTTATTTCATTAGCGATTTTTTTGATTTTTTTAGAGGGTTCTTTTTCTTTAACATCTACGACGCGAATGGTAAACCTATTACCAAGGAGCTCCCCAAGATGAACTTTATCTTTTGCATACCATGCCCCAAGAATTTTTATGTCTTTTAGTTTAAGAGAAAGCAAATCTTCTTTAGCAACTTTGTAAGCAGAAACGAGTTGTGTAGTAAATGCATTTTTATCTTTTGAACCTGCGTAAGAAAATCTTTTCTTTCCTACTCCTAACGCATCACCAATTCTTCTTAAAGCACCTTCTGTAGTCCAACTTCTCTTTTGCAGAATAAAATGAGTAAAAGAACCTTCTTCATCTTTTCTTGAAAAAATTTTATCTATGCTTAGTACACTACCATCTGTTGTTATTTCTTCAACTATGAAATCTTCTGGCGTAGCTTTTATCTTTCCGCCTATGCCTGGCTTTTTTGAAAAATAATATAGTTTAGACATATCAAAATAGTGCATACAACTAATATTCTCATTCATAAATATTTAAAAAATTAGAGAATGGGAAGGGAAAAAAGCAGAATGTGCGCGAGTTTGGAATGAACCTTTAGTAACCGCAAGCTGAACGGCTCGCTTTCGCTAACCGCTTACACTCCGGTCCTATCAAACGGATCTGCTATCCGCGGTTCATGCCTCCTCGTCTTGAGAAGTGCTTCGACCTTAGATGCTTTCAGGTCTTATCACTTGGCGCGTGGCTGCCCGGCAGTGCGTATTTCACAACCGGTAGACTAGAGGCGCCGGATCTCCGTTCCTCTCGTACTCAGAGATCCTTCCTCTCAAGAGGCAAACGCTCCCAGTAGATACTACCGTACTGTCTCGCGACGTACTGAACCCAGCTCATGTGGGACTTTAATGGATGAACAACCCAACCCTTGGCGGGTCCTGCCCCACCAGGATGTCCCAAGCCGACAGCGATGTACCAAACCGCGGGGTCGATGTGTACTCTCGCCCGCGACGAGCCTGTTACCTCCAGGGTAGCTTGTCTGACAGATAGAACCCTCATCAATAAGGTATCTATGTTCGCTAAGCCCGACTTTCGTCTCTGCATCCCACGCTTTTAGGGATACAGTCAGCCCTGCATTTGTCTTTCACCCTCTACTCCCGATTTCTGACCGGGATGAGCAGAGCATTGGGCGCCCTTGTTTCCTTATCGAGGGCGTACCGCCCCAGCCGAACCGCCCACCTGGCGCTGTCCTCTTTCGAGTAAGCAATACAAGTCATACTAAGTGGTGTTACACTTTCGCCTCCCCGTTACCCGGAAGCAACGGTTCGACGGCTCCCACTTACTCTCGGTAGTATAACTCGTACCACAACACCAGACTGCGGTAAAGCTCCATGGAGTCTTCGTTTCCCACTGGGAGTCTCCGGCATCTTCACCGGATAGTGAGTTCACCAGGTCCCAGGTAGGGACAGTGGGGGAGTCGTTACGCCATTCATGCAAGCCGCCAATTAAGCGGCGAGGTATTACGCTACCTTAAGAGGGTCAGAGTTACCCCCGCTCTTTACCAGCCCTTCTCCAGGTTGAACCCCGTTTTCAGGTACTGGCAGTGAGCAGGCGTCGGCCACCATACTAGGCTTTTCAACTTTGCGGTGACCTGTGTTTTTGGTAAACAGTCGCTCCCCCCTTGTTACTGAGACCTCCGCATTGCGCATGCGAAGGCACCCCTTCTACCGAAGATACGGGGCCAATATGCCGAATTCCCTTACCCGGGTTCTCCCGACACACCTTAGCCTTTTCAGCTAGAGCACCTGTACTGGTTCTTGGTACGAGCACAGAGGATCGTTCCAACCTCGTTTTCATGGGCCCCTGGATTTGATGAAGTTTCCCCTTGGAGTTTCATTCGCTTCTCCTCATAATGAGACTCCGCGAAGTTACTCTCCTCAGACGGCCGCAGCCGCTTCACCTATCCAAAGGCGTCCGAAAGTTGGCATGCCTTGCGGCACCTACCTCTGTGGGGCCGGAATATTAACCGGCTTCCCTAATTTCGCCTCAGAGGAATTACCATGAGGCTTAGGATCGCCTAACCCTCAGCTGACGAACGTTGCTGAGGAAACCTTGCTCTATAAGGTGTCTAGGATTCTCACCTAGATATTGCTGTTACTAACACCAGGATATTCATAACAGAAGGCTCCATAGGTTCTCACGAACCTACTTCTGCGCCATCCGTTCGCCTCCCTACTCTATAGGCTTTCGCCTAGGTTGGGTATCGGAAGCTGGTTTAGCCCCGGTAATCTTCAAAGTCTGCATTCTCGGCCGGTCCGCTATTACGCGTTGTTTAAAGGATGGCTGCTTCTAAGCCTACCTCCCGGCTGTCTCTGAATAGAGACTTCTTTGCAGTTCGCACTTAACCAGCATTTAGGGTCCTTAACCCAACGTACGGTCAATCCCGTATAGGTCCACAAGCTTACCCCGTGAACCCAACTGCCCTCTTCTTCGTGGATACAAGATTCGGAGTTTGAAAAGACAGTGACCCCTTTCGGAGCCGCTCTGTCTGATCAGTGCTCTACCCTTGTATCTCACTCCAAGGACGCTGTGCTGAGACACATTTTGGGAGGAACTCGCTATTGCCGTGTTCGACAGGACTATCACCCCTACACCCAAGTCACCTAAGGGGAATATACCACCACTAGTTGCGGGCCTCCACCAGCTGTCAAGCTGGCTTCGCCCTGCTCGGGCGTAGATCACAACGGCTTCGGGTCTTATGTGAGTGACTAGTCGCGAATTACCACAACGCCCCTCATACCTTGCGGTATTGCGGGCACTTGGTTTCCCTTCGACTTTCGTCTCGCCACGCACATAAACTCCCTGGCTCTTGCTTCGAGAAGAAAGACAAGACACTGGTTAAACTGCATCGTTCCTGCTGTTACCAGCATTCACTTCTGCAGTCCTACCCTTTTGTGCCTTGTCCTGCTGTAACCGTCTAGTTTCAGGTCTTTTCACACCGGTCCCCCGGTTCTTTTCACCTTTCGCTCGCGCTACTAAATGCGCTATCGGTCTTACGCCCCATATTTAGACTTGGAGGTTGATACCCCCATCTTCATGCCCCCTATCAAGAGGACACTACTCTTCGAGTTCCCTCCATTTTCTTTTCCATACGGGGCTTTCACCCGCTATGGCGCAGCGTTCCAGCTGACTTCTGGTAGGAAAATGGATGGTACTAACCTCACCACATCTACTCTATGTTACCATAGAGTATTCAGGACGGTCTGTCCGGCTTTCACTCGTGTTACTAACCGGATCTCGATTGATTTCTTTTCCTTCCCCTACTAAGACGCTTCATTTCGGGGAGTTTTCGTACTTCCCAGTTAGCCGGAAAGTACACCGCCAATCCTCCGGATCAAAGCCTGCATGCGGCTACCCGGAGATTATCGCAGCTTGCCGCGTGGCCGCGTGGGCGTAAGCCTAGGCATCCACTAGACGGTATGAATATCTAGATTTCTAGAACCCAAACTCACTATTCCTCACATCTGCTATTTCCCTTCCACTCTACTTACTCTCCGTATAACGGAGAGAGAACAAACCACCTAATGGTTTTTTCCTCACGCGCAGACGCGCGTACATTGGAATAAGTAGGTTTGTAGCCATTATTAAGAGCATATCTATTTAAAAATGTTTTGATGGTCAGACGATAAAACCCCCCATACGACCTCAACAAATTCGTGTGCATATTTCTTAAGTTGATTTTTAGCATTTGAAATCAAAATATTTAACGTTTTTTTAAGTTCATTTAAATCAATATCCGTCCTTTTTATTACCTCGACGTATCTTTTTGCAATGGATTCTATTTCAGTATGATGACTGGCTAAAAGAAGAGCAGAACGTCGTGCACGCACATCTGTTATCGCGTCTGGATTAAGAAAAGTTGCTAGAAGCAAACCTTTATCAGCTATTCTTATATCTGTTTGCTTCTCTTTGTTTTCATAATTTGTGTGTATTGTCACGACAGAAGAAAAGGCAAAATCATCCGCTAAAATTGGTATTCTACCTATTTTTCCCTCAAAAAAACAAACATCATCAAAAATAGGAATTTGTTCCGAAAGATTTGGTTGAAGATGCCAAACTGGGGCTAAACCCTCGTATGTTCTCACTATTTTCTTAACAATGCCATTTATATTAAGAAGGAGGCGTTCTTGAGGGACAAAATTGTCTTTTTGTAAATATTTTTTTATCCAAGGTGGTATTTCTAAAAACACGAGGTCAACATCGGTAATCTTAGCTGTATTTCCCATTTTTGCTTTGTACCTAGCATCTATATAAAGACGAAGTGCGACGCCGCCAACACCCATTGCTTCACTTCTTTTTTCATAAAGTACATCATATAAATGAAGTGTTTTTAGTAAAAGATTTTTTTCATTTTTCGTGAAACCGGTCTTTGCCAATACGCCTTCTAATGACACATATTTTATTTCCATAAAATTATTCTTATTAAAACAATATTTAAATGTTTCTTTTATACTACTTTACTATAAAATTGATACTTTTGAATAAAAATAAGCGATAAATATTTTTGTTATAAATATTTTTGTTTATCGTAATTTATATATAACTCTAAGAGCGATATAGTAGACCTTTATTTTCTATTTTTAAATCAGGAAGGATGCTAATGTTATTTTCCTTTTGCAAAATTTCTTTTGTTTTTCTTTCACTTTCACTGTCGGTGCAGATAACACAAATACTATCACCTCCGCCTGCACCTGGAAGTTTAGCAGCCAATGCCCCCCCTTCTTTTAAAATTTTTTCAATAAGTGTGGTTACTTTTGGCGGTTCTATTTCGGCTCCGCTTTTTTCTCCTAATTTTTTTGTAAGTAAGCGACTTTCGTTAAAGTAAAAAGCAAATTCTTTGTAATTTTTTCTTTGTAACGCATCTATCGCCCTCCTATCTGCGTTGTCAATTTCCCTTATTATTTCTGAATATTCTTCAGGATTATTTTTCTTATAATCCATCACCTTTTTTACCATCGTAGTAGTAGATGCGCTCTCACCGATAAAATTGCCCGTTATTATTCGTAATTCTGATGGCCATTCTATAGGTTTTATCTCGTAATCCCAGTTTTTATCTATTATTTTTGTGATATCTTTCTCATCCATACTAATTATAGATGGACTGTAACGTGTATATTGTATGGTACCATAAGTAGCCGCGGCGATATCAAAGCCAGACCCAATCTTCCCTTGCGCTAATGCATGACTGTACTGCGCCAATTTATGAACTAACTCTCTGTCTTTAAAACCATAAAAACATAAAAGAGCCGCAACTGTTGCAACTGTAGCTGCTGCGCTTGACCCTAAACCGCTTTTTCCGCCTTCTACTGAAAACGCTGGATCACTTACAGTGCTTATCTTTACATGTTCTATTGAGATATCTTTGGCTTTTATGTAGGAATTAACCGATGATAGGGCTGCAAGAACAAACTTTGCACTATTTTTTTTATCTTCTGATAAGGCCGTGATGCTTTCATTAATATTAAACTGGGGGATTTCCAGGTAGTCCTCTTTAAATTTCTGAATGTGAGCGTGAACTCGCGCATTTACAGCAGTAACTAAGGATATATTTGGCCTTTCGAGGACAGCATAACCACCTAACCATAGGATCTTGCCCGGGGCGGACGCTTTTATCATAAAAAACACCTAAATGTCAAGATGGTCGTCAGAAAATCTCAAACCCTCGCCTACTTTACACACTATTTGTTCTTTTATTCCATTGTAACGCAATAACTCTATTGCATCATCTACGAATTTTTCAGTTGTATATATGTGAGGATTTGGGCCAGCGTCAAATGTATACGCGAGAACATTTTTTCCTTGTTTAGAATTAAATTCTATGACTGACTCAATTACTGCTTTTGCAACATCATCAAGATAGATTATTGGGGGGTAGGTATCAAGCATTACTGCGTGCATGTTATTACTCTCGCGCATTATTATCTCTGCGAGAGTATGAAAATCCTTTCGCAGGATCGCTTTTTCAGCCATCTCCAACCTTTCTTTTACGTGCAACAACCTTGCTTCATAAAGCGAAGAGGTTTTTACGGTTTCTCTCATTCCAGCGCGAGAACTTATCTTTTTTTCTTTTTTTGTTATAATCCCAATAACATTTCTTATTTCAGGCCAGTGTTCTTTTGGCGCTATTTGCACTGCTATAGAGTCACTACCATCTGCTTTTTCCCCCATCTCCCATTTAACCGCGCCGCCATATATAGACCTAATCGCGCTTCCGCTCCCCCTCCTAGCCAAAACAGATATTTCAGTAAGTGAAAGATTAAGACCAGCTGCCCTAGACGCCGCTCCAGCAAGAGCAGCAAAAGCAGATGCTGAAGAAGCCATACCTGCTGCTTTTGGAAAATTATTTTTTGATATAACTAGAGCCCTTTCATTTATTTTAGCCATCCCTCTTACTATATCTAAAAATTCTGTTATTCTCGATGTCTCTTTTTCTGTTGCCTTTTCATCATTTATATATAACTCATCGTTTTTTAGATTCCTGCTGAACTCCACCGTTGTTTTTGTATTAAGATTATCATCCATTGTAAAAGAAAGAGAACTATTAGTAGGCAATATAAGTTTTTCATCTCTCTTTCCCCAATACTTTATTATCGCTATATTAGAATTAGCTATTGCGGTTGCCTTCATACATTCACCTTTCGTTTGATTAGTTGGTAGCAAATATTTAAATTATTTATTTCAATATTAAAGTAAATTAAAGTAAAAATGACAATCTAAAAATTAAAGATTATAGCGTATAACCATAATAATTCAATAAAGATAACTTTATAAAAATTTGTAGAAAAAATAAATTTATGGATGACCACAATCAAAATCTAAATAATCTAAAGAAAGAAGTTATACTTAGCTATATAAAAGAACATTATAGCAATTTGAGTTTTA
>JAVZJR010000006.1:9111-25995 GCA_038870635.1 Candidatus Bilamarchaeaceae archaeon | reverse complement strand
TTTATCCTTAGATTTTATCTTCTCTCTGTTATTCTTTATCCATTCAAATGCTTCATCTTCATTACTAAAATCTAACTTATCAATAGTTTCCTTATTGAAGAGATAATTATCATATGCTGCACATTTTATCTGTAATCCGTGTGCATTAATTTTCTCTAACTTTTCTGCAACTTCTAAAATAAGTGCAATATAGCTTAATGATAACTCTTCTCCTTTATCCTTAGATTTTATCTTCTCTCTGTTATTCTTTATCCATTCAAATGCTTCATCTTCATTGGTAAAACTCAAATTGCTATAATGTTCTTTTATATAGCTAAGTATAACTTCTTTCTTTAGATTATTTAGATTTTGATTGTGGTCATCCATAAATTTATTTTTTCTACAAATTTTTATAAAGTTATCTTTTATTAAAAAATATGTAAATAAAAATAAAATAAAAGAATTATTTATTATTTCTTCGCTCTTATCTCTCTCCTTTTAGGTCTTAAATAAGTAGAGCCACATTTCCTGCATTTTTCTACACCTACTTTGTTCCTTGTTTTGCATCGTCTGCATATAACAATCTTCGATAACTCAGCGTCTCCTTCTGGAAATTTTCCCATGAAAACCCACCTTTAAAGTATTGTGATATTAAATGCAATGATTTAAAAATTTCACTAAGAAGTAAAAACCATGTGTAAGCTATGCAAGATTGCTGCACAAATTTCTGAATATAAAACAATAACAGATAAAATGGCAAAAGAAGACGTCAATAGAATAAATTTTACAAAAGAAATGGCAAAAGAGATGAACTTTCTTTTTAAAGCGTGTTATTCATCTATAAAATGGCCGATTATTCTGAACTACCCTTTTTTTGAAGCGCGCACTGCTTATGCAGTCCCCTCAAATTACTTCCAAAACATCCTATTAGATAATGAAAAAATCGGAAATGCATTTAGCCACGGCTCAATGCGATCCGTTTTTTTTGTTGGAGAAAGATTGATGCTTTTATCAAAAAACGTGAATTTTAGAGAAGGAAAAGAGTTTTTTACTTCTTTTATTCTTGCTCATTTTGAACAAAATGAGTATGGTTTAAAGATAAGCGAGGAACGGGCATCTATTTCTGTAAATACAAAAAAAACAATGAAAAACTTAATTACAAACGACATCGAAGAGAAAAAAATACAATTTAATTTTGTACATGAGCCAGTAAAAGGAAGGATTATAACAAAAGAAAGGATAATGACATCTGCGCAATTCAAAAACATCTATTCAAAATATCTTGGTGGAGCGCAAATGCGTTCGGCGTCTATAGATTTAGAAGGATATGCAATAACAGTACCTCATTTTGCGCCTCACCCATATCTCCTTCAACTAAAAGAAAAATTTGGTTATTCAAGCAACCGTGAATTCCAGGAACATGCCTTAGATTATTTCAAAGAGCATGCCATTACGCAACAAGCTACATAAGACAACAAATAAAAAATGATAGTCTTATGAACTAAGAATATGAAAAAAGAAATTCAAAAGAAAAAAAAAGAGGGCGCAAGAGAAAATAAAAAAACAAAAAATAAATTAAAAAAATATAAACCAGGCCCAGAAGTACAGATAAGAATATACAATTGGAATAAATATAAAAAATTTCAATTTCTTAAGGAAAAAACAGAAGAAGAATTAATAAGAATAATAAAAGAGAGTAATGTAGGAGCATTACAAAGAGAGGCAATAAAGGAAATCGCTAATAGAGCAGCTGAAAGACCAAGCTCAATTGAACTTTTTGACAGTTATATAATAATATTAAAGTATTCAGATAATAAAACTGCAAGAGAAAATCTCATTAAGAATATAAACAAACCAATTTTTTTAGAATGGGTAATACGAAACTGTCCTTATGAAGATACGCGCGAAATTGCTAAAAAAAGACTCAGCGAGATCCTAAGTCGTCCCAAAGTTTAAAAAGTTCAATAACGCTGTCAAAATTTATTACTGGTTTATCGAAAATTTCAGTGTCATCAGCGATTCGAGGGCAAGCAGTATTTATGAATGCATCAAAAAAGAAATTAGATAGAGTTGATGGATTTAAATCATCACAAACTACAACTTCTGCCTTTTTTCCATAAGAGCGAATCCTCGCCGCAATATCTTCTGCAATTTTTAATCGGAATTGGCCAGGTTTCGTACTTACTAAAACGCCAAAACTGCTTGCATTAACAGCACGCAAAATAGCGCCCTTTCTGATTTTTCTTGCTTTTTCTATGGCCTCGCTTAGGTTTTTTAGTTCACCAGTTCTTGGATGAATGGAGTAAACTGGATAATCAACAAAAACACCTAATGCATGAAATTTACCGTCTGCAATAATTACCGCCGCTTGAGCGAAAGGGTGTTTAACTGCGCCAAAATCACACCCAAGAACCTGCCCCTCGTAAAAAGCGTAATTGCCTTTTGACAAAAAAATTTCCTTCCCTATCTCTTCGAACGCGGTTTTTATTTCTTTTATCCTATTAATATGCTGAACGGTTGTCGCAAGGGCTATTTTTTTCTCTTTTATTTTTTTAGCACTTTCTTTTATTTTTTCAATATTTACATCCTCAGGCCATTCTATATATTCAACAGGGACGACAGAATTTTTCAAAAAAGGAGCATGACCGAAATGAATTATTTTATCTGCTTTTATTATTTCTGCTTCTTTTAAAGCAAGGTCGCAAGCACCATAACAAGGAGAACCAGAAAGAACTACCTCGTGACCTTCTTTTCTAAATTTTTCTGCATACTTTAAAGCCTCTTTTTTCAATCCATCTGGAAACTGAAGGAGTATTCTCAAAAGAAACACCTTTTTGTGTTTTTTAAAGAAACAAAGTGTTTTAAATTCTTCTTTCCTAAAAATAAAATCTATGAGAGGGCTGTTTTTTAAAAATATGGACGACAAGGTTAGTGAAAAAAAAGAAATAAAACAAAGAAAATTTCAAAAATTCAAAGATGCACTAAAAAACATATCAAATAAATTAATACAAAAAACAAAGAAAATAACTGCCGGTGTTCTTATATTAGGTATACTCTTACCTGCAACACTAAAAGCAAATGAAGAAACTGCCCTACGAGCTGCGCCGCCTATTATAGCGGATAATAAATTGTCTTATGGAGTAAATTACTATAACAATGATGCAGGTTCTTCATTATCAGGTGAATTAAGTTTTTATGATTGGCTAAGCGTGAGGGGCGGCGGAATATGGCTTAACAACATTCCATATGGTATTGGAAGCATAAATGTAACACCATCATTGAGGCTTATCGATGGTCATTTAAATTTATATTATAATGGAAACATAACATTTACCCACATGGCGTCGTGGTTTTATACTGTCCAAGGAGCAGGCGCATCCACGCACTTTTCTATAGGAAAAGTATCTTTTAACTTAGCAACACTTGGCCAAGGAGCGATATCTTACCCGACCTACGATATGCTTTTCGCAAGATGGGTAAATGGATTCTTAGTAGATTATAATAACAAACTTGAATTAAAAATAATAAATACTAATTATTTTGCAGCTTCAAAAACACCTAATACTGCGCTTGTGGTTGATTATCGACCACGCTATCAAGGAAATATTTTCGAAATAAATTATAAAAATGAAAATTTAGGAATATTTGGTTTGAGAGTAAATACAGATAAAATAGACCCAGACATTGGAATAGCATATGGAAGAGAAGTATATAACGAAGGTGGCGTGTCTGTACTAGTTTCTTTAGGAGGAGGCGTAAGGGGTTATAACCCAATTTATGATAAGGAATTTTTTCCGCATACTTTCTACGTAGGTGGTATAGTTACAGTTAATTTTGGCAATTCAAAAAAGGAAAGACCGGACAATTATTACACCATGGAATTTGAAAACAAAAATATGCTTACGAATCCCAATTATGAAAAAAGATTTATCGCAGAAAATGGCCAAATCACACCACAAGAGGAGCAATGGATAAACAATGCAAAAACCAATATAGAGAATAGTAATTACTTTGGCGATCTTATACTTGCATATAATGGAAAAAGTACAGAAGAATTGCTCACTGTTGCTAATTATCTTGCAAGCATGCTTGGAAGAGGGGGATATGATTATGGTGCCTATAATGACTTGAAAGAATTCAAAATATTCAGTCCAAATGTAAAGAACTTAACGTCAAAAAATTATGACGATATATTATACTTTATAAAAGAGTATAACCGCTATTACGCAGAACACGGAACATACGATGGAATGCCAGAGGAACTTAAGAATGGTGTTGCAATATGCGCGGGGATACACGAATTTATTGCGGAATTTTTAAGAGCAAATGGCATACAAGCTTATACTATTACAGTTAATACGAAAAAATCACCGCACGTGGTAGCGCTCGCTTTTTATGAAGAAAATGGCGACAAAAGAGTATCCATAATAGATTATGGGATGAGATATACTGCTAAATCAGGTTCGCTTGATGATGCTTTGAAGATTTATTCGCAAGTTAGCGGGGTTCCACTATTGCAAACGCAAATCTTTGGTAGAGGCGGGAAATATTACGGTACATATATAACGCAACAAGGAAAGCTCGTCCAAAAAGCAATGGGTGTGGATGCTCAGGATTTAATTAACAATATGCTAAAAAATTGGTCGATCAAAAGTAAAGATGAAGTTGTTGCGCAAGAATACTCAAACGATATTACACCCAATGATTTTATCAAACAACCGGATAGCGTAGAACAAGAGAGTAGCGCAGAAAACAAAGAAGAAAAAAAGTATGGTAAAAAAGAATTTGAAATGGTAATCCCTGAATTAAATTTAACTGAACCATCAATAATTAAAGAAAAAAAAGAAGATAGAAAAGAAATGGCAGTTATAATCACACCACAAGAAAAAGAAGAGAAAAAAACACCTCAATTACAACTTAAAAATTTATACCAGGCTATAAATGATAAAACAAAATATTTAGGTGAAAGGTATAACTTAAAAGGCAAAATGGTAGTTCTTTTTGAAGTAAATGAAAAAGAAGGAAAAGTAATAGATGTAAAGGTAAAGGAGGATGGTACGCCTCCATCAGGTCATACAGACAAAGTATTAGATGAACTAAAAAGAATTAAATTCAAACCAAACCCAAATGGAAAAGAAAAAAGTGAATTTGAATACTCATTAAATTTTGGTCAATAGCGACAACATATTATGTTCATACAAAACGAGTGCCACAGGCAGGACACTCTGGAAGAAAAGTTTCACTCTTATAACCGCATATCGGACAAACATAATAGGTTTTTTTCAATTGTATTTCTTCAGCTTCAAAATTATAGCCGCATTTACTACATTTTTTTGCGTCGAGTTCATTTAACGTGCCGCACTTTGGGCATTTCTTTCTAAACATTGATTTTATCCTTACGCCACATTTTTGACATCTTTCCATATCCAGAGTAACATCTGCACCACAATTTGGACACTTATACTTTTTTTTAGGGCTTTCAAAAAGTTTGCTAATGAAATCAACAATGCCCATAAACAAAACCAAGATTAGATATAAGATAAAATATATATAATTTCTTTTTTTAACAAACCTTATCGCAAGATTTTTAAGTAGTTGTTAGTTTAAATAAAAACATGGGGGAAAAGTGGCGAGAACTCTACTTATATAGCAATAAAATAAGCAAAGAAGAATTAAAACAATTTTTTGACCAATTGACAAAAAGAAGACATCCTGCTCTGCGGCTCTTTGACTTTTCTTATTTTCTCTCAAATCTGCCCTCTCCATTAGTAATAAAAAGATCAGACAACACCATCAGGTATTATACTCGAGAGACAGAAAAAGTAATGAATATGGCGCCTCTTTTTTTTCCATTCAAAGTAGGAAACGAAGCGTTTTTTGAAACTAATAAAAAAACCAATCTGCATATTCCTAAAATTTATTTCTTCAATAGCGAGAACCACATAAACTTAATGCTTAAAGAAGGAATAAACGAGATTAATTTTAATGTAATAAAAATTTTTGGCAAATACATTGGTTATGCAAAAGGACTTGATAGAAAAAATCTTTCATTTTATTCGATTACACTTAATCCTTTTGCTTTTCTTGAGATAAATTCAGATAAACATCCATCCATTTATTTTGAAATATTGGAACCAACAATAAAAAATACCTCTATAAAATCAGATTACCCAATCTTTGAAGATAATGATATAACTTTTGGAATTGATAATTTTGACCCATTTCAACATTCATTATTTATAGGAGAAGGAAACACTGGCAAAACTAAAACACTCTTTATGGTTATACGCGCATTAGAAAAAAGATATGGCGGCATGATAAGAATAATCGCTTTAGACACAAGCGGTGATCTTGTAAAAGAACTTAGAGAAGCAAAAATAATAGATTACAAAGAAAATTTTCTTCAACTAATTCCCACAGGAGGTAAAGAGAATACCCCACGCATGATAAAAACAATAACAGACATGATTACTACGGCAATAGATAAGGATAATAAACAAATAGAACGTGTTGTATTTTATTCAGTTTACCTTCTTTCTTCTATAAACGCCCTAACTATGGAAAATTTTGGTAAGGTTATAACTGACCCACCTATGAGAATGAAATTTATATCAAAAAGCAAAGCAGAAGAGGCTAAAAAATTTTTTAGGTTAGAATTCCCCGCCATATATGAAAAAAATTTCAATGAAGTTATTGTTCCAATAAAAAATTTCATAAGTAAGTGGGATTTGTATACAGAAAAAAAAGCGAAAAAAGAAGAAAGTTTAGAAGAATTATTAGAGAAAAATGCAATAATAGCAGTCCATCTCGACAAGAATTTTTTTGAAGATGAAATGATAAAACTCATATATTCGTCCTTTATAGCTCAACTCAAATTTTTAGCTTTCTCTCAAAAGTTGAAACGGCCGTTGATACTTGTAATAGATGACTTGTCCAAAATAAACAATATAAACATAAAAGACGTATTAGATGAAACAAGAAAGTATAACCTTTACGTCTATTCAACCATCCAGCACTTAAACCAAATAGAAAAAGAACTTGCAGACGTTTTGCTTTCCCACTCTAAAAACATTTTTTGCTTTAAAGTTGATTCACACGACGCGGCTATGATAGCACCACTCCTAAATATTGTGTTGGAAGATTATTTTAGAAAAAACAAAACGCAAACTGAGATAGAAGAAATAAAGAAAAGCATCTTAACAAAACTCAAACGTGAAGAATGTGTAATAAGATATTTTGATGGAAAAAAATATCCAGTTGTACTAAAATTACACGCCACAAACGGGGAAATGTGGAAGGAAGTACCACCATTAAATACTCTAATAAAGCCATTAACTGCAAACTATTCTTTAGATATAAAAGTGAATAGCGCGGAATTGTTTTCAAAATATAAATAACCATTTAAAATATTTTATTATTAAATTATATTGGTGGGCAGGTGGGAAAAAACTTACTTATAGTTGTTTTTTTAGTGATCCTAACATTTTCCTCGGTTTTAAATTCAACGACCCAAAAAATTCCGATAAGCAGACCTTGGCAAGAACCAGCATGGGAAACTAATCAAGATGGCATTCTGGATCTTTTAATAATAAAAATATATTATAATATGGGGTATGCGCTTAATGAACTTGAATTAAACGAAATAACAAATCTAAGTATGGATTCCCAAACAACATTAAAAATAAACAACGCTAAAGAGTATAGTAATATTTATCTAAGAGAAGAACAAGAATTTTTAAGATGTCAAAGAAGCTGCATTCTGAGGGGAGAACTTATCTCCATTTCTCAATGCATATATGAAAGGTTAATAAATGAAGGTCTAGAAGAAGGATTAAGCCGCACAATTGAAGAAATAGATTGTCCAACCTCAATTTTATATTATGATTCGTTAGAAAAAAATTGGAAAAAAGCAATGGAAGAAGCGATGGATGCGCTTGAAAACAGCCAAGAAGAGGTAATAAAGAGCGAGCAGAAAGCGCGCGAGCAATACGAAATAATAAAATTTGCTGGTCTTTGTAGGGAAGAATACAATTACCCTGGCAAACAAGAATGTAAAAAACTAGAAAATGCATTTCAGATAATAGATAATGAGCAAAAAGAAGAGCAATATGGAAAAATAAACATAATGAAAGCGGATATTCTAAAATTAAACAGCGACCTTGTAAAAAATGCTAGTACTACAACATACCCAAAAATAATGAAAAATATCTGGGATAAAAATGGCATAATTTCAACATTTAACGAACTTAAAAAAACAGCAAATGATGCAAAAGATAAAGCAGATGACTACTATGCTAAATTGGAGGATGATGCAAATCAAGAAAAGTTTTTGGTGGATAACGCTTACAAAAAATTAGAAAAACAAAAATTAGATTTAATAACTGAAAGCGTAACATTTGAAAGTATTGACAACATAAAAAGCGGAAAAATTTCAGAGAGGTGGGAGTCCTTAGCAGATAGCAAAAAAGAAGCAGATACTTACTACGAGAACGCAAAAAAAATCCATTCCTCAAAAGTACAAGACTATTTATTGATAGGAATAAGAGATATGAAAAAAGCTAATGAAAGCTACCATTTAATAAATAATAATTCAGAAATTCTTCTACAAGATGCGCAAAATATTGTAGATGAAAAGAGAGTTAGTGCTAAGGCAACAATAGAAAATGTAAAAACACAGATGAAAAACTTAGGATACAGCGAAACTGCAATAGAAAAACAACTGAGTAATGCGACCGAAGCGCTCAAAAACGGAGATAAAGAAACTGTGTTGGGCTTAAAATACAAAAAATATGTAGAGGCAATTACAATAGCTCTTGTTTCTGCACCAACAAAAAGTGCAGATTATGATGAAGAGTATAAAAAGAAAATCGCTGAGCTGGAAAAATTAATAGAAAATGCTAAAAAAGATGGCATTTATGTCGATGATCTAAAAATTGAAATTGATGTAATAAAAAATAACAGACCTGCAAATGAGATGGAATTACTCCAGGAAATAAAAGATGAATTGGAGAATAGAATAAAATCTAGATTTTATGACTTAGAAAAAAAGAGAAAAGAATTAGAAGAAAAACTAAAAGCTGCTGGTGCAAGCGATCTTCTCGATGAAATGAAAAACTCAGAAAGAGGAATAGTTAAAGAAGATGGTAGCATAGATTGGCTTTCTGCAGTAGGAAAACTAAATGAACTTAACAAAAAGTACGATGAGATAAATGAAGACTTAGAAAGTAACATAGAAAAGAAAAATGCTGCTATTACAAATCAACTCATAATCGAGCCATCTTTGATTATGCCGCCAGTAAACATAGATGAACCTACGGAGATAACTTATACAGTTTCTATCTATAACCCGCAAAAGTATGGTGGAAAAAATATAAAAATATCAATTCAATTAGAAGGTGAATTCAAATTTTATTACTCTGATATAGTTTCAGGCAGCGAAGATGTATTAAACATTCAAACAAATGGGAAAACCCTTTACATCATATTGAAATCAATAGAACCTTTTGATAGAAAAACAATCACATTCAAGAAAAAAATTGTTTTGGCAACTACAAAAAGTACAGAAATGAAAGCAAAAGGACTTGGTTATGAAAAAGCAGCAGTAAAAGAAACAAGAGTTATAATGTTATCATTAGATAATGCCCAAATAAAACTTCCACAAATAGAAGGAGTAACAATAGATAATGGGGACCCATTAAGAAAACTAAACAGTGGAGTGCACACGATAAAAACAGAGTATATTATGAATAATGCTTACAAAGAAGAAAGAACAGATGCAGAGATAGCAACAAAAGATAGCAAAGCAACAGTAAGTTATAGGGTAATGATAACACCACTCATAGATTTAGAAGAAGTACCGCTAAACATCGATAGCGGTATAGCTTCTTCGGTGTCAATAAATTGCGGAGTGCATAAATGTGTAAAACAACAAAATGGTTATGGCTATACAATATTTCTACAAGACCTCAAAAAAGGAATAGATGCAACCATTTTAGTATCTTATACGATAAGCAACATTAGTGAATACGTTCTTTTTGAAATTTATAAATATAAAAACTCAAAAGAACAAGAGATAGTTAACTTGGCAAACGAGGCAGAAAACCTTCTCAAAAATGGTAAAGAAGACGCAGCTCTGGCTAAAGTAGAGGAAATAAAAAAGAAAAATTTAGAATTAGAAAAAAATAAAGCAAAACTACTAAAGGAATATTATGAACTTAGTAGAAAAACAAAAAGAGAGATTGAAGATTTACAAAAAGCATTAGAAAAAGCACAAACAGGTAATCTTGAAAACCACAGTCAAACGATTAAATTTAGAACACGAAAAGAATTTCTTTTATCTATTTTAAATGAAACAACAATTGATGATAACGCATCATTGGAAGAGATACAAAAAGCAGTAGACAAACTTAAAGCAATAGATGAGAATTGGCTGAGTAAAGAAATAAACTCAATCGCAAAAGAGGCTCAAAAAAAATATGAAAGTTATAAAAGAGAAATGACTGGTATAAGTGAAGCACAAACACTTCTAAAGAAAACCGAGGAAGATATAAATGTACTTCTGGCCACACAAAAAGCAGAAGACGGAATCGCAGTGCTTATTGACCTGCTTGAATTAGACAATTTGCATTCTAGCTCCAAGTTAGCAAAAGAAAAAACATTAGAAGAATTAAGCAAAAATTTCAATGAATTAAAAGATGCAGCCCAGCCCCTACTCTTAAAGTATGAAACAGAATACAAAGACTCTCTAAAATCTGACCTTGAAAAATTATTCAACACAAAACCAGAAAAAGTAAAAAATACAATAACTGCTATAGAAAAGTACATAAAAAATGGCGATATTGAAAACGCAAACAGCAGCATAAATGACGTTCTAATCCCTGCGATTAAGGATATGAATTCTACTTTAGAAATGCTTTCATCAAGCGCATACAGAAAGATAAAAGAAGCAGAGAATGATATTGAAAATAAAAAGAATGAACTTTCAGTGGAGCAGCTAAATGGATTAACAAAAAAGCTCAATGAACTAAAAGAAATGTATAATAAAAAGAATTACATAAAAACAATAGTAGGAGCGAATATTTTAATTGATGAGATAAATAAAACAAAAGGAAATGCAAACACAATGTGGTATATTCTGGCCGCTTCTTTGATTTTAATAGGGGTGTTGGCGTTCTACATGCTACAAAAAAACAAAAACAAACCATTCTCTAGAACCGTGTTGAAAAAAAATGATAAAGATGATTAGAGATAGTCTCGAGCAATTTTTTTCAATCTTTCAAGAGACTGTTGCGGAGATTCTATTGTATTTAGAAGGTAAACTGGCACTCTTTTGAAAATATTCATAAAGAACGACTTTCTGCGTGCTATCTTATTTTTTGTTCGTAATAATTGATGAGGATTGCAAAAATCATTGTCTATCATAAATTTTATTGCTTTCTTACTATCTAATTTTGTTAAAAATGGCATTTCTTTATCCCTTATCAGAAGGATGATTAAGCACAAGGAAGATTCGTAAACGATTCTTTTTGCACCAAAAAATTTCTTTACATCGATTATTGCTCTCTGTTTATTATCTAATGTCAAAGTTACAAGTTTATTTTTTAGCTTTGGCCAGTTAGTTGCAAGATCATTTCTTATATAAGAATTTTTCTCTGAAGAATAAACCTTTATAGAATCATCGAATAGTCTTACAAAAAACCAATCATCTGTAAGAAAATTATAGCTTCTATCAAGTAATATACCATACGTGAGGGTAGTTTTACCAGAACCTGATGGACCTATTATAGCCATTCCTTTTCCATTATGATCGATAAAAGAACCATGAATGGAGTATCTTCTATGCTCTGAGAAAAAGTCTTCCATAAACTCTGCTACAAGTCCAAGTGCAATGCTTTTTATCCAACCATAATAATCGCAATTCTTGATAAAAACAGTTTTTGAATTTGGCTCGTAAAGAACTTCAAGACGTTTTCCATCAGAAATGGCAAAAATACGTGTATGTGGTCTAACCCACTCTGGCATTTCCTCAAAATTCTCCTTCCACATCTCAGCTATCTGTTTATTATCAGTAAAGATCTTTGTACATACCCCATGAATGTTTGCCTTATGCTCAAACAACTTATTAGAATAATATTTCTCCATCAAATTGTTTTTTTTCTTTTCATCTATTATCTTAACCTTGTACATCCCCGCCCCCCTCTTTTGGTTTGCAAGAGCTATCTATGCATTCATCTGCACATAATATATCCACATAACGTATTGAATCACCAAAACAGTAGAATTCACGTAACGTCTTGTCATCTATGCATTTATCATTTTCTGTTTCCATCGTGTTTGAAGTTGAACCAAAAACCAAGGGATCTAAGCCTTCATCTGTCTCTTTACACTTGCTTTTTACGCATCGCCCGTCAACACATTTAAAACCTGATTTGCAGGATAGCAAAAGTTGAACCCCTTCGTTTTCTTTGCACACCCATTCGTACAGATTCATATCATCAACACACGAATCACTCTCTCGCCTGGATGAAAACGGAGAGGTCACAATATCAACATATCCAAATTTAGAAGTATCGTTACCATCAGAATCTGTGCATGAACCACTAAACTCAACACACGCCCCATACTGGCACCAGTAACCAGGTGGACAATTGAGGTTTGCTTCTTTTAAAGTATCATTTTGACAATAAAACTTTTTCACAGTATCCCATCTAACACATACGTCTTCATAAACTCGATAGTCATAAGTTACTTTTTCTGATGTATAAATGTTGCTGTAATTAGAAGGACCGTTACATCTTGCCTTTTGAATGTCATTCTCAGTAGTATCGTCAGCAACTTCTTCGTCAGGAGTTGTGTTTTTGATAGGCTCTTCTTCCTCAATAATCTCTGTTTTATTATCTGTTACGTTTATCAATGTTTCATTTAGAGTAGTACTGTCTTTTTGATCTTCTACGATTATTGTGTTTATTGATTTACTGCTTTCTTCTGTATAACAACCCTCGCAATCTTTATGTGTAATTGTATACTGCTCGCTATCATTATTCTCTACTTTTTCTTGAGTAATACAACCAAAAAATGCAAAAAGCAAAATAAGCATACATATTTCTTTTACCATATTTATTTAATTGAAAAAGAAGAATATAAACTTATGCCTTTGCAAAAATTCCTTGTAGCAAGCGATCTCTCTTTATATCTATAAAACCTGCGAGGCGTAACCTCATAGTGATTTCGGCCCAAATATTACGGCGTTTCCTATTCGCACCTACAGAACCAACATAATGGTAAAGTCTTCCTCTTTTTTTCATAACTCTTTTGAGTTCTTTATAAAATTGAAGGGAGTAAAGTTGGGGGGCGTGCGTAAATCTTGGCGGGTCGTGAATCACAAAATCAAAATAACCATCATCAATATTTTTTATCTCTTGTGAGGCATCACCATTTATAATACACACATTATCATTTTTGAAAATCTCTTTGCTGTGTGGGCAATACTTCGCAAGTTCAATAACAGCACTGCTGTATTCTATCGTAAACACTATAGCACCACTTTTTGCTGCTGCTAAAGCAGTATAACCTAAACCCATGCATGTATCTAAAACAACACTTTTTTTCTTTATGCCTAAATTTTTTATGACTTTTTCAGAGTACTCACGAGGATTTTTGAAACCTTTCATAACTTGCATTCTTAACCCATCTATTTCAAGAACAGGTACCTTGTTGTAAATTCTTATGTTGTAAAAATGGTCTCTAAACAAAGATAGCTTTACGATTTCTCCGTTTTCTTTTTCATAGTAAAGATTATTTTTATCATCTATAAAGTAAATCCCATCTTTTTCTCGCAAGTATTCCCGTAATTTTTGCATAAAAAAATGCAAGCAAGCACTTTTAAAAAAGTATCATAATTTAATATTTCCCGCGACCATTAGGAAGTGATGTTATGCCAACCTGCCCAGAATGCCATATACAAAAAGGATTGTATTCTCCTTTAAAGCAAAATGGAGATGTTTGGATATGTCAAATCGCCGGGCATAAATTTACCAGAGATAAAGAAGGCTATTTCCACAGCATAAAATAAAGAATTTCTTCTTTTTAAATAAAATGGCATCTTAATGAAGAAAATTGACCAAAGTCAAATAGATTGAGGTAGCATTTCTCTAATAACACCACATTTTGTGCAACAATTTGTTGCGTTTATTAATTTTGCAATGTTCTGACGGTTTAATATTGATTTTAAATCAGAGTTTTCTAAGCTCCCGAGCCATCCATCCTGAAAGACATTTACGCAAGAATCCACTTTTAAATCGTCCCTTATTGTTATCATTGTTTTTCCTTTATTGCATCGTTCATAAGCCAGTATGAATATACCATCCTCTATTACCCACGAGTAACCAAATACTTTTTCATCAATGTCTCTTAGCTTTTCAAAAAATTCTATTTTTTCTGCATTTGTTAGATTTTCATCTGCAAAATCTTTCCATTTTCTTGCTCTTCCTTCTTCTATCAAAAATTCAAAGTATGGTATTATACCGTTAATTCTGCAAAATATAAATATATCCAATAATTCATCTAAGTTGCTTCGTATTACTGTAGCATCTATACCAAGTCTTCCCTCCTCTTTATTGAAACCTACTTGAAGCAAATTTGCTAATCCTTTATAGATACTTATGTGAGCACCCTTTTTTCCAACCAATTTATCCTGTTTTTCTGGGTTAAGTGAACCAAGTTTTGCTATAATAGAAACATTAAGATTATAGAGCATTTCAGCAATTTTAATATCAATTTGTGTGTTATTTGTAAACACAACTGCCCATAGGCCGATATCTGTTATATATTTTAACATTTCTACAACAGTCGGGTCAAGCAGTGGTTCTCCACGACCTGCAAAAACAACAGATTTAATTCCAAACTCTTTAGCAATTTCAACATTTCTTTTCCAGATTTCTAATTTATAGCTATTTAAAGATAATTTTTCATTACTTTTAAAAGCATCGGTGTAGCAGTGCGGGCATCTTAAGTTGCAAAATGGAGCAGATTCAATAAAAAGTCCTAGAAGTGCTGGTTTTTCAGCCTTACCTTTTGTAAAAAATATATTATTTCTAATTGTTTCTGCAATTACGTCTTTATCAAAATAATAACCTTTAATGGTTGGTGCTGGTTTTAATCCCAACCTCTCGGCACGTTCTTTATTAGTGTTAAATATTGGTTCCATATGTTAACTTAGGTATTTTCTTATAAATAAATATTATTGAAAAAATTTTATCAAAAAACAAAAATTTTTAAAATTAATTTGTTATAATTGAAATATGGAAAAATTAAAAGCTAAAGATTTTGAGATAATTTATGCATTAGATTTTTATGCAAGAGATAATATTAATGCACTTGCTAAGAAGCTTAAAATGAATAAAGATGTGTTTAACTATAGACTAAAACGACTTGAAAAACTTGGCGTAATACAAGGTTACTATTTTATTCCCGATACAACCAAAACAGGTATGATGAGCTACAAGATAGTACTAAAATATCAGAGCATAACAAATGAAATCGAGAGTGATTTGCTTCAGTATCTTCTAAGCATAAAGGAAGTCGGATGGATTGCAAAGACAGAAGGTACCTATGATTTAATGATAATAGTTTGGTTCAAAAATGAAGTTGATTTTGGAGATTTTTTTAATACTTTTTTAAGTAAGTATGGTCAGTATCTCTATATGAGGGATATAATTTTTATTACAGAAAACCACGCGCTAAGAAGAGATTATCTCATAACAAAATTTCCGATTATGAAAAGAGATGAAGTTTTTTATAAAGGGGCCCCGAAAAACCTTTGCGACGAAACTGATTTCAAAATTCTTGATTTCTTGCAACAAAATGTAAGAGCTAGTAATGTTGAGATAAGCCAGTATATTGGTTTAACACCAGAGGCTGTTCGATATAGAATAAAAGAACTGGTCAACAAAGGAGTTATTCTCACATTTAGACCAAGAATAAATCTACAAAAAATAGGGTATTCTTACTATAATGTAATGATTAGCTTAAAAGACGTAAATATTACACCCAAAATATATAGATATGCATTGAGCAATCCAAACATAACTTATTACGTCAAATATCTTGGTAAATATGATGTAGGACTTGATATTGAGGTTCAATCTCATACAAGATTAAGACAAATTCTTGGAGAAATAAGAAGTTTGTTTGGAAAATATATTATTAACTATGATAGTGTGCAAATCTATGATGAGTTAAAAATTACATATTAAAATACAAAATATAGCTCAATAGAATGTACGATTATTTAGAATAAGAAGTTAAAAAGCAAAGGTAAAAACAGCGTTATGAAACATATAGTGAGTATATAGAAAAAACTTCTGGACGACAGTGTTTATAACACTGAAGAGGTAATTTATAGAACACAAAAATAAAGTAGTTATTTAGGTGCAGCCAAAACCAAAACAGATAAAGATGTTGATGTTTATAACGAAAATACGGCCTATGACAAGCTCACTACACAAAAGTAGTACTTGCGCGGCGCACATCCTAAGAAGATAAAACTAACTAAAAAATTTATTTATTCTATATCTCACGTCTTGGCGCCATGCTCCGTAGGTAGTTATAGATTAAAAAAATTCAACTTCATCTATATCATAAAATATTAAATAATTCAGAATTTTCTAAAAGTTAAATCGACTGGTTTATAAAAAAAGTAAAAAATTAGAAAACGTTTTCTAACAAAAAATCAGCAAGGCCACGGCCGAGATTCTCCTCTCCTCGTTCGAATCTCAGCAAAACGTTTTCTAACAAAAAATCAGCAAGGCCACGGCCGAGATTCTCCTCTCCTCGTTCGAATCTCAGCAAAACGTTTTCTAACAAAAAATCAGCAAGGCCACGGCCGAGATTCTCCTCTCCTCGTTC
>JAVZJR010000006.1:0-9013 GCA_038870635.1 Candidatus Bilamarchaeaceae archaeon | reverse complement strand
TCGAATCTCAGCAAAACGTTTTCTAACAAAAAATCAGCAAGGCCACGGCCGAGATTCGAACTCGGGTCTAGGGCTTTCGGCGGTTTTTTAAAATAAACCACCACAGGCCCCCATGCTAACCACTACACCACCGTGGCCATAAAGCACAGATTGTAAACGATGAATTGTTTACAAAAACTATAAATGTCCAATAGTATCTCTTTTAACTTAAGGTAGTATTAAAAAAGTTGCTCTTATATGATATTATACCTTTTTGTTTTTTAGAGGTGGAAAAAATATGCCAGAAAAAAGACCATTTGATATCCTAAACAATGCGTTAAACAATACAGTAATTGTTGGTATGAAAGGAGGATATGAATTTCGAGGCTTAATGGTAGCCTATGATGTACACATGAATATTGTATTAGAAAAAGCCGAACAAATGGAAAATGGAGAAGTAAAAAGAGGTATAGGCACTATATTGTTGCGCGGGGATTCTGTAACATACGTATCCCCTTCTTGATATCTTTCAAGGTGCGCAAATACGCACCTTTTTTGGGCTCATAGCTCAGTGGTAGAGCGCTCGCCTTGCACGCGAGAGGCCGGGGGTTCAAATCCCTCTGAGTCCATTTAAAAATTTTTTTATTAGATTCTTTAGAACACCCTCTTCTCTTTCTTTTATATTATAAGTCACGTGAAGTATAGGTATTTTTATATTCAAAACGCGTTTTAGATTTATTGGAGTGGCAGAGATAACAATATCAACACGGCTATTATTGATAGTCTCCTCTAAGTCTTGCAATTGTTTTCCATAGTAGCCCATCGCAGGCAGCACCTCTTTTAAATGAGTGTATTTCTCAAAAGTTTCTTTTATACTTCCAACTGCAAAGTCACGAGGCGGTATAATAATCGCACCATTTTCTTTTGCATATTTATAACCTGCACCAAAAGCCATTTCACCATGAGTTACTGTGGGTCCGTCCTCAACTACTATTACTTTTTTTCCCCTAATTTCAATTTGCTCATCTGGAACAATCTCTAAATCAGTCTCAACAATCAACGCATTCGGATTAAAAGAAAGCGCATTCTTTCTTATAATCTCTGCACCATTATTATTTTCGCTAAACTTATTTATAACTATAACATCAGCCATCCTAAAATTCGTCTCGCCGGGGTAATAACCTAACTCATGCCCTGCTCTTAAGGAATCTGCAACCACGAAAAGAAGATTGGGCTTGAAAAAAGGAAAGTCATTATTGCCTCCATCCCATATAATAACATCGGCTTCTTTTTCAGCTTTTCTGAGAATTTTTTCATAATCAACGCCGGCGTAAACAGTTATGCCATTATTTATATGGGGCTCGTATTCTTCACGCTCCTCTATAGTACATTTATGCTTATCAAGATCAAAAAGACTGCTAAATCGTTGAACGGTTTGCTTCTCAAGATCTCCGTATGGCATGGGATGGCGGATAACAACGACGTTTTTTCCCATTTGCTTAAGTAAAAGAGATATCTTTTTTGTTAAAGGACTTTTTCCACTTCCAGTTCGTACTGCGCATATAGCAATAACTGGCTTAGAACTTTTAAGCATTGTTTCTTTTGGTCCTAAAAGACAAAAAGACGCGCCTGCAGCCTGCGCTCGAGAAGCAAGTCGCATAACATGCGAATACGACACATCAGAATAAGAAAAATAAACTTGGTCTACTTTTTTCTCAATTATTATTTTCTCTAAATCGTTCTCATCATAGATAGGAATGCCTTTGGGATATGCCGGTCCTGCTAATTTAGGTGGATAAACTCTTCCGCTTATGTTTGGTATCTGAGCCGCAGTAAAACCAACTACATTGTAATTTTTGTTATTTCTAAAAAAAACATTAAAATTATGAAAATCTCGGCCAGCTGCCCCAAGTATTAAAACGTTTTTCCTTGCCATATTACAACTCCACTAAATGCAATAGATACATAAAAAGTAAACCTAAAAAGAATACTGCAAAACCAAGTATTTTCTTTTCTTTGTTCTCTTTGTGTAGTTCTGGTATAAGGTCAGATGCTGCGATGTAGATAAAACCACCGGCAGCAAAAGGAAGAATGTAATAAGAAAGGCCTTGCACCGCCCCAATATAAAAGTAAGCAGCAAGACCACCTATAACACAACTGAGTTGTGCTATAAAAGAATTCCTAAGAGCAGTTGTTTTCTTTATACCACTGTAAACCTGAACACCAAATATACCTAATTCTTGAGGAATCTCATGAAGAATTATGGCCATCGTAGTTATTACTCCTACTGGAATAGAAACTAAAAAAGCAGTTGCTATTATTATACCATCTATAATATTATGTAGTGCATCCCCTAACAAAACAAGATAACTAAATGGATGAATTTTGCACTCTTCACAAGAATGCCAATGAAGGGCAATTTCTAATACAAGAAAAATAACAAAACCAACAAGTACTAACACAAAAACAAGAAAAACATCTTCTAAACTTTCAACAGCTTCTGGGATAAGATGTAAAAAACCGCCCCCGAGCAAAGCACCTGCAGCAAATGCCACAAGAAGGAATGATAGAAACTTTATCTTTTTTTCATTTTGTAACAAGAGCACAACTGCACCGCTAAGACCAATCAAAGAATCAGCAATCAAAGCAAGTAAAACCCATACAAATAAATCCATAATTTCACCTCTAATCAATTTGTCCTTTTCCTTCAATAAAATCTCTCAACATTTTAGTTGTTTTCTTATATAATTTAACAAAACGTATTTCAAAAACATCGCCGTCTTTTTTTGTGGAGAGGAGTTTAACACTAACTTCTTTACCCATATGGGAGAGAAGTGTATTAAATATTTTTGGGTCTTGCACTATTATACGGTATTCTTCTTCTACTTCACCACCACTACAAACAGTTTTCAATGCTTTTTGTAATCCTTTCTCAAAAGCCTTTCCTATCAAAGAAGAGTACTCTTCTTGATTAAGTTCAAAATCTTTTATAAAAAATGCACTTCGCAATAACCTTTGCATAAAGAAGCCATCTGGTAAATCAAAAAAAGTATATGCACCTTTTTCTATATCTTGAATATCAGCAGCAGGGGTAACAAATTTAACTACCTGTAAGCGGTCCGCACTCTTTATAACCATCCCTTCTTTAGCGCTTTTATTTAAATAATAAGCCTGTTTTTTCAATAAACGAATATCTGATTTTGAGAATCTGCCCAAAAATGGAACAGAATCCAAACCATACTTCCTGATAAGATCATATTTCTGAAGAGGCGGTAGATACCTCTTCCCATCGTCTATGTCAAAAATAAAAAGCCTAACATCAAAGTTATCTGTCGGCTCCGTGAAAGGCGTATTCCCTATCATCTCACAGCAAAGAACAAAATCTGGATAATCTTGTAAAAATTTTTTTATTTCCTTAAAGCCACGAACTTTTTCCGTAGCAAAAGGGTCAACGTAGCCGCCACGAGTAAAAGCATATAATTTGCCTTCTATTTGTGCGATACGCAAATTGTATCCATCTATTTTTTCTTCAACATAGAAAATGTCTGTTTTTATATTTCTCAGTATACCTTTATCTAAATTAAAAATTCTTGGAATGTGTGGATAACCCCAGATTATTCTTTCTTTTGTTATTACCGTTCCCCTCTCAATTTTTTTATAAGGTTTTTTGAACCTAATATATTCTATTTCTTCTTTTATCTTTTCAGCTTTTCCATTAGATAGTGCTGCCTTAACATCTTCTATTTTTATTTCACCACGGAACATTCTTCAACCCCGCCCTATTGGCAAAAAAGTTAGCCAAAGGATGTAAAATAATAGTTAAACCAAAAACAAAAACTAAATTTTCAAATGCATACAAACTGGGTAAAGCGAATGGGTAAACAAAAAGCAAAGCAATTAGAAGAAAAATTATTGTGTCTAAGAAGAATGGTCTACCGTTTCCTACACCTGCCCTTCTCTTAATGAAACTACCAAGAGAATCGCCGACCATTGTACCAAATGCTAGCGCAAGCGAACCTAATACTTGTGCCATTTTATCAGAAAAAAACGGCAATAAGTAAAAATCAGCTATAAAAACACCTATTAAGCTGCCGCAAACAATCCCTGCAATAAAACCCTTTATTGTTTTTCCATCGCCCAATATTCGTCGCCCATCTATAAAGTTCTTATAAAAGTCAAGAGGGTAGCCCCCTCCAAGTACAACAGGAGAGGAATTAGCAACGTATATGGGAACTAAAAATAGCAAAAGCGACAAAAAATCCATAAAAATCACTTAGCAGAATATATTTTTAATGCCTCGCCAATGGCTGGCAAATGAACGAAAACCAACATAAACCTTGTTAGAAGAGAGAAAAGAAGAGCTTGGGCACTGCTAACGCCAAACAATCCAAGAACAAGAATATTGGCGCCTTCTGTTAAACCAAGGCCAGCTATAGTAAGAAATGGTATAAAATCCAATATTGTTACTAGTGGTTGTAGAAGAAAGAAAAAAAGAATCTCAGGAAAACCAACGTTAAGCTCAATACTACACGCTTTTGCTATAAAAAACCATTCTAGCGCTTTTGCGATAAATGAAATGGCAGTTAAACCTATAATTTTGCTCGAGTTTCGAACTAAGTGGTGGGAGTGCTCTTGCATTCTTTCGAATATGGCATACACCCTACAGACAAAAGGTATTGATTTTGAAAAGGAAAACAATAGAAGAAATTTTTTAGAAAAAAGAAGAAGCAACATAATCGCAACCATGAGGGATAAAACTAACACGCCAAGAAAAGCGATCAGATTATTTTCTATTCTTTCTCCAATTACATTCAAAAGATAGACTAAGGCAATTGCGCCAAAAACAATCTTAACAGTAAAATCATATATCTGAGGACCAAAAATCGAAAGAAGAGCGCTTTCTGATTTAATCTTATAATTTAAACGAAGATTTGCAGCTGTTGCAAAATAACCTGCGCGAGCAGGTGTAAAATTAGATGTTAACATACCAACAAAATGCGATTTTAGAATATTCAAAAATGCAGTTTTCTGGGCCATTCCTTCAAGCATTACTTTTATCCTAAAAGCCATCGCAAAATCCACCGCAATAAGAGAAAGACCAGCCAAAAAAAGATAAAAAAGGTTTATTCTTTCGACATTTTTAAAAACATCACCAATCCCTGCATAGTAAAGTAATGCAATTACTAGAATAATCGATATAAATGCATTGATTAAAAGTAAAACGTTATTTCTCTTATTCATAGATGGCTATTAGAAACACAACATTTTTATTTAGCAACATCCAAATATTTTTGATTAAAATGAAAATACCTTACGATAGCACTTTTGAGGTTAGGATACCAAAAGACCCTTTTGAAAGAATAATAGGGCAAGATGAGGCAGTTGAAATAGCTAAGATAATTCCTGTTCAAAGAAGGCATCTTCTTTTAGTAGGTCCGCCTGGAACTGGTAAAAGCATGATAGCAAAAGCAATAGCAAGTGTTATGCCTAAACCAAAACAAGAGATATCTGTTTTAGAGAACCCTCAAAACTCTGAAAAGCCAATAGTTGAGATAAGAACAAAAGAACAGATAGAAAACGAGGAAAAAAACAAAAAAAAGTATGGGCAGCCAGTATCACCATATGATGTGCCTGTTTTTGTTGCAGAGAGGCTTGGTTTTAGATGCAAAAGGTGTGGTTCTTTTAGCGATTATAATGAAAAAATTTGCCCGATATGCTCAGCAGAAAAATTCTTTCCAGGCCCTTTTGAAAGAGCAGCAGAATTAACAGGTAAACCAATGGTTGCAACTACACGAAGAAGATTCGATGGAAAAAGTGAAATAATAGTTTATGAAAGAAACGAAGATGGACAGATAATAATGCTAACTCAAGAAGAGTTAAAAAAAGTAGAAGAAGTACGAAAAACAAAAAGAAATATAATCGTACCGTTAAATCGCTCCACTTTTGTTCAGGCTACTGGAGCAACAGAAACCGAACTTTTAGGTGATATAAAACACGACCCATACGGCGGACATCAGCAAATAGGCACCCCTACTTACCTTAGGGTTTTACCTGGTGCCGTCCATATGGCGCATGAAGGTGTGTTGTTCGTTGACGAGCTTTCAACCCTTGGCGAAGTTCAGCGACATTTGCTTACTGCAATGCAAGAAAAAGTTTTCACTATTGTCGGGCACAATCCAATGAGCAGTGGCGCAGCAGTTCGAGTAGAGAGCGTGCCGTGCGATTTCATATTTGTTGGTGCAACAAACATCAATGATTTGAAATACATTATTCCACCTTTCCGTTCAAGAATAAGAGGAGATGGTTATGAGATACTGATAAATAGTTGGATGGCAGAGAATCAAAAAAACATAGAAAAAACAATTCAATTTATAGCACAGGAAATAGAAAAAGACGGAAAGATTCCTCACGCTAGCAAAGGCGCGATAGAAGAGATAATAAAAGAGTCAAAAAGAATTGCAAAAATAGTAGATAACGTAGATGGATTGACCTTAAGATTAAGAAATTTGGCTGGTATTATAAAGTTGGCAGGAGATTTAGCCAAAAAAGAAGAAAGTGAATTAATAGAGAAAAAGCATATAGCCGCGGCCATAAAACTTGGAAGGCCAATAGAGGAGCAATTAAAGGAGAAGTATGGCAATTGGTGGAAGAGCAGTATGGCGGATTACGGCGTAGAGGAAACGCACAAATCAGGCTCGGAAGTAGTCTAAATACTATCTTCTGAATTTATATTTCTCTCCAACCTTTCGCTTATAGATTATATAACCTATCACTATCACAAGCAATAGCAATAACAGCAACCACCAGCAATTCTTAACTTCATCCAATAATGCAATATAAGGTTGCGTAGGTGGCTTTTCTTCTTTTATACTAACCACGGTTGCGTTTGCGCCTATTTTCTGTTGTGTAATAAAGTTAATTACATATTCACCAGCATTCTCAAGTAAGAACTGGCCATCGCCAGTAGCAGAAGTTTCAACTACAATCTTTTTACCCAATGGATCTTCAATGCTTACGTTGCGGTTGGCCAATGGACCAATGCGACAAGTATGCTGTTCACAATAAGGGCCGGTTATTATGAATTTGTGCATATCTCCAATGAATCCTTCTTTCTTGGTAACGATTTGGTAATCGCCTTTACAATCACTATCATCACAGCATTCGTAATCATACCATTTATGATCTTGGATATAGCCACATCTTCCTTTCTTTATTTTCTCGCATGCGCCAGTATTTTTATTATAGAATTCATCAGAAGCGCAACAATCATCTCCTATACATTTCGGTTTCTCCTTACAGATATGGCTGCTTATATCGCAGTATTCATTAGGAGCACATTGAGAATCAGAGCAACAATCATAATTGTAGCATTCATGGTCTCTTACTTCGCCACAATCGCATTTTACAGGTTTGCAGACACCGAATTGTTTACCGCTTTCTTTTTCGCAATATTCATTATCAGCGCATTCACTGCTGTCTCTGCAACCTATTGGACAAGAATTGTATTGGAATTCTTTTGTCGCAGCGCAATAAGAGCCAGTTTCTCTAAACTCAATAGTGTAATCCATAGTTTCTAATGCGATAGGCACCTTATAAGAAACCTCTCCGCTTGCGTTTGTAGTAAGATAAACCGTGCCAATCTCTCTGCTTATCAATTCAACAGCCGCATTTTTAAGCGGTTCCCCAGTTAGTTTCCAAACCAATTTTATAGTTATTATATCGTTCGCGCAGTCTGTTGTATAGATGATATCAACATATCTTGAGCATCCGCCGCCACCTCCGCCGCCAGGTGTAGGTGGTGGAGATGGAGCTTGGAGTATGCTGAAAGCGCTAAAATTATTAAGATTATTTATGGTAATAGTGCGTGCGTTTGGACTTACTGCTTGGCTTGGCACTTTATACACCCATTCGCTACCGTTATTTTTCCATAGTTCAAATCTTGCAGGAGCGTATCCGCCTTCTTCTGAAGCATCCCATTTCAAAGTTATTGAATTTATTGATACTTCTGATAGGTTTCCTATTATGATACTCTTTCCAAAGAATGTATAATCAGTTGGTAGCGTTCCCGTTGGCTTATCCGACCAATTAATATAATAAGATTCATTTTCAGCTAGAGCGTCGGACAAAGATATAAGTGAATAATTTCTGAGTGAAGAATCTCCAAATGGATTGTCAAATTTCACATCTATGAGTGTGAATACAGTCGAATATGTTAAGCTATTATTAACAAATAAATCTAAGGTATTATTGTGATAGTGGTCATTTCTAATTATGGTATTGTTTTGGTCCACAAGAGCGACAGCAGTGACATTACTCTCTGATATTGTATTATTAGTAAGGTTGTTATTAAATGCATAACCATCTACAAATATCCCAACAGAACTATTTTGTATTGTGTTATTACTGACTATATTATAAAATGAAAGGAAAGTAACTATAAAGCCAGCATCCCTATTATTAAAGATAACATTTTTATCCATACGACTATTATTGACACGGTCTAACGATATTGCAACAGATGAGTTAGTAATGTTATTATTAGAAATAATATTGCTACGACTTTTTGTGATATCTATACCATTAGCAGTTGTGTCATATATCGTATTATTGAAAATGGTTGTACGTATTGCTTCATAGTTTACCTCTACGCCATGATAACCACAATCACGAATGATATTATTTGCTAAAGTATTGTTCTCACTTCCATACATTAATGCAACACAATCCTGTGAAGAGTTGTAAATTAAGTTATTTGCTATGTTGTTATAATGAGAGTTGTTTATTACAACTATAAATGTACTGTTATAAAATTCATTATTTTCAACTGTATTATTTAATGAGTTTTCCAATATAATTAAAGAAGCATTACTATTGTATCTTGCGGTGTTATTTGAGAATGTGTTGTTTGATGACTGATAAATAAAGAAGCCAAAGTTAACATTGTTCTCTGCAGTGTTATTTATGAATGTGTTATTATTGCTTGGTGATTGTATTATTGAATGATAATATAACTGGAAACCACCTATTGAGTTAT
>JAVZJR010000005.1:0-51733 GCA_038870635.1 Candidatus Bilamarchaeaceae archaeon | reverse complement strand
ATGCAGATGGTTTTAGGTGTTTTAACGAAGGTGACTATGTTTTCATTCCTATTTCTAAGAAACCAAGAGGAAAATGGACTTTAGTAGAACGAGAGGGCATGGTCAGCAAAAAGAAAAATGTAAAAGATATACTGCAAGAAAAGATAGGAAAAGAGAATGCCGAACTTTTATATTCTTCATTTGATATAGTCGGAGATATCGCCATAGTCGATTTTCCAGAAAATACAGAGAAGTATGAAAAAGTTTTAGCTAATGCCATCATGGAAGTACACAGAAATGTTAAAGTAGTAGCCAAAAAGATGGGTGCGGTTAGTGGGGATTTTAGAGTACGGCCACTAAAAGTTATTGCTGGTGAAAATCGCACTGAAACAATATACAAAGAACATGGTTGTAAAATGAAATTAGATGTTGCAAAGGTTTATTTTTCAGTAAGGCTTAGTGCGGAGAGAAAGAGAATTGCAGAGCAGGTTCGCCCAGGCGAGAAAATACTCGCGTTGTTTGCTGGTGTAGGACCGTTTCCATTAGTCATAGCAAAAAAGCAGCCATCAGTTGAAATAGTCGCAATAGAGCTTAATCCGGTAGCCGTTAATTATATGCAAGAAAATATTAGTCTAAATAAGGTAAATAATATTATTGTAGAAGAAGGGGATGCTCGCGAGATAGTAACTAAAAAATACAGAGACTATGCTGATCGAATTTTAATGCCATTGCCAAAAAGTGCAGACAAATTTTTAGACGTTGCTTTTAGAGGTGCAAAAAATGGCTGCATTGTGCACATATATGGTTTTGGCCCAGAAAACGACCCTTTTTTTGAACTCGAGCAAAAAATAAAGCAATATGGCAATGAAAAAGTAAAAATAATAAATAGAAAAATTGTACGTCCTTATGCACCTCGTGTTGTGCAAGTAGTAATCGATTTTGTTATACTCAAATAATTATTTTATTTCCTCAAAAGAAACAACTTCATCAAAATCTTTCTTTTTGTTGATTGAATGGGTTATGCCTTTTATTATTGGTTCAATAACTTTATTTGAAGCTTCGTATCCAACAGCGATAACAACAATTGGTATGTATCTTTGCGGTATCTGTAAAATACTTCTTAATTTTTGCTCGTTAAAACCGATTGTTACGCACGTCCCTAGCCCCAAAGCAGTAGCCGCAATTAGTAAGTTTTCTACAGCCAAGCCCAAGTCAAAAAGATAGGTCTTTTGTTCTTCTCGTCCATAAAAGGATTCTTTGTCTGCAAGCGCTATTATTATAACTGGCGCGGTATTCATCCATTTGTTCACTATAAGATTTGCGGATAATACTTTTTTTCTGTTTTCTGGATTAGCTACAACTAAAAAATGCCACGGTTGTCTGTTCATTCCAGAAGGCGCACATATCGCAGCTTCAAGAATTGCTTTTAATTTTTCTTTTTCTACAGGTTTATCTGAATATTCTCTAACTGAATGTCTTTTTTTTATTGCTTCGAGTGCATCCATGTTTAAAGTTTTTAAGCACAAAAATTTTAATTATATCTTTTACCTCTTGATTGTCTGTGTTTATCTAATAATATATTAGAAAATCTAAAATATTTATAGAAATATAGATAAAATAATGGAAAGGTATTTAAATAAGTAGATTCACAAATAAATTACAACCCATGCGATTTATCAATTTGATTTTTCGTTTGGGTAGAGTATAAAATAGGTGAAAAAATGAGTGAAGATGAAATGAGTGGATCAGACAGACCAGCAAGACAAATGTATGATGCTGTCTGTTCAAAATGTGGGCAACCTTGCCAGGTTCCTTTTAAACCTGCTGAGGGAAGGCCGGTTTATTGCAGAAATTGCTATAGACCAAGAAGATCAAGATACTAAAATAATATTTACAAATTTATTTTAGTCATAATTTTTTTCTCTTTCTTTTTATTATTTTTGCTCCTATTTGCATTTTATAAAAAACTAAAAATTTTTTAGAAATTCTAATATTATTTTGGTATGAAATTATATTATTTACTTATATGGTAAACATATATTAATTTTAAATTGTTATTTAAGGTTTATTTATTGTAATGGTAAACTATTTTTTGGTCATATAAATCTGATTTTTGTTTATTGGTTTACTATTACAATGTTATTTGGAAAATTTTGAAAACAGAATATATATTATTTATTGATAAACACCTAAAAACAAAGAAATTAATAAATTATTATATTGCTATAGTAAACTTATAATATTTTCAAAATCTTAAATTTCTGTTTTGGTTTACTTTATAAGTAAATAATTATTTTAGACAGATTTTTTGGTGGTAAAAAGTATAAATTTTTTTAGTATTTATTTTATGCTTAATAGGTATTTTTACGATCAAAAAATCAAAAAATTTATTTTAGCGACGTGGTTTTAATAATATTAAAATATTTGAATATATTATAATGTTTATTCATCAACTCTTTTAAATTAATACTAAAATATTTTTAGAATTTCTAAATTATTTTAAGAATAAAGAAAAAAAATCAGATTTTTTCAATTGTGCCATTTTTTCCTGGAGAGAGTTTTAATTCTCCTTTGAATTCTGAAACCCACCCATTTGTTATCCTTACTTTATCCCCTTGAGCAAACGCTGTTGCATGCTCATTCCATAATGCGATATTTATCTCTCCGCTATCATCTTTTAAAATACCGTTTGCCACAACCAATTTTTTACCAAATTTTGATTGCAGTTCTTTTGGTTCATCTAATTTAACTATTTCCCCTTCAACAGAACCACTGTAAGACCCTTGGCGAAGTTCTGAAATTTTCATATTTACACCTTTTATGGAGTTTAGAATAGTTATATATAAAAACAAATGCCTTGACTCAAAAACAGTAGAATTTATAATATTGTTGTAACTTAATATAATATATGAGCGAAAATAATTCTTTTGTTGCGGTTTTTATTGAAGAAACCGTTAATTTTTTTGGAAAAACAAAAGGTGAAATGCTCGCAAAAGAATTTATTACGTTTGCTTTTGAGATATGGAATTTAGATGCGGTTGCTCTTCAAAAACATAAATTAGATTTTTTTGCACCTCTTATTACCTATTTTGCAAAAATAAAACAACTTAATGATGATGAAACTTTTGGTCTAATTAATTGCATGCGCAGTGCAAAAGAAAAAGCAAATCAAAATGTTTCTTTTGTTCTCGATAAACAAAAAGAGTTTGAAAAAAATATAAAAGAAAGAAAAAGAGATATACAAAAAAGATTTTGTATAAGTAAAACAACAAAAAAGATTATCTTCTAAATAATAAATAAATGCTAGAGGGGTCTTGCTTGGTTCCAAAGAAGATCAAAAAATACTTTATATGTTTCAGCAAAATTTTTATCTTTTATGAGCAAACCGTAAGGTTCTAACCCATAGTTAACAAGAAAAAAATATTCATTTAGCACACCATATTCTGTTTTTGTATCAATGTCAAGATAACGAACCTCAGTCAGAGGCATTCTAGCTCTTTTTAATCCCCATTTTTTACTATTTTGGTTGATTATTATTTTTAGTTTTACCCCATCGTTTATTCTCTTTCTATGTACTACCTCTATAAAAAAAGCCTCAAGTCTAAAGAAAGATTCCTGTGGTGCTGAAGCAATATAATATTCATCCCCTTTTTTCCAAGAATTTATTATTTCAGTATAAAGAGATTTAATACCTCTAAGTCCCTGAAAATATTTAAAATCAGATAGGCGTTCTTCTTTTGGTTTTATTAACTTAATTTTGGCGATGTAGTCTGCCATTTTAACTTTCTCTTTTTTTAATGCTTTTTCCTTTTCTTCAAAAAGTTGTAGAAGAGCATCTGGCTCAGAAGCACGGAAAACTTTAATGTTGTTAACCAGTTTATAATTAACCAAACCTTTTTTCATCAAGTTGCTAAGAATTCCATATATATATGAACTGGGTATCCTCGTTCTTTCACATATTTTACCCGTTTGGCTTTCCCCATTTGATAAAAGATCAAGATATACAACTGCTTCTTTTGCAGAAAGGCCTGCAGAAACAAGCGCTTTTGCAACGTCATTTATATTTTCCATACAAATCACTACTAAATAATATAGTAGTAAATATTTAAATATAATACCATATATAGTTATAATTGGTGTTAATATGTTGAAAAATAAAGAGATGGATGGAAATAAAAAACCATCTTTTATTATTACTAAAGAGCCAATTGAAAATATTATAAAATTTTTTAAAAATGATAACAAACTTCTTATTGTAGACTCATATAATGAGGATTTATTAAAAAAGTTTGATGGCATCCTAATTAAAAATAATAAAAAGGAAACGGCCGATAATATTATAAAAAAATATAACTCTAAATCTTTAGACAATTTAACAATCTATGGGATTGGTGGCTGTACTTCGCTAGATATTGCAAGAGCAGTCGCAGCTGAACTTCAAATTAAAAATAAGTCATTAATAGTAATACCGACAATCCTCTCCACTTCATGCATTGGAGTTGATTTAAGTATTCTAAAGGACTACGATGGTAAAAATAAAGCATTTAGAACAGTTGCACCGAGTAAGTGTATTATATCAACAACTACATTAATGGAAACTAACAGAAACGATAATATCAAATGGACAAGTTCAGGTTATGGAGACTTATTTGGGAATATAAGCGCAGCTCTTGATTTTATTTCGAATGCCAATCTACTGTCAGAAAATTCAAATTTAATTGACACTATAAAACAGATTACACCATGGGTGACACCCGTATTGGAGTTATTAGATATAATCAAAAACAAGTCTTCTAATGAAATTTATTCTATGGAAAATCTTATTTTACTTGCAAAATATATTTTCGAGATGTCACTTGAAATCAATAAAAACCATCGTCAAACTGGTGGTGAGCACAAACTTTATTATACCATGGAAAAAATGTACAACTATCCGACTGAGAAGCCTACTCATGGCCAAATAGTGAGTATTGGTACGTTGCTTACAGTAAAAATAGCTTCGTATATTACTCGTGACCCCCATTTTTATTTAACCTTAAGAGAAATTTATGAAAAACTTAATTTACCTCTGGATTACTCTGCATTAGAAGAGATATCTATTTCGAGAGAGCAGTTAATTAATGCTATAGATGAGATGAGAAAAAATAACGAGAATACCTCTTTAGTTGAAAAATACGCTACTATTAAAATGGTAGATGAGATCTTTGGAGAAAAAGTAAAACCAGTAAATAAAAACAATGGTATATCACGTGCGTTAGAAGAGATTAAGAAAAGACATAAGTGTAGCTATGATGAATTAGCACAAAAAATAATAACAAAGTTGCGGGAGTATTGGGAGAGTAACGGTCGTCCAAAGTTTATTATCGGGTTGTCTGGTGGAATTGATTCAACTGTTGTTACTTATTTGGCTGTTAAGGCGGTGGGTGCAGAGAATGTTGTTGCATTAACGATGCCTGCATGGGAAGACAACGAGTCTATTTCGTTTTCAAAAAAAGTAAGAAAAGAACTTGGATTAAAAGAGTATACCTTAGAGTTGAGCGGTGTTGTTAAAGCATATAAAGAGATTATTGACGAAGTTAACAGATTAATGTCAGAAGAAGAAAAACAAACATTAAAAATTGATGAAATTGACAGTGGTAATTTCGCTTCAAGAGCAAGAGTTGCAATACTCTATTTTTTTGCAAGAAAACTGAATGGAAGAGTGCTAGGAACAAGTAACAGAACAGAATTTGTACAAGGATATGCAGCAAAATGGGGTACGCCGATGTCATTTGATTTTGGGGTATTGGATGATTTATATAAAACAGATATACAGGAACTAGCAGCAGTTTTAGGTGTACCAGAAGAAATCATTAAAAGAGCCCCATCCACTGGTTATTATCCAAACCAAACACATGAAGTTGAATTAGATGCTACATTAAAAGAACAAGACGCTGCAGCATATTTGTTATTTGAAAAAGGTCTCACTATAGAACAGATTGTGCAAGAATACGGTCTTAGAAAAGAGTTTCTTGAGAAGATTCTTAAGAGGTATAATGAAAGCGAGCATAAAAGAATGTTGAGGCAACCGCACATAGAATTAATTAAAACTGGAGGTGAGAAATAATGACACTTAAACAAACGTACTCGAAAGCATTGGTTATCGGCGCCGGCAGTGGCAGAGATATGGGTTCTGCGATATTATTAACAGAAGAACTTCGAAAACAAGGGACTAAAACCATTGATCTTGCAGGCTTCTTGACACCTTGGGCATTACATACATTTAATAACAAACTTGAAAATCCTATTAACGCTTTGAATCTTAATAGTAAAAAATTTATACCTCTACCTTCTGCTAAAAATGAAATAAATTTCTATTTTGAACCAGAGCTTATACAATTGAATAGAGAATTCAAACTTGGAATAGATCAATTGTATGTTTTTTCGCTTCAGTATGGAACAAAAGCTATTTTAAGAGCTCTTGAAGAATTAATATCACGAAATAACTACGACCTCATTATTGCAGTCGATGTTGGTGGTGATGCGCTAGCAAGAAAAAAAGATTTTCCATCATTAATTACCCCCTTTGTAGACCTTACTTGTATTGAAATACTATCACGTATTAAACATAAAGTCACAACAAAATTAGCTATTATTGCCCCTGGTGTTGATGGTGAAATAAATTTTCAAGGTATTGTTGAGATTTTTGAAGAATTAAAAAAAAATAATGCGCTTGAAGATATTAAAATTGAACAAGCTTCAGAAAGTTATCAAAAATTTGTTAAAATAAATGAAGAAATAGAAAAAAGAACAGGGTCAAAAAGCAATACGATACGTATAATTAAAAGTGCTCTTAATGGAGAAACTAAAATTGATCTTACTAGAGAATTTAGAATAGGTGAAAAAGAATGGAAAATATCATTTCCAGCAAATATAGTAAAAGATTTAGTGAATAAAATTTTCTTTCTTGATATCAATAAACTTAAAATGTTAAGAAATAATTTCAACATTTGGTATAATAATATTTTAGATGCTGTTCTAAAATTTAGAAAAAATTTTGGTGGGTGTGAGGTCGACCTTTCTTATATACCAACTTCAATAGATAACTACTGGTACAACGATGTTCTATTTATCTTAACACCAAATTGCAATATAAAAGAAGATATTAGAAAAGAAATGCTTGAGTATGGTATAAGTATAGTACTAGAAAATAAAATGAATGCTTTAATGTTGAAAAAAGATGGAAGACTAGTTACTCTACCAAACAAGTTGTTAGTAAAAAATTATGAAGATTTTTATTTACTTTCAGGTAAGAACTAAACAATTAGATATACAGTTAAGAACAAAATAGTTTATGAGGTTTAGTAATTTATAAGAATAGAGTAGTATATTTATTTTTTAAACTTGTAAAGGTTTATTTCCTTTATAAAGCTTTACTAAGGTTCTTCTAATATCAAATAAACATAGAAAATATTAGAAATGCAGAGAAAACAGTAAGAAGCAATGAAAACAGGAGAAAACATAAAAACCCCCGCCGGTACCGATGAACACCGGAGAAACGGCACATAGAAAACAGAAAATATAACAGAGAATACAGTAAGAAGCCAAGAAAACAGTAAGAATAACTAAAAGCGGGCTTTCCGGATTGCCGTTGCACAAAAAAGCAGAGCTTTTGTCATCAGCTCCGCTCTGTTGTCTGCAAGCACGGAAATTAATACTTAGGGCTGCTCCTTCCGGCCTGACCCGGTTCATACTAATCTCCGCCACGCAGGACAGAGCATCCACGCCTAAGACAAAAGATGCTTTCCTGCACAGCGACGCACCGGACGTTCGGTCCGCCTAAGGGGATTTGCGGAAAAGGGACCCCTAGCCCCCACCTAGCCCGCATTTAAATAACACACTCACTATTTTTTAATTTAATTGTTTATTTGATTATGGTGATTTTTTGTACGAAAAGATCGCTTTGAGTACTCTTTTATTTGTTATTCTATTTAGCTGTCCCATAACTGAAACATTTCAAAATGTTCAAGAGAACCACACAAACACTCTTGACATGAATACTGAAGAAGAGATGAGCAATGGGCAGCAAGGTACGGGCAGCGGTTCACTTGTTAATCCATCGCAGTATATGCTCTCACTCTGCCCAAACATAAAGACAACACGGTGGAGACAGATGTGTGAAGCGGTCTTCGGGATGGATATGAAGAAGTGCGAGTTGCAGAGGGAGTATGGTGAGAAAGAGGGTTGTGAATCAATGATAGCTGCAGTTAAGAAACAACCATCGTTATGCGATTCTGTTAATCCTTACGTTACTGGCGTTAAGGATGGAAAAGTAGTAAACCTGACGATATCAACTGATTGTTACATGCATTATGCTGTTGCAACACTTGACTCAAAATATTGCGAAAAATCAAAGAGCCCAGCTAACTGTGAAGCTGACATCAAAATGGAGAAAGGACAGATAACTCTAGAGCAGTGTAAAGGCGGGTATACGTGTTTGATGGATTATGCTAAAATAAAACGGGATAAAAGGGCATGCGACCAGTTTAAGCCTGCTTCCGGTGGCGGTGAAGCTGATTCAAAAGCAACTTGTATGGCAATGGTAACTGGTGATGAGAGTTATTGTGATAGCATAAGCAGTATAGACTGGAAGTATAGGTGTATCGGCTGGGCCAGATGGAATAAGGCAATGGAATCTGACGGCGTATTCTTGCTCAAGGAGTGCAAAGGCAATTCAGATTGTGAAATGCTGGTCCTCTATGATATGGAAAAATGGGCCGCGAGGAATTAAAACAACAAAAAATCAAAAAATCTATTCCTTCGCCCCTGCCTTTCTAAGTAGTTCTGCAATTTCTGTATGACCTTTTACGAGAGCATACATCAGTGCAGTCCAGCCATCCTTATTTTTAGCGTTTACATCTGCTCCTCTTTCTATAAGAAGTTTTGCAATTTCTGTATGACCTTTTTCTAGAGCATACCTCAGTACCGTCTCGCCAAAGCGAGTTTCAGCGTTTACATCTGCACCTCGCTCTATTAATCTTTTTACAAGTTCGGCATTCCCAGTATTAGCAGCTTCAATTAGCTTAGAATTTAATTGTTTTTTCTCTTCTTTTGATACTATTTCAGTCTCTGATTTTTTAAAAGATTGAAATTCTTTCTTTTTCTTTATTCTTCCTTCTTGGGTTTTAGGTTTGTTCTTAAAATCTTTATATTTTATTTATAAACACCACCTTTGATTATTATACGTCTTCAAACAATTTATAAATATTATACATTTCAACACTTTTAAACACAAATACTTAGAACTTAGAAAAGACTGTGAGCAATGAATAAAGAACATTGCTTTTGAAAAAGAATAATCTTTAAAATTTCATTAGCTAATACAGTTTATGGAAAAAAATAGCGTTATACTTCTTATTATAGATGGCTTAGGTGATTTACCCACGCCTAAAACTCCTTTGCAAGCAGCAAAAAAACCTAATATAGATAGGCTTGCCAAAGAAGGCATAACTGGTTTGTTTTCACCGATAAAAAGAGGAATGGTGCCTGGAAGTGATACTTCTCATCTACGTATTTTTGGTTATGATCCTGATATATTTTATCCTGGTCGTGGTCCTCTTGAAGCCCTTGGTGTTGGTATAAATCTAAAAGAAGGCGATATTGCTTTTAGAGCAAATTTTGCAACAATAAAAGACGGGAGGATAATCGATCGCAGAGCAGGAAGGATAGAGACAACTGAAGCAAAAAGTCTTGAGAAGTATTTAAATACGCGTATAGAGGATGTTGATATAATATACAAACACTCAGTAGACCATCGAGGCGCAGTTGTTTTTAGAGGGCCGAAGTTAAGCGATAGGGTATGTGATAGCGACCCACACATAATCGATTCCTCAATAATCAATTCTTTTGCTTTAGATAAAAGCCCAGAAGCAGAAAAAACTGCCCGTATATTAAATCGCTATATGGAATACTGCATTTCTGTGCTTTCCAAAGCAGAAGAGAACAAAAAAAGAGAGCAAAATGGAAAACTACCCGCTAACGCTCTTCTATTGCGCGGTGCAGGAACTTACACTCCAGTCCCTTCAATAACTAAAAGGTTTTGTATAAAAGGGGTATGTATAGCAGGAGGGGCGCTTTATCGAGGCGTGGCACGTTATGTCGGCATGGATGTAATTATGCTTCCTTCAAAAGAAGATGATAAAATTCTTCAAGAAAGAGCTTATGCTGCTGTAAAAGCAACAAACGATTATGATCTTGTGTTTTTGCACGTGAAAGGCTGCGATAATGCCGGTCATGATGGAAATTTTGAGCAAAAGAAAAAAACAATAGAGGCAGTAGATAGAAATATAATACCTATTATAGCAAAAAGTGGTGCATCCATCATAATAACTGGTGATCATTCTACACCAGTTTCAAGAAAAGAACATTCCGGTCACGAGGTACCTATACTCATTTGGAGTAAAGAGGAAAGAAAAGATAACGTTAAAAAATTTGATGAAATGAGTTGTATGAACGGTGGTCTTGGGCATATTCGTGGGAAGGATCTTATGCCCATAATTCTTAATATTCTAAAAAAAGCAGAAAAATATGGAAGTTAATTAGCTGTTTGGTGGTGTCGCGATGGCAGAAGAGAATAAATCTAATGAGGATTCGATTTTCAAAAATTGGAAAACCATACTTGCTATTGTTGGTGTTCTTATACTTGTTTTTGAACTCATAGGCATGGGTCTTTTAAATACAAATATATTTGCAGGGAAATCTAATGCTGCATTTAAAACAGGCAAGGCAGAATTTGTTGGTACTATACGAACTTACGAACCATACATATTCTTGCCATCCCAACCAATGAGCGCAGAACTTTTTGAGAGCATTCGCTCAATACCTGGTGTTGTTGATGTGTCGCAAGAAAATAATGGGTTGATAGTAAAAGTGGAAACAAGAGATGATGTTTATTCTGTTGCCCTTGCGCTTAAAAAAATGGGCCTTAATCCTTATTCCCTTGCAAACATAGCTGCGCCAAGCGTAGTCGCCGTAGTGCTAGACGAAAACGGTCAAAAGGTGAATGCTTCTTTATCAGGGGTACCAATTAAGGCAGAGGTTCAACCTTTAATCCAGCTTGATAGTGAGGTAACCGTATCAATGTTAGTTGCTGTACAAGATAATTTTATTGTTCAATATGGGGCAGCTGTTGTTAAAAGTGAAGATAAACCAATAACTTTTTCTGGTGTGGTAGAGGACAGTCGAATAAAATACGTTTTTTCAATTCCATGGGAAAACCGTAATTCAATTGATATAGCCGGCTTAAATGCAACGTATAATAGAAGCGATATGGGTGTTTTCCAAACTGAAATTTCAATCAATCAGCTAACCACCATAAAACAGTTTGATTATGTTTCGTATGTGGACAAAAAAACAGTTATATTCGCAGAGAATTTTACTGATAGTGACAAAGCGATTTCTGATTTTGGTGTTAATATCTCTTTTTTACCATCACTGTTGATTGTTACTACAAAAGATGAGAACTTTTCCTTACCTTATAACTATACTGTTTCATATATATACACTATATCGCCAAATGCGAGCGATTATCTTTTTGTTGACAATCGTCGTTTTATTGAATTTGAAAGTTCAGATTTAATAAAATCTAACGAAGTAAATATATCTGCAGTAGCAAAAATAATAGGTAATGTTGTCTTGGAACTCCAGAACATATCTATTTCGTAATAGGAATGCCCTCTAATTTTACCGCTGCTACTTCAGAGGTATCGCCTACTTTAGTAACACCAAAAACTACATCAGCATTCGCTATAAGTGTTTCATTATGCGATACTACTATGAATTGACTATCCTTGCTCATTTGTTTTATTAATTCAGCCATTCGTTTGCTATTCTCGCGATCGAGTGCAGCATCTACTTCATCGAGAACATAGAATGGTGCTGGCTTGAAGAGTTGAAGCGCAAATATGAAAATAAGCGATACAAGTGTCCTTTCACCGCCAGAAAGAGAATCAAGAGCATATTCGTGATTTCCTCTTTTCATCCTTATGTAAAGTCCGCTCTCAAAAGGATCGTTTGGTTTGTCTAACATTAGGTAACCTGTTCCAATATTTACATAAGAAAATATCTTCTTGAAATTATCACTTATTTTATTGAATGCCTCGAAGAATGCTTCTTTTTTGTGTTCTTCTATTTCGTTTATCATTTTTATTATTGCATCCCGCTCCTGTGTTAATTGGTCGATTTTTTCTTTTACTTCCTTTATCTCAGCTTCTTTTTTAGCGAACATTTCTATTGCAGCCAAATTTACGTTGGTACCTATTTCATTTAGTATTTTCTCATTCTCATTTATTATCTCAGTTAATCTTTGCTTTGTTTGTTCTGCTAATATTTTAACATGAGAGTATTTTTGTATTTCAACCTCTAAATCGCTTATTTTAGTTATGGCTGTTGCTTTTTTTATCTCAAGTTGTCCGATTTCTTTATCTAATGCTGCTATCTCTCTTTTTAATAAATCATTTCTCCCTCCGATTTCCTGTAATTTTTGTTCGTTTTTTCTTATTTCTTCAAAAAGCTGTTCTATCTGTTTGCCTTTTGTTTTTAGGTTTTCTTCTTCATCTGCAAGTCTCTTTCTTTTTTGTTCATTTTCTTCTATGCTTTCTTTTATTTCTTTTTCTAAAACAGCAATCTCTTTTTTTATTTGAGCATACCGTTGCTCTTTCTCGGCATAACTCTGTGATAGTAATTCATGTTCCTTTTTTCTTCCATTTATGGTTGCTCGCAGTCTTGATATTTCCTCTGCGTCTTCTGTTGCTTTTTTGTGTGCTGCTTCTAATCTTTGTTTTTCTTCTTTTTCCATTTTCTCTAGTTTTTCTAAAATGTTTATTTCTTCTGTTGTTAACGCAGTAATTCTTTCCTGTATTTTTTTTAATGTATCTTCACCATTAGAAATAATGTGGTATAAATTCTTTATTTGTTCCTCTATCTCTTGTTTCTTTTTTTTGTTTTGTTCTAAAATATTTTCTTTTTGTTTTTTCTCAGCTTCTATTGTTTTTATCTCTACCTCTAGTCGCGATTTTCTAGCACGGAGTTCTGCTTCTTCTTCTCTTATCGCATAAAGTTGTTGGGTTAAGTCGTCTTTCTCTTTCTTTGCAGTTGCAAATGCGTCTTCAAGTTTTTTGAGTTGGTTTTGTGTAAGTAATCCGCTTTCAGAGAAACCGCCTGCAATGGTTCCACTTATTTCATATATTTCTCCCGCATAGGTAACCATCCTACACTTTCCCATTCCTATCTTTTTTGCATCTTCATGGTCTTTTATTAATATAGTATCGCCAAAAACATACTCTATTGCTTTTCTAACTTCGGCGGGGTATTTTATTTTTGTTATTATAGATTCAAAACCACCGATTGAGCGCGGCTCATTCGTTCTTATAGTGCTTAACGGTATAAATGTTACTCTTCCCGCTCTTTCTTTTTTTAGTTTCTCTATTATTCTGATGGCGGTATCTGCACTATCTACCACAACATAAAGCAACCTTCCACCACCTGCTGCTTCAACTGCTTTAGCCATAGTGGAATCGAATTGAATGAGGTCAGCTACAGTGCCGTATATTCCTCTATCGCTTTTTTTCATATCTTCTACTATTTTTAATCCAGGGTTTACAAGTTGAGGAGAAAAACGAACTCGATATATTGAAATTTTTTCCTTTAATTCAAGCATTTCTTTTTCTAATTCTGCTATTCTTTTGTTTATTTCTTTTGTTTGTTGGAATAATTCTTCAATACGAGAGTTTAATTCATCTCTTTCAGTTTTAATTTTTTCTAAATCATACTCTTTTTTTTCCTCTACTATTGCGCTTAGTTCTTCAAGTTGCTTCTTTAGCATTTGTACTTGCTCATTACGGGCTTTGTTCTCTGCGGCTAGTGAAGCATTTTTCTCTCTAAGCGATTGGAGTTCGGCATTTATCTCTTCTTTTCTTGACTTTGTTTTTGTTATCTCCTCATTTTCTTCAATTTTTTCTTTTTTTGTGACTTTCTCTTTTTTTTCTAATTCATATTCAAGTGTCTTTATACTGTTTTCAATATCTTTTATTTTCTCTCTCTCTTTTTCTAATATTTTTTCTAATTCTTCACTTTCCTCTTTCAGTTTTTCGAGTGTTTCCTTTTTTTCCCTTATTTTTTCTTCGAGTGCAACTATCTTTGCTTTTAATTCCTCTATTCTTTTTATTTCTTCCGCACTTTTCTGCTTTTTCTGAAGCTCATTAGTTATTTCTGCTTTTTGTTTGGTTATGTTACTTATCTCTTCGTTGTTTTTTTCCATTTCCTTCTGCAGCGCTTTTATTTTTTCTTCTAATTCCTTTTTTTGTGTTTCTGATTTTTCTAATTCCTTTTTACTTTTTTCTAGTTCCATCTTTACGAGCGCAGCCCGTGCACCATCTAAGTTATCTTTTGCTTCTTTATATCGTATTGCGATGTCTCTCTCTTTTTGAAGTTCAGCTAAGAAAGACAGTCTCTCACCTAAAACGATGTTCGCCTCGTTTATTCTTCCATCCACTACCGCAAGTTCTGAAAGTGCTTCTTTCTTTTTTTGTTCAAAATCAGAGATACCAGCGACAGCATCTATTATCTCTCTTCTTTCCTTTCCACTCATTTCTGCTATTCTTTGCACTTCTCCTTGTGCTATGATATTTCTTCCTGAAGTGTCTAAGTTATATTTTTTTAGCAATTCTATTATAGAAGTTCTCGTAGTTCTCTTTCCGTTCAATCGGTATATTATTTTACCATCATCTCTTATCGCTCTTTTTATTTCGTATTTTTCGTCTCCATCAAACCTTAACCATACCTCTGCAGTTTTGGAATCAACATGGATGAGGTCTTTTACTTTTTTGGCGCGGAGGGATTTTAACGAGGTTTCACCTAAAGCGAACATTATAGAGTCATTTATATTGCTTTTTCCAGAACCGTTTGGCCCTGCAAAGCATATCATACCTGGCGGGAACTCTAAATTTAGGTGTTTGAATGATTTAAAGTTTCTAAGCTTGAGATGGGATATCCTTATCATTGCCTTTACTCTATTAAATAATTCTTTTAAAGGTTTATTGTTTAATCACTTTAGGAGGATGTAAACATGAAGGGGCAACTTTCTGCAGAAATGTTGATTTTGATAGTGGTTATAATTGCGATAGTAGCGATTGCAGCAACGCAGCTCTTGAATCAGGCTAAAAACGCTGCCCAACAGATAAATTCAACTTCAACTTCAATAATGGAGAAAGCAAAAATTTGTGATACTGATAGTGATTGCAGTTGTTCGGGCGGTAAAGTTGGTAGATGTGTTTCTGGAATTTGCGAATGCGTTTAGCCTTCTATTTTTAATCTTTTTACTTTAATTAATCTTTTATGTACGATGTTTTAATTATAGGTGGAGGGCCAGCTGCTCTTTCAGCGGCGATGTATGCCGGCAGATTAAAACTTAATACTGTTGTTTTAGCTGGTTTAAGGGGCGGCACTGTTGTTAATACAAACGAAATAACTAATTGGCCAGGTATTAAAACAATAAGCGGTTTTGAGCTTGCACGACAATTAGAAGAACACGCGAAAGAGTATAATGTTGCTATTAAGGATAGTTTTGCAAAAGAAATAAAGCGAAAAGATGATGGACATTTTGTCGTTTTAACAGTAAGCGGTGAAACCTATGAAGGAAAGTCTTTAATAATCGCCACTGGCACTGACGTGCGAAAGCTTGGTGTTAAAGGAGAGGCAGAATTTCAAAATCGTGGTGTTCATTACTGTGCTCTTTGCGATGGTTTTTTTTATACTGATAAAGTTGTCGCAGTGGTGGGTGGGAGTGATTCTGCAGTAAAAGAGGCGCTTCTTCTTACACAATGGGCAAAAAAAGTTTACATAATATATAGAAGAGATAAACTAAGAGCAGAGCCTGCTAATCTTGATAAGTTAAAAGAAAATAATAAAATAGAAGTTATAACAAACACAAATATAATAGAGATAAGAGGCAACGAGAATGGTGTTAATGAAGTAGTTTTGGATCGTCCTTTTAATGGAAACGCGCGGCTTTCTTTGGATGGAGTATTTGTAGAAATAGGTCGGGTTCCAAACAACGGATTAGCAAAACAATTGGGGGTAAATTTTAACGAAAATGGTGAGATAATAACTGATAAAGAAGGAAAGACTAATGTAAATGGAGTTTTTGCCGCTGGTGATATAACCAACCTTCCTTTTAAGCAGGCAATAACTGCTGCAGCAGAAGGTGTAATAGCAGCGCATAGCGCTTACGAATATTTACAAAAAAGAGAAGGCTAAAGCATTTTTGTAAGTTCGCTTATTGTTTTCTTTATATCTTGAGACGAGTACACCGCTCTACCTACTATCGCATGCCATCGTTCGCCAGCTGCTTTTGCAGCTTCTGTTATTTCTCCTCCTTGAGCGATAAATCCAGGAGCATAAAACACTGGTTTTGCCCCAGCGCTTTCAACCAATGATTTTATTTTTTTTATTTCATCAGGTTTGTTTCCAGGTACGACAAAATCGTTTATCCCATTTTTTGCTGCGATTGTGTAGATATCATATATCTTTTGATCGTCTAAGAATCCACCTTCGCTTTTTCTGTATGCTTTATGTGTCATCAAGCCGCCAACGATAACCCCTAACCCTTGCGCCTTACAGTAATCTATCCAAGCCTTCTCCGTTTCTGGCCCTGCTTGTGGAAATAGGATAACTGCATCTATTCCAGCTGATGCACATGCTTCGGCGAAAAGCGAGCCAGTTTCTGGTATATCAGTAGCAGCTTTTTGATGGTCGTATACCAGTGGTTTGGAGGTGTATTCTCTTGCTATTTTAACAACCTTTGGCAAGCCATATTTTAATCCCAAATAGAATCCTATTTTATAAGAACTTACTTCTTCAATATTTGCTGTTTCTTTTACTATATCTTCGAATTTCTTTATATCAACATCACAAGCAATCATTATACTTTTATCTCTCTTTATTATCAAAAGATTACCTCCTTTGTTCCGTATTTTTTAAAATACTCTATTACGTTTTTTTTGGTTTCTTCGCTTATCTTTAAAGATTTTGCAATACGCGGAAGAAGTTCTGTTGCTTCACTCATAGCATAATAATTAATACCAATTTCCCTAAGTGCTTCTTCAACACTTTTTCCATCATCTCTTTTTTCCATCCTATTCGTTAATCCAATAGCGCAAGCTATGTCAACATTCGCCTCTTTAAGCTTACCTACCGTTTCTATTAAAGACCCGCCAGTCGTAGTCACATCCTCTATTACAACAGTTTTTCCTTTAGGTATACCCAAAAAATACCTGTCCTTTGGCTCGCCATGTTCTTTTACTTTTCCCCTTCCCATTGCAAGGGCATGGCTTCCTTTTGCAAAACCTGTTTGTTTTTTTGCATGCTTATATTGACATAGAATTCCAATTTTTGTTGCTCCTTCTGGCACGCCAAAATAAGTATCTACATGGATTTTTTTACTTTCGACAAAATCTATTATAAAATCAGTAAGTTTATCGCTTAAAAAAACATCTTCTGTTATAGTTCGCCAGTTAACATACCAATGAGAGAGCCGGCCAGATTTAAGTTTTATGGGTTGCTCAAAGAAACCAACTACTCTATTTTCAACTATGAATTTTAAGAACTCTTCCTTGTTAAACATTTTACCACTACTTCTTTACAAGTTTAGTATATCCAAACCATATTAAGGCCAAAAGCAAAATTAAGCCGCCCCCTATGTAAAGTGGGTTTATCCCTTTGGATTGTACATTAATCGTTACTTTTTTATCGTTGTAGCCCATTTTCTGTATTTTTGCTTCATAGCTTCCTGCGGCTAGCGTCAATGTTATCTTTTTATCACCGTTATATTTTTGGTTGTTTATTGTAATTTCAAATCTTTCAACTGGAGTACCGTCTGATTTACTATTTACGTATAGATCAAAAGGCGCATTTTCAACAGGTACGTCTGGTATTGAAACGATAAAATCATCTAATGGAATTGTTGAATCCCTAATAAAAGTTATCGTAGCGTAGGCACCTTCTTCTGTACCTAAAACATCTTCAACCTTACAATTTATTATGTTTATACCTTCTTGCAATTCCTGTTGCGGCTCTAAATAGTAAACCCATCTATTGTTTTCTTTCAACTGTGCTTCAATCCAGTTTTGATCATTTATTTTTATAAAGACTTTATGCTGTCCTGTTGTTGAGAAAGATTTTCCGCTAATAGTTACCTCTTTATAACCTACTTTTTCTCCATCTCTTGGACTTTCAATAGAGCAACCTTTTTTCATAGAGTAAATATAAATAAAATGGTCAATGGATGCTACTGCTACACGATCTTTATAGAAAATTGGTTTTGTTAGTATACCACCGCTTGAACTACTTGTCCATAATACCGCTCCATCATCTACGCTAAAAGCATAGAGCTTTCCATTAGTCCCACTTGCAAATACTACTTCTTTTTCACCTACTGTTCCACTGATTGGGGGGGTTGCTACTGCTGTTCCAATTTCTGTTTTCCATTCAAGTTCGCCATTTTCGTTTACTTTGTAGAAATATCCATCATTACTTCCAAAATATACCGCACCACCACGTACTAAAGGTGTGCTTCTTATCCAACCACCAGTTGGATAAGTCCATGATTTTGAGCCGTCAAAATTTGAGATTTGGTAAAGATTATTATCAAGTGCACCAAAATAAATGAAATTTTTTGTTAAAGTAAAATCAGATTCCCATCTTTTAACATTTAATTCTTTGCTCCACAGTACTTTACCGTTTGCGTCCAACTTTATTATTTTTTTTCCTGCGGTTAGGAGTACTACGTTTTCATCAACATATGGTTTTCCATACAATTCATCTGCTACGTAGAATACTACTGCATTGTTTTCACCAACTTTGTAGACGCATTTGTCAGACACTACAAAAACATTTTTCGAGTTTTTATTAAGCCCATAAAAATAAGTGGCATTTATAGTTTTGTTAATGTTTTTAAGGTCTATAGTCCATACACTTTTTCCGGTATTGTCTAAGGCAATTACTACTCCATCTTTAGTGAGTACTATGATTTTACTTCCATATTCCGCAAGATCAATACTTCTTCCAACTTGAGCTTTCCATAATTGTTTTCCAGTCATCATGTCAAAGGCATACACATTTCCGTCGCTTGAGCCAATTATGAACTTTTCATTTATTTGAAGGGGCTGTGTAGTTGGTTCACCCCGCATATCTATCTGCCAAATAAGAGCGGAAAAAGAAAGAGAGAAAAACAAAAGAAATATCATCAACAGCATTGTCGCTTTCATCACGCTCAACCCGCAAAAAGCGAATCGTGTTTACCCATATCTATTTCTTTTATTATCTCCTTTGCATTTTTACCGTCTATTGTTATACCTGAACTTAAACAAGAACCACATATTTCCTTAACAGTATTCTTAAGGTTTTTTCCAAGAGAATTTGTTTTGGATTTTGCTATTTTAATTATTTCGCTTAATGGCACATTACCGGCTGCTGCCTCTCTATTACTTGCTCCTTTCTCTATTCCTGCTGCCTTTTTCAGAAGTTCAACTGTGGGTGGTGCCCCAACCTCCACTCTAAATTTTTTTGTTTCAGTGTCAACAATTACTTTAACAGGAACTTTCATTCCGCTAAATGCCTTTGTTGCATTGTTTATCTCTGCGATTACCTGGCCTGTATTAACCCCCAACGGACCAAGCGCTGGGCCAAGCGGCGGACCGGCTGTTGCTCTTCCACCATCAACTATTGCGTTTATTATTTTTTCCATATCTTTCACCACAATAACATGTCGTTTTGTTTTTTATTAAATGAATTGATTTTAAAAATTTATTTAATTCTGGGGACCGGAAAGCAAAAAGCATATTGGACGTTTTTATATATTTTTTATGTTATGTTTTGTTTTATATCTTATATTCTCATTTTTTACTATAAGTTCATTTATTTTACCATCTACAACTAACTCATAAGTTTTGCTGAATATTTGATAGAAAAAGTGATTGGATATTGTTTTTTCTATTATTTTCGCAAGTTGATCTATATTTGATACATAATAACCTCTTAAAGCCCACAAGATAGCGACTTTATTTATATTTACGGTTAATTCTAAAATTCTCCCAATTTTTTCTTTTTTTTCTATTATTTCTTTTTTTATTTTTTCTGCTAAGTTGTATAAGTAATTTATTTCGTTTTGTTTTGGTGGTGTGTCGTTTTCATTTGCGCTATTCAATGTTGCAAGAGTCGCTGCAACTTCTACTAATTCTTCGTGTTTTTTTTCTGCATAAAATTCATCATTAAATTTTTGTAGTGGTATAAATATTTTATACTCAGGTGTGAGGACCATTCTATCTTTGTTTTTTTCTAACACTTTTCCTAAGTTTTGCATGTTTTTCTCTGAGAAATAGGGGTTCTTTTTTATTATTGTTTCCACTTTCAAAAGTTTGCCATTTTCTATTTTTTTATTAATTTCTGTTATGGCATCCATTAAAGCTTTTTGTGTTTTATTTTCTCTTATCATGTATTTAAATCCATTGCATTTATTTTAAAAATATGCTTGTTTAAAAAAACATCATGGACTTTTCTACTTACATTTTGGCGATTAGCTTAGTTGCTTTAATTTATTCACTAGTAGTAAAAAAGATACAGGACAGTTTAATAGATAAAAAGGAAATGGAAGAAGTTCAAAAAGAATCAAAACGATTATCTGCTGCTTACAACGAAGCAATAAAACGAGGTGACAAAAAAGAAGCTGATAAAATAATGCAGGAACAGCTCGCGCTTCTTCCAAGAATGAACAAAATGATGTTAGGACAACTTAAACCGATGTTAATTATTATGGTGATTTTTATTGCCATTACTTGGCTTATCGGCTTAGTAAATCCTTTCACTGCGGATGATATAACTATCCAACTAAATGACAACGGAAAAGAATGCGACCGCTTAGCAAATGATGGTGTTTTTAGTGGTTGTTTTAATCTTAACAACTCAAACTATGGCAAGTGGGTTGTAACGGTTATTGCTTATGTAAATGGTAACGAAATTGCACGCAATTCTACTTTTTTTTACTATCAGGAAAAAACTTCTGACCATTATTTAGAGGCGCCACACGGCTTTATTGGAGTAAAAACAGATAAGGAAGTTTATCTTCCTGGTGAAACGGTAGTGATTACCGCCACACCCGAACAGAAAAGTTTAGAAGTAAAAGCAGTATTAGATAATGGCACGCCATTTAAAGTTGAATTGCCTTTCGAGATTCCGCTTATTTTTATGAGTTTAAAAACTTTTTATCACCCAACCTCTTGGTTTATTCTTCTCTCATTGTTTTTTGGTATTGTTTTATCCTTTGTTATGGGGAGGTTTAAAAAATGATAATCGCTGTTTGGGGTTTTACAGGTAGTGGAAAAAATACGCTTGGAGAGTTGCTTGCAAAGTCTCTCGGTTATCCTGTAATAAGCCCCACCTTTAAAGATATCGCCGCAAAAGAAGGAATCTCGTTGATGGAATTTCAAAAAAAAGCTGAGCTTGATCATAACATAGACAAGAAATTTGACGAACTTCTAAAAGAGCAAGTAGCAGCAACAAAAGGTAATTGTGTTGTAACTACTTGGCTAGGGCCCTGGATGGTTAAAGCCGATTTAAGGATAAAGATAAACGTGCCCTTAGACGTGCGAGCGGCGCGTGTTGCAAAAAGAGATAATATTTCACTAGAGGAAGCAAGAAAGCATGTGGAAGAACGCGACAGGCAGAATATAGAAAGATATAGAAAAGTTTATGGTATAGATATAACTGATGATAGTATTTTTGACCTTCAACTCGATGGTGAAAAAAATTCGCCAGAAGAGCTATTAAGACAAGTACTTTATTTTATTAAAAAAAGAGAAAAATAGGATTTTTATGATAGATGAAGGTCTTATTATATTAGATAAGCCATGCGGCCATGTCGCGCATGAAATAACAACTTTTGTAAAGAAACTTCTGAAATTGAAACGAGCAGGTCATGCTGGTACATTAGACCCAGATGTTTCGGGTGTAATGCCCATCGCTCTTGGCAGAGACACAAAATTGCTTGGTTATTTAGCTGGCAAAACAAAAACTTATGTTTGCATAATGAAAATAAAAAATCGTTCAGTAAGCGATGAGCAACTAAAAAAAATCTTCAAGGAATTTACAGGCCTTATAACTCAAACACCACCTAAAGTAAGCGCAGTCAAAAAGGTGCCACGCAAAAGAATGATTTACTACATTAGATTTTTAGAAAGAAAAGACAACCTCGTTTTATTTGAAACTAAAGTGGATGCAGGTACTTATATACGAACTCTTTGCGAAGATATGGGTAAAAAAATAGGCGGTGCGAGAATGTATGAGCTACGAAGGATTGCAGTTGGGAATATATCTGAAAAAGAAGCCGTCACTCTTCAAGACCTTATAGACGCCGCCTGGCTTGCCGAAAGAGGAAAGCCAGAAAATTTGGTTAACATAATAAAAAATACTCCGGATTACATTGAACTTCCAAAAGCAGTTGTTAAAGAAAACTCTTTAGAAAGCATAAAAAATGGAGCCCAGATCATGGTGCCGGCAGTTGTTTCTGTGCAAGATGGCGCGAGAAAGGATGATTTTGTCAAAATATTCTCGGAAAGTGGAAGTTTTGTTGGTATTGGAAGATTAAGGGTTGAACCATTAAACTTAAAAGAGCATAAAAAAGGTTTGGCAATAAAAATAGAACGAATGCACCTAAAGTGAGGGAAAAACCTAACTCTTTAATTTTATTTATAAATCAATTTGTCTTTATCCTATTTATGGCTGAAGAGAAGGTAAGTGATGCTATTGTTATGGATAAAAAAACTTTCAAATCATTAACTTCAGAAACAAGATTAAAGATACTTAAGTTGCTTAAGGAGAGAAATCATACTATAACTGAAATCGCAGAAAAGCTTGGTATATCGAAAAGTTCAGCAAAGGAGCACATAGAAATCTTAGTTGATGGTAGATTAGTAGAGCCTGTTCCTTCTTCAAACATATGGAAATATTACAAACTTACAAAAGATGGATTAAAGCTTGTGGGTGGCGAAACCCCTCAAAGTGTTGTTATATTATTGGCGACTGCAGTAATAGGGTTCCTCATGATGATTTATGGTTTTTCTTATTATTTTTTACCTCCAGAAGAAGGATTAACAGTTTCTGCTCCTACTGAATCTCACTCTATGATGTTAAAAACAACGGATGCGGAAATTCATCCTGCTCCTGCAAGTGAGAGCCAAATTGAATGGCGTTCTTTGTTTGGTTTTATAGGTATACTTTTAATACTACTCGTTGTTTTTGAGATAAGTAGAAAAAGGAGGGTGTTGATATGAAAAAGCTGTTTTTATTTTTTGTTTTGTCTGTCTTTCTTTTTGGTTGCATCTCTTTGCCAACCAAAGAAGATGGTATAGATAATAATACAATAAATGACAACAGCACCATTGCAAACCCAGCATCAGAATACTGTATTAAGAATGGGGGAAAAATTTTGATATTGGTGGATGCAGTGCCAGGACAAGTGGGTGTTTGTGAGTTTAAAAACCAAGCCAAATGTGAAGAATGGGCATATCTCAGAGGGGAATGCTCTCCAGATAAGCCAAATTATTGTGTTGGTGATAACGATTGCGCTTGTGGAACACACATAACAACAGGAGAGTGTTTTGTAGGTTCTAAAGAATTTGTTAATACTGAAAAGCAATGTCCTGATTATTGTACTGGTATAGCAAACAATCTCGAAACAAGATGTATTAATTTTCAGTGTAAAATTGTAGGCAAAAATACCACAAAGCCACCTGCGGAAGGATTTTGCGGTTATTCTACAAATGGAAAATGCAACAACGATAACGATTGCGTTCGTGGTGGGTGTAGCGCACAAGTTTGTCAATCTAAAAATGAGCCACCTGTTATTACAACATGTGAATATCGCGAATGCTATAAAGCTTCAGATTATGGCTTAGAATGCGGTTGTGTTCACAATCAATGTAGATGGCACTAATATAATAAACAAATCGGTATAAAATTTCTTTATGGATAAAGAGGAAGTTTTAACTTGCAATTCAAACAGAAAAATGCATTCACTTAGTGGAAAAAAGTGCAGTCATTGTAAAGACAAAGCAGTGATTTACTTACCATATGCTGAGCGTTATATGTGTGATAATCACCTTTGTCGTTATGTTGAGAAAACATTTTTCAAAACACTAAGTGAGTTTAAGTGGATAGGTAAAAATGATAAGGTGGCAGTTGGCCTTTCTGGTGGAAAAGACAGTGTTGTTTTGCTTAATCTCTTGGCGCTTTTAAAAAAGAAACTTCCATATACCATTATAGCCATCACTATCGATTTGGGGATAGATTGCGATTATAACAGAAAAACTATCGAAATCGCGAAAGAAGAATGCAAACGATTGAACATCCCGCATTATCTTTTTAACTTGAAAGAGGATTTTGGTTATAGTTTAGAAGACATTGTCAAAAAAACAAAAACACAAAATCCATGCAGTTTTTGTGGTGTGGCTAAAAGGTATTTTTTAAATAAGCACGCGCGCGAGTTAGGAGCAAAAAAGATAGCTATAGCGCATACACTAAATGATACTGCAGAAACAATAATGATGAATATTTTAAGAAACGAGCCTCTTCGTCTTTTTAGATACAACGAGCATCTTGTAGATGATGAAAAATTTGTACCTAGGATAAAACCATTGATACGATTGTCAGAAGACGAAATAATTGCTTATGGAAAGGCAAAAAAGTTTCCTATATTGGATAAGAAGTGTTGTCCGTATTCTGTTTTTGCGTTTCGAAAATTTGTTCGTTTGCAATTAGATGAATTAGAAAACCGTTATCCTGGCACACGTTTTAGAATATTGAACAGTTTTCTTGCGTTGCAGAAAATTTTTAGACAGCAGAAAAATAGTTTTTCAGTGTTGCACTGCAAAAAATGTGGGGAGCCTTCAAGCAAGGAAGTATGTAAACTTTGTGAAATGGTGGCGGTTCTTAAAAATCTTAAAAACCAAAATATTTAAATATTGGTTGTATTATATAAATAATTATGTATTTAAATAATAAAATCAAGGAAATAGGGTATAACAAACATACCAAAGAGGATTCAACATCAGGATTCAAGAAAAAAGAGGTCATAGCTGAGAAAAACTCAAAAATGTCGAGGTTTAAGAATATTGTTCTAAGCAGCGTGCTTGGTTTTGCAATAACTTTGAATGTACTAAACGGCTGCGGCAGCACTGAAGTAATTTGTGTTGAAGGACTAGATTGTCCTGTTATTGATGATGTAAATACAAAAGATATTCGTTTTAATATAAGCGACGTCAAAAAAGTTGATTCCAGTGTTTCTGATAGTCAAGAATCTGTTGATGTAGATTCTTCATCTGATTTAAGAGATAATTCTGAAAACAATTCCCCAAATGATGACGGGGGCAGAGAATCTGATGATGGCGGTTCTGTAAATGCAGAGGTTGGGATGGACGAAGAGACAAGCGATGGAGGCGTGGAGAAAGAAGATACAAACAATGGTGATTTAGACGGTGGAGTTAAAAGCGATAGTAGTGTAGAAGACATTGAAAAAGATACAATCGAAGATGGGTTGAGTGATGGCGGATTGGATGACAGCGGCTTTGGGGATGTGGAGCAACATGAAGATACGGCTCAACTTGATGTTGAAGAGATTAACGATAGTCCTGGCACCGTTGATGGTAACAATCTTGATGCGGGTTATTTAGAAGGCAATCAAGACATTGGTTTAGATATAGAAGATGCATCTAATGACGTAAATACCTGTGTTCCACAAAAAGGCGAGAAAGAAATATTGGTTGGCGGCAATATACTACTCCATTCAGACATTCACAATTATGAAATGTGGAGCAATATATACAAACTCGTGGAGTACATAAAATATTGTGTTGATGGCGAGGAACGAGAAGAGATTCTAAAAGAAACTGGTTTATTGTACAAATTTACAAGAGGCTATTCTAATTTAGGAATTTATGAAGATTGTATAAACGTAAAGCCGGAAAATAATATATCTAATTTAAAAATATTCGGCATTTCTTATGATTTAGTAAACATTGGGGTTATCTACCCTTCTTTGCCTATGACAAATAAGAATGCTAGATGCGAGGCCACAACTACCTATAAAGTTTTAACAGAATACATATCTCATAAACTTTGTGAAGACAAAGAAAGTGATTATGCCTATCAAGTTCCATTAATATGGGGACAAAATAATAATATCTTTTATGAGCACGGCAGGGATCACGCAAGTGTTAGTTATGCAGGGTGGTTCTATGACAACAAGGGAAATCAAGTCCACAAATTATTTGTGGGATGGTCTGGTGAAAATGGAAAATTTGCAGCAAACTTTCCTTTTATTGGAATTGGTCATGATTGGGTAATAGATTGTTCTCCTTTTGAGCCAGATTTCTGCATTAATATAAAAGGACGTGTATTCTATACAAATGGAGTTGAAGTATCGCCATTGGGGTCTATTGTATCGTTGACTGATGGAAAAGTAGTCTCATTAGTAAAATTCGAGAAGGAAATACCAAGCATCAGTTATATTAACGTGGTTCCTTACCATACAACTGATGAAGAAGGAAATCTTTGCACACTAAAACTCATATATAAATAGCTATATCCATGATAGAACTGTCATTATTGCTATGATAGACCCAACGAGTATTAACGGTACTATTATCTTTGTTATCGCTACTATTGCATTTATTGTGCTTACTATTTCTATAGAGTGCTTTGCTCCTATTGTTCTTATCTCAAACCATTCCTTATCAATAAATGCTGTAGCTTCTTTCATATCATTTATAGCTTCTCCTGCGCTTTTTATTATTGCATTCAGAACTTCATTTTCTTCTTTTACTGGATTAAAAACTCCTTTAACAATATTGGTTTCGTGAGTGTCTGTAGTAAATACAACTGGGTAACACAAATATTTATTTTTTAATTCTTCTTCAATTCTTTCTTTGAATTGTGGAGTTATCCCATTAGAATCTATGAGAACGATAATAGTTAATGGTTTGGTGGATAGTGCGGCAACTTTTATACCTTCTTTTCCTATTGTACTTATTTGGAGAGAGTACTTGGCAACGCCTATCTTAAGTTTTTGTTTTTCAATTTTTTTAGATAAAGCGTCTTCAACTGCTCTTATGTAATTATATCCGATCATACCACCGGGTTCAAAACTCGTCACTTCGCCAAGCTCTGCATTATGCTCGTCTACTACTATTGCTTTTTCAACTTTTTTTTCAGCTGCAAACATCATTGCCAAGCCTAAACCGAAGTTTATGTCCTCTGTAAGCTGAGGTGCTCTTGTAACGCCCACAAAAGCATGATTATCAAAAAATATAGTATCTGCTTGACATTCCTCAATTTTTCCAATAGCAAGAGCAGTAGTTTTGATAGAGTATTTTGCTCTTTCTATTACTTTTTCTATCGTGCTCATTATTTTATCTAATTCTTTTGAGGAAGTTGGATTTAAATCGTGAGTAACTGTCCCATGAAAAACAAATGCTTCAGAGTTATATCTTTTTTTTATTCCCTCAGCGATAAGATGGGAAAATTCACTTCCCCCCAAATTGCCAAATGGGCCGAAGTGAATGTACGGGACTACAAAGAATATTCTGTCTTTTTTTCTCTTAAAACCAACCACGCCAATGAGTGTTTTCGTGTTTTCTCCAATCTTATTAAATGCTTCCTCTAAATCATTCTTTTTATAAAGCCATTGATTTACGAAAAGCATAAATACGTCGGTGCTACTATAACCAAAAGTTTTTTTCATGGGTGCATTTATAACAAAAAATACGAGATAGGCAGCACCTAAGAATATAAAGGATGCCACATACGCTTTGATCATTGTTGCCACTATTGTGTCATTGGAAAAATAAGTTGTTGCTTTAAACTCAAAAAGAAATGCCATATAGAATAAGAGCTGCATTATGGAGAATAGTAAAGAGCGATATCGTAATATAAAAACTAATCTAGCGATGAGATACCACATGAGAAAAACAAACGCTGCTCCTATCAATATTATTACTTGCCCATAAAAAGCATTTTTTTCAAAAACAATCATTGCGATAAGATAAGTTATTGCGTATATAAACTCTCCGGCAAGCGTTGTAGCGATTATTCTTTTCCAACTTACCTTTCGTATCAATGCTTTTACTACTACAATGGTTAAAAAGGCAGGTGCAAGAAGTAAGAAAAAACCATCTTCTATAGCTGCAACTATTATATTTTCTTTTTCTGAGTAATTAGTCAATAAACCAAAGATTATTGCTATTGAAATCATAATGCCTACTAAGTAATGGGTTGGCGGAAGTTCAAAAAAATAGTTAGTTAAGTTTACTGCTTTTTTTAAATTCTCGCTTCCTTTTTCTTCAGTTTCCATCTTATCGCCTATTTCCTAAATTTTTGGCTAAGAATACGGTAAACTAGTTTTGCTGCAAGAAAATCAGGAGCTCTATTGTATTTATTAGGTGCTAACTCAACAACATCAAAACCAATAATGTTTCTTTTTTCTGAAACTGCATTCACGAGATCGTTTACATCAAACCAGCTTAAACCACCCGGCTCTGGGGTACCTGTGGATGGCATTATCCCACAATCAAAAACATCTAAATCTATGGTGATGTAAACATCTTTTCTCAATGTATTTACTACTTCATCTATCCAGTCATCTCTTTTAACAATTTCATGGGCATAAATTATCTTGTCTCTTTTTGCTTTTTGGAGTTCTGTTGAATCCATGCTTCTTATTCCGACCGAAATTATACTATCGCACCACTCTTGCGCGCGGGCCATTATGCATGCGTGGTTGTATTTGCTCCCTTCATATACATCTCTCCTATCGCTGTGTGCATCTAAATGTAAAATACTCGCTTCTGGGTATTCTTCCATATGCGCTTTTATGGGGCCAGCCGAAACCGAGTGCTCACCACCTAAAGAAACTACAAATTTGTTTTCATTTAGAAATTCTTTTACTGTCGCATATGACAACTCAGCGAGTTTTTCAGGTGTTTTTGCCTTTATTGGTGCGGCAGTGTGCATTCCATTTAAATAAACCTCACTTTCAGTTTCAATGTCGTATAATTCCATATTTCTCGATGCATCAATTATTGCTCTTGGTCCTTTATCCGCCCCTTTTCCCCATGTACTCGTTTTGTCAAAAGGTAAAGGTAGAACCACTATTTTGGAATTTTTGTAATCGCTGTGCTTTTTATCTAATCCACCAAAATTAAACGGGACTTTATTATTCATGCTTTTATAAAAGGAGAGAAGCAATAAAAACACTTCTATTACTCTTGCGTTTTATTCTCTTGTTTAAATAAGTTTTTTGTGGTTTCGATTATCCATTTATAATGAAGGATAATATGCGCTGTGATTAATACTATTAATGCAAAGCCGCTCCAGTTGTGGATGTCAACTATGTTATGCCTCGGAATGCCAAAAAAATATTTAACCCCGTACCAGCCGCTTCCAGAAGGTAAAAAGAAAAATATGATTAAGCCTGATAATGAAACAGCAATAAAAAGAATTACCATCAATAAATCTATAAAATAGTTTATTTTAATCATTCTAATCATTCCATCAAGAGTATTGCTGCTGCAATCGCTGTTGTCCATTTACCATCTTTATTTCCTTCTGCAGACTGGCAAATGTGCGTTGTTTTAAATATATAGCCACTTGCTTTGTATATCTGTTTTCTTTCATCCCATGCTTGATTCGGATCAAAAGGAATACCAAGTGTTGATGCTAACATTGAAGCGGCAAGATCTTCTGCGTACTCTCCTGCAACACTACCTTTTTCTCCATAACTGTGGTGTTCTGAAAGATAACCATAGGCAGTTTTATCATTTGGTATCGCTAAGCCTATTGCTGCCGCGATTAATCTGTTAGGTTCATTAGTTTCTGTGCGTGCCATTACACAATATGTAATTTGTCCTGCTTTCAATTGTTTTAAACCCTCTTTTGCTGGTATTATCTTCGCACCCGGAGGAAATATACTTGAAACATAAACAAGATTGCATTTTTGTATTCCTGCATCGCGAAGTGCAAGCTCAAAAGAAGCAAGACGGTCTTTGTGTACTCCAACCCCTTTTACAAAAAAAACTTTTTTAGGTACAAAATCTATTCCCATTTTTTCCCTCTTAGTATTCTGATTCATTCAACATTTTATTAAAGTTTTTCTCTTTTCGTTTTTTCCATAAACCGCTATGGTAAGCATAACTTACTATTAATGGTACTGCAAGAGTTGCTTCTGCAAAAACCATTTGCTCATAACCTTGATCAACTTTTCCCCAAGAATGGGCTTCTTTTAAAGTACTTCCTGAAAGTCCGCCGTCTCGTTCATCAGCAACTGTAATTTGTACGGCGTATTTGTGCATCTTTACATTTTCTCCTAAAACATCTGCCGCTACTACGACATCCTGTGCAAAGTTTTTTGGTACTCCGCCGGCTATCATAAACAGACCAGTCTCACCTGCAGCTATTTTTATTTTTGTTAATTCTAAGAAATCTTTTGCTGAATCAATGCTTACTTTTGGTTTTCCTTTTCTATTCCATTGATGGTAGACCAAACCAAAACCAGCACTGCAATCAGAAAAAGCAGGTACGAATATAGGTACGCCTTTCTCGTAGGCTTTTCTAACAACGCTGTCTTTTCCTTTGTTATTTTTTACTAAATATTCACCCATCTTTTCTATAAACTCTCTAGATGAATACGGACGCGGTTCTAAGGAATCTGCTATTTTTGCGACCGTCATATCGCATTCTCTTAAATCATCTTCATCTATATACGTATCATAAATTCTGTCTATGTGATTTTTGTAAAGATCATCATCGTCAACTTTTGGGCTCCCTTTGTAGTGTTTAAAACCTAATGCCTCAAAAAAATCTTGGTCAACTATTATTGCACCAGTAGATACTATTACATCAACCATGTTATTTTCAACCATATCATAAACTATTTTTTTTAAGCCTGCACTGAATATAGATCCGGCCAAGCAGAGAATTATCCCGCATTTTTGTTCTGATAGCATCTTGTTGTAGATTTCTGCAGCTCGGGCTAAATTTCTCGCTTGAAACGCCATGTCCTTGTATTGGTTTATTATAGGGGTTGCATCAAAAGATTTTATGTCTATGTGCCTAATTTCCTCCTTTAAATAATCAGATTTTTTCATAAACGAATTTTTTTAGCAAAAATATTTAAACTTATGTCCATTATTTTCATTGAGATAAATCGGTGCTTTGATGATATGCCCAAAATGCGGTAAAAGTAATCGTGAAATCAAATTTATAGAAGCTTTTTGTGTTGATTGCTATCCTTATAATATAAGATTACCTGAAATAGAAATAGAAGAATGCAAGCGTTGTGGGAAAGTGAAGTTTAGGGGAGAATGGCAGCAGTTCAACAGAAAAAAATTTGAGGACTATGTTGTGAGTAAATGCAGAGGTGATTTTTCTTCTGCAATCTACGATAGCAAAAGCAATACAATTACTTTTAAGATAAGAAAAGGCAATGAAGAGGTAAGTATAACAAGAACTTTTGAACCCAAAATAAAAACATCAATATGTCAAGAGTGTAGTAGAAAAGCAGCGGGTTATTTCGAAGCAATAATACAATTAAGAGGAAACCCATATGATGTAAAAAAGTACCAAGGAATTCTTACTGATCTCCTAAAAAAAGAAACATTCTTATCCAAGACCGATGAGAAAAAAGAAGGCGTTGACCTTTATGTTGGTGATAGTAAAGCAGTAATTCGGCTTTTTAGTGAGATGGGTCTTAAAGCCCTTATGACAAAAAAACTTATGGGGGTGCGACAAGGTAAAAGATATTACAGGACTACTTTTCTTCTTAGATTTTGAATATTTTAGCATAGTATAAAAACTAAGGTAAACGCGTTTGATTAAGCAGGATTAGGCCAGCGCATTTCTGCGCTGGCAAGGCGACCAGTTATCCTCCCATGCACCCAAAATAAGCATGACAGAATAATAGTTGCTCGAAACATATTTAAATATTTTGTTTATATGTCGTTTAATCTGTAATGGAATGTAAGAAATCGTTAAAAATATATTATACATTACCATATTATGCTGAAATCTAATGGATTTATGTCTTCTTTGCAGGATAGAGTTGGGAAGGCTCTTTCTTTTATTCCGCTTACCCCAAACCAATGGACCATCTTATCTTTTTTAGTTGCATTGATTTCATCTTATTTCATTATTAAAGGCCACTTTTTGCAAGCTTCATTTTTCTTTGCGATAGCAGTGCTAATGGATGCTATTGATGGTGCTGTGGCACGCGCAAAAGGCAGTGTTACTAAGTTCGGTGCTTTTTTAGATGGATTGGTTGATCGCTTTGTTGAAACCGCAGTACTCCTATCTTTTATGCTTTTGAATTTTTCAGATACATTTTATTATTTTGGATTTCTTTTTTTTCTTATTTTTGGTACGTATATGACATCTTTTGTTAGAGCTTATGCTCACCACAAGGGATTAATAGATGAAAATGATTTTCAAAAAATGGGTGGTCTTTTTGAAAGAGGGGAGAGATGCATACTGCTTGTTTTTGTGATTGTTAGTGCTAATTTTAATATTATGTATGCTGTTTATCTTGCTTACATAGGTGCTTTTTTAAGTTTTTTAACTACAATCCAGCGAATTTTTTACGTTTATCAGCGGAAATAATCAGCGTATGTAAGGCATTGGTTGTTTTTTTACCCCCCCTTCTCTTCTTTTTTCATATTCAATTCTGAATTCATTCCATATTGCTTCTCCCTGCTGGGCGGGCAAAATCTTTATTATGGTGGTTTTTCTATAAGGCGAGCGATCAGAAATAGGGGTGTAATCAGCTAATACAATATCGCCTTTTTTTATGTAATTCTCTATTTTCTTTTCTACTTTAAGGATAAGAAGGTTTTCATCCCACATTCGCACAACTGCTTGCACGCTTGTATCAGCACTTTTTATTCCACCTTTAGATGTTATGACTTCGATAACTTTTCCGATGTGATAAATAAAATCACCTATAATGGCTTTTTCCAAATTCCTTTATAAGCACTTCGTTTAGCTTTTCTCTAAGTTTTCTTTTTTTGTTTTCAGGTATTTTTAAATGCTCTATCTTTTCTTGCCATCTTTTAATGGCAGCATGTATCCTTTGGAAAAGGTGTTCGTTGTCTGTGTAAAGAGCATATTTTATAAGAGAAAAGAGAGCGTGGGGTGCATCGCTTTCTCCTAAAGCATTAATAATAGCATTTCTAAGTTCTATGTGCGCTTCTGTTTCTATAGATGCTATTCGTGCATAATGGTATGTGAGTACTTTTGCTGCATCATCATATGGGCCAAGTTTTCCCAGAAGCTCGATAATTTCCATTATTCCTTCGATTGACGTGTTGTAGTTAAACATTGCTCGATAAACATTCATTCTTGTTTGTGTAGGGTCTTCCTGGGGGTTTTTAGAGCGAAAGTAATCGTAAACATGCACTACTTTGAATTCGTAGTATTGTGATATCGCTTCATGTAACATAAACAGTATTATCTGTCTAACTGTGTCATTACTTTTTTTGTAAATCTCAATTAGGTTCTTTTTAGCTTCGTCTTTTGCGTTTTCATCTATGGCAACTGGGTAAAATTTAAGTGAGAAGATGTTTTTTTCTATTTCACTAACTATTTTCTCTATTTCTGTTTTTTCGCTTGGTTGCGCGTTTTCATCCATATTTTATTCGCCTCCTGTTTAAATGGGGCCACTGAGATTTGAACTCAGATCACCGGCTTTTTCTTGAGTTTTAAGCTAAAACTCCACCCGAAGCCGGCAGTCTACCAGGTTAGCCCATGGCCCCGTGGAAATATAAGATAATCGAAAACAAATATATATTTTAACCCCATCCTTCGGATTTTATGAAATTATCCTGCACGCCAATTTCGTTTAAGCTTTTTCTTATTGTTGTCGTCATAGCTAGCGGGCCGCAGATGAACCACACAGTTTGTGTAGGCTGCGTTACATACTTTAAAATTTTATCTTTATCTATTCTTCCGCTTTCGTAATTATCTTTGTTTTCTCTCGTCAAAAATATTATTATTTTTATACCATGTTTTTTCAATTCTTCAAGTTCATTTTCATATAAAACATCTTCTTTTGTTTTGCAGCTATAAAGCAAGAGATAATCGCCTTTTATGTTTTTTCTCGCTATGTTTCTTAATATCCCAATGATTGGGGTAATTCCAACTCCTCCTGCAATAAAAACAGCTTTTTTCTCATCATTAAAAACAAAATGGCCGAATGGTCCTTCGATACCTACCACTTCGCCTTCTTTAACCATATCAAGTTTTGATGTGAATCTACCATTTACCATCTTTATCGCAAGCTCTAAATTGTTATCTTCTGGTGATGACGCTATTGAATACGGTCTTTTATCTATTACTGCGCCTTTTTCATTCAAGAGAGACAACATTACAAATTGTCCTGCTTTAAAACTTATTTTTTCTTTTAGTGGTGCGAGGGTAAAAATCTTTATACTATCGCATGTTCTTTTTATTGATATTATCTTGTACAGTAGCATTATGTTTTTGTAAATGTGAAAGAAATAAAAATAGATGGGAAATATTATTCTTATCATGCCTCTGTAGCTCAGTGGTAGAGCGTTCGACTTGTAATATCTACCGGAAATCGAAAGGTCGAGGGTTCAATCCCCTCCAGAGGCTTTATCTAATCATAAAGTTGGTTATCAGGAAGAATTTTAAATATGTTTGTATAAATATATTTTTATGGATACCATCTCTTACTCATTTGCGCACAATAAAAAGAAGTATGTTGTTGAAACACCGATTAGAAGACAAGAAGTAGGAAGATTACTCACTAAGTTTTTTTTGAATGACGTAGCGATGAGAGTTATGACAGTTGATTTAGACGCCCAATCAAAAGGAGGGCGTGTAATATCAAAAATTGATAATTATGTAATAAAAAAATCAAATAATGCTCTAACAGAGTTCAAAAAAACGCTTCAAATTGAAGAGATTACTGACATCACACCAATTACTGGTGGTGTTTTAAGAGAAGATGGTAGGACAGAGGGTCTTATTGCACTACAATTTTTTGATGGTATTCCGCCGGTAAACATGAATCCCTTTACAATGAAACCTGTACACAGAGATCGATTAGTTAAAGCTATCCTTTTTGCGATGGGAAAGCTGCATATAGGGAATGGCAAAACATCTATCTTACATAGAGATGGACATCTTGGAAATTTTATAATAATACCAAATCCAAATGAAAATGAAAATCTTTTTAGAAACGAAGAGCGTTTAGAAGTAAGGATAATAGATTTAGAAAAAGCACTCGTAACTCCTTTTAGTAGAAAAATTTTAGGTGAGATGGCGTTTGACCTTTCTATTACACTCAACCAACTGATGTACGGTGGTTTTTTAACAGCTAGTGAAGTAATAGACACTCTCAATAGTTATCTTGAAGCAAATCATAGGTTAAACAAAAAAGACCTTATAAGAATATTAAAAGAAGAGATCCCAAAGCACAAAAAACTCAAGATGGTTAACAACTTGTTAACATTATTAGACGATTACTTTAATGCTTTGTAAAAATGAACTGCATTGAGCCATTCACAACCGATTTCATCAGCAAAGTTTATCACGCCTTCATCTGCTGTTACAATCGTACCTTCTATTTCTTTTGCCAACATAAGTGCTTCAAAATCTTCTTTACTATCTATTATACCAGTTCGAAGGGCAGCGCGATATTTTTCTCTTAACGTTTTGAGTTTAGTATTGTTATTTGGTTTATTGTCAATTGCGTATTGTTCAGCAATTCTTAATCCTTTATCTATTCTCGAGCGAATATTATCTATAAATTTATACAAAACTGCGGCTGGCAAATAAATTGCATAGAGATTAGCAGAACGTTGCTTTATGAAAATTGCAAGCTCATCTGCAGTTTTCTGTTTTATGAAATTCCTTAATTCGCGAAAAGTAATCGGAGTCATAAAAAAAGAAACATCGGTTTTCTTACGCGCTATTTGGATGAATTTTTTAACTGCTGAATCAGGGTCTTTGCCAAATGATTTTCTGGCTGCGGGATTCACAAACAACGATGTATCCAGAACATATTTTTTCAGTGTCATGGTGAGTCTTCTCTGAAAGTATTTAAATTACTTACTCCGCATTCATAATCATGGTAACTTTTGAAGAATATCAAAAAGAAAAGAATGCAACTTATTATAAAAATAAAGGAGTGGATTTTCTTAAAGATTTCAAAACATTTGCAGCAGATAAGTATTTTGCAGAAGCAATTGCACGCGATTTTTATAATTCAACTGTTAAGAGAGGAACAATAAACGTTTATGAGTTAGGTGTTGGTACAGGGACACTTTTTATTTCGATTATGCAAAACCTCCGTAGAATTGAGCCTGCATTCGCTGAAAGAGTTGTTTATCATTTATGTGATATTTCAGAGAAGCTTGTTAAAAATGCAGTTAGACGTGGTGATGCATTTGGTTTTAATGTTGATGGCATTGTTTATGAAGGTCTTCCTAAATTTATAAAATCTGCTGATTTTATACTTTCTAATGAATTGTACAGCGACCTTCCTGCCAAAATACTTTTGAGAAATAAAAATGAAACTTTTGAACTTCATATTGAGAATGGTAAATCACAGTTAAAACCATTTAAAGGAGATAAAGAATTGATTGAATACATGGAAAATGCACCTGAAGATTATCTTATTCCGATTAATGTGTTTGCCAGAAAGCACTTAGAAGTATGCGTACGGGGTTTAAGCCCTAAAGGTTTTATAGACGTATTCGATTATGGTTTTGTTTCCTTGCAAAACATTAGGGAAATGTATCCAGAACAGTGGAATAACGCAATTTACCGAGACTATGGTGGCCAGGTTACAACAGACTTAAACTTTCATTTTTTGTCGCAAGGGTTAAAAGCCACTGTGGAACCACAAAAAGATTTTGTTCAACGTGTCTTAAAAAAACATTTAGAAGAAGATATAGATTCTATGCGCTATAGGGAATGTAAGACAAAAAGTATAATAGAGGAAAGCGACTTTTATCATATGCGGGTGAGAAGGTGAAAAAAGTATCCTTAAGCAAATCTGATATAAAAGAAATAAATGAAAGAATACCTTTTGCCTATCAATTGCCCGTAAAGAGCAGAGTGGAAATGGTGACTACAGAAGATAGAAATATAATACTTTTAGAAAGCAAACCTGTTTTATTTGAATACCAAAACAAAATCTTCCCTACTTTGTTTTTGCTTACAGAAAACAATACGTTACTGAAAAGGATCACTGTTGATAAAGGCGCAATAAAGTTTGTTGCGAATGGTGCTGACATCATGCGGCCAGGTGTAGTTTTTTTTGATGAGAATATAAAAGAAGGTGACGGTGTTGCAGTAATTGAGGAGACCTATGGTAAAGTGCTCGCTGTTGGTTTGGCGCTTTTTTCAACGGAAGAAATGCGTTCTCTGGACAAAGGAAAAGTTGTATTGAATTTGCATTATGTTGGCGATAGAATATGGAATTACAAAGAGGGAAAGTAAAAATAGTTTTGATTGGTGATTTTCACATTCCTGAAAGAGCAGAAAAAATACCGAATTGGATAGTTAATACAATCAAGGATGAGAAAGTTGATTTAATACTTTGTACTGGGGACCTTACAGATAACAGCGTGATAACCAAACTTAAAAGTTTTGCACCTATTTTTTGTGTTCGTGGCAACATGGATTATATAAATCTTCCTGAAAGGGAAATAGTCAAAGTTGGAAACTTTAGAATACTTCTTTTGCACGGGAGTGGTGTTTATCCTCGCGGTAACATTGAGCAACTTGATAAGATAAGAAAAGAATATGAAGCAGACATCGTTGTGCATGGCCATACCCATAGGATGAGTTTTGATATTTTAGATAATGGAAAGGCAATATTCTTGAATCCAGGCACAGCAACCGGAGTATGGGGTGGAAGTAGTGAATCTACTTCTCAAACCTTTATCTTAATGAGTATCGATGGGAATAATATCCATATAAAATTTTTTGAGGATGAAAAAATGAAGAAAGAGGTTTCTCTATGTATCCAAAAGAAACAATAACTACGACCTCTAAAGGAGAGAAAGAAGCAAGAGTAATTGTAGATGATGGACGATTTGTCGTATACGAGTACAAAAAGTTGGATGGAAAAAAAGTTGAAGGAAAGTATAGCATCCTTCTAGTTTACAAAGATGGAAAGAAAGAGCGCCTTATGATTGTAACATTAAAGAATGAGAAAGAAATGATAGTAGATAGAGTGGAGATAAAAGGAGAGATGGCTATGTATGATGAAAAAAACAGCAAGGTGGTGAAGTTTTAGATGACACAACAAACTCTCCTTAGTTTTTTTGATGAAAACGAAAATACACAAGAATTAGAAATAATAAAAGTATTCCGAAACGTCCGTTATAACCGAATAAAAATAGCGAATAGTAAAAAAATAATAGTAACTGCAAAAAATAACGCTGCTGCCGAAAGAATACTGAAGGAAAAATATGAGTGGATAGAAAAAAAGATAGCTCAACTACAAGATATGGAGAAAAGGGCCGGTATACCAGAAGGTTGTTGCTATCTTTTCGGGATGGAAAAAAGCATAGAAGAAGTTTTAACCTATTTGCCTTTTTCCAGAGAGCACTTACTTTGCTATGCTAATGAATGCGTTAGTAAAATGGTTGATAGAGTTCCATCGATTTCAATAAGAAGAATGCGCTCCCGTTTAGGCGCTTATTCCATAAGAAAAGACCAAATAAAATTATCTTCTTATCTTTTCTTTTTACCCAAAGAATTAATAGAATATGTTATATTTCATGAACTTACTCACAGAAGTATAAAAAACCATGGAAAAGATTTTTGGGCAAAAATAAGCCAGCAATACTCTGATTGGCGAGAAAAAGAGAAAGAATTAGATTTATGGTGGATGCGAGTAAAACTTATGTTAGAGAAATACCCACAACTGAAAAAAGCTTAGGTAATTATCATTCAACAGTTACCGCTTTTGCTAAATTTCTTGGTTTGTCTGGATTGTTTCCTTTCATAACACTAGTGTAATAAGCAAATAATTGAAGAGGAACTAAGAATGAAAAAGGATAGACTAATTTTTCTTTCGGTGTTTCTATTGGTACAACATAATCGCTTTCTGCTGCAATCTCTTTGTTATCAGTGAAACTTATGACTAATGCTCCACGTGCTTTTGTTTCTTTAAGGTTTCCAAGTATTTTTTGAGCTGTTTCATCATTAGGTGCAAAGATTACAACCGGTACTCCTTTCTCTATAAGGCTTAATGTCCCGTGCTTTAGTTCTCCCCCCGGATATGCTTCGGAATGTATGTAAGATATTTCCTTAAATTTTAGCGATGCTTCGTAAGCAATGGGTACGGTTATCCCTCTCGATAAAAAGAACAAGTCTTTAGCGTCTTTCACTACTGTTGCGATTTCTCTTATTTTTTTATCGTTTGCTAAAGATTGTTCTATTATTTTAGGAACTTCATTTATTTTTTCTTTTTTATTGCTGATTGAGTAACTTATTATTAATTGAGCCATAAAAGTTTTTGTTGCAGCTACACCAATCTCCGCGCCCACATTCATATATATAGATGCATGCGCTTCTCTTGTTATAGAAGAGCCAACGGTATTAGTTATCGCAATAACCTTTGCTCCTTTATCTTTTGCATATCTCACTGCTTGTAGAACATCAGCGGTTTCTCCACTCTGTGTTATTGCTATAACCAGAGTGTCTTTAGTCGGTGAGGAGATATAAGAATAATCGCTTGCAATGTATGTTTTTGCACGCTTTCCTTCTTTTTCTAGTAGTATTGAAAGAAGAAGGCCCGCATGGTAAGATGTACCACAACCGACTATATCGATAATTGTATGTTTATCTATGTATTCTTTTGCTGACGAGGTATCAGCTGCTAATGCGTCATAAACAAAGTGTTTTTGGTCGTTTATCTCTTTGAGCATAAAATGAGGATAACCTCCTTTTTCTGCAACCATAATATCCCAATCAACTGTTATCACCTTTCTATTTGCTTTTTCACCTGTTTTTAAGTTGTATATTTCGTATCCATGTTTTGAGATAAAACCATAATCTTCGTCTTCTAAAGGTACAAATGTTTTAGTGTAGGCAAGCATCGCTGGGATATCAGAAGCGCAAAACATTTCCCCTTGTCCTACACCGAGTATAAGAGGGCTGTTCTTTCTCGCCACGAATATTTTTTCTCTTTCAGAGGATATCAAAACAGCAAGCGCGTAGGAACCTTTTAGTTCTGATAATACCTCTCTAAATGCTTCAAAGGGATTTTTGTTTTTCATTTTTTCTTCTATTAAATGTGCGATTATTTCAGAGTCAGTATCAGAAACTATCTTGTGTCCGGATTTTACTACTCTATCCTTTAGTTCTCTATAGTTTTCAATAACACCATTATGGACCAGCACAACTTTTTTGTTACAGTCAGAATGAGGGTGGGCGTTTATAGTGCATGGTGCACCGTGTGTAGCCCAGCGCGAATGACCTATTGCTACATTCCCATTAAGCGATGCAAAATTAAACTTTTTTGATATTACATCCACTGTGCCTTCGTCTTTTTTTATTTCTATTGTTTTGTCTAAAACAGCGATGCCTGCTGAATCATAACCGCGATACTCTAACTTTTTAAGTCCATTGAGTATGACTTCCGATGCTTTTTTTGAGCCTATATATCCTATTATCCCGCACATATGTAGTGTTTTTTTTAATTATATTTTAAAATATTCGTTAATAACCTATAATCATGAATTTTTCTGAAATTGATAGTAAATGGAACTCTATTTGGGAAAATAAAAAATGCTTTGAAAATGATCCATTGCAAAATAAAGAAAAAAAGTTTATAACCGCAGCATTTCCCTATCCTAATTCACCTCAACATATTGGTCATGGTAGGACTTATACAACTACAGACATATACGCGCGTTATCTAAGGCTTAAAGGATATAACGTTCTTTTTCCGATGGGATTTCATGTAACCGGTACCCCTATTATCGCCATGGCGCAGAGAATTGCACAAAGAGATGAGGATGTTCTTAAAGTCTTCAGCGAAATTTATGGCATACCAAGAGAAAAAGCGCTTACCCTTACTGACCCCCGCGAATTGGTTCTTTACTTCTCAAATGAAATAGAAAAAGGAATGAAGGAAATGGGATATTCAATAGATTGGAGAAGGAAATTTTATTCTTTTGATGATAATTTCAATAAGTTTATTCAATGGCAATTTAGAAAATTAAAAAATGCTGGTTATCTTGTAAAAGGAGAGTATCCAATAGCGTGGTGTCCGAACGACCAACAGGCAGTAAGCGCTCATGATACAAAAGGAGATGTTGACCCAGAACTAGAGAAGGTTACTGCAATAAAGTTTAAACTAAAACAAAGAGATGCTTACATAGTTGTTACAACTTACAGGCCAGAAACAATATATGGAGTGACAAATATTTGGATAAATCCTAAAATACCTTATGTAATCGCACGTCTAAAAAATGAAAATTACATACTTGCTAAAGAAGCTGCTCATCTTCTTTCTTACCAGCTAAATTTAGAGATAATAGATAAAATCACGCCAGAGGAGCTATTGTCCTCTACAGCAATAAATCCTATTAATAAAGATGAAATTCCTATCTATCCTGCCAGTTTCGTTAAAGAAGATGTTGGCAGCGGTGCTGTAATGAGTGTTCCTGCTCACGCGCCTTATGATTATCTTGCTCTACGTGATTTAGGTAAAGATAATATAAAAATGCCACAAGTAATACAAACAAGTGGATACGGCACCAATCCTTCAAAAGAGATTGTTGAGAAATTAGGTGTAAAAGATCAGAATGACGAAAAGGCTGAGGAAGCAACAAAAGAATTGTACAAAGTTGAAGCCCATAACGGAAAGATGGTTGTCGGTGATTATAAAGGAATAGCAGTAAAAGAAGCAAAAGAAAAAATAGCAGATGATTTATTAAAATCTAATAACGCATTAACTATTTATACGATAGCGAATACACCTGTTTATTGTAGATGTGGCAGCAAAGTAGTTGTAAATATCCTACAAAATCAGTGGTTTATTGACTATGGAAATCAGGAATGGAAAGAAAAAACAAAAGAATGCTTGCGTAATATGCGACTTCTGCCTCCAGAATCACGCGCGCAATTAGAAGCAACTGTAGAATGGTTAAAAACAAAACCATGTTCCCGTGCGAAAGGGTTAGGGACAAAGTTTCCATTTGATGAATCTAAAATGATTGAGGCGTTATCTGATTCCACCATATACATGGCGTTCTATACAATTTCGCACTTGTTAAAAGATATACCAAAAGAGGAGATAAATGATGAACTTTTTGATTATGTTTTTTTAGGAATAGGAGAAGGAAAACCATCTTGGAAAAAACTTAGAGAAAGTTTCACTTACTGGTACCCCTTGGATTCAAGGCACAGTGGCGCTGATCTTTTAAGAAACCATCTCGCTCTTTTTGTTTTTAATCATGTTGCCATATTCCCAAAGGAATTTTGGCCAAAACAAATAGTGACAAATGGTTTTGTTTTAATGGACGGGGCAAAAATGAGTAAAAGCATGGGCAACATTTTACCATTGAGAAAAGCAATAAAGGAGTATGGTGCAGATGTAATAAGACTAGCTGTTGTTTGTGGGGCTGATCTTTTACATGACACTGATTTCAATAAAACAGTAGCTGAAGGTATCAGAGTAAGGTTAAACTACATAAATGAATTAATAAAAAAGTCAGCCGAAAGAAAGGAAATAAATAGAATGGATAAGTGGTTGCTGTCCAAACTCAACAAAAAAATAAAAAAAGCAGAAAAACTATATGAAGATTTGGACTTACGCGGCGTTTCCATGGAACTTTTTTATGATGTTTATAATGACTTAAAGTGGTACTGCGCGCGCACGGAAAATTATAACCTAAATCAATTTTTTGAGAAATGGGTTGTAGCGATTTCACCTTTTATACCACATGTTGCAGAAGAATGGTGGAGCATGCTTGAGAAAAACGATTTGGTAATCAATCAATCTTTTCCACAAGTAGACGAGAATGCTATTGACGATGACCTTGAGAAATCAGAAGAATTTGTAAAGCAAACCTTGGATGACGTAGAAAAAGTTATATCATTAGTGAAAACAAAAGGAATAGAACCAAAGAACATAACACTCTATGTTGCTGATGAATGGAAGCATCATCTTTACTCTATAGCAAGAGAACAAAAATCGATGGATAAAATAATGATAGAAGCAAAAAATGACCCATTGTTGGGAAGCAGAATGGATGAAGTGGCCAAAGTAACAAAACAGATAATCAAGAATATTCATTCTCTTCCATCTACAATAGGAGAAGAAAAAGAGTACACCGCATTAAAAGACAGCGTATCCTTCTTTGAAAAGGAAACAGGTTGTAAAGTTGTTGTTTTAATGGAAAGAGATGCAAAACACGAAAAAGCAAAAAATGCACTTCCTGGGAAAGCAGCGATTTTAGTAGAATAGATTGCTTAAATAAAACCCGTTAGTAATGAGGCTAAGAAAGCAATGAACATTCCTAAAACTAAAGGTGGTATCGCAGGCAATATAATCTTTTTTTGCCATGCAAGATAGATAAAAATTGCACAAGCTACTAAAGCACCAATAAAAACAGAAAGAACTGCATTGAAACCAAGTGGTATCACAGAAACTTCAAACATTATTGGCATTATGAAATCTCCACTGCCTATATCAATTCTCCTTTCTTTACCTTCTACTATTTCTTTTGCAGTTACAGTAAATGCAAGGTCTTTTTTTATCACAAAAGTAGCAAGATCAATCATATGTTTTGTAATGAATACGGCAAGGTAATCATAAATTGATACGACTACTAGAAAAAGCATAACGATTATTGGTGAAAAAGACACACCAAAAGTTACACCTACGCCTGCGGTAGCAAGTACAACGGCAAGATTTTTTAACTGCGGAAAGAAATTTTTAGCAGCAGCAACACCCATCGCTAAGAGAATACCAAAAATCATACTTATCTCATAGCCAAAAAATAAACGAAGAAGGCTATAAATCGCTATAGAAGAGGCAACAGATATTAAAAAGAATTCCATAATAACGAAAAACATATTGTGGGGCCGGAATTTTATAAAAAGAAACATAAGCGCTGCTCCTATAATTATATAAGTACCAAGCCAAAAAACATTCAGTACATCTTCACTGTTAGTTGAGATAACAAAGGATGAAACATAAGGATTGGCAGTCATGTCTAAAAACAAAACATAACCGCAATATATACCTAATAGTTGTGCAATTAAAAAAATTAAAATTATTTTTAACATGGCATTCATTTTTGTAACCTCACGTCTCAACAAGTTTTATGTATCCTTGTTCTTTCTCGTAGATGTCCCCTTTTCTCTTTAATTCCAAAATTATTCGCTCCGCAGTTATCCTATCTATACCTGCTTTTTCAGCTTCATCAATTATATCTGTAATTTTAACAATTTCTTCCTGTTTGCTTAGCATTCTTATTATATCCATTACTGTATCATACTTCTGTAATTTCTCTCTAACTGACTTCGGTTTGCCGGTTGCCAACATATCACTATCAAGTAAACCGGTTTCTCTATCAATCATTACCTGTTTCATCACATAGTCTAGAAGATAGATTGCTGCTTCTGCATCTTCTGCTTCAACTGTTTTGCTTAAACGCATTTTTGCATGCGCTTCTGCTAACCTTACTAAACCCTCAAGATAACGTGGCGTAATTGCTACCGCTCCAGAATCCTTGCTCTTTGCTCTTAAAGATATATAGAATTCTTTTATCTTATCTGAGGCTTCTTTCATGAGTTTTGGCTTTATATTTCGTCTAGCGTATGCGATATATTTTCTTAATAACTCCTTGTCTATTAATCCGATTTGTTCATCGCTTTGGAATTCCCCTCTATGGGTTGAAAGAATGTGCTCTGCTAGTTTTGAGTCTTTTTCTTCATCTAATACATCTACTATCGGAAATATCAGGTCAAAACGAGAGAGAAGAGTTTGCGGGATGTCGAATTGTTCGCCAAGATTTTTTGTTTGGTCAAACCTACCATACTTTGGATTCGCTGCTGCTAAAATGGCTGTTTTACATCTGAATTTTGCAACTATTCCTGCTTTTGCAACGGATATTGTTTGCGTTTCCATTGCTTCATGTAAAGCTGCACGGTCTTCATCGCTAACTTTATCGAATTCGTCTATTTCTACTATACCTCCACTGGCCAAAACAACTGCACCTGCTTTTAAAGTCCAGCCGCCTTCACCCAGTTCATCTTTTTCTGCTGCTATTGTTAAGCCCGCTCCACTTACTGTTTTTCCGCTTACATAGATGCTTTTAGGAGCAAGATCATTCACATTTAAAAGGAATCGACTTTTAGCAATACCTGGATCACCAATCAGAAGAATATGGATGTCATCACGAATGGGTGCTCCACCTTTCATTGATTTTCCTGGTGTTCCTCCAAATAGTTGAAGGGCAAGCGCCTGCTTTACTTCATCATGTCCATATATACCAGGCGCAATAGATTTTATGATGTGTTCTACAATTCTCGGATTTTTTGAAAGCTCTATTATTTTTTGTTCGTCTTCTTTTGTTATATCTATCTCTTCAAAATCTTTTTTCATACCTGTAACTGAGTTAACTTCAATGTACCTTGTATAAACCATCTCTTGTTTTTGTCTCAACTTAATGGATTGTCTTATTCTCATTATACCACATATCTCTACATTATCACCAGGAGCAAATGAATTAACTAAATCATCTTCTAAAAGAAGCTCTACATGAGCAGCTGGTGCGCCACCGCGAACACGCTCCAATAACTCTTGTATTTCTGCTTTTTGAATATCTACAAAATCGCTTTTTTCTTCAGCTTGTACTAATGATAATTTTTTACAATTAGAGCATTTTTTAGGTGGTTTAAAGTCTTTTGTTACAAAAAAAGATTCTTCATTATCACAAAGTTCACAACGATAGACTGCTTTCTTTACTTTGTGCATTACTTCTGTTCTTTTTGTTATAACGCCGCGAAAAGCTACAAATTCGTTTATATTAGAAGATGTTAGATGTTCTATGAGCTTATCTTCAGAAGGAAGATTAACAAAACGTACGTGAGGTTTAAATTCAACTTTTGTAGGCAAGGATGGGTTTTTTTCTTTTAAAGCTTCTTCAGCAGCAGCTATAACTTGTTCTGGTTGCTTGATAAGGCGATCAGCAAGTTCTGGGTCAAATCTCTCCAGGTTCCTATAATCAACTAATAAGCTTTTTTTGTCTGGATAAGAAAGGATTAATTGGTTTATATCATCCTCACAATATAGTTTAAAGAAATCGGTGAATAAAAGCACTAGCGAAGATATGTCCTCTTTTATCATAAAATCACGGATACCTGCAAAAAAGCAGGATATTTTTAATTCAATCTTTATAAAAACTTTGCTGTTACAGCAGTAGTTTTTTGGCTAACCTGTTGTCAGTTATCATTTCATGATAGGAGTGATGCACCTGTTTAGTACCATTGCACTTTAATTTTTGTTCGTTAAAATAAGCATTTGTTTTTGATACACCTAATTTTTTCATGAGGACATACAAAGCTTCAAATTTGTTATGTGTGTTTATGTATTCGTCTTTTGGGTGTACCACTATGTTCAATACTGCATTTTTTAATCTGTTTCCGGTGTTATTGTCTTCTAACTCAAAAAGTTCAGTAAGAAGTTTTACTGTATCACTACTAAAATTTCTATCAACAGCAGGATAAAAGTAAGCTAATTTCTTTTGTATTTTGTGTAATTTATTAATCGTTTCAAATTTACCCCAATTTATTGTGGGGTTGAAAATATATGGCCCCAAAAGAGTTATTTTATCTATATTTTTCTGTACTTCTGCATCCTTTTTATACAACTTCATAAGAGAAATTGGTGTTATAAGGCCAGAAAAAGAGTGAGCGACGATTTTTATTGAGGAGTATTCTCTTATAAGGTCGAGCAAACCGCTGGTGAACCAATCTATCATCGAATAAGGCGATATGGTGTAAGAATGGTCATTAAGTTCGTTTTCAATTTCTTTTATTTCCTTCATATCTGGAAGTGTCTTATGCAATAAGTTTCTTTTTAATGGGGCGGTGAGAAGCGCGATGTCAGTTTTTTCTAGTAACTCATCAATACGATTGTTTTTTCTTATATCCTCAATAAACAATTTTGGAAAATCACCTTTTAATACTCCCCCGACCATAAAGATTACTGAGTTGTTTCTTTTGTTTTTTTTATGTATCTTAATTAAAAGACTGTTACCAATCTTTTTCTCTATGTTGGTTTTAAAACTATTTGTTTTATAAGTTGTCATAAAATGATGAATATTAGAAAAACTATTTAAATATATGTATATGATAGTGGTTTAGTAAAAATCTGTTTAGGTGTAATAATGAAAGAAGAATATGTAAAATATATCTATTATTTTGTTGTAGCTTTAGGAGCAATTGTTCTTATTTTTGGAGTTATTTCTACTTCTAGTATTCTACAAAATCCAAGTCTAACGGATGAAAATCAACAAAATGCTAACCTAAATAAATCTTTTAATATAGAAGAATTTGCAAAATGCTTAACTGAAAAAGGTGCAGTTTTATATGGTGCGTATTGGTGTCCACATTGTAGAAATCAAAAAGAATTATTCGGTGAAAGTATAAAGTATATAAAATATGTCGAATGCCAAGCACCCAACGGAGGGCAAACAGAAGAGTGTACAAAAGCAGGCATAGATGCTTACCCTACATGGATAATAAACGGAAAAAAATATCTTGGAGAGAAAAAGTTAAGTGAATTGGCTTCCCTTACTGGTTGTTATATTAAATAAATTTTTGGGGTGTAGATATGACAGAAAAGTTAGAGGTTTACAAATGCAGTGTCTGTGGTAACATAGTTACCGTACTTCACAACAGTTTCGGCACTTTGGTTTGCTGTAATAAGCCCATGGATTTATTAAAAGAAAATACAGTGGACGCAAGCACAGAGAAACATGTACCTGTTATAGAAAAAGTGCGCGGCGGCGTTAAAGTAAAAGTTGGATCGGTACCTCATCCAATGGAGCCGGTGCATTATATAGAATGGGTGGAAATAGTAACAAAAGATGGGAAGAGTTGCATCAAATTTTTGAAACCTGGTGACGCTCCTGAGGCAATATTTAAAATAGATATAACAGATGTTGCTTTTGCACGTGAATACTGCAACCTTCACGGTCTATGGAAAAGCAGTTAGCGGTTTATTCTTTTTAATGCGGTTGGTATTTTATCAAGTAGGTCGCTAGCTAATAGCCCTGCTCCCTTTTCTTTTCCTACATTTGCTCCTGCCATTCCATTTATCTTTGTGGCTATAACTGCTGCTTCAAAAGACGGCATTCCTTGGGCGATCAAACTTCCTACAATTCCAGCTAAAACGTCTCCTGTTCCGCCTTTTGTCATGTAGACACAACTCTTATCTTTTTTTATTAATTTCGTGTTATTTCCGTTAGAAACAATATCCACCCATCCTTTGAGTACAATCACTGACTTGATTTTTTTAGTAGCATTTTCAACTTGCTTTTTTCTTTCTTTTAAGTTGATGGATGGTTTTATGCCGAAGATTGCATTAAATTCTCCAGCATGCGGTGTGAGCACATCTGTTGTTTTTGGCTTAAGTTCTACAATGGGCAAAGCGTAAAGCGCATCTGCATCAAAAACAAAAGGAACATCTACCTTTGAATGGATGTCTTTTATAGCATTAAGCGTTTCTATTTGTCTTCCTAAACCACCACCAATGACTATTGCGTTTACTTTCTCGTTTTTTATTATGTCTACTATTAAATCATAATGATTAGTGTTGAGAAAATTTCCAATCAACGGAACAGTTATTAAATCTGGTGAGAAAGTTGCAACAATATTTGCTGCTCTTTCTGGTGCAGCAACAGTAACCAAATCTACACCAGAGCGCAATGCGGCTAGAGCATTAAAAGCAGGCGAACCTGAATATTTCCAGTTTCCACCTATTACAAGCAAATGGCCAAAATCGTACTTATGGCACCATTTTTCTCTTTTTACTCTTAAGACCATAAACATAGGTCGATAAAAAGAAATATAAATGCATGTTGAACACATTTAATGGATGTTTTCTCCTTGCAGATTATGTAATGGAAACTGTTGCATTTCTTTTGTTATAACGGTTACTTCATTTGACATCTTACGTATAGTCAAAGCAACAGGTTTAAAACCAGAGGAATTCGCTGAGTTAAGGCGTCTTGATATTTTATCATTTGATGACAACCAGATTGTGGAATGCAAAAATGGAAAGTACACTGAGAGCTATCTTCTTACTCTGAAATCCCACCCCTGTTATTTTTTTGATAGTAAGAAAGGCTGTAAAATTCATAAAGCTAAACCATTGGCATGTAGGATATACCCGCATAACGAGAATGGGGATTTTGGAAAACGCTCTCTTTGTCCTTTTCTACCCTTCCTCTTTTTCCACTTTTTAGGTCCATCGAAAAAACTTCTTCAGCAGTATCGTAAGGAAAAAAAACTTTATGCGAATCTAGTAAAAAAATGCAATGAGAAAAAATTGAACATAAAAAATGCTTTTAGGTTTTTAACCTCGACCAAACAGCATCAGTTTAATAAAAAAACATAATAGTTGAGAAGTGAAGCAAAGCTTACTCAGTAAGAGATGTAGAATTAAAAAATAAAAAAATTAAAGAAGCTAATCGTCGTAAATCTCATCATAATCTACTGTTTCATCATATTCTGGATTCTCATCACCCAATTCAAGTATATCTCCCTCGACAATCTTTTTTGAGACACAGTATTCTTTTGGCAGATAAAGCCAAAGGCCTTTCTTACCATCTATTCTACAAACTTCAAAATCTTCTGGTTTATCTTTTTTTGTTTTTTCTTTCATTTTATACCTCCGCCCATATCGGGCGGTATTTACTGCGCTTATGCTAATATTTAATAATTTATTGTATATAATATTACTATTGGTAATATGGAAAGAATAGTTTTGAAAATGCCAACAATAAAAGAACTTAAAGAATTGAGAGAGAAGTTAAAAATAACTCAAAAAGAAGCCGCAGCTGCAGTAGGTATAAAACAACCTTATTTAGCAAGAATAGAAAACGAAGATGCAAATCCAAGTTATTCTTTAGTATGTAAATTAATTTCCTTTTATGAAGCAGTGGAAAATAAACCTAAAGAAAAAATCAGTCAATACTATAATCCTATAATTGTTTATGCCAATGCTAATGATAAAGTAATAGCTGCTGTCAGAAAAATGAGAAAAAATGATTATTCTCAATTGCCCGTATTTTCTAATGGAAAAAGTGTAGGTAGTATAAGCGAGGGGATTGTTTGCAGAGAGGAGATAAAAAAAGGTAAGGAAAATGTTTTAGATATGAAAGTAGCAGAAATAATGGGCCCTGTTTATCCAGAATTAGACATAGACGCACCAGTTGAGATTGCAAGACAATTGCTGACCAGCGTTGACCTTATTTTAGTAAGAAAAAAGGAAAAAATCATAGGCGTCATAACAAAAAGCGACTTAATTTGAAAAGTTTTTTCTTCAGTATTGCCCCGATATCAGCCTCAAAAATAATTTACAATAGGTCTAATTCTAAATCAAAAAACAACAATTCTCAATCTTACCATATTTCAATCCTACAATAGGCTCGATTCTAACACTCGCAGACATATCTTGAGTACGGGATGGATAGCTTGTTTCAATCCTACAATAGGCTCGATTCTAACATCACGATACAGCAGCCCGCTCTGCCTAGGTGACGGGTTTCAATCCTACAATAGGCTCGATTCTAACCGAAAAAGTAAGTGTTAAAGTATGCAACAATGTGCGTTTCAATCCTACAATAGGCTCGATTCTAACGGAGTTGCACCCCTTAGCCCTCGCCGCCCCGCTGTTCGGTTTCAATCCTACAATAGGCTCGATTCTAACCCAAAAGCAAATATTTATAAAATTTTAAATTATGAGTTTCAATCCTACAATAGGCTCGATTCTAACCGAAAAAGTAAGCGTGAAAGTGCAGAACAATGTCTTGTTTCAATCCTACAATAGGCTCGATTCTAACAAAGAAAAAATTACGAGGTGGCAACAGTTAGGGTAGTTTCAATCCTACAATAGGCTCGATTCTAACGAGTGGTAATAATATATTACTCATTTAAGTCTGGGAGGTTTCAATCCTACAATAGGCTCGATTCTAACCATCGGGAGGTTTAAAACTTTTTGAGTCTTCAAAAAGTTTCAATCCTACAATAGGCTCGATTCTAACTTAAAATGGTTAAAATGGTTAAAATGGTTAAAACAAGTTTCAATCCTACAATAGGCTCGATTCTAACAGGCAAAATTTGATGTTACACAACGTCGGAACAAAGCCAAATTTTGCCTTTAAAATATCGCGAATGGGTAATAATGCAATTTGTACCTTTGATTCGCGACATTCATATAACAACTTGATCTGGATCACCCTTCTTAATCCCAATATATTCTCTTTTTAATAAACTATTATCTTGTAAAATATAAAAAACTACCGAATCGCAGTTATCATCTATTATATCTTTTATACCTTTTGTCATTTCTAAGAGTTGACTTTCTGTAATTTCACCTTCAAGTAATGAATTC
>JAVZJR010000004.1:0-104405 GCA_038870635.1 Candidatus Bilamarchaeaceae archaeon | reverse complement strand
GAGCAGATGTAAACGCTAAGGATGAGGATGGCTGGACGGCACTGATGTGTGCTCTCGTAAAAGGTTATACAGAAATTGCAGAACTCCTTATAAAAGCAGGAGCTGATGTAAACGCTCAAGATGATTATGGCAAGACGGTACTGATGTTTGCTGCCATGGGAGGTTGCACAGAAATTGCAGAATTCCTTATAGAAATAGGAGCAGATGTAAACGCTAAAGATGATTATGGCAAGACTGCACTGATGTATGCTGCCGAAAATGGTTATCCAGAAACTGCAAAACTCCTTATAGAAATAGGAGCAGATGTAAACGCTAAAACTGGCGGGGGCTATACGGCACTGATGCTTGCTGCCTGGAGAGGTCATACAGAAGTTGCAAAACTCCTTATAGATGCAAGAGCAGATGTAAATGCTGAAGATAGGAATAATGGCGAGACGGCACTGATGTCTGCTGCCGGAAATGGTCATACGGAAACTGCAAAACTTCTTATAGAAAGAGGAGCAGATGTAAATGCTAAAGATGATTATGATAAAACAGCACTCATGTATGCTGCCGAAAATGGTCATACGGAAACTGCAAAACTTCTTATAGAAAGAGGAGCAGATGTAAATGCTAAAGATGATTATGATAAAACAGCACTCATGTATGCTGCCAAATATGGTCGTACAGAAACTGCAAAACTCCTTATAGACTCAGGAGCAGATGTAAACGCTCAAAATAAGTGTGGTAAGACGGTACTGATGTCTGCTGCCAAATATGGTCGTACAGAAATTGCAAAACTCCTTATAGACTCAGGAGCAGATGTAAACGCTCAAAATAAGTGTGGTAAGACGGTACTGATGTCTGCTGCCGAATATGGTCGTACAGAAATTGCAAAACTCCTTATAGAAAGAGGAGCAGATGTAAATGCTGAAATTTGGGGGGGCAAGACGGTACTGATGTCTGCTGCCATAGGAGGTTGCACAGAAATTGCAGAATTCCTTATAGAAAGAGGAGCAGATGTAAACGCTCAAGATAAGGATGGTAAAACAGCACTCATGTATGCTGCCGGAAATGGTCATACGGAAACTGCAAAACTTCTTATAGAAAGAGGAGCAGATGTAAATGCAAAAACTAACTGGGGCAAGACGGTGCTGATGTATGCTGCCGGAAATGGTCATACGGAAACTGCAAAACTTCTTATAGAAAGAGGAGCAGATGTAAATGCAAAAACTAACTGGGGCAAGACGGTGCTGATGTATGCTGCCAAGGAAGGTTATACAGAAATTGCAGAACTTCTTATAAAAGCAGGAGCTGATGTAAACGCTAAAGATGAGAATGGCAAGACGGTACTGATGTACGCTCTCGAAGAAGGTCATACAGAAACTGCAAAACTCCTTAGAAAGGCAGGGGCGAAGATGCTAAAGAATAGATTTTTTGATTTTTTGTTGTTTTAATTCCTCGCGGCCCATTTTTCCATATCATAGAGGACCAACATTTCACAATCTGAATTGCCTTTGCACTCCTTGAGCAAGAATACGCCGTCAGATTCCATTGCCTTATTCCATCTGGCCCAGCCGATACACCTATACTTCCAGTCTATACTGCTTATGCTATCACAATAACTCTCATCAGTTTTAGAAGCAAACATTACACACACTTTTAAAAACCTTACATTCACATATCTAAAACATGGGATCAGATTTGAAAGTAGGAGACATAATGACAAAAAAAGTTGTTATCGTTCCTTATGGAAAGGACATTACAGAAGCAGCTAAGCTTATGAAAAAATACAACATTGGTTCAGTCATAGTAGTAGATGATATAAAAAACAAAAAAGCAAAAGGAATAATCACTGAAAGAGATATTGTTCATAAGCTTATTGCAAAAGAAAAAGATGCTAAAAAAACAAAAGTAGAAGAGATAATGTCCAAACCACTCAGAGTGATAAAAGCAGATACTCCTTTAGAGGAAGCAGCAAAAGCAATGAGAGATAATAAGATAAAACGCCTTCCAGTCCTTAACGAGTATAATGAACTTGTTGGGATAATAAGCGAAGGAGACATAATGAAAATATTTCCATTAGTAATAGACCTCATAGAAGAAAAAGCAGCATTACAATAATGCTTACGGCTGTGCATGGATGGCCGCCAGAGCTTAAAGCAATGAGAGGCGTGTCAACAATGCACAGCACTCCTACTAATTCTGTACGATCCCTAGGTAAGGGAAATGAAAAAAAAGATAACGAAGGAAGAAATGGAAAAAATTGAAAATACTCTTTCTGAACTTAGACAAAACCTTGTGTTAGTTGAAGGAAAGAGAGATAAAGAGGCTTTAGAATCTCTTGGTTGCAAAGATGTCATCGCCGTCGCAGGCAGGAAAAATCAAATACGCGATATCGTTTCTGCAAAAAAAGTCATAGTGGCGACTGACTTGGACCAAGCGGGTAATGAATTAGCCAAAATGATAAAGGAGGAATTGGAAGGGAATATGCAAGTTGACTGTGAAACCCGGATTAAGCTTGCAAAACTTTTACAATTCCGATATTTTGAGGACATAAAAAAAAGATATGAAAAAGTAAAAGATGAGGTAGGTGAGTAAAATGGCAAAAACATATATAGATACAGTAAAGTATTTGGTTTATACAAATGTAGAAGTAGATGGGTTAGTAGACAAACCAGATGTAGTTGGTGCGATATTCGGACAAACAGAAGGATTACTTGGTGACGAACTTGACCTAAGAGACTTACAAAAAAATGGAAGAATAGGAAGAATAGAAGTTGAATTAAAACCACAAAATGGAAAGACAGTAGGAACCATAAAAATACCAAGTAGTTTAGATATGGTAGAGACGTGCATAATAGCGGCCGCACTTGAAACAGTAGATAGGGTTGGACCATGCGAAGCAAAGTTAGAAGTTACAAAAGTAGAAGATACAAGAAGCTTAAAGAGAAAGATGTTGGTGGATAGAGCAAAAAACTTATTGAGAAACCTTATCTTAACTGAAATACCAGAGAGCAAAGAAATAACTGAAATGATAAGAGAGGAAATAAAAACAGCGGAGATAGTTGAATATGGACCAGAGAGATTACCTGCTGGGCCTGGAATTGATAAATCCAATGAACTTATACTGGTAGAAGGACGCGCAGATGTCATAAACCTATTAAAAAACGACATAACTAATGTGATAGCAATTCAAGGTGCGAAAGTTCCTAGAACAATAGTGGAGTTATCAAAAAGAAAAGAGGTCACCATATTCTTAGATGGAGACAGAGGAGGAGATATAATACTAAACGAACTTATCCAAGGCGGCGTTGAAATAGATTTTATAGCCCGCGCCCCCACTGGTTTAGAAGTAGAAGAATTAACAAGAAAAGAACTTATAAAATGTCTGCGTGGAAAGGTACCATTTGAACAAACAGAAGTAGAAGGGGCAGCCAAAATGGCGAGAAGAAGAAAAGAAATCTATCGTGAAGAGCCCAAGTCTTTCCCAATGTATGAAGAACAGGTAATAGAAAGTGATGAAGAAAAAGTACAAAAAAGAGAAACAGGACCAACCCCTTATTCAACTCCATCACAACACCAAAAAATTAAAACAGAAAAAAAGAAGGAACCGGTATTTTTAGCGCCTCATGAGGAACAACCAATATTAGCACCTCCTCAAGTGGAAACAAGAGAGGAAAGCGCTATCCCACCAAAAGAAAAATTACTAGAAGAACTAGATCAATTAAGCAACACACTTAATGCAAGGATATACAACGCCGCAAACCAAAGAATTTGTGAAGTACCAGTAAGAGATGTAATAAAAAAGCTAAACGAATTAAGAGACGCGAGAGTAGTGATATTTGACGGGATAATCACGCAGCGCCTTGTTGACCTTGCGGCAAAGCAGGGAGTAAAGGTACTTGTTGGTATAAAAACAGGAAATGTAAATAAAGTACCAGAGGGTATAGAAGTATTAACAAAATCCTGAATTTCGAGGTTGGTAGAAGCATGGAGATTATAACAAAAACAGAATTGCCACTCCCGTTAATAGGAAAAGGCAAAGTAAGGGAAACATACAAACTGAATGACAAGTTATTAATGGTAGCTACAGATAGATTAAGTGCTTTCGATGTGGTTTTTAACGAGGGTATCCCCTACAAAGGAATAGTTTTAAATATGCTTTCAAAGTTCTGGTTTGAAAAAACAAAACACATAATAAGAAACCACTTTATAACTTTAGAAATACCGAAAGAATTACCGGCATACCTAAAAGGAAGAAGCATGGTGGTAGAACCAGCCAAACCGCTTAAAGTAGAGTGTGTTGTACGCGGCTACATAACTGGCAGTGGCTGGAAGGAATACCAAAAAAGCGGAAGTGTCTGTGGAATAAAATTGCCTGTTGGACTAAAGAATGGCGATAAACTAAATGAGCCAATATTCACCCCTTCAACAAAAGCTGCAGAAGGACACGATCAAAACATTTCATTTGAAGAAGCAACAAAAATAGTAGGAAAAGAGATTGCTGAAAAAATAAAAGAAACCTCATTAAAGCTCTACAAAGTTGGCCATGATTACGCCTTCTCGCGTGGTTTAGTCCTTGCAGACACAAAATTTGAATTTGGAGTATTAGGAGAAGAAGTCATATTAATAGATGAAGCTATGACACCGGATTCAAGTAGATATTGGCTAAAAGAAGAATACGAAAAAGGAAATCTTGTCAGTATGGATAAACAATTTGTGCGTGATTTCCTTGAAAGAAGCGGTTGGGATAAGAATCCGCCACCACCGCCATTGCCGAAAGATGTTATTGAAAACACATCTATACTATACCGAAAAGCTTATGAAATGTTAACTGGAAATGATATCCTTAAAGACATTAAAAAAATTTGAGGTGAAAAAAATGGGGATTTTGGATGAAGGAACTATAAAACAGGTAGAGAATGAACTAAAAGATCTCAAAAATGATGTTAAACTCATCTATTTTGAGAAACAAAATGCGCCTATGAATAGCCATATAAAAGAACTCTTAGAAGCTATTGCAAAAACTTCTAAAAAGATAAGTGTAGAGATACACGATATCGATAAAGAATTGGAAGTAGCAAAAACCTATGGAGTTAATGAAGCACCTGTGATTTTAATACGCGGTAGCTTTGTAAAAGGAGATCCGCGATACTACGGTATACCTTCAGGTTATGAGTTTGGAGCCTTCATTGAAGTGCTAAAAATAGCTGGCGGAGCAGCTGCCATTAATGCAGAGGCAAGTGCTTATTTTGAAAGAAAAAACGACCAAACAAAAATAGAAGTTTTTGTAACGCCAATGTGCCCGCATTGTCCTACTTCAGCATACACTGCAATGAAACTTGCCATAGGGAGTAGCAAAGTAAAAGGATACGTTTATGAGGCAATGGAATTCCAAGAACTCTCAAGAAAGTACCGTGTAAGCGGTGTGCCAAAAACAGTTATAAATGAAGGTAAAGGGGAGTATGTTGGTGGTTACCCAGAAGACCTCGCATTCTTACAAATAAAAAAAATATTGGAAGGAAACTAACAACAACCACCAACAAAATTAGACACACATTTATTGTCAATACAAGAGCAGGATATACACGGCCTGCATTCTTCAGTACAAGGAATACCTTCACACTTAGGCCATTCTTTTATATCTTTTTTTGCAATGCACTTATTTGAACTTTGATGGCAGCAATCTGGCGTGTTTACGCAATCACTATCCCTATAACAATCTTTTGCGTTTGGCCATTCTTGTAAAAGGCTGTAGTTATAAACATTCTTATATTTTATACCATATATTTCTACTGGATAATCGTTATAGTTTTCTATTTTTATTTCTGCTTCAAAAGGACATATGCACCTGCAATAATCTCCAATATTCTCCTCATAAAGCCTGATAATTTTGCTATTGTTATCAACTTCCATCGTTATTGTAATATTTGCGCAGCACACATAATTTTCTTTTTGTTTTATATAGAGCGTACCGTCTTCTTTTTTAACAAATAAAAAACCAACGTCATCAACCGGTCCACCACCTTCACAGTTTTTTATTATATAGGAAATTGCAAGTGCGTTACTTTTATTAGAAACAGCGCTGTTAAAGTCTTGCAATCTTTGATCAATACACCCAAAAAAAATTAAAAAAGAAAAAAACGCAAACAAAAACAACCTTTTCTTAATAAAATCACCCCTCAAAAATAAATTTACTTTTTTTTCCAATCTTATTTTTAGTGGCGAATCCTTTGTTTACTTCAAGAACATATCTTGCATCTGAAATTGGTGTATATATTTTGCATTGTTCTACTAAAGAAGCGCATGGCTCCATGGTTATTATATCGACTACATCTCTTCTATCATCAAAAAATATTGCATCAAGAGGTATTGTAGTATTAACCATCCAAAAACCATATCTCCCTGGCTTTTCAAAAATAAATAGCATTCCTTCCTCTTCTTCAAGATGCTTTCTAAACATTAAACCTCTAGAATGTTTTATCGGGTCTGCGGCTATCTCAACATTCACCTCTATCCTTTCACCATCATCATTTATTATCGTTATTCTTCGTTTTTCAACAAAAAATTGAGTGTAGAGAAAAGCCGCAACAAGCACGATTAAAAAAACTAAAACAAAAACAAGAATAAAAAAGGGAAGATTTTTTTGAAGTTCAATCATATTTTTTCAAACCTTCCTTTTAATTTCTCAAGTACTTTAGGAAGGGTAGTGTACTCCATCTCTTCAGAAGAAAGTCTGTGCGGTTCAAACGGACCGTGTCTTCTCATATAATCTGCAATTTTTATAGCTTTTCTTCTTGCTTCGTCAAATGATTTGTCTTTAAACATATCAACCGGTCCAACAAGTTTGCCTTCTGCAAGTTGGAAACCAAGAGCAACAACACGTGGTGGCCCATCAAATCTCGACGGAGTAGCATCTTCAGCTGCGCATGGCATTAGTGGACCGTTGTGAGAACCGCGCATCCAACCTGCAACGAGATGAGGAAAAGCAAAAGCCTCTAAAACTTCTCCAACAGCTGGTAAACCTGCCTGAGCACGCACTACTGCAGCCGGATCATCTTTTCCAACATACTCTCCTGCAACTTGATATAGTTTTTCTGTGCTCACAACAGCAACTGGCTCATCTGAAGGAAGTTTTCCTCCTTCTTTTGGATAAACTCTTTTTATCACATACTTACTTTTTGCACCGATAAGCGCAAGCAAACTATAGAGTTCCTCTGGAGCAGTCATCATTACCTTTTTGCTATTGTAGATATCAAATACTTCAAAGCGGAAGCCAGGCATAGTTGGGTCTATCACAAGACCTGCTGTGTTAAATGGGTCGGCAAACATCTTGAAAATTGGAAGATTAAAAGCACCTGGGTCTGTCTTGTCCATCAAAAACACAATGATTGGCTCGCTCTTTCTTTCCGTAAATTCCATCTCAGCAACACCAGGGCCAAGTCCTCTAACATTACCTGAAAAAGAATCAGAAAGAAGATCTTGACCGGCTCCATAGAGTTTAAGTTTTTTAGCTACTTCTGTAGCTGCCTTAAAAGCATCCCATGCAATACCATGAACATCACTGCTATCTATTCCCTTTGTGTGAGTTATTATGAGGTCAATATCGTCCCCGCAACTGCCAACATAGTAATCGATTATTTTTCCATCTTTTTTAGCATCTTCTAATTTTTTTCTTGCGGCCTCTTTTAATTCAGGATGAACAGTCGAATGACCTGGCCATCCTCCAACATCAGCTTTTATCACACTCACCGTTACTTTCATAAAATCAACTCCAACAATATCTCTCATGATATTTTATTAAATACTATTTAATTGCTCAACTTTTTGATTTTCCATTTGTTTGTTTTCGCTTTTCTTTATCTTTCTGAAAACACCAGGACCTCTGCTTCCTTCTCTGTATATAGTTATACCTTTACATTTCAGTTTCCACGCAAGCATGTAAGCATTTTCTACATCTTCCACGCTAGCATTTTCTGGAAGGTTTATTGTCTTACTTACTGCAAGATCGGTGTATTTTTGGAAAGCTGCCTGAAGTCTTACGTGCTCTTCTGGTGTTATATCATACGCAACCACAAAAACTTCTTTTAATTCAGGCGGCATTTCTTCTATATTTTGGATGCTTCCCTCTTCTATTATTCTTTGCATAAGTTCAGGAGTGTAAAGACCACGTATTTTAAGTATATGCTCAAATACTTCATCAGTATAGTAAAGTTTTGTTCCATCCATAACTTCTTTTATGTAAGCCAAAGCAAAAGTTGGCTCTATACCACTCGAAGTATTGGCGATCATAGATATCGTACCTGTTGGTGCGATAGAGGTTATGGTTGCATTTCGCATAGCATTGTATTTTCCTGCCCATACACTATCTTTAAATCCAGCAAAAGAACCCCTTGCGCGACCAAGCTCAACGCTCATCTTTCTTCCTTCTTCAGTTATAAATTTCATTACTTCCTCCGCAATTTCAAGCGATTCCTTTGAACCGTATCTAACTCCCATTTTGTAAAGCATTTTTGAAAATCCCATCACCCCGAGCCCAATTCTTCGGTTGTATTGCGTTCTCTCTTTTATTTGTGGTATGGGGAACTTGTTAAGGTCAATAACATTATCAAGGAACTGAACAGCAAGACGAACAACATACCTTAACCTATTCCAATTAACTTTTTTTCTCCAGTTTCCGCGTGTCCAATCAAGCTCCACAAATTTCTCAAGATTTATGCTTCCAAGATTGCACGATTCATAATCAGGCATTGGCACTTCGCCGCAAGGATTGGTAGAATATATAGGAAATTTAGGCGTTGGGTTTTTAGCATTCATCTCATCTATGAAAAGAACACCAGGTTCAGCAGATTTCCAAGCGCTGTATGCGATAAGCTTAAATAGACTACGTGCGTTTACCTCACGAACAGGCTTTTTTGTACGTGGGTTTCTTAAAATAAATGGAGCGTTAGACTCAACTGCTCTCATGAACTCATCAGTTACCGCAACGCTGACATTAAAGTTTTCAAATACACCAGGTGTTTGCTTCATCGTTATAAATTCCTCTATATCAGGATGCCAAACATCAAGCACTCCCATGTTTGCACCGCGTCTTTTTCCGCCTTGTTTTACTACATCTGTTGCAACATCAAATATCCTCATAAACGATATCGGACCGGAAGCAACACCTGCAGTACTTTTCACTATATCTCCTTTTGGACGCAAACGTGAAAATGAAAAACCAGTCCCACCACCACTCTTGTGTATTATGGCTGTGTATTTTACTGCATCAAAAATCTTTTCTATATCATCTTCAACAGGAAGTACAAAACAAGCAGAAAGTTGACCGACATCAGTACCCGCATTCATTAGAGTTGGTGAATTTGGAAGAAACTCAAAATTAGTCATAATTTCATAAAATGCTTGCTCGTACTCTGCCACTAAAGCATCGTCGCCGCCGTAATTAATCTCATTGGAGGCGATAAATTTAGCCACTCTTCTAAAAAGTTGGCTTGGCGTTTCTATGACCTTTCCAGTTTCATCCTTCATTAAGTATCTTCTTTCCAAAACTTGTATTGAGTTAAGAGGTAATTTTAAGTCATCCTTTACACCAAGCATTTTCTTTATTTCGCGCTCGACATTTTTTCTGTGCCTATAGAGAATGTATGCTTTCGCAGTAGTAGCGTGTCCAGCCTCTATAAGTGCTTTTTCAACTAAATCCTGAATATCTTCGACAGAAGGTATATAATCATCCTTGAATTTCTCGTTTATCATTTTTACTACTAAGTTTGCGGTTCGCTCTGCTTCCTCTCGATCACTACCACCTACTGCTTGTGCTGCCTTAAAAATAGCATTCACAATTTTCTCCTTGTCAAAATCAACTATCTTGCCGTCTCTTTTTCTAATCTTACTTATCATAAAAATCCCGCCTCTTATAAGCGCACAACAATGCGCATATTTCTTTTAAACAAAATATATAAAAAACATTGTAAAACCGAATAAATTCTACTTACTTAATTTTTTAAATTAAAACACTTAAAATATTAATTGATGACGTATGGGGTTTTTTGATTTTTTGAAAAAAGAGAGAAAACGACATACTCTTGAAATGAACAAAGCACGTGGATCATTATTTGAAAATATTGCAATGGCAAGAAGCGAAGCTATGGGAAGAGAAGTTAAACGAACTGGAAGAGGAAGTGATTACGTCGAAAGAAAAATTAACCCAATCACTGGAAAAAAGGGAAAACCAACATATGTAGAGGTAAAAACAGGTAGAGCAAGGCTTTCACCACTCCAAAAAAAAGAAAAAGTAGAAATTATCGTGTTGAGCGTTTCTTATAAAAATCAAATCACGAATTATGTATGTGCTCCACTTGGTTTTTTTCTTTGAAAAGTATTACTATGTCTGCAGTATTCCTTAATGCGGCGCTAAAAGCAAAATCTGTAGCAATGATTATGGTCTTTTTTCCTCTTTCCTTTGCCTTGTGCAAAAGAGGAAGGTAGTCAGTATCACGAGTCATAAAGGCAATAATATTTACATTGGGGTCTAAAACGTATTCCATCCCCTCTATTGCCATCGTAACATCAACATCCCCTGTCGTTATCACAACTTTGAATCCTTGATTAACCATTGCTTCTATAAGTTTATCAGAAGCGTATTGGTCAAGGTAGACCTTTGCAGTTCTTATTTCCCCATATTTACCTATTTCTTTTCTTATTTCCTTTAGGTCTAAGTGAAATGCCTTTCTTATTGTGTTAGGTCCGTCGACTAAAAGAACTATATTATTTTTCTTACCAAAAAAACGGGATAAATCAAACACAGCTATCACCCAAAAAAAGAAAAATTAAAAAATTTCTGAGCATTTTTTGCTGTTTGCTCAGCAACAACATCAAAATCTAAATTCTTTACCTCTGCAACATAGCTTATGGCATCCTTTACATCATCTGGTGTTCGACCAACATAAGGGGCATCAGTTTCAACAACAATGTTCTCTAGAGGTGTTTTCTTTATAACTTCTCTTCTTTCCTTTGAATGAAGCGGAGTTATTGATATCAAACTGTCATTGGCAACTGCCCATTCTGCATCTTTCTCTCTTCCTGAAAAAAAATGAAACATCACCCTCTCAGAAAAATTTTTTAAAGTAAGAGTATCGATAACATCTGCTGTTGCTTTTCTTGCATGAATCACAAGCGGAAGTTTCATTTCTTCCGCAAGCTCAACCATACGATAAAAAGTTATCTGTTCTCGTTCTATCTCTTTTTTTTCTTTTGCCCAATGATAATCCAACCCACACTCGCCAATTGCATTTGGCTTCTGTTTTTTTATATATTCTATCCATTCATCAAGCACTTCTAAATTATCTATCCTTATCACACTTTGTGGAGCAATACCAAGAGAAAAAGGAATAGAAAGACGCTTTGCAATTTCAACCGCTTTTATGTTAGATGAATGAGAATAACCGCAAACAACAGGCACCACCTCTTTGATAGAATAATTTTTTATCTCTTGGAGATGGCAATGGGAATCAACGATCATAACCATATTTAAAAAACTAATGTTTTAAATACTCTCACATCTTAAGTTTTGTTAGGTGTTTTTATGGTGGAGAAAACATTCGCTAGTGCAAAAGATATAAAGGTAGGAAAATACATCTTAATAGACGAAATACCGTGTAAAGTTGTAGAGGTTGAAACTTCAAAAACTGGAAAGCATGGCGCAGGAAAAATGAGAATAACAGGCATAGGTGTTTTTGAAGGACAAAAAAAAGTTCTTCTAACACCGGCAGATGCAGATGTTGAAGTACCCATAATCGAAAGAAAAACAGTTCAGATAATGTCATTGAATGGAAAGACCGCACAAGTAATGGATACCCAAACTTACGAAATTTATGAAATGGAAGTGCCAGATGAACTATTACCTAATGCAGCAGCTGGTAAAGAAGTCGAAATATTGAGTTCGATGGGAAAGAAAAAAATGGAAAGAATAAGATAATCTAAAAATTTGGTGATACAATGAATATTGAGAATATATCAAAGAACGAAAATAAACTTTTAGAAAGAATTGAAATCACAGCCACTATCTCTTATGAAAGCGTTACCCCTTCAAGAAAAGAGATAAAAGAAGCAATTTGTACAAAAAATGGGATAAACCCCGAAAATGCTGTACTTAGGGAAGTAAAAACTACCTTTGGGGCAAAAAAAGCAGATGTTTTAGTGCACGCATATGATTCAAAAGAAAAGATGATGAAAACAGAACCGCTTTATATACTTGTACGCGAGGGTTTAGCAGAGAAAAAGAAAAAGGAAAAGAAAAAAGGAAAAGCAGCGGCTAAAAAGTAAACAGGGTGGTAAATAATGGCCGATGAGAAAAAAAAGGAAACAAAAGGACAAGCAAAGGCACCGGCAAAACCTACTGAAAAAAAGATAAAACCATACGCACAGCACAAAATGTGCCCAAAGTGCGGCCCAGGTTATCATTTGGCAGAACACAAAGATCGCCGGTCATGCGGTAAGTGCGGCTACTTTGAGAAAAAATGAAAAAATTATTCTTTTTTTTATTTGTTTTTGCTTTTCTCTTCTTCGTTGTATTTTTTGTTTTCTATCACGACACTTACATTTATGAAGCCTTCCTCCATCTTTGTTTTTTTTCATTATCTCTAGTTCTTCTTTGGGAAGAAAGGGACGATATAAAAACAGTAATGAAAAAGATGGGGGTGCCGCCATCCAATGTTAAAAAAACTATTTTGTTTTCTGTAGGTGGCTTTGTATTAGTTATGACGGTAATGTTATTACTTTCTATTATTTTCTCTTATTTAGGAATAAAAGATAATGAAAAGGTTTTTGATGTATTAAACAAAGTTCCATTTTGGATACTTCCATTCGCAGTTATCGTGGCCCCCATAACTGAAGAACTTCTTTTTAGAGCTGCCCTTGTTCCAAGAATAGGAATAATCGGCTCCAGTTTTGCTTTCGGCATTCTTCATATATTCTATGGTTCTTTTATGGAAGTTGTTGGGACTATTGCGATAGGTTTTGTGTTAGGGGTTATATACAAAAAAAGCGAGAGCATAATACCTCCGATAGCCATCCATCTCTTTTTTAATCTTTTAACAGTATTGGCATTGCTATACGCGAGGTGAAATATGAAAGTACTAGGAATAGAATGTACTGCTCACACTCTTGGAATTGGGGTGTATGATTCCGAGAAAGATAAAATATTAGCAAATGAAATAAATACTTACAAACCCCCCAAAGGACAAGGAATGCTTCCCCGTGAATTGGCTGACCACCATGCAGTAGTTTTTGGTGAAGTTCTTAAAGGAGCATTGGAAAAAAGTAATTGTAGTCTATTAGATATTGATATTTTTGCTTTCTCTCAAGGGCCAGGAATTGGAGCGCCTCTCTCAGTTGGGTGTGCTGCCTCGAAGTATCTTTCTCTTAAATATAAAAAACCGCTAGTTGGTGTTAACCATTGCCATGCGCATGTAGAAATAACACGGCATATTTCTGGATTTAAAGACCCGCTTGTGTTGTACCTATCTGGTGGAAATAGTCAAATAATTATAAAAGAAAAAAAAGGTTATCACATTCTAGGCGAAACACTTGACATAGGTTTGGGAAATCTTTTTGACTCATTTGCAAGAAGCATAGGCATAGAAGGACATGGCTCAGCACTCGAAAGTTTCTCTAAGGGAGGAAAATATATCGAATTGCCATACAGTGTAAAAGGAATGAATCTTGTTTTCTCTGGTCTCTTAACGCAAGCGCAAAAAATTGCAAAGGAAAAAGACAAAAAAGATGTTGCGTTTTCACTTATGGAAACTGCTTTTGCTATGAGTTGTGAAGCGACTGAAAGAGCGCTTTTTTTGACAAAAAAGAAACAATTGTTGGTATGCGGCGGCGTAGCCCAAAATAAAAGACTTCAAGAAATGCTTCGAACAATGTGCGAGGATGATGGAGTAGAGTTCGCGGTTGCACCAGATGAATATAATAGAGACAATGGTGCAATGATAGCGTACACTGGTTTTATAATGAGAAAAAAAGCAAAAAAAACAAAAAATAAAATAAAAAATGTTGAACCTCTAACAAATTTTAGAATAGACCAAGTTAAACTATAAAACGTGATGATAGTATAAGCGCCGAGGAGGAGATTTGAACTCCTAACCCCGTGAGGGGATACGCTTCCTAGCAGAATCTCCAGGCGTACGCGTTAACCGGATTCCGCCACCTCGGCTGAAGAGGATTCTCCTAACACACGACGAGTGCGAACATGTGCTGTGGCATTGAACTTTTTCTTAAGAAATTCTTTTAATATCTTTATTCTTTCACCATTTTTGCCTATGGCGAGACCACGTTCCTTCTCATCAAAATAAACTAAAAAAGAGCGCTCATTCATAACATTCCTTTCTTCAATCGCCAAAATCTTAAGATTACTAAAAAAATTTCTTATAAAAGTTGAGGGGTCGTCGGAATCAGCGACAACAAAAACCCGCTTATTTATTTTTGTTTTGAGTTTATCTACATTTACACCGTTTTTTCCTATAGAGCGACCAAGCTGAAAAGGATCAACTAAAAAAATTATAGTCTCCTCTGCCTCGGCGTAATCACGTGGCATTACACTAGTTATACTTTCAAATAAAGTAAAAAGAGAAAGGCCGCGCTCATTCAGTTCCATTCAATCACTATTACTTTTTGGCATAATCCATAATATTAGAGTGGCCAACATCATAAATAGATAGCACAGAAACAGGGAAGGGTTTTCCGCAAACCGCACCCAATTCCATACTAGAACCAGGGAATACAATCACCGGTATTTTTGATTTTTCAGAGGCTTCGCGCACTTTTTTCATATATTCTTCAGGAGTGTTTTCAGCCACTACAAACAACTTTGCTTTTCCACTCAAGAACGCAAATAGGCCACTGCGAACACCAAACTCAGTTTTACCACTCTCTACTGTTAATCGTATCGCTGCTATTAACGGGTTCTCTTTTTCTTTTGTCTTCCTTCTTCTTACCACTTTCTTTTCTTTTTTCTTTGGTTTTTCTTCTTCGACTTCTTCAGTCTCTTCCTCTTTTACTTCTTCAACTTCTTTTTCTTCATTAACATCTTCTTTTTTCTTAGCCATTAAACCACCTTTATTTTGTTTTGAATAAAAGCTTTATTTTTCCAGTACCTACAGGCACAGTTTGGCCGATAATTATATTCTCAGTTACACCTAATAAATTATCCTCCTCTGCGGTAGCTGCAGCATATATTAGGTGCTTAACTGTTTCTTCAAAAGCTGCTCTTCCAAAAACACCAATCTTCTGTCCACTTAGACCATGTCTCCCAATGGATTTAACAACACCACCACATGTCATCGCATCTGCAAGAAGAGTAATATGACGGATATCAACAGAAAGTTTTTGCATATCCATAACGTCTTTAATCTCTTTTATGATAGCATTTCTCGCAGCTTCTATACCATACACTCTTTCTATTTCCTTTATATTATTAGTATACACGCGATCAGGATCAACAGATGGATGTGTAATCGCGCCGAGTATGTTATAACCACTTGCTCTTACAAAATAAGTACCGTCTGGCGCCTTTACTATAACCGCTTTGTTTATACCATTAACACCGCGAACAAGAGCTTGTTTTATTCTATTTGCCATTCTTCTGATATACTTTGCATTCACTGCTTCGCTTTCTTCTATTGCTGTTTGGCCGCCTCCACTAGAGGAAGGTTGAATCTTTTTATTTTTTTTCTGTATTTTTTTCTTTTTTGGCTTTATAATTAAAACATTCCCAAACACCTGTAAATCTTCGGAAAACTTTTCTACAACTGTACGAAGAGTAGCAAAGCTAATACCCCATAACTTGCCAGCTGCTTCATTATAAGCTATTTTTATTTGATATTTTGTTAAATCCTCTGCAACTTCTGCGACATCAGATACAAAAACAGCGCTTAAATCTTTTGCAACTTTTTCTGCCTCTGCTCGTGAAGAAGCTAGTGACTTTTTTAGATAAATATCAATTATAGATTTCTTAGGTTCTTTTTTTGCATCGACAATTTCAATCAATCGTGGTAAACCAGTAGGAACATGTTCAGCAACACCAGCATAGTGAAAAGTACGCATAGTCATTTGCGTACCTGGTTCACCAATACTTTGAGCAGCGACCACACCAACCGCCTCAAAAGGCGCTATAAAAATTTTTTCTTTTTTTATCATATAAACCACCACGTTATGCAGTATCTACGTCGTCCTGCTTAGCTGAAACGTCTACAACTGCTTTGGAAGCAAACATTGGGTCTTTTCCGTCGCCTCCGTATATAAACTGAACTATACTAAGATCAGCATTGCGTACTGTACCATCTTCGTAAACAATAAGATCTTGCAACGCATTTATTAATCTTCTTTGCATATATCCAGATCGAGCAGTTCTAATAGCAGTATTAACAAGTGCTTCACGACCTCCCATTGCATGATGGAAGAATTCATCTATTGCTAAACCTTTACAGAATGAGGAGTAAACAAAACCACGCTCTTTACCAGTAAGAAGACCTGTGCGATGATAAGGAAGTGTTCTTTTTCGATAACCTCTATATGGTCGTTTATTTCTAACAGATTGCTGTGCAACCATTGCTGACATCTGAATAGCATTAAGCAAACTACCTCTTGCTCCTATTTTAGCCATAATTATTGAGGGATTGTTCAATGTTAAATCTTCTTCGACTATCTTACCAACTTCTTCTCTTGTTCTGGAAGTAACTTGCATTATAGTTGCTTCTAAAGTCTCTTTTAGAGTCATGCCAGGCGAACGCTCAAGAGATTTGTTTTTATACTGCAGTATCAAATTATCTATCTCTCGATTCATTTTTTCTACTATTTCTGAAATCTTTTTCTTTGCTTTTTCTGAGATAGTATAATCTTTAAGAGAAACAGTTAGACCTTGTTTTGTTATTGCTTCTAGTCCCATAACAGTTGACCTATCCAAAAAAGCAGCAGTATACTCCGGTCCCATTTCAATAAAAATTTTCTCTAATAATTCACCACTCATCGCATTACTATCTAATGCACCTTTTATCAGTTTTCCTTTGCTTATAATGATTTCTTCATTCATTTTAGATTTTACTTTTAAACTCACAGACTGTGGGAGTAGTAAAGAAAAAAGTAATTTACCTGAGTACTTACCATCCTTTTTATCAGGTTTTGGCAATTCGGTTATACCTACCAAATAAAGTAAATTGGCCGCTTCTTCTTTTGTGAATTCCATATCATCGCGAGTTAGGAAGTAATAACCAGAAACATGATCTTCTTGTGGTTTTATTATCGCGTGGCCATGTCGTGGAGAAAGAATCTGTTTTTCAACCTTCATTAATTCAAGTGCTTCTGCTTGCGCTTCCTCTGTTTGCAAAACGTGAAGGTTCATTTCATCTCCATCAAAATCAGCGTTATAGGGTGGGCATACAAGAGGATTAATTCTAAATGTTTTACCAGGTAGAACCTTTATTAAGTGGCACATCATAGAAATTCTATGAAGAGAGGGTTGTCTATTAAAGATAGAGATATCCCCATCTATCACTTGCCGTTCTACTATATAACCTACTTTTAGATTATCTGCAAGTTCTTTTTTTATTTCTGGCGAATCAACTACTTTTATTCTCTTTCCATCCGAACGGATAATGTAAAGTGCTTTTGGATAAGTTTCAGATAAAATATATTTTTTAAGTTGTTCTATATTCCATTCAGTTACTGCGACAGGTACGGTAAGCTCTTCAGCGACTGCAAGTGGTATTCCAACCTCATTTAAACTTATTCTAGGATCTGGCGATATAACAGTACGCGCAGAGAAGTTAACACGTTTTCCAGATAGGTTATATCTAAATCTGCCTTCTTTTCCTTTTAATCTTTGAGCCAGCGTTTTAAGTGGTCTCCCGCTTCTATGCCGTGCTGGTGGAATATTTGCAGTTTCATTATCAAAATAAGTAGTTACATGGTATTGCAAAAGTTCCCAAAGATCTTCTATAATTAACTGTGGTGCGCCAGCGTTTATGTTAGCTTCAAGTTTTTGGTTTATTCTTATTATATCTACAAGTTTATGAGTAAGGTCATCTTCGCTTCTTTCACCAGTTTCAAGAGTAATAGATGGACGCACATTGACAGGAGGAACAGGCAATACTGTCAAAACCATCCATTCTGGCCGTGAGTAAATTGGATCAAAACCAAGAGCGCGAATATCTGCATCGTTTATTGCTGCTAACCAATCACGAACTTCACTCGGAAGCATTGGTTCTCCATCTTTTAAGAAAGTTGTTGGTTTTAGTATTTTTATTTCAAAAAGCTTTCCACCGCAATGAGGACAAATATTTTTGGTCTTATCCTGAGTTTTGGTGTCATGCGGTTTTACCTCTTTTTCTTCACTCTTTTTATTATCATTTAACTCAGAAGATTCTTCTTCAAGAATAGAAGGAACTTCAAAAGATTTTGCAGATTCTTCCTTTTGTTCTTTTTTTTCTTCAACTTCGCTTTCAATTGTTTTTATCTTGGGTGTTGCTGAAAGTAGACGATGACAATGCGGGCAAGTAGATTTTAACACATAATATATTTGCTTAACAAATTCAACATGAATAACAGGCCGCACAAGTTCTATATGCCCAAAATGGCCAGGACATTCTTTTATTCTCCCACCGCATGTCTTACATTTTAAACCAGGATCTACTACACCTAATCTTGTATCAACAAGACCGCCATCTATAGGATAACCATCATCATCATATGTGTCCGGTACAACAATTTTTGCAGCCGACATTTTTCTTATCATTTCAGGTGAGAATATAGAAAAAATAATACTCTCAAGTTCGTGTTGGATTTCAACCATAAGCATCACCCCTTCTTTTTTAAAATTAAACGCGGGAAAATATAAAGAGATTTAATCTCATCAAGAAGTAGTTTAAATGCATAACTTATTTCAATCGGTTGGACATTGTCGCTACCGCACAAAGGACATATATCTTTATTTTTAGCAAAATCGTGTGTTGCTGTTGAACCACATTCTGAACAAACTAGTTGAACTGTTTTGTCGCTTTCTTCTAACAACCTCTCCTTAACTAACATGCTTGCGCCATAACCAATAAGACAATCACGTTCCATTTCACCAAATCGTAATCCTCCTTCACGTGCCCGTCCTTCAGTAGGTTGGTGGGTAAGAAGTTGCACTGGGCCTCTACTCCTCACATGCATTTTATTACTTACGAGATGATGAAGTCGTTGGTAATAGATAACACCAACAAATATCTTAACATTCAATGGTTTTCCAGTTATACCATCATAAAGTACTTCTTCCCCAAATTCTTCAAAGCCAGCTTTCTTAAGAATTTCTCTGTATTCATCTTCTTTGTTTCCACTAAACGAACTTCCATTCATCAACAAACCGCCTACTGCTCCAGCCTTTCCCCCAAGCATTTCAAGAAGATGGCCAGCAGTCATACGGCTTGGTATTGCATGAGGGTTGACTATAAGATCTGGAACAATACCTCTTTCAGTGAATGGCATATCAGTGTGTGGTACTACCAAACCAATAACACCTTTTTGCCCATGCCGTGAAGCTATCTTATCACCAATTTCTGGAGTTTTAACTGAGCGAATTCTTACTTTTACTAAACGATTACCAGTAGAACTTTCAGTTACAAGCACAGAATCAACTTTACCCTCTTCTCCAACTTTTAATGCAAGGGAACTTTCTCGTTTTTTTTCCTCTACAGTACCAAAAACTGATATTTCTTCAAGAAAACGAGGTGGTGAAGTTTTACCTACAAGCACGTCTTTTCCTTTTACTTCGCTTTCAGGAATAACTATACCATCTTCATCAAGATGAGAATAGGCTTCTTCTCCTCTATACCCGCTCACTTCAGGTGTAGGAAGTTCAATTATATCACGTTGCCCACCAGGGTAAGTTCTCTCTTCAGTCTCATAGGTTCTAAACATTACTGTTCTCAAGAGACCACGATCAACAGCAGATTTATTAACCACTATAGCATCCGCCAAATTATACCCTTTATAACTCAAAAGAGCTACAACACAATTCTGACCGGCTGCTTTTTCTTTTAAATTAAGAGCATTATAGACGTTTGTCCTCACCAGAGGTTCCTGTGGGTAGTACATAACATAAGCTCTCGTATCGTAACGGCTATTAAAGTTTGCACTATACAAACCAAGAGACTGTTTACTCATAGCACATGCCATAGTAATTCGTGGGGAGGAGTTATGTTCGCAGTAAGGTAAAATAGATGCGACTACACCAAATATATTCGCAGGATCAACATCAAGATGAGTATGTTCTGGTGTTAACTCCTCTGGCTTTGAAGCTATATAGGCATTCTCTTCTTCAAGTGCATCTAGATATTCTATTATACCCATCCTTACTAAATGGTTCCATGTAAGTTCATTATTCCTAAGACGATTGATTATCTCTGGTGTTAATCTAGATTTACCGTTTTCCACTACGATGTAAGGACGCCTAACACGCCCTTTATCGCTTACTATATGGAGCTCATTTATATTTGCATTATAGTAGATGTTCACTTGATAGTTAAGTTCATTCATTCTTCGTCTTTCACGCAATCTTTGAGCTAAACTTTTACCATCCGGATGATAACCTATAAATTTTCCATTAAGATAAACAGCTGTTTTTTCTTTTTTGGACATATTAAACACCTAACCCTCCATCTTTACATCATAAGATCGGAGTAACCTAATTATTTCATCTTCATCATACCCTATCGAAACTTCGGCCATAATTGCTAAATTCTTTACTAATGAACAACTAGGTCCTTCTGGTGTTTCATTGGAACAGATTTTTCCAATATGTGTACCATGCAAATCTCTTGCTTTAAAGTGCGGATGTTTTTTGCTTAAAGGCGATATAACTCTTCTAAGATGAGAAAGTGTAGAAAGATAACTCACTCTATCTAGAAGTTGAGACACGCCAGTTTGGCCAGCAATCCAGTTACCTGTGGCCATAGCGTATCTTATTCTATCCGCCATAGCATCTTGTCTTACAAGTGTGTGAACTTGCAATCTTCTTCCTCGTGCATCTGCACGAGATGCTTGGTAAACCAAATCCTTTACCAAAAACTGAAAAGCATATCTAAATAATTCCTCCATAAGGTCTCCGGCCAATTTTACTCTTTTATTTGCGTAATGGTCTTTATCATCTTGTGGTAATTTCTTATGGGCTACAAGGGTTGCACGCTCAGCCATCCTTATAAGATATCTTGCTTTTTCCAGACGCTCTGCTTTGGTAACCCCGATGTGTGGTAACAAATAATTATCTAAAAGATTTTCCATCCTAGTTAATCTAAATTCTAAAGGTTGACCAGGAGACAGTTTTCTACTTAAAACATCCACTGCCTCGTCCCTTGTCTTTGTCTTTTCCTCTTCAAGATTCAAGACCACATCGTTTTGTACTAAAAGAGACTGGCTAAATTCATTTTTTATATCTTCATCCTTTTCCATTCCCAAAACTCTTAGAAGAGAAACAAGTGATATACCTGGAGGTGCGGATGGGAATTCAACTGTATAAAAACCTTCTACATTTCTCTCCACAACGCAGCGTGCTCTAAAACCTTGACGAGTTGAGAATATCTTAGCGATAGTACCTTTCTTTTCTCTATTTATCATTAGTTTGTTTTGTACTAAATCTTCTATACTTACAAGCACTCGCTCGCTCCCGTTTATAATAAAATAACCGCCAGGGTCATCTGGATCCTCGCCGTTCTCAATGAGTTCATTTCTACTAAGGCCAAATAGATAACACAGTTTAGATTTAAGCATAACTGGGATTTCACCAATAAAAACGTCTGAATAAGTAGGTCGCTCGATACCATTAAAAACCGGGATTATCTCTAAAAAAACTGGTGCAGCATAAGAAATATTTCTAAGCCGTGCTTCTTGAGGCATAATCGGTCGGTAGCCACCTCTCACTTCATAATATCTAGGCTTTTCTACTCTAATTTTACCAAGTTTCAACTCAAATCCTTCAACATTAGTTTGTATTTTTCCTATACTATCAATAACTGATTGTAAACCAACATCAATAAATTTGTTATAGGATTGAAGTTGTTGATTAACAAGACTATTGCTTCTAAAATATGCATTAATCAAATCTGGAATCATATACACACCACCCAAAAACAAACATTAATAAATTAAACTTCAATTCTAATCCTCTTCACATTCTACTACGTACCGATACACAACGTACTTACCAGTGACATCCTCTCTATAAATCTTTATGACATCGCCTGGCTTTGCACCTAATTTTTTCACAGCAGGGTCATTGTGCCTAAAAAGCGGAAGTTGGGTAAAATCGTCTATTTTTAATTTATTAAGAAGTTGATTTTTAACGTTCTCTTTTACTATTTCCATTTTAGGTGAAAGATGGTAAGATAAGACATCTATTACACTCTCTTTTTTCTTTTTCTTACTTTTCAAAACCAATCACCAACCGGCGGCCATCTAGTATGCAAGCTACTGCCACCTAAAACAAAAGTATCAGATTATTTTATAGTGAATATTTAAAAATATTGCGCCTTTATGCTATAAACCATTTAGGACAGTAGGCTAACAAAAATGGATTTTTTATCTACTATTTATTAATAGAAACCTTATGTTTATATGTTTAGAGGAAAAACTCAATTTTCCTAACGGAGTAGTTAAATACTTTTTGCTATAATGATATGACATCAAATTTTGGTGATAAAAATGTCTGAAGAAGGAATAAAAAAAGAAAATGAAAGTACTACTCAAAACATACAACAGGGAAAACAAATAGCAAAAGACATGTTTCACTTCACTGATGGAACCGAAATAAATTCAGATGATGAAGAAATAGCAAAATTTTTAGCGGAAACTGAACAAAAGATATACGTCGTTGGTGCAGGTGGAAGTGGAACAAATACGATAGATCGACTTTTCGAGATGGGGATAAAAGGAGCTAAACTTATAGGGATGAATACAGATGCAAGACACCTGCTTAAAATAAAAGCACATAAAAAGATAATTCTCGGAAAAAAGCTAACACAAGGACGTGGAGCAGGTTCTAATCCAATCATAGGAGAAGAAGCGGCTAAAGAGTCAGCTGCAGAAATAAAAGAAGTTTTGAAAGATGCCTCTATGGTATTTATAACATGCGGACTCGGGGGCGGAACAGGAACAGGAAGCGCACCAATTATTGCTGAAATAGCAAAAAATAATGGGGCGCTGACAATTGCAGTAGTTACTTTACCTTTTGCATCGGAAGGAAAAGTCAGATTTGAAAATGCAATAAAAGGTTTAGAAAAATTGAAAAAAAACGTAGATACAGTCATAGTAATAAAAAATGATAAACTTCTTAATTTAGTACCAAACCTTCCTCTTAATCTTGCATTCAAAGTTTGCGATGAGGTATTAGCAGGTTCGGTAAAAGGCATAACCGAGCTAGTAACTCGTTCTGGTTTGGTAAATGTAGATTTTGCTGACCTTAAGACAATATTGAGCACTGCCGGCTATGCAGTCATTGGTTTAGGCGAAGCTTCAATAGATGCAAAACCAGAAGAAAGAGCAAAACTCGCTGTAGAAACTGCGCTTAATTCTCCATTATTAGACGCCGACCTTAGAAGTGCAAAGAGAGCATTAATAAATGTTATTGGTGGAGAAGATATGACACTGAAAGAAGCAGAATATGTTGTAGCAGAAACTGCGAAAAGAATAGATCCTGAAGCGCATATAATTTGGGGGTCTAGAATAGAAAAAGATATGAGAAAAACCTCCATGCGTGTGTTAGTTGTGCTCGCTGGCGTAAGGTTCCCTCAATATGAGGAAGGAACAAAAGAAATAAACATAGATACATTAGATCTTGATATAATAGGTTAAAAGGTGAAGTAGATGGACATAAAAGAATTATTAAGAAGAATTCACCGTGTCTTACTTATAGCCAGAAAACCTACTGCAGAAGAATTTGCTGAAGTCGCAAAGGTCACAGGCTTAGGCATTCTTCTTTTTGGAACAGTTGGTTTGATAATATATGTAATATTTAGTTTATTTTGAAAGGTGATTATTTGATCTATACAGTAAGAGTAACTACTGGCCAAGAAAGAATAGTTGTGCAAATGCTTGAAAAAAAAGCAAAAAATGAGAAATTAAATGTCTACGCTATAGCCCACCTGGAAAATATAAAAGGTTATATTTTTGTAGAAGCATTTGACAAAAATGTTGTTGCAAAATTAATACAAAAAGTAAAACATGTAAAAGGTTTCCTACCACAACCAATACAAATAGATGAAATAAAAAAACTTTTAACATTATCAAAACAACCAGCAGTAACATTAAGCGCAGGCGATGTTGTAGAAATAACAGGTGGACCGTTTAAAGGAGAACAAGCAAAAGTGATAAAAGTGGATGAATCTAAAGAAGAAGTAACAGTCGAACTCATAGAAGTCGCGGTTCCAATTCCAATAACTGTAAAAACTAGAATGTTAAAACTTCAACAAAAAGCTTCTAATGAAGAATAGTTAAAAAAGCGGCTGTAGTCTAGATAAAAAAGACAATGGTCAGGATATGGGCTTCCCAAGCTAAAAGCGAAAAAAGCCTATGACCCGGGTTCAAATCCCGGCAGCCGCATATCACGAATCATAATATGTGGTAAAAATAAAAAAAGTAAGTTTTAAAATTTTTATTTCAAAAAAATAATATTTATGTGGTCTTATGAACACTATAAAAAAAATTAACGATCTTAACCAAAATAACAAAAAAAGTAAAATAAGAACAGATGCAAGTGAGATAAAAGCGTTTAATGAAGAGATAACAAAATTATTTAAGGGAAGTGGCTTATTGATTAGGCCGGGGTGCTTGCTAAAAGTATCAAGCAGACATTATAAAAACTACGGTTTTGAAGCGACCGAAGAAAATAAAAACGAACTTTTAAAAGAACTCAACAAATTTTTTAATAAGGATCGTCAAGATGAGCAAAACGAAAAAACAATCAATCCACGTGGCCTTATAGTACAACCATACACTCACTATACGAACATACTTGTTAATAAAATAAGCGAGATTTCTTTTGAAGCTATAAAAAAAAGAAGAAAAAGAAATGAATTAATAAAAATAAGTATAATTGGTAGCAGAAATGCTTCTGTACCACTTGCCATAATTAACACTTTAAAAGAAAGAGAACCAACGCTAATTGAAAATACACAATTCTATCTTATAGAACCTTATCAAAAAAAACTTGAGGAAACTATAAATAAAATGCCGATATATGGATTAAAAAACATAAGTGAAACAAAAAGAGGCGGTTATTCTGCAGAGTATAAAACTGATGATGAATTTATGGTAACTCAAAAAGATAAGGAATTCGATTTAATAATATCTTATTTTCACATGCATTGCAAACCATTTTCAGACCATCTTATGGAAATAAGAAGAGTGCTTAAAGATGATGGAGTCTTTATAATAGCAGATTATTTCTCTCCATTATGGGAGTACCCCGTATTTGTTGTGAACCTTCTTAAAAATATATGTCCTAATAACGAAATTGTAAATAAATTTGCACAAAATTTTGACATTGATCCAAATAAAATAAGAAGTTTTTCAGATACTGAAAAAACAGCACTACAAAATCATACGGAATATTGGTTCAATATTTTCAAACAATTACATGAATTGGAATTAAAAAACATAAAACCAATATACTTCCTACGCGCCCACACAACAATCCAAGAAAGAATAGAAATACTAAAAGAATATAAATTTACAGTAGATAAACAAAAAATAGAAAGAATATTAAAACTACCAAAAAATTTCAAAAATCCATTTAGAGTAGACCCGTCTTCTGATTTTGTAGGACTTATCACTACCGTTAAAGAGTGATGATAATGAGCTCTAATCTTAAAAATAACAAAAAAAACGAAGAGATAATGGAAAAAATAGAAATTATAGATGAAAATATAAAAGCCATAACACAAGACCTTCCTATAAAACTTGGTAGCATATTGAGAATAGCATCACAAGCGTTAAAAAATTGGGGAATTGACATAGACCTATCAGAAAAGGAGCTTCAACAAAAATTAGAAATAAAATCACTAGAAGAATATTCAAAAGAGTGGCGGGTTGTAAATGATGCCGTCTACCGAGCGATCCATCAAGCAGTTATTGACAGTAACTTGGGTGAAGGAAACCAACAATTGAACACAGAAATAGGAAAAATTGCAACACCAATAATAATAGAAAAATTAAAAAACAAGAAAAAATTAATAATGGCTGATATAGGCGCAGGCACAGGGGAAACAACAGCCACGATATTAAGTATGGTATATGACGAAATAGGAAAAAGAGGCTTAAGTAATATAGAAGTTTATCTAATCGAACCATCATTCAGATCAACGTCACACCTCGTAGATATAATGCAAAAAAGTTATCCTACAGTGCAATACCAAATAATAACAGCAACTGACTACCAACACCTGCAATTTCTAAAAAAAAGTGTTTTTGATATTGTGGTGTCAAATGCAGTGTTTCATCATCATTCATTCCCTACTTATCTAAGAATGATAAACGATATCATAAAAAAAGATGGTTTTTTGATTATAGGTGATTGGTATAGCGAAATATGGTATGAGCCTAAAACCGTTGCTTATTTATTAAAGGAAGGCCTTGGTATAAACGAGGAAAAAGTGTGCTCTTTTATCAATCTTTTCGAAAAAGCAAGCTGGCCCCAAATAGTACAATATTGGAATAACAAAAAAGAAGATGAAAAAATAAGAAATGAAGGTATGTTATTGTATATAAAAAATTTAGTAAAAAGATTAAAAGAAGAGCATGAGCGTTTAGAAGAGGAAAGAAAAAAAGCAATACAGCAAAATCTACACTATGACGCAAATACTAAAGTTGAACTAAATATTTTTGAGGCCCACGAAACGTATGAGCATAGAAAAGAAAAAATAATAAAGGCAGGTTTTGAAGTTAATCCAGACGACATAAGAAAAAAACATAAGTACATAAGAACTACGGAAAAACAAGTAGTTGAAAAAAAATTCGCGATGGTTACACTTGCTTGGAAAAAATGAAATCTTAACATTGATCCAAATAAAATAAGAAGTTTTTCAGATACTGAAAAAACAGCACTACAAAATCACATGAAATATTGGCTCAATATTTTCATTTTCAAATAAATAATTTGAATGGCTCCTATAGACAGATTAGAACAAAGATATCTCTTCCTTGCCCATAAAATCTTGCAGCACTTTTGGTATTTTTATTATGCTTTTATCTTCTTGATAATTCTCAAGGATGGCCAAAAGAGTTCTTCCTACTGCCAGTCCGCTTCCATTAAGAGTATGGACATAGTGAAGCTTTCCATCTTTACCGCGATACTTTATATTCGCCCTTCTTGCTTGAAAGTCACCACAATTAGAGCATGAAGATATTTCACGATATCTATTTTCACTTGGTAACCATACCTCAATATCATATGTTTTAGTAGAAGCAAAACCCATATCACCGGTACACAGCAAAACAGTACGATAAGGCAAATCTAACAACTGCAATATCCTCTCAGCATCTAAAGTAAGAGTCTCAAGCTCATCATAACTATTTTCAGGATGTGCTATTTTAACCAATTCAACTTTGTCGAATTGATGTTGTCTTATCAAACCATGAATATCTTTTCCATATGCACCTGCTTCTCTTCTAAAACAAGGAGTGAATGCGGTTAATTTCAAAGGCAAATTTTTTTCTTCTATAATTTCTCCTGCATAAAGATTAGTTAACGGAACTTCTGCTGTCGGAATCAACCAAAGATCATCATCTTTACATTTGTATAATTCTTCTGCAAATTTGGGTAATTGCCCTGTTCCGGTCATAGTCTTTGTATTCACAAGATACGGAAGAGCATATTCCTTATAACCATGGGTTATTTGAACAGATAACATAAAATTTATCAAAGCGCGTTCTAATTTTGCTAAATCACCTTTTAAAACAGAAAACCGATGTTCTGCTAACTTTACTCCTCGTTCATAATCTATTAAATCAGTTTTCAATCCAATCTCATAATGAGAAAGAACATCTTCTGCTTTTTTTTGAGGCGTACCCCACCTTCTTACTTCAACGTTATCTTTTTCATCTTTTCCAACTGGCACACTTGAATGAGGAATTGCTGGAATAGTAAGCAGTAAAAAATCTCTTTTTTTTAATAAAGCCTCTGTTTCAATTTTTATATTATCGATTTTTTTTGCTATTTCTGCAGCTTCTGCGATTTCTGAAGAACAATCTTCTTTTTTCTTTTTCTTTTCATTTATTTTGTTGCTTAATTGATTTCTCAACGTACGAAACTTGTCTTCTTCTTTTTTCTTTATTCTCCACTCATCATCTAAAGATTTAATCTCATTGACAACAGGAACTAGATTGACCTGATTTCTATCATTCAAAGATTTAATAACAACATCTATATTTTCTCTAATTAATTCAATATCTATCATTAAGAAATCCCTCTAAAGCAAAGAATTCAGCTTTGCCCGCGTCTCTTCTAACTTTCCTTGAGCATTTATAAGAATTGCAGCAGGTGCACCAGTAAAGGCAGAGTATGCCGCTAAATAACTTTTGTTTATGTTATCGTGTTCTAAAATCTCTTCAAGTGTTTGCGCATCTCTTTTTCTAGTAGGATCAGAATTTCTTCTAACATATATCTGATCCGCTGGTGCCGTAATATAGATTAGTTTTTCAACTTTCAGTTTTTTCAGAAAATCAAATGGTAAACCAGGATAGTAGCCACTCGGAGTATTTATTGAACAGTGCGTATCTAATATTATTTTTTCGTTCATTTTTGATAATTTTTCTGCAACGAGCATTTGTGCTTCTTTTTGCTTTTCTATAGGAAGTTTTCGCATTTCATCCCGGTCCTTAACACCGAATTTTTCTTTTTCTATTTCAAGCATAAGGTCGCCATAATTCAATATTTTGTAGTCTCCGTGTAGCCCTTGCAAAACCGTCGTTTTACCAGCCCCGGGCAAACCCATAACAATTATCATAAACAACCACCTATTTACCAACTACCTGCCCTAACATAGAATAGAGCTCAAACATCTTCATCTGTTCCATCTGTTCATACATTCTGTACAATATACCAACGGTAAGTAAAATTCCTGTACCAGTACCAAGTGCGCCAGTGAGATCAGCTAACCCTGCAAGAAGACCAACTGAAAAAGAACCCACAACAGTGAGCGGATAGACATATTTTTGCAAAATGCTTTCAAGCATTCTTGGGTCTCTTCTAAAACCAGGAATTTGCAGGCCAGAACTTGACAATTGGTTGGCTACACTCTTAGCATCCATCCCTGCGATATCTACCCAAAAGAGACCAAACATAACCGAAAAAGAAGTTAAGAATAATAAATAAGTTATTGCATGCACCCATTCAGGTATACCATATACAGGAGATACTCCGTTTAGCAAATAATTGAAATGCGCCATAGTGTCTTTTCCACCATAGTAAATTGGCGTTATGTAATATAATATACCATCTTGTATAGTATGAGTAGAAGGCGAAACATATGCTATTATTTTTACTATATCTATATCTGTACCGGGAATTACAAGACTAGCATTAGCAAGAGCACCACCAAAAATTTGAATGTTAAGAAGAAGTGCACTAGCGAATATAACAGGAATGTTAGAAACGTAAAAAAACTTCAATGGTAGTTTAGGCACAAGTCCCCTTATACGCTCAAAAGCAATAGGTATTTCTACTTTTATCTCTTCAGCATAAACACAAACAAGAAAAACTAAAATAGTAAACAAGAAAGGTAAAAGAACAAGAATGGAATTTGGGATGGCTTCTGCACCACCTTCGGCCACCGTTTCAAGCACACCATTTTGACCGAACACAAGACCCACTAAACCAGACAATATTGCATACGAAACACCAGCGGCTATAAAAAGACTTACGGCGCTTCCTATACCATACTTCGTTAATATTTCATCAAGATAGATTACAATTATAGAACCAAGCGCTATCTGAAAAACCACCAAAAGACCCAAGTAAAAAGGTTCAATACCAGGTATAGAAATAAGCACTAGCCTTCCTCCAAAAACAAATAACGCCCCCTCTACAAAAGCAAGAATAATAGCCAAAACTTTTTGGGCTTCAAGAAATTTCTTTCTTCCTTCTCTAGATTTTATGTCAATATTCAAAAGACCTGCGCCGTTAAATAATTGTAAAAAAATGGAAGCAAAAACTATTGGGCCAATGCCAGCGGTTAGCAATCCGCCGATCTTTGAAGCAGTTATTGTTTGAAGAAAATCAATAGAAGCAGAAGCAGGATCGTGCTGAACGCCAAAACAAATTGTAAAATACATCATAAAATAGAGGACTAATGCAATACCAGTCCACATTAATCGCTCCTTGGCGGGTGGTGCAACAGGAGGGGATTTTATTTCCGGTAAGTGTGATGTTATGGCTGTTGTTATGTCAAAAAAATTTACCATAGAGCATCACTCATTTGAAAACTTAGAGATGTTTCCACCGGCGGCCTTTATCTTATTTTCTGCTTTTTTGCTCCATGCATTTGCTTTCACAATAATTGGAATTTTTATTTCTCCGGTACCTAACACTTTCCCTTTAAACTCGAAATAGTATATTCCATCTTTTTTTTCGAGTTGATCTTTTTTAGCTAAATCATCTAACTCATACAAATTGATGGTATTGTAATCGCTTTTTACTCCATGTCTAACGAAACCACGTTTCCCAAAATAATCTGGAGCATGGGCAGTTATATAAGTGAATTTATGTTTTCCACTTCCAGCCATTCCTGTTCCGCCTTTAGTTCCACTACCTCTTCCTTTCTTTTTATTACCTCTCCCACAATGCCTTGTTCCAAGATATTTTCTCTTCTTTCTTTCTTTTCTTTTTGGCATAAATATTCACCTCATAACATCCTATTTAAAAGTTTACTGATATCATCGTGCCTTCCTAAATCTCCTCGCGGATAATGAAGTTTTATATTCTTATAGCCTTTGCGTGGAGGATGAAGACAGAATACTGGATCAACTACTTCTGAAACCTTCTTTTTGCCTTCAAAAATCTCCTTTGCTATTTCTTCTATTGTTTTTTTATCTATCTTATCGCGCAAGAAAATAGAACCAATTTTGCCTCTTTTATAAAGTAATTTGGCAATCATTTTATCGTCAATAACTCCATAAGCAATATAATCTTTTGCAACATTCAACATCCCTTTCACAGTTGGAGAATCTCGCACAATAACACAATGGTTTGGTTTATGCAATCGCAATAGTTCAAGTGTCTTTTTTATACGGGGTTTTATTTTCCTTATGCCTCTAACTCTTATAACTGCAAACATATTTCATCACTCTGCTGATGGCTTAAGCTTATTTAGCGCATCAAGCGCTTTTATTGTAGCTAAAGCCATATTATAAGTATTTGAACCGCCAAAAGTTCTGCCCCAAACATCTCTAACGCCCGCAATAGAAAGAACTTTTTTAACTACAGAGTTAGTTGCCAAACCCAAACCTCTTGGGGCAGGCTTAAGATATACAACAGTGCTTCCTTCCTTACCTTTTATTGCTTGTGGGATAGAATGGGGTTGATCACAACGACATTCCCATGAACCACAGCCAGTTTGTACCGATATCATTTTTTTCTTTGCATCCCGAATTGCATAATCCATTGCTGGTTTAAGTTCTTCGCTTTTACCAACACCAACGCCAACATGCCCTTTACCATCTCCAATAACAACAGTAACGCGAAACTTTGTTCTTTTACCTGAATCAGTTACACGCTGTGTACTTCTTACTTCTAATGTTTCAGCTTGAAGATCAGGCATAAGAACATCTATTATTTCTGGTTCCAGAATTGGTTTACCCATATTAAGAATTTCTTCAAATGTTGTTATCTCTCCTGCCTTTACCATTTTTCCTATTCGTGTTTTTGGTTCCCAGCTTTCTTTATCTATTGTTTTTACTTTTTCCACCATTACAATCACCATGAAAAATTAAAACTAAGCAGCAATCTTATTTTTTGCCTCCTCAAACATACCTTTTATTTTTTCCGGGATATTTTCAAGCTTATCTAATGGGATAACTTCTTCGCTAAATTTTGTTTGTAGACCTGCATCCACTGCACCCTTAAGTGCTGCAAAAACAATGGAACCTTTTGTAGGAGTTTGTCTTCCAATATCTAAAACAAAATCCTTTATTCCTTTTTTTAATGCTTCTTTTCCGGCTAGCAACCCTGCCAAATAAGCACTCCAAGAATTACACTTCATTTCCCAGCCGCTAATTTTCTTTAAACGGACTGCATCTACCGAAACTAAACAATTATCACCTCTTGGAGAAAACTCAAAAAACTGTACAATAACTTGTCGATTTGTTTTTCTTACAACCATTCTTGGAAGATTGCTTTTTAGAAGCGCTGCCCTTTTCCTATAATCTGTTTTCTTTTCCCTTCTTCTTCTAAAAGGAACATCAAACTTTGGACCTCTTGCTCTTGTCATTTTTTATCACCTTTTTTTAACTCAAAATCTTTTGGTATTAAATTGTTATCTTTCAGATAAGTCAGAAGAGCTCTTTTGCTTCTGAAAGAATTTCCTTTTATCTTTAAATAAATATTCCTTTTATGCTCTTTTTTCAAAATATTATTTTCTACTAAGTAGGATAGCAATTTTCTTTGGCTTCTTACACGTGCCATCCATTCTTTTTTTCTTTCTTTACCAGACTTACTTCCTTTGATACTACCTTCTCCCCTCTTTTTTCTTTTTTTCTTTTTTCTCCTTCCTTTTTTTGGCAATATAGTAATTGCCTTTTTATTTATGAGATTACGTACGTCTTCTCTTGTCATTGCATTTTTTATCTCACTAAGTTTGTCAGTGGCGAATCTTATTCTTTTTTTACCTACAGAAAGAATATCTGCCGCGATTCTTCGCACAGTATCAAATGTCATAATTATCCACCTTTAGAATCATCTTTTTTAAAATTAACAATTTCTATTCCATATTCCTTAATCATTTCTGCCATTTTTGCTCTTGTTCTTTTGCTTAAAGAAGAAGAAAACTTTAAGCATATTCTGCTTCGTTCTTCAGGAGTAGAATTTTTTATTATTTCTAAATCTGGCAAGCCACGAATAAGAATCTCTTTGCGACCATCTTCTCTTAGACCAGCAACACTAGCCGGGTTTTTGTAGCCAATCTTAGGTAAGGCGCCAGCCCATTTCTTTTTTCTTCTTTTTTTATTTGCAGTACCTCGCGGTTTCCTCCACCTATCTTTTACTGCTTTAAAAAAACCATAATTGAGAACGTTAAAAGTTGGTTTTTTCTTTTTCTTTGGTCTTTTTAAGGCATTTTTTTTATCTTTATTTTTTTCGACCATTTTTTTCACCTTAATCACTCAACAAGCTCGTAAACACCATCTTGAAAAACACGGGGGTCTTTTTCTCTTATCTTAAGTGCAGCTTTTAAGTTAGCGATAGTTTGTCCAATTGCTTCTTTATCGGGACCGCTAATTGTCAATTGTGCCCCTTTAACCTCAACTTTAGTACCATCACCTACTATTTTAGATAAGCGAGGGTTTTTTTCACCTAAAAAATTTTTTATTATTATATTGCTACCTTTTACCTCGAAGGAAATAGGAAAATGAGCATAAATTGCCTTCAACTTCTTTGTATATCCATTTGTGACGCCTTCTATCATTGATTTTAAAATAGAGTCATAAGTACCTACAAGGGCATCATCTTTTTTTGATAAACTAATGATATTTAGAGAGTTGCCGTTTTTCTCAACCTTTAAAGTTTTAGGAAATTTCTTTGTTACGTTTCCTTTTGGACCTTTTACAGTAATTTTGTCATCTTTAATTTCAAATGTAATGCCGTTGGGGATAGTTATCATTTACTTCACCTCAATAAACATAAGCTAAAAGTCTTCCGCCAATTTTTCTATTTTCAGCATCTTCATTAGTCATTATACCGAACGGTGTTGTAACTATTAGCAAACCGATTCCAACGCCAGGAATATAACGTTCTTCTGTTTTCGCCCATTCATTCTTTTTTACTGGAAAACGAGGTTTTATAACGCCGCAATTATTTATTCTACCATCCAACTCTACTTCAAACAATCCGCCACGTCCATCATCAATAAACTTAAAATCCTTAAGATATTTTCTCTCTTTTAGTATACGCAACACTTCACCGACCAACTTACTTGCTTTTATTGTGCATCTCTTTTGTCCTACATATTCGTGTGTTTTTATAGTATTTAAAGCATCTGCTAGATAATCAACCATATTAACCACCATATTTTCTAAAACCAAGTTGCTCTCCTATTTCACGGAAGCAACGTCTACAAATGTAAAGATTATACTTTCTTATTAATCCCCTAGCATTTCCACAATTTCTACAGATTCTTCTATCTTTTCCTTTATATCTATCGATGTTTCCATAAACTCTCTTATCTTTTTCTTTTTTCTTAGTATTCATAAAAATCACTCAATTTTAACATTAAATTTGGATTTAACAAAATCTATTGCTTCTTCTTTTGTTATGCGATGTTTTTTCCCAATAACCGATTTTTTCAGTTTCCTATAAGCCACACGCGCGCCTCTTCTCTTCAATGTAACACAAACATCAAAACCATACATACCTATAGCGGGGTCGTATTTTGCACCAGGAAAATCGATATATTCTGCAATACCGAAAGAAAAATTACCACCATCGTTAAATGATTTTTCTCTTAATATTTTTTTCTTTGCGGATAATGCTTTTTCTAAAAAATCTTGTGCACTTTTACCTCTTAAAGTTACTTTTATACCGATTGGCATCCCTCGCCTTATTTTAAAAGCAGGTTCACGTCTTCGTGCCAGCGTCTCAACTGGAGTCATTCCTGTAAGTCTTTTCAAAAGCTCTTTGGCGTTATCTAGTCTTTCACCAGGAGAACCAACACCTATATTGACAGTCACTTTTTCTATAAGTATTTCTCTCATTGGATTAATCATACCTTCACCTCAGAATAGATAATCACCAACAGCCACAACATAATTAGACACAGTGATAAAATCTGATTTTCCATCACTAACTAAAGCCTCCTCTTTACCACTTGCTCTTTTTATTAATTCTTTAAAAGTAACAATTTTTCCCGCATGTTTTCCTTTACTTATGTAACAACGAGTCCCTGGCTCTAACTTCAAGTGCTGCACTAACTTAATTTTTTCCTTTGTATTAGATGGAAGCTCTAAAACCAAACTATCTCCTATAGAAATATGATTATCACCAAGAATATTCTTGCCATCGTGCAAAGTAAAAAGCATTTTTCCATTTTTAATAATAGTTTTGTTTATTACTTTTGCAACTTTTAAGTTAGTATCTTTGTTTATCTCAACGGGTTTTAAACGACCTTTAGAATCAACAAGAATGCGATAGTGTTTATTTGCTGGAACAAGAGAAACAACATCCAGCAAACCGACTGGAAATTTTTCATTTTTTCTGATGACGTTATCAACTTTAATAAAACTCTTATTTAGTATCTTTTTTACCTCTCTCATGGTTTTTGTTATATTTAATAAATCACGAAGAAGAACACCTAAAGGAACGCTGCTCTCTTTATTATGTGGGCCAGCCATTGGTTTTACAACCCATTTGTATTTCTTTTTATTTAATAAGTAGAGGGCTTTTGGAGCAGCCAGTCTTTTTATATGATGAGTTCCACCTCTCTTTCCCATATTTTTCACCCTTTCGATTCAACTTCTTTTACTACCTCTAAATTTGGCTCTGCAGAAGCCTTTTCAACATTTTCTTCATATTTTGTTTTTTTGGTTTGTTTAGGTTGCTGGAATGCTTCACTACCAAAAATCTTAGAACGTTCTTTTGTCTCTGTTAAACTAATTAACATAAGATTAGATGGCTGAAATTTAATTGGTATCTCCTTACCACGACTATTTTTTCTAGTAAAACCTTCAAGAAAAACAACGCGATCTACAACACTAACCTTTGAAACTGTACCTTCACTACCTTTGTATTTACCACGCATTATTTTAACACGATCACCTTTTCTGATACCAATCGCTCTTCTTTTTATTTTCATATTTTTTCTAAGTTCTTTTGAAAGATGAACATGCATATTTTTTTTCTTTTTATGAATTTTTGCGAATACATATTTTTTTCTTTCAGTGTCTGGTTTCATGTTTCCACCTCAAACAACACCTGCTGCTACGGCTGCAACTTTTGGATAGCGCTCGGCGATCTCTTTGGCGACAACACCTTTTATTTCTGTACCAACAGGGAGAAGAGAATCATTAATCAAGACAGCTGCATTATCTTCAAAGCAGATTCGCATACCATTTGGCCTGCGGTATTCTTTTTTTTGTCTGACTACAAGGGCCTTTACTACTTTTTTTATCATATCTGGCTTTCCTTTTTTAACAGACGCTACTACAATATCACCAATTCCGGCTGCAGGGCAGCGCGCATGCTTTCCTCTTCTTCCCAAAACATTTATTATAGATATAATCTTTGCGCCGCTATTATCAGCACAAACCAACAATGCACCAGGAATTAATGTTTTTACAACATTACTTGATAAACCTTTCATCTTGCCTCACCTTTTTTTAAGATTTTAGTTATGGTCCAAGCCTTAGTTTTACTCAATCTCCTTGTTTCTCCTATTTCAACAATATCACCAACCTGTGCATTTATGCATGGGGGGTTATGAGCTGGTACTCTTGAACGAACTTTAGCCCATCTTTCATATTTAGGTATTTTTTTAGCTCTTCGCTGCTCTATTATTGCAGTTCGCTTTCCTTTAGTACTAACAACTATTCCCTGTAGAACGCCCCCTCTAACACGAACCGTGCCGTGTTGAAAGCATTTTTTATCATCGCACATGTCTGCCATTAAATTCACCTAACCGCATCGTTGCTTTAAGCCCTTGCCGTTTGGATAAATTGCTCCATTAAAGGAGTGAGGGAGCAATTTATGAGCTCAAGACGAATTCCGCTAATGTAGCGGGGTGTTCGTCAATCACCGCTCGCTCATCAATAGATGCGGCGAGTTTTTTATTTGAACAGAAACATTTATAAACGATACCACCAAAAATGTGTATAAAAAGGAGTAATAATGGTTTGGAGGGATAGTGTTGAGTGTATTCAAAAAAAACGATAACCCAATTGCACTTTTTAACAGAAAACCCATTATTAAATACCCAAAAAAAATAATAAACTATAATGAGTTTAAAGAGATTTTTGAGGATTTAATAAAAAAATGCAATATAGAAAAAAAAGTCGGTGAAGAAGAATTATTAAAAGTAGCAAGTACAGCCGGAAAAATTTTTAGAAGCGATTGTAAAGTTTATATAAAAATTGAAGAAAAAAATATAACTATCCCAGCCCATCATCTTATTTTAACAAAATTGTGGATAAAGGCACTATCAGCTTTTACTACAATTAATGAAGAGGAGATGACGGCGCGATATATTAGCAACGGTGGTAATATAGCATTTAAAGAAATTGTTGAGCCGATATGTTGTTTTAATTTTTTTCCAAACTCAAATTTAGCAAGAGAGCATAACAGATTTTTTAAAAATTTTCTTGACACCATCCCATCTGAAAAATTTTTAGACGAGTTTTATAAAACCCCAAGTATAGGATCTCTAACTAATGAAAAGATTGCACAAATGAAAGAAATAATAGAAAAAAAACAAAATATAATAAATTATCGCGCATCGTATAATTATCAACGCTACGCTACTGGAATCGAAAACGAGACATTCAGATTCTTGGCCAACTTGGAGGAAAACGGAAAAAAGTTCTCTATCAAGAGGCTTCTCCTGTGGGAACCATTTGTTATAAATAAAATAGAAAAGCTAAAAGAAGCTGGTTTTTCAACACAAGAAGTAGTGAGTATTCTACACACTAAAAAAAGTAACTTTACTATATTAAGTGAAAAGGGTGAAACGATATCAAAAATGATTAAAGAATTAGAAGAAGAAATTCTTAATGACATATTTTATGAGCTCGGCGTAATTTTGCGAAAAATGCACGAAAAGGGGATAGGTCACGATTCTCCACTTGAAATGCTAATTTATAAAGATGAAAACGAAAAAGCAAAAATAATGATAGGAAGTCTCGAAGATGTTTGGTTTAATGATAAAGAAGAGCCCCTCCCCTATAGCGATAGAGTAGATGGTTTAGAAAGAGTATTAACAACACTAACTGAAAAATGCAAAAATAATTTTGAAAAATATTTTATTGATGGTTATGGTGCACAGGAAATAGAAAAAATAAAAAAATCCAAGGAGAGATAAAAATGATAGTTGTAGAGGAATATAAAGGAAAGATTCGCACAAAAAGTAGGAAAGAGGAATCATTAAACGAATTAAGAACAAAGAACCCTTTTATCTACAAACAGTATATGGCCGTTGAAAGAGTATTATCTGAAAGTAAAAATTCTAAAAAAGATATAAGCAGCTTTCTATTAAAATGTTCCTATACTGGTTGGAATGTTAAGAAAAAAGATAACAATAACTACTCAATTACCTTGAAAATTGATGGGGATATTTTAAATTTTCAGATAGGAATAAGAAATGAAAAAGAAATGGAAAATTCCTAAAACAAAAATTTAAAATTTATATTGAAGTATTGAATTTATACAAATTTTAAGAATGTGAAAAAATGAATACCAACAAGGGTCAAATAGAAAAAAATATAAAAAGTATAGAAGGAATAACTCCTCAGCCACAACAAATTAAAAAAACTAACGACAACCATACACAGCCAATCAATAAATTACACACCTATATACTTGCAATAAATTACTTATATTCTCTTAAAAATACTATAAATTACTATAACAGTAAAATCAACGAATTAGAAAAAGAGCCAGGAAATAAAATACAGCTCATTAGCGCCAAAGAAAACCTCAAAACTGCTTCAGAACAATTAGACAAAATAATAAAAGAATTAAACGAAAAAAGCGCTGGGCAAAGTGCAGAAGAAATAAAGAATTTTGTAATTCAATCAACAACAAAGCCATTAGAATTTATTGAGCAAGCAAAAGAGTTAGTGTATGATTATTTGGGTTATAAAAAAGAACAAATAATATCGAGAGAAACAATAAAGAATATTACAGAGTCGCTTCCCCTCGTTGGATTACCAACATCATTGATGAATGCCTGGCTGGAATGGGAGATGGCAGAAAATAAATTAAACCTTTATATTATAGGCTCAATTGCAATTTTAGGTGCCACGATCCCTGCCTTTAAATGGCTAAAAAAAACACTTTCAAATTACGCGATACAAAAACTTTTAAATAAAAAGATAACCTCTACTATAATTAATGAAATAGACGAATTTGTTCAAAAAATACCCAAAAATGTTAGAGCTAATCTTACAGAAATTCGAAATAGCATAGTCTACAAAGATGAAAGTATATTTGAAATGCTATCTAAAATTAATAAAAACTTTGAAGAATTGGTAAACCTTAACAAAGATGTTATTGAAATGCTTGCCACTAAAAACACAAAAATTTTTATAATCGATAAAAGCATGGTCTGGCTTTTAAACAACGTTGATAGAAAATTAGGCGACCTTGGACTTGAAGTATATTTCAATGCGATGAAAAAACTTTCTGATAAAGGCTATGTTGTAAGAGTAACACAAATAGGGGATGAAATTGCAATACTGGGTAGTAGCAACCTTAAACAAGAAATTAATAAAGCGTTAGAAGAATCCGCTAATGAGATATTCAAAAAATATAATCTTACTGACATTTACGATATAAAAAAAATATGTAGTAAAGCATCCATACTAGAAGCTACAGTATTTGCAAAAAATGGAAAGATATATTATACTATTGGTAAAGAAGAAAAATTATTTAATATTGAAGAATTGATTAACGATGTTGAGTTGCATAATTCAATAAAAAATCTTTCACCAAAAAATAAAAATAAGATTATCGAGTTTGTAAAAAATTTAAAAGAAACGCCCTCAACCATTAAATTAGAAAAAGCAATACCCGGCCAAGAATATCATTATGGAATGAAGGTGGTTTTAGAGTTCGAAGATCAGAGAATATTGAATGCTTTCAGTGAAATGACACTACAAAATAGCAAAGGTGTTTATCAACCATCCTTAAATGCGATTGGCCCCACCACTATTAATCAACTTGGCCATACTAATACAGATTATTTAACTGCAACAGTTATTAATGAATTAGTTAAAAAAGGTAGAATAACACGAGAGGAAGCAAATAAAATATTGCAAAACGGTGGGCTAAGTTACGTGATAAAAGAACCTAATGCGAAAGATATAGCAAAACGAGTGGGCACTCAAGTCGATATAAAAATAGGCAATACGAGTATTAAATGTAAAATCTTTTTTGGCACTCCAAAAGAAATTGAAGATAAGGTAACAAATTATATGCTCGAAAAAATGGGCCTAGATAACAAAACCGCGAAGATGGTTGTTTCACTAATCGAAGATATTAATAAAACTTTGGCCAAATGGCATCTCCAAAAAGAAGATTTACCACCATGGGTACGCAACGCCATTGCGTTTATTTATAATTATATTAGCTTATAATTAAATAAGATAAGAGGTAAATTAATATGATGGCAAAAGGAAAAATACCATATGAAACAATACAAACATGGGTTGCAATATTCAAAACGTGTGACCATAAACTTCAAGGAAAATATGAAAAAAAATTAGTTGAAGTTATTGACAAGAGTAAAAAAAGATTCAACAAATATGCACCGGCCTTCGATTACTTTTTGGATAGATGCAAAGAGGAAAATAATGCAGCGCTGGGAACAACAATTGCTGAAATATTAAACAAAGGTTTAGAAAGCGAAGAATTGATGGTTATTTCGATAGGAAATGCGAACGAATTAATCAATGAATGGATACGTATTACAAAAATCCAAAAAGAAAGATAAAAATATAGATTAACCACAACTTCCTACCGATCCAGCAGAAGAGGGCGAGGAAGTACTATCTATAGGACCAAAACCATAAGCTACAATATTATTACTTAAATTTGCGCTGCATGCTGCTGGCAATGGTTCCTCAAGCATACTGCAAACAAACTCTTTTATAGCCTCTGGACTTCTATTCAACTGCACTTGCTTTCCCATAAAAACAACTGTAGGTGAACCTTGCACTCCGTACTTTTGGTTTTCTTCTGCATAAATGGGGAACGAAGTACCGCTTATTTTATACTTTGCTTTTGATTCGCTAACGCACTGATCTATTAAGTTTTTATCTATACCAAGATTCTGCATACATTTGTTTTCGTCGCCATTATTCTCTATAAAACATTTTATGAAATCCCATTCTTTTGCAGGCACCTTTGCGCCTACACAATATTCATATAAATTGTCATTTGTTTCCTCATCACCGTGCATGGTGTAATAAACAAACTTATTATTAACTTGTAAACGACCGCTGTCCTTAAAAGCCTCAACTACCGGTACAAAAGCTTTTTGCATTTGTATGCCAAAAGGACAGTGCGACATGACATAAAGATCAAGTGTAACTTTCTCTAACTTCTTTCCTATGTAGAGCTCTGGCGAGGAAAGAGAAGTATATGCATAATAAACACCATCAATTTGCTTAACATACAGAACCAAACCACTTTGTATCTGTAATGGCTGTGCTATAAGACTCTCAAGTACTTTTTTCTGGTTATCAGTTAAGTTATCGGATTCTATTACTAAGATTGGTAAATAAGAAATATTTGTTTTTTTACCTAAATCATTTGCTGCACTTTTGTTGAGCTCTTTGTAAGTTGTATTCAAGTAAACACCTACAAAACTTAAACCATCGAAAATACCTATATACGTACTTGTTTCTCCTTGTGGAACATAAGCACTTGCTCCAATAAGAGGTTCATCCCCGATATAGTACTCTGCCGTGCCTCCCCTGGGATAGAAAACATAGCCATCATCTATTTTTTTGGCTTCAAAAAGTGACGAACTTTGCATTATATAATCAGTGTACATATCCAACACAAAATTATCGTCTTCTGCTCCATTTTCGATTAACATTATTGGAAGGAATTTTGCATTAGTAGACTTTTTCAATGATTGCACGCCATCTTCATCAGCTATTTTGAGCTCTTGGTCTAGATTAAGACCAGAATTTGAAAGAACTGAGAACAATTGAGAATAAAATTGGATGTCGTTCGCATTTTTTGCATAAACCTTAACTTTTAATTGCTTATTTTGAGGTAAATAGATACACTCAGTATAGTTATAAGAAGAACAGATATTCTTTGCGAGAGTTAGGGGATGGATTGCTACTTGAACTGGAAGATAATTTCCGTCTTTATTTACATAAATAACAGCAGTCATGTTTTTTTGGAGAAGGTTGTTAAAAAGATCCATATTCTGTTGATAGGATTGATCTTCCATAAGACATTTTTGCTCTGATTGGCTTGCTTGGCCGTACATAATCTTTGTAAAATCAACGCACTTAAAATCAAAAGCAACTGATGGCAAATGATTTTTTGTTTTCTCCATTATTAATTTCTCCAACCCATCATTAGCAGGGTCATAGAACACAACAACTTTTGGTGCTTGAACACTATTTTGATTTTGTGTTTGCTTTTCACCGTCTTGTTGCAAGCAACCAAGCACTAAAAAAGCGATACCTACTATGAAAGCAAATAAAATAAGCTTTTTCATTTTCCCACCCATAACTGCATATTAGTTTTATGTAATCTATTTATATAACTATGCTATGTTTTTGTCATAGATAGTTATTTGAGTAAAAAAGAAGAACTAAGAAAAATAAGTAACAAAGGAGAAAAATTAGACCACTTCCTCTGCTTATATTTTGGCGGTGCGCACCAAAATAAAGCAAAAAAACTGCAGCGATAATAGAAAATATAACACCGATGATCAAAGTTACTGAATGCAGAGCCAATGGTCGGATTAGTGAAGAAGCACCCAGTATAAATGTTATGTTTATGATACTACTCCCAATACTATTCCCAACAGCAACACCATATTCTTTTCTTTTCGCTGCTTGCAATATCACCGAAAGTTCTGGCAATGATGTACCAATCGAGATTATTGTAAGACCTATAAAAGCAGAGGATAAGTTGCTTTCTTCAACAATCTTCAATGCATATCCCACACAAAGATTTGAACTCAAAATAACACCTATTATAGAAAAAACAAAAATAATGAAAGAAAATGCAACTTCTTTTTTTGCAACGTGCAAATCGTTTTCACTACTTTTTTTCTTGATAAAATGAGTGAAATAAAAAATGAAAACTAAAAGAAACCCTACTCCTTCTATCCAATCTAGTGTTATATCTTTCAAAAAAATTCCAAATAAGACATAAACTGAAATCGCAAAAATCAGCAATATTGCAATAAAAATTTCTTTTATTTCGTTTTTACTAAATTTTACACCGTGCAGGAAACCGCTAAAGCCTAAGACAAGAATAAGATTAGTCACCACAGAACCGAAAACATTACCGGCTGCGATCTCTCCAGCACCGGCCAAAGAAGATAAAACAGATACAGTGAATTCTGGCAAAGTGGTAAGAACTGAAACTAAAAACAAACCAACTGCAAGTTTAGACAAACCAATAAAGCTAGAAATCTTTACGGCGTTTTCAACTGCGAAGTCTGCCGTTTTGGATAGAACGAAAATAAAAAACAACAAAAGCGCAAGATCTAAAAAAAACATATTCTACCTCTGATTCAGATGGCGACCTTTGCTACAATCCTTACACACACCTTGGAAATGGCATAGCGCGCAAACTAACTTGCCACATAGCATACACGAAATCAAAGCCCTTGCGGGTTTTTTGCATATTCCACATAGCCCTGCGATTTCCATATATACCATCCATACTCATTATTTTTTATAAGACAACCATTTTCTAAGCTCTATGTAAGAAAATAAGATAAAGGAAAAAACAAAAATAAGCCCCCAATCAAACAGAGTGAGAGGCACCACTTTAAATATATGAGATAAATCTTCAACGTACAATATAGCAAAATGAATTAATGTAGTTACGATTACTAAAAGAACTAACCATTTATTTGAGAATAGATCATTAATTACTGTTTTATTTAAATGACGCACACTAAAAGCAAGCAATTTTTCGCCCATAATAAGCATGGTGAAAACCATTGTTTGAGCCCTTACTAAATCATTTACGTATGTAAGCTCAAAAAAGAATATGCCTAGACACATAGCTGTAAGCAAAAGTGGAGCTTCAACGATAAACAAATAGGTATCCTTCCATACTGATTCGTTTCTACTTCTCGGCTTTCTTTTCATCACATCTTTCTCAATAGGTTCCACTGCCAAAGCAAGAGCAGGAAGACCATCAGTTATTAAGTTTATCCATAGTATTTGGAAGGCAAGAAGTGGAAGCGGAAAACCTAGCATTATAGCAAAAAATATTATTGCTACTTCCGCTATATTCCCAGAAAACAGGTAAGTGATGGTTTTTTTGATGTTATCGTAAACGCCACGACCTTCTTCAACAGCAGCAACAATAGTAGAGAAATTATCATCGTTAAGGACCATATCTGCACTTTCTTTTGAAACATCAGTGCCTGTAATGCCCATCGCTATTCCTATATCTGCTTTTTTAAGTGCTGGTGCATCGTTAACTCCATCACCAGTAACCGCAACAACATGTCCTTTTCTTTTCAATGCTTCAACTATACGCAACTTATGAGTAGGATTTACTCTTGCATACACTGAAACTTCATCAACAATGGAAAGAAGTTCATCTTCACCTATTTTATCAAGTTGCTCCCCCGTCATCATCTTACCATTAAAAAAGCCAAGATAAGCAGCTATATTCTTAGCAGTTAATGGATGGTCGCCAGTTATCATGATTACTTTTATACCCGCAGATTTACACATAGCTACGGCGTCCTTTACTTCTTGCCTGGGAGCGTCTATCATTGCGGCCAGGCCGATAAATACAAGATCCTTTTCAACTTTATCTGCAGAAAGTTCGATATGGTCAATTTCACGATAAGCAAACGCAAGTACACGATAACCGTCTGAAGCAAATGAATTTGCAAGGTTTAGCACTTCTTCTTTGTCTTTTTGTGTTAGTTTTACTTTTTTGCTATTTTTTAATATAAAAGATGAAACAGATATGATAGATTCGGGCGCACCTTTTGAATATGCTACCCGTCCTTTCTCAATTTTATGTATTGTTGTCATTCTTTTTCTTTCAGAATCAAATGGGAAAACTGCCACTTCTGGAAAATTTTTAGAGGCATCGTCTTTCCACATATCTGCCTTTGCTGCAAGCACTACAAGAGCCCCTTCTGTTGAATCTCCTATAATATGCCATCCTTTTTTTTCATCATCTCGCAAGTATGATGAATTACAAAGAAGCCCTATCCTTAAAAGTAATTCTTCATCTTTACCGATAGTTATTTTTTTTCCTTTCTCGTAAAAGTTGCCTTTTGGTGTATAACCAATCCCGTCAACATCAATAAGGCGATTGTTCACATAAATTTTTTTAACGACCATTTCATTTCGTGTAAGTGTACCAGTCTTATCTGTTGCGATAACTGTAGTACAACCAAGAGTCTCAACTGCTTTTAATTTTCTTATCAAAGCCTTTCTTTTTGCCATTCTTTGTACTCCAACGGCTAAGATTATGGTTAACACAGCAGGTAAGCCTTCAGGAATAGCCGCAACGGCTAAACTAATAGAGGTTATAAACATTTCAAATATTTCAAAACCATGTAGAACCCCCGCAACAAAAATAAAAAAACAAAGGACCAATACGCCTATTGCAATAGATTTTCCGAGTTTTTCAAAATCAACTTCTAATGGGGTTCTTTCCTCTTCGACTTCCTGCACTAACTCCGCCACCCTTCCCACATCAGTAGCAGCACCTGTCTTATCAACCAAAATATGCCCTTTTCCAGATAAACAAGTCGTTCCCATAAAAACGCGGTCATCTTTCTTTTTATGTACAGGCACGGATTCACCAGTGAGCATTGCTTCATCACATGCAAAAGAAAAACCTTCAACAAAAACCCCATCGGCTGGAACACGGTCGCCTGCTTCTAAAAGTACCAAATCACCGGGGACTATTTCTTTAACATCAATAGACTTTAGCTTACCATCACGCCATACCCGAGCATTTTGCGTGAGCATTGCTTTTAAAGCTTTGAATGCTTGCTCCGCTTTATACTCTTGCACAAAGCCTAATACACCGTTTAATAAAACTATAAAAATGATAAGAAATGCATCTGTTGCTTCGCCCAGAAGATAAGAAATGATAGCAGCAATAATAAGAACAATGATCATTGTATCTTGAAATTGATCAAGAAACAATTTCCACAACGGTCTTCTTTTTTTCTCAGGTAAAGAATTAGGCCCAAACTTTTCAAGCAATCTCTTTGCTTCCGCACTAGATAAACCTTTTGGATTCTCCATAAATACCAAATAATAGCCTGTGGGCACATTTAAAAAACTTTCTAAGATAAATTCTACTAACGGCGTTTTAGTCGGATTAAAAAATCCGCGCGAGCCGGTGATTTTATGAAAAAAGCAGACATAGAAAAGGTTAAGTCAAGAAAGGAAAATCCATTCTTGATTTCTTTGATTGAAAATTTAAGGAAAGAAAAAAAACCAATATGGCAAAAGGTAGCATATGAGCTATCAAAGCCAAGAAGAAAAAGAGTAGAAGTAAATATAAGTAAACTAGAAAAATATTGCGAATCAGGTAAAAACGTCATAGTGCCTGGAAAAGTTCTTGGGGCCGGCAGGATAACCAGAGAATTAACTGTGGCCGCATTTGCATTCAGCGAAAGCGCAAAAAAAGCCATAGAAGCGGCAGGTGGAAAAACGATGTCAATAGAGTCATTATACAAAATCAATCCTGCTGGAAAAGATATTTTATTAATAGTTTAGGTGGTTGTATGATTGTCATAGACGCGACAGATTATATTTTCGGAAGAATAGCGACAAAAATAGCAAAAAAAGCACTTTCTGGCGAAGAAATTCATGTAATAAACGCAGAAAAGTTTGTTATAATAGGAAATCAGAAATCAATAGTTGAAAAATTCCTCAAAAGAAGACGACAAGTAAATAAAGCTAACCCTGAACACGCAGCAAAATGGCCAAGAGTACCACATCTCCTTGTTAAAAGAATGATAAGAGGAATGCTACCTTGGAAAACAAAAAGAGGAAAAGAAGCGTATAAAAGAATAATATTTTATAGCGGTAATCCTAAAAATCTTACAGCCACTAATCAAATAGAATCTGAAAAGTATGATGGAATCGCAAAACACATCACAATAGAGGAGTTATGCAAATCATTAGGATATAAAGGGTGATAATAATGACTGAGAAAAAAACTAAAAAGAAAAGTAAAAAAAGAGAAAAAGAAAAAGCGTTTTTAGCGCGTGGAAAAAGAAAAACAAGTGTTGCACGCGCAGTTGTAACACCAGGGAGTGGTAAAATAAGAATGAATAATATCTTACTGGAATCATTCAATAATAAATATATAAAAGAAATTATAGCAGAACCTTTGAAATATTTAGGTCCAGAAGCAAATTCAATAGACATAGCAGTTAATGTTTATGGCGGCGGAGTGATGGGACAAGCTCAAGCAGCAAGAACAGCAATAGCAAAAGCACTTGTTGGCTATTTTAACAGCAATGAACTTAAAAAGAAATTCGAAGAAATCGACCGCTCTTTGATAGTTGAAGATTCAAGAAGAGTGGAACCAAAGAAATTCAAAGGACCAAAAGCGAGAGCAAGATACCAAAAATCCTACAGATAATGGTGATAAAATGGAATTTCCTGTTAGATGTTTTACCTGTGGAAGTGTAATTGGTCATTTATATTCAGACTACAAAAAATTGGCTGCTGAAAAAGGTCCAGAGATAGCAATGGACGAATTAGGAATAAACAGATACTGTTGCAGAAGAATGTTCTTAACTCACGTAGATGTGGTGGATACAATAATAAAATATCCACGGGTGTAATGTTTAAGGGGCCGTGAGGTAACCTGGTATCCTGCAAGCTTGGGGTGCTTGTTATCTGAGTTCAAGCGCCTCTTTTTTGGTGCTTGGTGCCTCAATAAAGAGGTGGAATAAATCTCAGCGGCCCCATTGTTTTGATGTAAGGAACATTGAGGGTGATAAGGATATGGAAAAAACAGGTTTGCCTGTAAGCCAAGATATGTTCTTGGAAGCAGGGGTACATATAGGAACGAGGATAAAAACAAACGATATGAAGAAATTTATATTCAAGAAAAGAGATGATGGACTCTATATATTAGATTTAACAAAAACTGCAGAGAGAATAATGGCTGCTGCGAAATTGCTAACAAAATACTCCCCTTCGGACATACTCATTGTAGCTTCACGTGTTTATTCAAGTAATGCAGCAAGCAAATTCTCAAAACTCACAGGCATACCCGTACTGCAAGGACGATTTGTTCCTGGCACAACCACGAACCTTTCCTCAAAGCAATTTCAAGAACCAAAGTTAATACTTGTATGCGACCCAAAAGGAGAACGAGAAGCGATTATGGAATCTGCAAAAAATGGTGTTCCTATAATTGCACTATGCGACACTGATAACGAAACAAAATTTGTAGACTTAATTATACCGATAAACAATAAGGGAAGAAGGTCGCTTGCATTGTTATTTTACATACTAGCACGAGAGGTTATGCTTTCTCAAGGAAAAATAAAATCATATAATGAATTTAAGTACGATATAAACTTCTTTGAAAAACTTGAAGAATATGACACCAAGATTGAGAAAAAAGAAAAAGAACAAACGATAAAAGAAGAGGAGATAACTCAAAAAGAAGAAGAGCAAAAACCTGAACAAAAACCTGAAGAAACAAAAAAAGAAAGTGCTGCAAAAGAGGAAAAAACAGCCGTTGAGAAAAAAATAAAAAAAAAGGTAAGAAAGCCTAAAAAGAATTAGAACTATAGTGTTTCTTCTTTTTTTACTTCACATCTAATCTCTATTTTTTTTTCCAGCCTACTTTCGATTACTCCGTCTTTATTAAAAAGATAAAGAGTAATAATTATTGGGTAGATTTGTGGGGGAGTATATTGATTAGCGAATATCTTAACTAATTTCTCTATAAATTCTTTTTTTGTGAGTATACCAACCCTTACTCTTCCTTTTTGTAAGTCGCTTGTTGGACTTAGCGAAAGGCTTTCAGGAACCTTAATATCTATTTCGCACCAAAATAGAGAAGGGTCATGATTCTCTACACGTATTATTAAATTAACAAAGTTTTGCGAATAAGCAAAAAGCACATCAGGGTGCACACGCGCAGAAAGTTCAACCATTAAACCACCTTTTGGTTAAACACATATTGCACTACATTTTTAAGCCATTACATCGAAAAATACCCATGATACCAGAATCAAAACTGATAAAGTCAGAAATACTTTTGAGGGAGTTGGCTCTTCCCGAGGAAGTTCTACTAGCAAGAAAATCAATAGTAAGATGGCTCGCACTTTCTTTAGGTTTAATAAACCCAAATGAGAGTAGAACAATCATCATAGATTTACTTGACACTTTGCTTTATTTTCATTTTGCTGGCAAAAAACCAACAACAAAAGATATAATAGACAAAATGATGAAGAGTGGTGCCACAGAAAAGAACATTAAAGCAATTTATTATCATCTTGAAAGATTAAAAGAAAATGGTATAATAAATCGTAAAAAAGGAGAATATTTTTTTGGGGATGAAAGTACTCAAAATTTAGCAGAAATATTCAAAAAAATATATGAAAAAAGAAGTAGTGAAATCTTTAAAAATATTGAACGCGTATGCGCGCGGCTTGCGAGAGAGTGATAGGATGGAGTTATCTGGTTTTTACAAGCTAACAGTAAAAGAAAGAGTGAAAATAATAAAAGAAAAAACACAGTTAAGTGAAAATGAAATAGAATTATTACAAAAAACAGGTGCCTTAGAAATCGAAATAGCTGACAGAATGATAGAAAATGTGATTGGAGTAATGCATCTGCCTTTTGGAGTCGCTACAAATTTTAAGATAAACGGTAAGGAAGTTTTAATACCTATGGCATTAGAAGAACCATCCGTGGTAGCTGGAGCATGCAAAGCCGCCAAACTAGCATTACCTGAAGGATTTAGCGCAGATGCAGACGAGTCTATCATGATAGGTGAAGTGCAATTAGTACAGCTTAAAAATGCGACAAAGGCAAAAAAAGAACTTGAAAATAAAAAAGATGAAATAATAAAAATTGCAACAGCACTCTACAAAGGTAATCCTGCTTATTGGGGCGGTATAAAAGATTTTGAAGTAAAAAAAATAAGGACTAGCCGGGGAGAAATGCTTGTTTGTTATTTTTACATTGATGTAAAAGATGTTATGGGTGCTAACACAATTAACACAATATTAGAAGGAATAGCGCCAACGCTAGAAAACTACAGTAAAGGAAAAGCAAGACTTAGAATATTGAGTAATCTTGCGGTAAAGCGAAAGGTTAGAGCAAGTGCAATTTGGAAAAAAGAAGTCATCGGCGAAGAAGCGATAGAAGCTATATTAGATGGTTATGAATTAGCAGTAGTGGACATTTACAGGTGCGCAACGCACAATAAAGGAATAATGAATGGAATAGATGCAGTAGCGCTTGCTTGTGGGCAAGATTGGAGAGCGATAGAAGCAGGCGCGCATGCGTTTGCATCTATCGGAGGATACCATCCATTAACTAAATTTGAAAAAACGCCAGAGGGCCACCTAAAAGGCACAATAGAGCTACCTTTAGCGGTTGGTATTTTTGGTGGTGCAATAAATACCAATCCAACAGCGCGTATCGCTTTGAAAATTTTAGGAATAAAAAGTGCAAGAGAACTAGCAATGACAATGGCTTGTGTTGGTTTGGCAAACAATTTTGCAGCCCTATACGCCCTTTCAACAGTAGGGATACAAGCAGGCCACATGAAGCTCCATGCGAGAAATATTGCTGTATTAGCAGGCGCCAACACAACAGAAGAAATAGACGCTGTTGCGCAAAGATTGGCTGAAGAAAAAAATTTCTCCGTGGACTTTGCAAAGGAAATTTTAAACAAAATAAGAGGTAGATAAAATGGATGGTTTAATAGCATATCTACTTGTTTTATTAATTTCATTTGCTACTACATTTGGATTTGGGAGTATTTTAATTCCGAGGCTTAAAAGATTCGGCATCGTAGGAAAAGACGTAAACAAACCTGCTAAACCAGAAGTTGCAGAAATGGGCGGTATAACAATGATAGCTGGATTTACGGCCGGGATTTTACTCACTATAATTCTCAACACTTTTTTTGATTTTGAATTAAACCTCATTTATTTATTGGCTGGTTTAATAGTTGTTCATTCAGTAGCATTCATAGGGATAGTAGACGATTTAGTTGATATACCACAATATGTTAAAGCATTTCTTCCTTTGTTCGCCGCAATTCCTCTAATAGCATTAAGAGCAGCAGGCAGCACAGAGATAACCCTCCCTCTCATTGGAAGTGTTGATTTTGGTATTTTCTATCTTTTAGTTTTAGTGCCTATAGGGATAGCAGTTGCATCCAATCTTACAAATATGCTCGGAGGTTTTAATGGATTGGAAAGCAGTTTGGGCATTGTAATCTTTACCACGGCTTCTATAATCGCAGCATTTTCTGGTAAAACAGTTTCTCTCTTTATGTTTATATCCTTTTTGGGTGCTCTTTTTGCTTTCTACATCTTCAACCGTTACCCATCCAAAGCATTTCCTGGTGATGTTGGGAATCTGTCAATAGGTGCAACTCTTGCCGCGGGTGTAATAATAGGAAATATGGAAAGTATAGGCGCGCTTTTACTTATTCCATATGTAATTGATTTTTTTATAAAATTAGCAAACAAGTTCCCAAGCAAAGAATGGTGGGGCGAATATAGAAATGGAAAACTTTACCCAGTAGGAGGAAAAGTACGGGGCCTTTGCCAGTTAATTATGAAAGTTTTTAACGGAATAAGCGAACAAAATTTAGTTAGAGTTTTAGTTACGTTTGAAATCCTAATAGCAATTGTCGTTTTGGTGTACGCCGGCGTTTTTGGAAATATTATTTAAAAATCTCAGACATCTTCAATTCTTTTTTAAGTTTCTCGTAATCAACCACTCTGCCAATATCATACCAAAGACCTTCAAATATGTATGCATTTATCGGTATTTTTTTCTCAAGCAATCGCGGAAAAACATTTTTAGCGAAATCTTCTTTTTCTTTAATATAATCGAAAATCTCGGGCTCAAAAACATATATCGCGGTGTTATAAAGCTTTTCTATGGCTGGTTTTTCTTCAAACTTAACTACCCTTCCATCTTTTACTTCCGCCACGCCATATTCTATAGGTATCTTTCCCTTTAGCAAAGCAATAGTAGAGATACACTTGCTTTTCTTGTGGCTATCAACCAGTTCTTTAATGTTTATGTTTGTTATGTGGTCGCCCATCACCACCACAAAGGATTCTTTTAGTTTATCTTTAAGAGGTAAAATAGAACCAGCAGTATTTAATTTCTCCTTCTCAATAGAGTAAGAAATATTTAAACCAAATTTACTTCCATCACCAAAATATTTTATAATTTTTTCATGTTTATAACCCACCGTTATTATTATATCCTTTATTCCTGCGCGCTTTAAGTTTAACAAAACATAATAAAGAATAGGTTTTTTTTCTTCCCCTATCGGTAACATTGGTTTTGGTGTTTCATAAGTATAAGGCCTTAGCCTAGTTCCCTCGCCACCAGCTAAAACTATAGCCTTCATATAAAATCACCAAAAGAGAATTATCTTATTAATAAACCTAAAAAACCACCTGTAATAGAGCAAATAAAATTCGTAGTACCCTTTGTTCCAATGCCGCGCTCCTCAAGTATCCCGACTAGTGTATCAACAAGAGAACCAATAAAACCGGCCAACCCAATAAAAAATGCTTGCTTAGCGTTTAGGTTAAAAACAAACATTCCAAAAGCACCAATCAACATTGCGCCAACTGCAGAAGCAACTGTCCCCAGACTACTGACAGCACCATTTGTGCCTGGTTTTGCTTTTTTAAGATTTCCGAGGAATATCGGGTCGGACTTACCAAGCACGCCTATCTCTGAAGCGAAAGTGTCTGAAGTAACTGCTGCAACAGAAGCCAAAAAAGGGATAGGACCAAATTGCGGTGAAAAAATAGCGAATAGAGTTGGGCCTAAACCATTCGATAGAACATTTTCTACCCCTCTCTCATGCTCGTAAAGGCCCATATCTTTCTTTACCTGTTGCTCATATCTTGTCACAATAACTCCTAAAAAAAGAAAAAGAAACATAAAAAATAGATAATCAAAGCCTCCGAAATAAGTTATCAAAAATCCCAAGATCGCAGCAGATATTATTCCATCACGATCTAATATTTTCATTTAATCAACTTAAAAAAAATAAGAAAAAGAAAAAAAATTTATTTTTTCAATACAATTTCTATAGCAGATACTTTACTCTTTGACCCATCTTCTGATGTAAGCTCCTCTGTGGAGATGTTTATTCTATCAATCTTCGAGTCAGGTACAAATCTGTGCCTTACAATCTCTGCCACATCAACGGCTCTTGAGATAAGTTTTCCTCTTGCCTTTATTGTCACTTCCTTAGCGCCGTTGTTGAACTGAGTAACAACAGCGAGTACATAACCCATCGCGCCCTTTTTGCCCACAAAAATTACATTGTCTGTTTTTTGTGGTGCTGTGGTTTTTTGTTCATTTGCTTCTGTCATATGTTTCACCTCGGTATATTTTTTGAGTATTTTGATTTAAGATTTTAGTTATTTTACTCGTTATATATTAAGCTGTAAAACATATAAATATATCGGTGTTTTAAACATACTTCTTGGGCTTAGGAGGGAAGAAATTTTAGTTGTATTATGTATTGAGATTCATCAAGAGTCAACAAACCATATCGCTTGTCAGAAAGAAGAGGACCAGGATTAATTACATAAATACCGCCTTTGCTTTTTTTAATATTGATTTGGTATGAACTACGAGGAGGCATTTCGGTAAATTCATACACATAAAACAAAAAGTCAATATTATTATTCTTATCCTCGAGTGGTCCAATTCTATCAAGCAAAAATTTAGGAGGAATTACATTTCCCCTAAAAACTTCTCTTGTTGTCTTTGCTTTCAATTTTCCCACATATGCCGCATGATCATGTCCTTTTAAAAGAAGCAATGTCGGTATAGTTGACAAATAATCCAAATGCCGGTATGGTAATTTAATTTCTACCGAATCTTGCGAATCCTGCACGCCCCACCAACCAGCAGATATAATACTGTCACTAAAGTAGTGAAAAGGTAAAAGGCCCCCATACATAACTAACTTCTTTATATCTATTGTATTATCAGCATCCACACATCTTTTAAAAAGCATCTCTAAAGTTATACCATCTAAACCAAACTTTTTTGCTAATTCTACATATTTAGCTGAGGTCACCTCTCCATCGCCAAGACTGAGGGCAAGCTGGGCGCCTTCTTCCTTGCCCTTTTTCATTACTTCCTCCAAAAAGTCTAGGCAGCGATGTTCATCAGCAGTAAGCAATATCTTAACTATTCTTTGTTCTAATTTTGTTAATTTATATTCTATTAATGGCTCAAATTTTTTAAAAACAATATCCCTACGTTGTTGTGGCTCTTTTTTTATTTTTTGCTTAAACATACAAAAACCCCATTAATAACTTTTTGTTTAGTTTATTTTAAAAGCTTTTCTAATTTTTTTAATTGTAAAAAATTTATTTGCACCATTTTATTAGCAACGTTCACAACTTCTTTCCATTTGGCCGTGACGCAATCAATTGGAAAGGACATCCATACTGTTCCTTGGATTTCTATTGCTACTTTTCCCTTATTAGTGCCTTGTATACCACCACGCTTCACACCAGCGGCTCTTGCGACTTTTAGAAACCATTCCGCAGATTTGTAGTCTGCAGCAGAAACATGAAGAATAAACGGCTCAACCTTAAACCATAATGGTAATTTTTTATTATATTCAGAAACAGCAGCCTCTACTTCTTCTACGCTTACTTCCCTGTGCCATTTTCTATAAAATTCAGCAGTAGCTTTTCTTTCTTTAAGATCGAATTCTAAAAGTACTATTCGCCCAAAGCATGAAGAAGTCGTTACTAAGTTTTCATACTTGTTAATCTCATTGAGCAATGGGATTATCCCTTCATCTACCTTCCCTAAGTGAATTGCTTTTTTTAGAGCAGCTAATTTTTGTTTTTTAAACTCTTTCCACATAAAATCAATCTATAATTTTCAAAAAGTTTTGAAGAATTTTTTCCCCGTTTTCGGTATGCCAAACCTCTGGATGAAACTGAACTCCGTAGACTTTTTTCTCCTCGTTTGCCATAGCTTCTATTTTACAATTAGAAGAATGGGCAAGAACACGAAATCCTTTTGGAATTTCCTTAACCTCATCGTAGTGAGAAACCCAAGCCTTAAACTTTTTTGGCAAACCACTGAAAAGAGTATTCTCTTCGTCGACAAAAATCTCGCAAACACCATATTCTGCACTTTGCCCTTTTGCCACTGGTGCGCCCCATACATATCCTATCATTTGATGGCCGTAACATATACCCAATAACGGTTTTTTAAGTTCGCCATCTCTTATTTTACTTACAATTGTACGCGAAAGTGTTTCTTCTTTCTCTAAGTATACGGAGTTCGGGCCTCCTGAAAGGATAACAGCATCCGCACTCCGTACAACCTCCTCTACTTCGGAATAGCGAATTTTTGTGTTTATTATTTCTGGTGCATGACCAAGATCGCGATAACCTCTCTTTATCAAATGAGTGTATTGCGAGCCATTGTCAATGATAACAATCTTCACGCTATCCAGCCCCTATACCTCATCGCACTTTCCACTCTCTCTTTTGCTATTTCCATTGCAGCTTTTCTTGTTTCAAGGTTCTTTGCACGTTCTAACATTATTTTTGTGTTTTTCTCTATTTTATCCTTCACAACAGAGAACATCTCAGTTGGGCTCATTCCTTCTGTTTCGCACCAACTGCTTATAACACCGCCAGCATTAGCAACAAAATCAGGCAGAACAACTTTTCCTTTTTTTGCTAAAAGCAATTCTACATCGTGTGGTATCGGCAGATTAGCTGCTTCTGAGATGTATTTTGCTTTAACTTTTTCATAGTTGCTCATTGTTATAACATTAGGACGAGCTCCAGGTATAAGAATGTCACAATCTAATTCGAAAAGTGCTTTCGCATCAAGAACTTTTCCATCAGAATAAGCAGTTACAGTCTTTTTTGTTGCTTTGGTTTCCATCAGTTTATGATAATCTAAACCTTTTTCATTATAGATAGTTCCTTTAGAATCTGAAACTGCCACCACCGTAGCCCCCCATTCTGTTAAAAATTTCATTGTAAAGGTACCAACATTACCAAACCCCTCTATTGCAACTTTCATACCACTAAGATTTTTGCCATCGTGCTCGACAGCAACCTTAGTTGCAAGGGCAACACCATAACCAGTGCTTCCTAATTCGTGAGGAAGACCGCCCAGCTCAGAGGGCTTTCCAGTAACGACGCGGTTATCTTTGCACTCGTCTGCGATATACGCCATCTCTTTTTCTGTCATATTCATATCTGGCCCTGCTATATATTGCTCAGGCATCAATTCGGATATTTTTCTGGCGAAAGCTCGAACAATAGTCTCTTTTTGAGCAGGAGTGAGTTTCGTTGGGTCTGCTTTTATTCCACTTTTCGCACCACCAAAAGGAAGGTCGGCCATAGCATTTTTCCAAGTCATTGCTCGCGCAAGACCCATTACTTCCTCTACTGTAACGTCTGGCACCATCCGTATGCCGCCTTTTCCAGGCCCGCGCGCAGTGTTGTGAATAACACAAACACCTTCCATACCAGTTTTCTGGTCGTAAACTTCTACTACCTTCTCAAACCCAAAGACATCTTCCTTTCTCATAGTAGTCATCTCCTAGTAAAAAATTTGTTGAAATATTTTTATAACCAAGCCTTAAAAACTTATGTTAAAAGCAAACAGGTTTTTAAATACTTTATAACAATAAATAAAAATGGTAAGAAAATGCGAACAAAACTTTTTGCAGCTACAATCGCGACTCTTCTTTTCATCAATCAACAGCAAGCACTCTCACAGCTTAATAAAAACGAAATTACGTTCCAACGAAAAGAAGTGCTTAAAGAAGATAATATCCAGGAGGGTATTTTCTCTGTTATAGTAAAAAATAATCACACTACGCAAATAGAAAAAAACGGGCTTAAATTTAGGATAACGATAACTCCCCATAAAATAAGTTACGGAATTGTAATAAACAATAATGGTAAGGAAGAGTACGCTTCATTAAAAGACAAAAATGTAAAAGAAAAAATCATAAGCGCATTAGCTTACAAAAAAGGAATTTTTTTGCTCACAAAAAATGGTAAAATTTTGTATGATGGAATAGATGGCAGCAACGAAATTGTATGTAGCTCACCAGTAATACTTAAAAACGGGAAGTTTAACTTACAAGCAGATGAGGAAAAAAGTAGCCAATTGTATATAGAAGGAAAAGGAATAAACGGAAAAAAATATACGGTGTATATCTTAATGTTGTGGAATAGTCATTTTGTTATAATTCATTCACCTGAAAAGAATAAAGAAGACCTTAATAAAGAAATCAAAAATTTGTATGGAAAAAATGTAAATAAAAATAATCGAGATGAATTTATAAGAAAAATGTTTGAGGATGAACTGAAATATCAGGAAGAGAAAGAAAAAAGAAACAAACAAAAAGATGAAGATAAAAAGTAATTAATTAGAAAATACTTCTTTTAAAACATCTAAACACGCCTTTAAAACTTCTGATGGTTTTTTATTTTTAACTGAGAGGCCTGCTGCTTTTTTATGCCCCCCTCCTTTTCCCCCGATTTTATCAGCAGCGCGTGCAGCAATCTCGTTTAGAGGCAGGGGAAAAGTATGGGCCGCACGAGCAGAAAGACGAGTTTCGTTCTCCTTCTCTTTAAATTCAGCAACAAAAGAAACATGAGCTACCTCTGCTAAAAAGGATGCAGTGTCGCTTGCGTTGCTTCCAACATTGCTTGTGGCTATTACATACCCATTTATTTCGTATATTTCTAATCTTTGAAAACCACGCAATATCGCAAGTTGTTCATCTCTTCTCCGTGGTGGTTCTGCGTATTCCCTTATCTTTTCATAACTTTCTTCAGCTAATTCCATTAGTTTAGATAGTATCTTGAAAGTCTGTGCTCTCGCAGATTTAAAACGAGCACTATCAAAAACAATCCCGCAACAAAGCGCAAAGATTGCTTTTTTTGAAATCTTATCAAGCATTCCAGCATCTTCGAGAAGAATGGCGATTATTTCAGAAGTAGCTGTGGCTTGAGAATCTATTATTTCAAAATCTGCTTTTATGTCTCTGCCCTCTGCTTGGTGGTGGTCTATTAGAAGAAAAATTTTTGCTTCTTTTGCAATAGGCACAAGGGTAGTGGATGATGTATCTGCAACAACTAAGCCATCAAAGTCGCTAAGATTTATTTTATTTAAATCCTCAAATTCTAAACCAAGATAGTCAATTAAATTTTTTGCGCTCTCGTCTTTCTCGCTTGTCAAGGCAATAACCGCATTAGGTAAAAGTTCTTTTAACACAAAAAGAGAAACAACTGAATCTATATCTGGCTTCCGATGAGAAGTAAGCAAAATTTTCTTATCTCTGAGATATGCGATAATCTCATTAAGATTTTTTCTCATACTTCTCCATCTTTTCTTTTAGCGTTTGTTGAAGTTTAAGGACTGCTTCTTTTAGTCTTTCTTCCTCTTTTGATATTGCCTTATGCTTCACTTCCATAAGCTCTAATCTTTCTTTTAGTTTTTTCTCTGCTTCTTCTTTTGTTGTCTTCAGTATCAAAGAACCAACAGAACGATAAACCTCTCCTTTCGCATCTTTTAATTCCTCAAGCGCATTCTTAGCCTCGGCTATCTGCAAGGAAAGTTGGTTTTTCTGTATTAAAACAACTTCCAGTTGCTTTTCAAGATTTTCATATTCTGCAAGTGATTTACCAAACTCTGCATCTTCTTTATCTGCCATTTAAACACCTCAAACAATCATAATAATCAAAAGAATATATTATAAAACATCTTTGTTAGAGCAAGTAGAAGCGGTTGCCTCCACTCCTTCAATAGCTTGAAGGTCTCTTAAGAAGCTGTTGATAAAAGCGCGTAGAGCGGTAGCGTCTGCAGAAACAATATTAATTGATATTTCTTTTCCTTTTCTGCTCACTCTTGCAGTTGCTCTATCACTTCCTTTACCTTCATGAGAAATACTTGCCATAATATTATTCGCTTCTTCTTCATCGCTGCAAAGCACTTTAATCTCGGACGAGTACTTCATTTTTTCCACTTCCAGTCACCCCATTGATCTATCTCAATCTCATCAAATCCTGCTACTTTTCCATTTTTCTCCCTAAAAATGATTATTAAATGATGCCCTTTTCTCCAAGCTAAATCAACAATAGAATTTATCGTTCTCTTTCCTCTCGCAATATAGAGTGCTTTTTTATTATTAGCGAATTCAATCGCTTCTTTTCGAACTCGGGACGACGCGTACCTTGATGTTGTAACTATCAATCAGTACTAACCTCCTTTGCTACTGGTGGTCTTGATTTTAAGAGTACCTTCGCACCGGTTGCTGGAAACTTGAAACCCTTTTCGATTGATATTTTTACAACTTCTCCAGTTTTTTGGTCCTTGTATTCGGGCATAAAAACACCTATTGTTTTATATTTGAATACTCACTAATCAATCTGCATGCTATTTCACCAACTTCTGTCCTAAAAGAATATGCGCCGCCGGCAAATCTCGCTTCGCAAGATTTACATTCCCACAAGGCAGTTCCTTTCCTTCTAAGATTCTTCTTGTGGCATTTTGGGCATTCATAGCGTGTGTTTTTTGCCTTTATGGCAGCATCATATAATTTTCTAATCCTTGCTCCATACTTCTCGCTTCTCATAAGTAAGCACCTATATAGTAAGTAATTTTCTTAGTTCAGAACCTTTTTTAAATGCTACATCTATTCTTTCAAGAAGCTCATCTTTCGTAACCCATCCTTCTGCTTTTTGCATAGCGCAAACGTGCTCTTCTGTTGTCGCAATTGTAAGACGAGTATTAAGCACTTTCTCCTCGTATTCAGTTGGATCAACAAGCCAATGTCTCCCTACCCTTATGAAAGTAGTCGATAGTGGCAATGCCCTTAGCTTCAAATAGTCTTTGTATTCCCCCCTTATTATAACTCCGCCCTCAATTTTTGGCATTTTTGTATTTAACAAGGCAGCAGTTGCGGCTAATGTTGCTGCATCTGTATAATTTCCTGCGTGGTCAAGAACATAAAGATCTACAAAGATACCGAGAACTTTTCCATCTTCTATGAAAAGTTCATTTAAATCTATTGCTTCCGAACTTCTTATAGCGCGATCAACAGTTCTTGCCATCTCGATGGATTTTTCATCTGGCGGCCCTGCTTCAAATGAAGGATTGGCAACTGGCAAGTGTTCTGCGTTCATAATCAAAGCACCCTCCTTTGGGCGATCAGGAAAAGGAGCAACCACTTCGAATTTAACAGCAGCTAAAACTTGAGTATTACCAATACGCACATATGCAGACCCATCTGCTGTTGTTATGGGATTTTTTTGTATTTTTATTGGCCTATACTCATCAAATTCCCTACCATCAAGCCTTTCTCCTCTATCTAAAAGATCAGTCATTACTTCGGCGCGCATTTTTTGCATAACCATTTCTTTTATTTCAGTACCCATATAAACACCTCATAGAACAAAATCTCTTTCTTCTTCATAATAGTACCTTTGAAGTGCATCTTTTTGAATTTTATTAATTTTAGAAGATGCTTCTTCTGCCAATTCAATTATTCTTTTTATCTCTTCTTTTGTTAAGAGACCGTCCATTTGCAAAAGCAAGATCTTTTTGTCTCGTGCAGAAAAGGCAAGCGGCATATCGGATTGGCCGAAATTGTCTTCTAACTTTCCAAGGTCTACAATAAGCTCGCCATCAGCCTTACCAACAGATACTGCTGAAACAAGATCACGCAGTGGTATACCCGCATTGGCAAGAGCCACTGCCGCTGCTGTTATTGAGGCAGTCCTGGTACCGCCTTCCGCTTGCAAAACATCTATGTATATGTTTATTTCTGTATTTGGAAATTCTTCTGCTATTATAAGATTCTCAAAAACTTCACGTATAACTTTTGAGAGTTCTACACTTCTACGACTGGGCCCGCTTTTTCCATGTTCTTCTAAAGAAGCAAAAGGTGACATCATATACCTACATTTTATTATTGCTCTAAATGGATTTGCCTCATGATGTGGAATACATTCACGTGGTCCATGCACACCGCATAGTATTTTATTTCCGCCCCACTCTATATAAGCTGAGCCATCAGCCTCAGGTATAACACCAACTTCTATTCTTATTTTTCTTAAATCAACAGAACTTCTTCCATCTATTCTCTTTCCATTAACAATAAGCTTCACGTCAGATTTTGCGCCCATTATACCACCTTACCTTGCGCTCTCGCAGCCTTCTCTTTCTCAAAGAAGTCTACAACTCTATCTGTTAAGCCGCGCTTATGCGCTTTCTCTTCTATAAGTTCCATTACCTTAAGTATTAAGGGGATATTCGCCTTTTCACTTATCCATACATATCCATTAGTACCTACAACAACATCCCCGCCACCGTATTTTTTTATTATATCAAGCATGCTATTTTGCTTTCCCACTAAACGTGGCACTTTAGCTGATGGAAAAGTTACTATTTTCCCTTTTGGCAGTCTCTTAATATCAGTCAATTCAATAACACCATTTCTCTCTATAGAACGAATTCTAGCAATTACCATATCACCAAGCATAAGAGTCGCGTGCATAAATTTTGTAGATATAAAACCTTCTGTAGGTAAGTTTAAATCTACGCTATAACCAGCATGTCTAGCATCTGTAACAACACCCACAACAAGCTCGCCTGGTTCTGGTTTGTACCTTTTTTCTATTGGTACATATCGATTGTTTTCATCAATAAAACCAACGAGCGTAGCATAGATATTTTCTCCTTCTACATAGGTATTAGGAATCCTAAACTTGCCTTCGGCTATCTTTTCACCTGGCAAAACAATTCTTCTATCCATTTTTACACCTCTAAATTAAAAATTCAGAATGAGAAACAAAATCCCTTTTCTCATCTCTCTCCATACCTAAAATAAAACAAAAGATTTTAAAAGAGGTAGCAACTTCCCCCATAGAAAAGCAAACAAAACAAACTTATTTTTTTGAAGTCTCTTTGAACCCTTCTGCAGGAACAAACTTAACTTCTAGCAGAATATTCTCGCAAAAAGTATTCAAAGGGGGGATATTAGGTGAAACGCTTTCGTCCTCGCACTTAGAGCCTGCGGCCCTACAAACAACAACAGTGTACGCGTCGTGATATAAAAATATATCCTGGTTGTCTCGAACTTTTATTGTCGTGCTTCCAGGCACACCAACAGCTACACTTGCGCCGAAGTTTTTATCACACGTTTTATCTAAACTATAAACACAATTTGTTGGGTCGCCATTCATTCTCTCCAACCAATTTCTACAAGCGCAAAATCTAGAAGATTCTTCATATGGAGAATCATTTATATTCCCCTTAAAAACTACTTCCTCACAATTTTTAGCACTCATATCATTACCAAAAACTTCTGGGACATTGGCGAGATACACTGTTTTTATATTTTCATCATCGCATATTTTTTGGATTTCTCCAGAAGGCGGTACGCAAAGATCAGCATATCCGCTTGGTGGCCAACCTTTATTTTTTTCTTCTTTACCACAAGAAAAGGTAAGGACAGCTGACGCAAAAGTAAAGAATAATACTTTTTTGAAATTATTTGACAAACGAGAAGGTATTTCCTCTATTTTCTCCTTTAATCTTTTTAACTGTGGTTTTAGCTTATTTGATAAACTCAACTGTTTTTCTCCCTCTTTTCTAACATTATTTGAAAAAGCCATGGTAGCCATATCCACACACCTTATTTAACATTCTAACTTTTTTATGAAACATTTTATAAACAATTCTTTTAATTCTCATTACATGGATATAGAAAAAAGAATAGAATTAGTTACGCGAGCGCCTATAGAAGAAACATTGACGATAGCTGATTTAAGAGAACTTCTACAAAGAGAAGAAAGACCAGTACACTACCAAGGTTTTGAAATCTCAGGCCATTTACATCTCGGCACTCTTATATTAAGTGGATTCAAAATAAACGACCTTTCGGAAGCAGGATTCAAAACTAAGGTTCTTCTTGCTGACTGGCACAGCATACTAAATAAGAAACTCGGCGGCGATTGGGATAAAATACTAAAAGCGGCTAAATATTACAAAGAAGCATTCAAATTTTTTTGTCCAAAAACAGAGATAGTTTTAGGAAGTGAACTCTACCACAACAATGATGATTACTGGAAGAATGTTATGCGTTTTTCTCTTCAAATTTCGCTTGCGCGTTGCTCGCGATGCTTAACAATAATGGGAAGAAGCGAAAATGAAAAACTTGACCTGGCGCAGTATTTTTATCCACCAATGCAAGCAGTAGACATCGTGGCAATAGGAGCGCATCTTGCGCATGGGGGGATGGACCAAAGAAAAATCCATGTTTTAGCTAGAGAAGTATACCCTCATCTAGGATGGAAGAAACCAATTGCAATCCATCATCATTTGCTGCCGGGCCTTGCTGAACCACCCAAGATAAGCAATCCTACAAATAAAGAAGAAAGAACCCTTGCAGCTAAAATGAGTAAAAGCAAACCATGGACAGCGATATTTGTGCATGACACGAAAGAAGAAATAAAAGAGAAAATGAAAAAAGCATACTGCCCCCCTCAAGTAGAAGACAATCCTGTTCTTGAACTGGCCAAATATGTTGTTTTCCATGAGTTTGAAAGTGTAACGGTTTATCGAGAATCAAAATTCGGCGGCGATGTAACATTTAATTCTTATGCGGAGCTTGAAGAAGCATATATAAACAAAAAAATTCATCCTATGGACCTGAAAAATTGCATTGCTGAACACATAGATAAAATAATAGAACCTGTCAGAAAACACTTTGAAAACAAAAAAGAGCTATTGGAAGTTTATAAAGAAGTAGAAATCACAAGATAATAAAATAAGAAAAATCAAAAAAAGTTGCTAAACGGCGCAATGTTTCTTTATACCTCTCTCCGCCTATTTTTCTTTCTTCTATTAAATTTCTTAGAAACTCTATCGAACTATCATAATTTTTTTTATCCACTGGATAAGGAATACCATCTTTACCACCATGCGCAAAAGAATATTTAATAGGGTCTTCCCAATCTGCCTCGCACCCATAAATTATCTTTGAAAGAAGCGCTAAAGAACGAAGTGTCTTGCCCCCAACTCCTTTCAAAGAAACCAATTCTTCGTAATCTTTTGGTTGCAGTTCATAAATCTCATGGAGTATTTTCCAATCGCGCTCATTGATATCAAGAGAAAGTATTTCATGTCTTTGTGGCATAACAAAATGCCCAAAAAGAGTTTGTTGAGAATTTAATTCGTTCTTTAAATGGACTGGATTATCTTTCACGATGTCAACACTTGTCTTTCTTACCTCTCTAGATTTGCCACTAACTAAATTGAGGACATTATGTTTTTTTATTCCGATGATGCTCTCTTTAGGAGAATCAACAAAAGAATCTGAGTTAAACCAATGATATCTCCTGGCATACCCACTATCTTCATTAAGTCCTTGTTGAATAACAGCCCAATTGCCATCTTCATCAAAAACAAATAGATGATGGTAAAGTTGGTAACCATCTTGGATGCACGAATTATCTACTTTTGCGCTCAATCGTGTAGCCTTAATCAGAGTTTCAATTTTTTTATCAGAAAAACCAAACTCATTTGCCTTAAATTCTATCTCTTCGGGCGTTTTGCGAGATGTTTTTCCTTTTCCACCACAAAAAGCAATCCCACTTTCATTACCACTGCCTTCTTTTAGTGCAGCGCTTACAGTAGTTGTTAAACCACTCGAGTGCCAATCAAAACCCAAAACACAACCAAGAGCCTGAAAAAATAATGGATTGGAAAGGCGAAACAATAGTTCTTTTGTTCCATACTCATCAATTATAGCAAAAATTATCTCCCCGCTAAGTTCTTTCATTCTTTTGAAAAGCCATCTGGGGCATTTACAGAAGTGAAGAGGAAGATCGATGCTCCCGGTTTTAACCATAAAAATAAAAGCAACAGCAATATTTTTAATTGTAAATATATTATTAGATATACTTTTTGCTGGGTTGGCAGATCGGTTATGCGGCCGCCTGCAGTATCGCTCTTCTGAGGCTAAAAGCCAATGATTTGCTGAGAGCGGTAGAGAGGGGTTCGATTCCCTTACCCAGCTTTTTATTTAAAAATTTTATCAGTTTCCAAATACCACAGGTACAAGTCAAGCTCAGAAAGAGGAACATTAGTTTCTTTGGCCAGCTCTTCTACTTTTTTTTCTATGTCGTAATAGGTTTTTTTTGAGAGTGATTTAGATGTAGGTTTTTTTATCATTTTATAACGCGAGAGTACATCAATTATATGAAAATCAATTATGGCAACATCATCAAAACCTATGTTTCGTAAGAAATGACTTGCTTCTTTATAACCCAGCCCCTTAATGTTTTTAACAAGCCACTCGCGTGCGCTTTTACCATCATTAAAATTAAATATAGATTTCAAACAAGAGAGATATTTTCTATTCTCACAAATATAAGCAGCGCGGGTATTTGGAAAACGATGGCCCAACTTTCTCAAAGCACTTGCAAGTTTTTTTTGTGTTAGAAGTATAAAACCATCATCAATTTTTTTCTGTATTCTGATTGCTCCTTTAGCATTGTAATTAGCCGTGAGAATGCAGAAGCACAATTCCTTGAAAATTTCTTTCTCGCTTTTTTTTCTAAAATTTTTAAAAGAGCGGATGCGCCGCTTTACAATTTTAGCTACCGCTGACCGTTTAAGTTTTTGAAGAATTTTTTTGAGCTGCATCATTATCTTTTTGCGTTATAAAAAATTGCTCCAACGAGGCCAAGTAATATTAAAGCAGCACCACAGCAGCAAGTGGTGTTTGAACTGCTGTCGTAATAATCCCCATAACCGCTACTCGAGTAAGGAACACAGTATCCATAGGAGCAGTATGAACCATCAGGGCAATCACTACTCGAAACGCAACTTTCCGCCACTACTACAGAAACAAGCAAACCTAAAACCAAAAATAAAACAGAGTACAATTTCATGAGTGAATATATAAAATAAACATTTAAAAACATTTTTAGTTGTAATAAGTAAAATTATATGGGGTGCGATAGTATTCTACGTGAGAATAATTCTGATTCTAAAAAAATGAATTTGTCTAACGATAGTTCGCGAGTAATGGTAATTAAAAGAAGAAATGAACTAATCGAAAAAATTTACACAAACAAGGACGCGCTGCCGCAAAAAATAAGAGAGGAAGTAATAAAAAGCGAAAATGAAATAATAGAAAAAAAAGAAAAAACAAAGAGTATTGTAAAAAACGTCACGGAACTCATTAAACAAAATTGCTATGAAGATGCTGAAAAATTATTATGGGAAGGCATAGAAGAAAATCCCCTCAACATCCATTTACTTGTAAATCTTATAAAAATATATGGAATGAGAGGAAAAACAGCGGCAGCAAGAGTAATATTCGATTACGCTACCACAATAAAAGAGATTTCTATTGTTTATAGTACACTGATTATAGCATACATAAAGAATGACGAAATAGAAAAAGCTTATGAAATATTCTCTGAAGCACGAAAGAAAAATTTGATTAGCCCAAAAATATACACTATTCTCTCACAATATGAAGAAAAAAATGGGAGAAGAGAGAAGGCCATTTCAATACTAGAAATGGCAGTAGAGGATAAAAAAAATGACAAAAATATAGATACAAAATTGATAGAACTTTATGGAAAAGAGGGACGAATAGTGGACGCAACAAGAGTTTTTTTCGCTGGTGCAGCATATAAAGGCGATGAAAAAATATACACAACAATGGCCGAAGCGTACATAAAAAATAATATGTGCGAGGAAGCTATCGAAATTCTTGAAAGATTAAAAAAAAGTGGTATAGGGGAATGTACTCATAAAGGGCTATTAAAATTAGCGTATAATCAAAAAAACATAAAGAAAGCTGAAGAAATATTCAAAGAAATGAAAGAAAATGGCAAAGCTGACATAGTTGACCACACATTGATGGTTATGCTTTACGAAAAAAATGACAAAATAGAAGAAGCAAAGAAAATAGCTGAAGAAATTCTAGCAATGCAAAAAAAAGATGAAAAAGCGTACATCACGCTAATAAATTTTTATGGTAAAATAAAAGAAATTAACCAAGCAGAAAAAGTTTTTGAAGATGCTAAAAAAGAATTTAACAATCCTCATATTTATATTGCAATGACAAATATTTATTATAATAATAAAGAGTACGATAAAGTGATAAATTTCATTTTAGATGCACAAGACGACAATATAAAATGCAATGATGAAGTAGTCGCTCGCCTCCTTGAAGCCCTAAGAAAGAAAAAAGATTACCAAACTGTTATTGATATAAGCGATATGATAATAAAAAGAAAAAGAGAGAGCAAAAAAGAATGGGACGACACGTATATTAAAACACTGCTAATAAAAGGATACGCACTAAAAGACTCAGGTAATAAAGAAGAAGCGATAAAGATATTCAAAAAAGTAATGGAAAAAATAAATAAAAATGATAAATATTATGCTAGATGTGCATGTGGTCTTATATTCTGCCGTGTTAGATTAGAAAAAAAAGAAGCAGAAGAGATAAAACAAAATTTAATTGGTTGGTTAGGTAAAAAAGGACCAAATTGTACACGGGATATAATAAACGCATTAATTATATTGAGGGATGAGTATTTTATTGAACTTAGCGAAAAAGAGACGGAACTAGTTAGAACAATAGGTTAGTGAAAATTATTTTTTAAAGATTTATTTAGAGGATTTTTGTTTTTAATTCTGCTGTATTCAATTTTCTGAACCATAATATAATTGAACATCGTTTTTTTAAATATTCGTATTTTAACTCTTTAAATCACTTCTAAACATACAAATATTTTAAAAAGAAACAGTAAATATTATAGAGGTGGTTTTATGTCAGATTATAAAACATTAGAGAATTTGGCGGCAGCTTTCATAGGAGAAAGCATGGCCAGAAATAGATACACTATGTATGCAAGCATTGCCCGTAAAGAAGGGTACCAGCAAATAAGCGAACTATTCCTTTTAACAGCAGAAAACGAATTAGAACATGCAGAGTGGAATATGAAAATGCTTAATATGGTGGCAGAAAAAGCAGGAGTAAAAATGGAAAAAGATATTTTAGTAACCAATGCACCAGTACCTCACGTTATAGGAAAAACAGTAGAGAATCTCGCTGCAGCAATTGCAGGTGAAAATTATGAGCGCACAAAAATGTATCCTCAATTTGCAGATATTGCACAAAAAGAAGGTTTTCCAGATGTTGCAAAAAGATTAAGAGCAATAGCGATAGCAGAGGGACATCATGAAGAAAGATATCTCAAACTTATAGAGCAAGTGAAAAACGGAACTGTCTTTAAAAAATCAGAAAAAGTACAATGGGTCTGCATGAAGTGTGGGTATGTACATGAAGGGCCAACACCGCCAGAAAAATGTCCATCGTGCGACCACGATAGAAGTTATTATATGATAAAGTGCGAAACTTACTAATTTTTTATTTTTCATCTATTTTTAATAGTAACAAAACAACAATTCCCAACACTGTCAGCCCTAAACCGTAAATCAATGCATCTACCTCAACATTAGCAATCATAAACAAGCAAGAACCAATAGAGAGAAGAGGCAAAACAGGCATCTTGCCAATACTAAAGGGAACTTTAAAAGGTCGTGGAAGATCAGGTGCACTGTATCTTAGTTTGATAAGGGCGAGATTTATCGCTATAAAAGTTATATAGACGGTTAAATTAGAAATAGCAGCCACTTTTTCTATTCCACCAACAAAGAAGAACAAAATTGATAACATAACACTAAATATAATCGCCATCCATGGGGTTTGGCGTGTAGAATGAACTACTGCTAAAAATTTTGGGAATGCACCTGTCGAAGCCATACCATAAATCAAACGAGAAGTTGCCATCATAACGAGAAGAACAGTATTACCTGTAGCAAAAAGTGCGATTATACTAAACCAAAAAAATGCCTCCTTTCCTATTGTCACTGAAATAACATCTGCAAGAGGAGAATGCGATACTGCAAGTTTTTCAGCAGGCACAACGCTTATAGAGGCAAGACCAACTAAAATATACAACACTGTAGTTATTGCTATAGCTAATAAAAGACCGATAGGGATATCTTTAGTTGGATTTTTTGTTTCTTCTGCCATTCTGGTTATTTCCCCAAAACCGATATAAGCAAAAAATATTAAGGCTGCAGCCGAAAAAACACCCTCTGGAGATGGAATAGAAAAATAATCCACTTTTCCAAAAAAAGGAATGGCAAAAATTATTATTAGGAGTAAACCGCTTGCTTCAACTAAGGTACCTATGTTAGCAAGCCATGCAGATTCTTTTACACCATATAACATAACCGCGCCAAGCAATAAAATCAATACTATGCCTGCTAAAAGAATAGGCGTGCCAAACATTGCACTGAAATAACCAGCAAAACCAAGTGCCACGGTGGTGGCAGAAACAATACCACTAAAAGTTATTAACCATCCAACTATAAAAGCAAGCCTTTTTCCAAAAGCGTTTCTTGTATACTCGTATTCTGCTCCTGCCTTTGGAAAAATCGAAGAAAGTTCAGCATATGTTAAACCAGAAAGAGCGGCAACTATAGCACCTATTAAAAAGGACATCCAAATGCCATTTCCTGCCAAGCCGGCTGCCTTTCCTATAAGAGCATATATCCCAGCACCTAAAATTATGCCCACCCCTGCAAGCGTCACTTCTAAAAGACCAAGTGCTCTTTTTAATTCTGTCAAGAAAATCACCTAAACCAATTCTTCTTTTTTCTTACCAATCATCTTCGCTTTTTCCCAAGATATTGAGAATGATTTTTCATTTTCATCAAAAATACAAAGTGGAAGAAAAATCCAATCCTCGCGATTTCTTCTCCAAGCGATATAAGTTGTTATGCCCGTATTATCCTCCCACTTTTTATGATTGAGAAACTGCTCTTTATCTATACTAAGGTAGTCACTTTCAACTGCTTTTGATTCAAAAGCATAATGAATTCCCCTTCGAAAAGCAAGAAGGTCTGGGCAAAGGGAAGAAACACCACTACCGGCAGCGCGGATTACTGAGAAACCATTAGATGAAAAAAAAATTATGAGTTCCCTTTCTGCGCGACTACCCTTTGCATAAGTTTTCATAAAAACCACACACTACTTATTTCTTTTAATTAATAATGCACCTACAAAAGTATTTCGACCTTTAAATATCTCTGTATACTTCTCGTAGAGAGCATCTAGCATCTCCATATAAGGGGCGGTGATACTACCTGCTTTTTGTAATCGTGAATGATGTATCATTTTGCTCACTACTAGATCAAGCGTCTTATCATTTATACTTTTAATGTCTATATCCCAATATCCATTCGGATGTGGTTTTCTGTCAGGATAGGTACTCACTTTATATTTTTGCACGTCCCCTAAACCCTCTCCTAAAACTTTCAAGATATTATCATATCCTGCGTTATGCATGGAAGAAATTAAAACAACTATAAATCTTTGTTTAGACTTTTGATCTGCTTTCTCAAGCATTTTGGTGAGTTTCTTACTTTTTGATAAAAATAATCTCTCAAAAATTTTCAGATTATCAGATGCAAGAAGATAGAAAGCAATTATGTGGTCGCTTAACTTTGCATTTTCAAACTTTGGTTCTATCACACCTCCATATTTAGCAGCTATTTTTTCATATATCTCCTTTTTAAATTGAAAGGGACCGATGCTTAGGTATTGATCTCTTGAACCTATTGGCATTATGTTTCCATTAGTTGCCAAAAATTTCTTGAAAGACTTTATTGACCTCATTGCAGCGCTTTGTGGAGTATCACCCTTTTTTTTCTCTCTGCTTATTTCATTTGTTATTATTGAGAAAACCAATGCTTTATTTATAAAAGTTGATAACGAACTAGTTATTATTTTCTTATTTTTTATATAAGTTAATAATTTTTCAAAAGACCGCTCCACTTCATTTTCTAAAGAACTAAAATTGTACGGAGGATGTTTTGAATAAGATGCCATTAGTTCAGATTTATTTACACTGCTCTGAAAGTTTGTCATAGATTTCTTTCATAGTTATAAATTTAAAACTTCTCTATAATTAAACTAACAAAAGCAAAAAAGAGGAGAGTGTATGAACGCTGACGAAGCTCTAAACAAGCTTTTAGAAGGAAACAAAGTTTATAGGAATGGAAAAGTCTGTTTTGATGTTGGGGCTGCACGCGAAGCATCTAAGCAAGGCCAAAAGCCATTTGCGACAATAGTTTCCTGCAGTGATTCTAGGGTAGTCCCAGAATTTATATTTAACAGAAACTTAGGTGAAATATTTGTAATAAGAACAGCAGGTAATGTAGTGGATAATGTATGTCTTGGTACTATAGAATACGGTGTAGAGCACCTCCACACCCCCCTACTTATTATCTTAGCGCATGAAAAATGCGGTGCGGTTACTGCGGCATGCGGCGGTGGACATTGTGAAGGACATATAAAAGACATCGTAGATGAAATAAAAAAGCATACTAATCAAAATGAGGTAGAAAACGCTTCTGTTGAAAATGCAAAAGGAGTAGTAAACTGTATAATGAAAAAAAGCAAAATTGTAAAAAAATTAGTTGATGAAGGAAAGCTAAAAATAGTTGTTATGAAATATTACTTTGAAGACGGAAGAGTAGAAATACTTTCTTAAATGCTGAGGTTTTAAAACATGGGCGAAGAAACAGAAAGCGAAAAAACTTATCAGTTGAAAAAATGGATAAAGCAACTTTCTTCATACTCAGGAAACGGCACTGAACTTATATCAGTATATATTCCGGCAGGTTCGCCAATACATGATATGGGAAATAAACTGAGACAAGAAATGAGTCAAGCTAGTAATATTAAGTCAAAAACTACGAGAACAAATGTAATAGGTGCGCTTGAAAGAATAATCGGCCATTTAAAAATATTTAAACAAACACCGCAAAATGGTCTTGCAGTATTTGCAGGGAATGTTTCCGATAATCCTGCTAAAGTTGACATTCAACTTTTTTCGTTAGAGCCACCAGAACCACTAAAAGTAGGCATATATAGATGCGATAGTCGGTTTTTCTTAGAACCACTTCAAAGAATGCTTGGTTCAAAGGATTCTTATGGCATTGTGGTTATGGATGGAAGAGAGGCCACACTCGCGATTATGAAAGGAACAGAAGTGAAAATAGTTGATCGCGTTACGTCCATGGCGCACGCAAAAGTAAGAAAAGGAGGGCAGAGTGCCAGAAGGTTTGAACGATTGCGCGAAGAGAGTATAGAGTATTATTATAAACATGTTGGAGAAAAAATGGATACGCACTTCTTAGATAAAGTAAAAGGTGTTATTGTAGGCGGTCCGGGTCCGGTAAAAGAAAATTTTTTACGTGAGAAGCCGTTTAATTATCAAATAAAAATAATAGGAGTTGTAGATACTGGATATACGGACGAATATGGCGTACAAGAAGTCATAGCAAAAAGCGAGCAGTTACTTGCTCAACAAGAAACAGTAAGAGAAAAAAACATTGTGACACAATTCATAAAAGAAGTCGTAAGTGATGGGCTTGCAACTTATGGTGAAAAAGAAGTACGAGAAGCAATAATAACGAAACAAGCAGAAAGAGTTTTGCTTTCAGAAGGATTGGATTATAAAATAGCTAACTATAAATGCAGCTCTTGTAATCAAGAAATCAGAGTAATCACAAGAGATAAACCAGCTGAAAACACAAAATGCTCGTGCGGAGGAGAAGGAAAATTAGTTGATGTTAAGGATCTTATTGATGATTTGGAGGCTCTTGCACGAGAACAACAAATACCAGTTGAGATAATATCAACAAATACTGCAGAAGGGGCACAGTTTCTTCACGGATTTTTAGGCATAGGAGCATTTTTAAGGTATAAAAATAGGTAAATTTATAATCTTATTTATACATATAATACAACATGTGCATATTCAAGCGGTTTTTTAGCAAAAAGAACAACATAAAAGAGCCAAACCAGCAAAATAAAAAAGATGAACTGGCGATGTTTAAAGAGAAAGAAACAGCTAAAGAAAAAAAAATAAATTTACTATGCCAAAAAAATGATGGCATCATAGATGTTGTAAGATGCAACAGCCCTTATGGGAGTATAAAAATTCAATACGCAAAAAAATCTGTAATCGTAGATGAAGAAACGTACAAAAAAATAGTTGAAACGAAAAATAATTATGGAATCGATTTGATACCATACGCCCAAGGAAACCAAAAAGAGATAAGCGATGTTCTAAAACTAAAATTAACGGCAGTTATGATGGTTGAGAAAAAAATACAAAAAATGGACAATACGTGTAGCATAAAAAATGAAAGAAATTACTCTATATTTTATGAAAAGGCCCAACCATATATGTTACTTAATGAAGATGAAAAACAAAAAGTAAAAAAACTAATAGAAGTTCTTTCGAGTGATATGGTGCTACCACTTGAAAAAGATATAACAAAAAACATACTGGAAAAACTATCTAATTCTAAAATATTAGAAAAACGAGAAAATATGGCCAATTTCTCATTAGAAAAATTTTTAAGCATTATAAAAAGCGTAAGGGTTGTTGAAAATGAATCATACGGTGTAATAAATATAATAAACTCAGAAAAAGATGGGAAAAAATTGAATTTCTTACTTATTGAAAACGTTCCTTTAGAAGCAATAGATAAAAAAAGCAGTCTCTTTATGGAATGTGATGAAAAAACAGCAGTTAAAATAAGTTATAACGGTGGTTACGCATGGATAGTTCTTTATCGAGACTAAAAATAGAAAAATTCAAAAAAATAGAAAGAGAAAGAGAAAAAAATCTAAAACAACTACTCAGAAGATATTACTCACTATTAAATGAAAAAAAGAAAATAGAATTGGCATGGGAAAATGTAAAAAATGAGATGTATAGTCTAGATTATGAAGATAAAAAACTAGATGCAAAAATCCTGCGTGCTACAATGCTCTTAATAGAAAATGAGTATAGGAAAAAAGAGAAAAAATTAGAAATACAGGAAAAATTAATAAAAAAAGAAATAAAAAATACAACGACACTCGAAAAAGTTACAAGAGTATTAGATAAAGTAGATTTTTCTTTTAAGAAAAATATATTATTAGAATTTGTAAAGAAAAATTTTCCTAGTGACTTAGTTTGTTTTCTTGGTCTTTTTATGGGTGGGCTTATAACGATACCACGCGAATATTTATCACCGATTGCATTTACAACTTCAGTTTTAATTTCTTTTACGTTGGTAACCTTAATGCGAGTTGTGGAATTTATGAATGACAATGAGAAGAATCCAATATATAAAATGTATAACGATACCTATGAACTAATTAGAAAAAACATAACAAACTGGTTTGAAAAAAGCACACAAAAATAATTATAAACTTATTCGAGATATCTATCCACAACCTCTTGCAGGAGAAGGGGTATCTAAGATGTGGGTGGGTATATGAAAAATGTCATGTGGTTTAAGGAGCTTAATAAATCAAACTTGGCAGAAGCAGGTGGAAAAGGAGCAAATCTTGGTGAAATGTATTATAATGGCTTTCCCATACCAAATGGCTTCGTAGTAACCAGCGGTGCTTATTTTAAGTTCATAGATGCGAACAACCTTAGAGAAAGAATAAAAGATATGCTCGATAAGTTGGATGTTAATGATACTGAAAAGTTGCAAAAAACAGCAGAGGAAATAAAAAAAATGATTATTAACGGAAAAATACCAGAAGACATAAAAAACGACATCGCGCGCTCTTACAAAGAACTATGCGACATGAGCGGCAGAGAAGTTTTTGTAGCGGTTAGAAGTTCGGCAACAGCAGAGGACCTTCCAACTGCATCTTTTGCAGGCCAACAGGCAACATTTCTTAACATACGGGGACCAGAAGGAACAATCGATGCGGTAAGAAAATGTTGGGCTTCACTTTTTGAGCCCCGCGCAATATTTTATCGTGTACAAAATAAATTCGACCATATGAAGGTTGGATTAGCAGCGGTTGTGCAGATGATGGTGCAAAGTGAAAAGGCAGGTGTAGTATTCACAGTAGACCCAATAACACAAGATAGGAATAAGATGTCAATAGAAGCTGCCTATGGACTTGGTGAAGTTGTCGTGAGCGGGCTTGTAACTCCTGATACCTATATTGTCGACAAAAGAGACTTTAAGATAATAGATAAAAAAATAGCGAAACAAACATGGATGATAGCTAAGATAGATGGAGAAAATAAAAAAGTTAGTATAAAAGAAGAAGCACAACAACTACAAAAACTAAGTGATCTTGAGATAAAAGACCTTGCAAAGATGTGCGTAAAAATAGAAGAACACTATGGTAGTCCACAAGATATAGAGTATGCTTTTGAGAGAGGAAATCTCTACATTGTACAAGCAAGACCGATAACCACCTTAAAGAAAAAAATCGAACCAGTAGCCACATCCCAACTTGAGCAAGAGCAAGCTACAACTAAAAAAGAGGAGGTTAAGATATTAGTCAGCGGTCTTGGCGCTTCACCTGGAATTGGAGTTGGTCCAGTAAAAATAATAAAAAGTCCAGCAGAAATAAAAAGAGTAGAAAGAGGAGATATACTAGTAACAGAAATGACAACGCCAGATTATGTTCCGGGTATGAAAAGAGCTGCAGCAATAGTAACAGACACGGGTGGTATGACGAGTCACGCAGCAATAGTTAGCAGAGAGTTAGGTGTGCCGTGTGTAGTAGGTGCGAGTGGTGCGACAACTATACTAAAAGAAGGGCAGATAGTAAGTGTAGATGGTAACAGCGGGATTGTTTATTCTGGTGTTTTAGAAGCTAAGAAAGAAGAAAAAGAAATTGGTGCGGTAACATTAAGTGAAACTGCACCAGTAACCGGAACTAAGATATATGTGAACCTTGCGGATGTTGATCAAGCAGAAAGAGTTGCAAAACTTCCGGTAGATGGAGTGGGCCTTCTCCGCGCAGAGTTTATGATAGCGAATATTGGGGTGCACCCAAAGAAAATGATTGCTGAAGGAAAAGCAGAAGAGTATATAAATAAACTTGCAGAAGGAATGCGAAGATTTGCAGCGGCATTTTATCCAAGGCCGGTTGTTTACCGTGCAACGGATTTTAAAACAAATGAATACAGAAGCTTGGAGGGTGGCGAACAATACGAACCAAAAGAAGAGAATCCAATGATGGGGTATCGCGGCGCTGCAAGATACATCCAAGAACCAGAGGTTTTTGAACTGGAATTGCGCGCAATAAAGAAAGTACGGGACGAGTACCATCTCAAAAACTTGTGGTTAATGATACCTTTTGTTCGAAGGATAGGTGAATTGAGAGCTATAAAAGAGCAACTTCACAGAGTTGGTATATATCGCACTCGTGATTTTAAACTATGGATAATGGTTGAGGTGCCGAGCACAGTTATTCTCATAGACCAATTCTGCCAAGAGGGAATAGATGGTGTTTCAATAGGTAGTAATGACCTTACCCAACTAACTTTGGGGATTGATCGTGATAACGCAACACTTGCAAAGGGATTTGATGAAAGAAATGAAGCAGTATTGCGATCAATAAAGCACGTCGTAGAAACATGTAACAAATACAAAGTTACGTGTTCGCTTTGCGGTCAAGCGCCATCAGTTTATCCAGACTTCGCAGAAAAATTAGTAGAATTTGGAATAACTTCAATTAGTGTAAATCCTGATGCAATAGAACGTACGAGAAGAATAGTCGCAAGCGCTGAGCAGAAGGTTATTTTACGAAGATTGGCAAGATTAACTGAGAAGAGTATTGAAGATGATAAAACAGATTTTAGTTTACATGATTAACAATTGAAAAAATCGCAGACTACCCCTCTTTTCTTTATTTCGGCCTCAACTTTATTTAAAATTTCTTCCCACTCCTTCTTTTGTTTTAGAGAGGAATAAGAACGTTTTTGCAATTTGTCATTTAAATTTTGTTTTACCATATCCAAAACCATCAATGATGAGGGTATATTAATTTTTTCAATAAGTTGTAATGCAAAAAGATCATATCCTTTACTACACAAGTCGATTGCAAATTGACTAATTCTTTCTTGCGTTTCTTTGTTTAATTCAACTGCACTAGAAATGCGAACCAAAAGTGAAACGACGCCGCTTATTTCATCTTCCATTGACATAAAATCTCGTGTGTTTTTTGTTTGGTTAATCTTATTGCTAAAAATTAGAAAACCATTTATAACACTTTCAGAGTCTTCTATTATTTTCAAGACATGAGTGTTAGCTTTTTGTCTGAAAGAATACATAAACATCTCATTTTGTGTTGTTACAATATAATCTATAAAAAGTGTCCTTAAAAAATAAGACAATCTTGTATCTGAAATATTATTCAGCATTTCTTGGGCAAATAGCTTAGGAGCGTAGTCAACAAGATCAAAAAAAATTTCTATTGAACTTGAACTATTGTTAACACGAAGTTCATTTATTATAGCATCAGCTACGCTGCCCTCCCCTTCCTGCAACCATTCGGCAAGCAATTTGAAAGCACTTCGATATAAATCTTCTTGTATAACAGAAGCAAACACAATTTTAACAACATGAGGTGCGCTTTCTGTTATATGGTTTTGCCTTAGAATGCTCAAAGCATGTTTTTTTAGGGCAGTAGTCGCAAATTCATTCTTCAATATTTCTTCGGCCTCTACCCGTGAAGCATTGATGCTCTCTTTATTCGGAACGTTATTAAGCATATTAAGATTTTTCTTATTATTATCTGCCTGATCGGTTTTTTGTTTAAAGGCCATATATTTCTTTCTCATTAAACATTTATAAATATTTACTAACACATAATGAAAAGTATGTTCAAGATGGTTTATCTTTATAAATAATTCTCACTTTAACTCATTTGATGGAAAGACCTATACTGATATTATGTATTGATAGAGATAATGACCTATACGAAAAGGGGAAAGTTAGTGGGCCAATTGTAGGTAGAGAAAAGAACCTTCTTGCAGCTACAAAACTTGGTCTTGCTGACCCAGAAGATAGCGATGTCAACGCAATATTTTCAGCAATCCAGCTCTATGATAAAATGAAAAATGAAGGAAAAACAGTAGAGATAGTAACCCTCACTGGTGATAAAAAACTAGGCTATGACGCAGATAAAAAAATAAGTGAACAACTAGATAGAATAATAGAAGAGTTAAAACCAATTTCTGCCATATTAGTTTCAGATGGAGCTTCTGATGAGGAAGTGCTTCCAATAGTAAAATCTCGCATAAAAATAGATTCTACGAAGATTGTTATTGTAAAACAAGCGAAAGAACTTGAAAAGACTTACTTCATACTTTTAGAGAAAATAAAAGACCCATACTATTCAAGAATAATAATAGGTATACCCGCCTTATTGATTCTAATGCTTTCAACAGCATCCTACCTTGGATTAGGTTGGGAAGTAGTAGGTATAGTAGTTGGTGCATATCTAATCGTTAGAATGTTAAATATAGACGAAGCAATCATAAGTTTCGTTAAAGATTTTAGGTTTTCAATTGAAAAAACAAGTTGGATAGGTTATTTAGGAAGCATCATATTATTCGCCATTGCAATCACCTCTGCTTACCAAAATTATAATAACGCCAATATAAGGGCTCTCACGAGCGAAAAAACAATAGCATATGTAGTGCAAGGCACTCTATGGCCCACTCTCATAGCATTCTTTCTCATAATTATAGGAAAAGTAATGGATTCCAAGGCTGAGCGAAAGGTGTACAACATAACAAGATACGCGCTATATTCACTGATGGCGCTTCTTTTTGCGATGGTAGTAGATGTCGGCTCGAAATGGGTGCTAAATCTTTATCCACCATACATCGCTTTTAGTGACTTTCTCCTGACAATAATAATCACGCTAGTTCTAGGTTATATAAGTACTATCGCGCTTTCTTGGATTAGAACAGATATAATAAGTAGAATGAAAATGGAGGGGAAGGAAGTAGTCGGAAGGGATGGAAGCCTCATTGGAAAAATAGTTGGCGTAGATGTGAAAGAAGAAAAATTAATCTTACAAACTATCTTTGAGAAAAAGTTTAAACTGCCACTTTCCTCTATAATATCAATAGATGAAAAGGTTACAGTAAAAAGTGAAGGATAGAAATTTCATTTATAAAAATCTTCATAAAGTTGATAAGGAGTTTCTGATTTTTTACCCGCACCGTATTCAGCCACAACATCATTTAACGCTTTCCAAGAGGGACAACCTGCTTGCGCACAATTTTCATTAAGCCACTCATAATAACCTAATCTTTGCAGACCAGTTTTAGCATAGGTAGTGTCCCCGCTCATAAGATTTTTATTTTTGATAACACAATCAACAAACCAAATGAAGTCCTTGGGGTTATCTTTTGAATAATAGCAATTCGTTTCATCTACAATACAAGTACCAGTCGCACTTAAAACGCAACCTTCGCCACCAACACATTCGCCGTTAGCACCAAGCGCACAATTAGAAACCTCACTACCCTTATAAGCTTCTATAAGGCAGGTACCAACTGTTTTTGATGATGGAGAGTAGCAAACAGTAAGACCATAGACGCCAGCATTAGCGCCCCACCAACCAGTGTATTTATATACCGCCACTAATGCGCTAAGCGATTTTATTTCATCTGTGTTAGACTCATTAACTGCCAATTGGACCGCGTCTTTATAACTATCAGACAGCATTTTTGAAAGCTTCCATGTACCCCAACAGGCAGCGTCAGTAGCATTAAATGGATTAAACTTATTGCCACATACCGAACTCACTAAATTTATTTCTTCTCTTCGGCCGTATTTATAAGCTTCTAAAAAATGCTCTTTATAAGGGCCATCAGGTGGCCAAAAAGTATATGGACTCTCGAGCACTTGCATTAAGCCAAGGCCAACAAAAGTGTATTTTAGATCACCTTTACTATCAGTTGGTATATCTTCAAATTTGCAATCCCCTGATGGGTCATTCATAAAGTCATAACCAATATTATAATTACCAGGAACGCATTTTTGGTAGCTGACACCACCTTTACAAACTCTTGCAACTGCACATTTATCAAAACCGCTCTCAGCGGCTGCAGTTGCTCTTACAAGCATCGGGTCAACGTTAAAACGTGAGGCATAGAAATCTAATTCTGTATAATTTTTACAAACATCTAAACCGGCCACAACAGTAGGTTGTTTTTTATATCGAAGTATAACATTTCCGCCACCCGTCTTCTTGAAAATTTCTGTAATATTTTTCTTTTCTGAAATACAACTATCGCAAGACCAATATTTGGTAACTTCTTTACCCATCTCAGGAACTGGCGGATTAAAAATATCTAACAACTCACCTGACTTTTTTTGGGATGGAACATTAAATATACTCGCAGAAACCTCTTCTAAAGTTGTTCCGCAATTAGCGGCATCATTATTAGGAAATCTTATAAGATTCGATGGTATAGCTACTATTTCACTCTGAGTTGAAGATGGTGAGTATACTGTTGTCGTGTATTTTTGGCAATTACCAAACCATGCTCTTTTTCTCATTTCATATTGAACAACGCCGCAATCAACACAACCTAAAGGATTAGAAAAAGTACTTGCGTCAGGAGAATACAGCGAAATACCAATAACCCCATATTTTATCAAAGTCGGTATTCCATTAAAAAATATTGAATTATAAGCATTTATTGCATCCCCCTCACGCCAAATGCATCTACCGCTAACATCTGGTTGGTTAACATCTACAAGCACATAAGGAATTACTGAAACTATTCCATATTTATTACGCGCATAGCGAGAAAAAGCAACAGCGTCAAGTATCATTCTGTCCCCACTACATGTGCCATTCACATAATGAGAGTTAAGACCATATGCCAAAATAACAAACTTCTTCAAGTCTTCCTCTTTATAACCATACCACGAAGTCAAAATAGCCATAACCTTGTCTAAACCGTCTTTATCTCCTATTTTAGGCGCAACGCCCGCAAAGCAATAAACTAATGGCGCGTTTGTGTTAGACCAATCGTTGCACGCTTTGTTTATAGCATCTATTTGCTCTGCAACAGCGTTAACTTGATCATTATTGCTAGAATTAAACTCAAGTTCACTCACTATTATAACTGGTCCGGCAGGACCGGCAGCACCACCCTTTCTTATTAATTTTGCATCGTGGCCTAAAATTGCAGCGATTTCTCTTGCTCTTGTAGCATTTATGTTTTCTCCTTTACTATAAAGCACAAAAACAGGAAGTACACCTTTGTCAAGAAGGCAAACTGCGCGATCAACATCTACGCCATCATATGTTTTATTTTTTGAACCTATAAGCCAATGAACGGCCATAGAAAGTTTCCCATTACAAAGGGTATTAGCTGCCCCGGCAGCGTAAATTGAGGGTCCCTGCCCTATCATAAATTGACGAACAGAAAAATTTTTTCCAAGAGACGTACTACCATTATTATAAGAATTAAATTTATCTGTTGTACATTCATTATCTATTTTGCAATAACCACCCGCTAGCGAGCTCAGCATCGGCCATATCGAAGGACCGTTTTTACAAACCATACAACTACAATTTCCTAATTGACATTCTTTTTCAGGCGATGCCATTTCCTGCCAATTTAAACCGGCAGCGTATTCACGTGAAAATGAATCAAAAGCCCCAATTTGCTGGATACAACCACTAACAAAAAAACTGCTGGTTATTAATACAAACAAAAAATAAAAAAAACGTAAACGCATACACGATAATAAACGAGGAAGTAATTAAAAATCTATTTTATGAAGTGCAAAAAAATTAAAGAAATAAAAAATTATGCAGCTTTTCTAAAATAATGCTCTTCGTAGTCTTCGCGTGGTTCTTTTTTCTTTACACCATATATTACTGTACCGCATCTGCAAACCGTGCCTACATAATTCGATTTACCACACTTCGGACAATAAACTATTGAGGATCCTTTCCATGGAGTCATCGCATGATAGGCACCTCTGGCAAGGTTTTCTGACAACTCTACTATGTTTTCAGCAAATGATGGCCCTTCGCCTTCAAATCTTCTTTTCTGTGCAACGCGGCTCAACCATTCTCTTGGTGTAAACTGAGATGGATAAAATGGTATGGGGACGTGGTAAGGAAATAAAATTGGAATAAGTAAACCAGCTAGAGGGTGCTGGTCGATAGCAACGCCACGTATTTCATGATCATATTTAAGTGATAACGCTTCAGCGGAAACGGTTCTTCTTAGAGTAGAACGAAAAGCAGAGTCGCTCATTTCTTTATCAAACATATATAATGCATCTCTGTTTCTCCAGAAATATGATGCTATAACTTCATCTACTTTCAACTCATAACGGTAGTCATAGTAAGTGGTACCCGGATTGGCCATACCTGTTCTCGCATTAGCAAAAATACCGCTTCTTCTTATGAAAATATCTGAAGGTGATTGTTTAAGACCGGCTAATAGATCTTCTCCTGCAGTCTGCCGCCACTCTGCAGCCTCTTGCCATAGTTTCAATTTAGAAAGTTTACTGCTACTAAAAACAGTTCCTAAACTTCTGGTTGCTTCGAGTAGTCGGGGTTTCGTATACTCAAATGTATTCAAAGCATCATCTACATGTTGGTTCCACCTTGATGGATACCCTTGCATAGCAACTTGTATATTCCTAAATATTCCTGCAAAAGGTTTGTGGATTTTACCAGCAATATCTATTGGCCAACCATACAAAGCATAAAACGCTGTCCACTCCCAATGAGTCATAGTAGCTCCTAAATAATTTTTCACAGTTCCAAGCAAATGGCCGGGCCCATGATGGAATGAATGTTCTGTTATTTGGGGGCAGCCTTGTAACGGAGTAAGTCTAGGTGCTCTGTCTATTGCCCAGTCCTTCGCTTGCATAAAAGGACCTTGCGCCGCAGCTACATCACGATACGCTGCTCTTTCTGCGGCATTCATATCTCTTATTTCTTCTGTCCTCATGGTAAATATCTGAGCTGCCAAGCGCCAAGAATGTTGTTGTACGTATTCTGACATTGCAACACTATCATATAATGCATTAACGATTGGCTGTGAACCAGCAAGGGTTGTCTTAACGAAATAAGAACCAAATTCGCTTTTTAAGTTTTTAAGCAAGGTATTTGCTATTCTTGCCTTTTCGTTATCAACACCGAACATTCTTAAAGCGTGTGGTGCAATATCCATAACTTCTTTCATAGGCTTTACTTCAATAGCAGTATCCTTCCAGTATTTCATATAATCTCTTGTGTTTCTTCCATAATTGTATACAAGCGCAGCGAATATCTGCTCTTTTTCGTAACTGTAACCACCACTTCTCGCCCATTTCTTTACATTCTCCATAAATACATCCCAATCTGGGCCAGGCTGTGCTTTCCCTTCTGTTAATTTACGATATTCCAATTGCAAATCATTTCTCCCATATTTAGCAAAATCAATGACGACATCTTCTGCAACAAACTTACGCCATTTCCTATTATTATCTCTTATAGCTACTTCGCCATAAACTTTATCTCCGATACTAAGAGGCATTCCTTTTCTGTAATAAGCATAGTCACCTTCACAAAGCTGAACTATAGGTCGTGGAGAATTGATTATATCATTGAATGAAATCGGTGCTCTTAGCTCTGCCTTGAAAGCTTCTTTGTATTTTTGTGCGATTTCTGTTCTAAACTTATGTAAATGAACGCTGTTAGAAATATCTATATTCTTTAGAAATAATAAGTGAGGATGATTTTCTACTAACCCACTATCTTTCATTGCTTTTTCATAGAAACCCAAAAGAATATTATTATAGAATGCAGCCTTTTCTGAAAGCTTGCCATATGCATCATAACCAACGCAGAACTGAGAATTGAATTTATTTTCAAAGTCCATTTTTATTTGATCCACTACCCATAGTTTTTTTGCTACAGCTTGCCTTTCTGTTACGCTCCAATTTTTCGAACCAGGCATCTTGTCTATTTCAGCTTCTATAGAACTTTTATAAGCAGCTTCAGATGTTCTACTAAAGTAAGATTCGACCCATTGAGCAAGCGCAAAGTTCTCTCTTGGATCAAGTGGACCAACCCAGTGTCTTTTCATATCCACTTTAAACCATTCTGCGGCAGGACCCAAAGCTATCTCATCGCCTCCAAAATAAACCTTTCTTCCAAAACGATCTTCTTTAAGTCTTTGCATTTCAGGTGGCAATCTTCCCTTACCGAATAACATACCTAAAAGCTCTTTTATAGACGCTTGTTCTGGAGGTTTACCGTATTGCTTCATAAATGCTCCTCTTCCCTCTGCTGTCATAAGGTCAACTATTGTTGATCTAATCCTTCTCTCTATTTTTTCAAGTTCTGCTTTATTTCTCATAAACTCTGGGAGCTCGTTCAAATTACTAGTTGGGTTAAGACCTATAATTCTATTAACACTGTCAAGCCATGCACGCTGTAGACCTTCTTTTAAACCACCTTTAAGATAACCATTGGCGTGGTCCCATAGCATCGTTCTTAATACTGCGATTTCCCAAATATCGCTGCCATTTATCGAAGAACGACCAACTACGACATAGAACTTATCCCCATTGTTGGTTTGATTAACACCACAAGCTTTCATGCTCTTTTCATGATAAAGGAGAAACTCCTGCAATGCTATAAATTTAAGAAAACCTTCCTCTTTGCTTTTATCGATTGCATTAAGTCTGTCTAAAAATCTAAACATTCCTTGGTCTATTACAGCACCGTATTTTTGCACCACACTTAACGCAGCATTTATTTTTTCGTCAGTTGTTTTAGCTGCTGCAAGCGCCGCTAATAACTCTTTTTCCATCATTTGTATTTTTGCAGCATTTTTTGCGTAACCACATTTTTCGAGTATATCTATATCCTTTAATGCAAATTCAAGAATATCTTTCTCGCTTAAAGCAAAATTAACCCCGAGGGCCTTATAACCTTGTTTAAGTATATAGGTAAGCACGTTCATTTTTGATTCTTCAAGCAACTTTTCGTAGTACCTCTCCATTTTTTCGTCTATCGCGACCTTTTTTCCAACTTCCATTCCTTTTGATGGTTCTTTTAGTATTTGTCTTGCTATTGCACCACTTATTCCTTCTTCTCCGGCAGTTTTGCGCAACCTCTCCATACCTGTTGGTGATAATGCAATAAAGCTTCTTGCCACCCCTCTTGCTAGTTCTGGTGCAGTTTTTACCATCTCTTTTGATACGCTTCTAACAGTTCTGCCTGTTCTCACTATTGACCCGATACTACCTACAATCATTGTACTCGCCATATTATAGCGATTCGGCCCTACAACATTTGTTAATCCAGTTACTATTTTTTGGCCGACTTTACTTTTTGGAGTACCACTAAGTGGACCCATACCTTCGAGCATTCTAAAAGTAAGAAGCATATCTTTTATTGTTTGTGCCATGACTGCTTGCGAGCCACCTTGTTGTATCATCGTACCAAGAATTTGAGCCACAGTCTTGTGTTCATCCATACCGTATTTCTTTGGAAGTTTACTCAGAAGGTGTTTTATGTCTGAATATTTTTTTCCATTTGCAAGCGCAGACGCCGCCAAGGCTTCCATAACAGCTCGTTGTTGTGGGTCAGGATTAAGTTTATCTATCGTTGTTCTTACCCTGTTCCATTCTGTAGCAACTTTATTATCAGTTGAAACTAATCTAGAAATGGACGCGCTTAAAGCAGTTGCACCTGCTCCTAACTTTTGCATAGCGGTTTTTTTAAGTTCTTGATAACCATATGGCAAAACCACTTGCCCACCTGCTTCCAACCCAGGTGGAGAAGGCATACGAGGAGTAGTTATGTCAAGAAGGGACATTGGTGATCTACCAGAGAAATACATAGAAGCAAGGAACAAACCTAAGACTAAAAATAAACCTAAACAAGCAACAGGATTCTGTTGTGTTGCACCACTTATCCCTTGGGTGATAGCATTATATATGGCGTCTATAGTACTGACTTTTACATCAGATATGGTAACTTGTCTTGGTTCTACATAGACGGCATATTTTTGAGGTTGATTGTTCAAAACCAATTCAACTACTTCGCCGTTTTGTAAATATGATATAAGTATTGTGGTTTTGATACCACGGTATACCTCTGCCGGAACGACACAACTAGTCTGATATAATATTGTGTCATATTGAGAATCATATACTTCAGTGTTGGCTTGCATCCCTAAAGCTCCGCCGCAGGTGTCCAACGGTTGATATGAAGAAGTAACAGGATTATAATATGCAAAACCTATTTTTGCATTCTTAATTGAGGTGTATTTTATAGATGCAGACCTTAACTGTTGCTGTGCTTGTAAAACAAAACATTCATCTTTATTGTTGTAAAATGTTGATGGGTAAGAAAGTTTATCGCAATACTCTCTAACTTGTTTAAGAATTTCGTCTGCTTCTTTCTGCTGCTCAGCAGAAACTACATCAGCTAATGGCACTATCACTGCCACGGTAATATTATTGCCTTTTTCTCCGCTTTGCGATACCCAAAAAGAACCAGTAGCAGTTCTTATTTCAGTCGGTTGATTGCCTGTTGTTTGAGCTACACATAAAGTGGTCATAGTGAAAAGAAGAATAACGACCAAACCCAGCACATAAAAAAACTTTTTCATATCAACACCCAAAGTATTGATAAAATTGAATTTTTATCCATTTATAAATATTACGTTTTTCGATAGATTTAAAACTACAAATACTACAATATTTGTAGTGATAATATGAAAAATAACCCTTTCGTACCATGGGGAGTCCCTGAAACAATAATCAATAGAAAAGAAGAGCAAAAGCTAATTGAAAGCTTCTTACAGCAAATAGAAAAAGAACAAAGCTGGGCTTTATGGTTACATGGCCCACGAGGCATGGGAAAGGGCCTATTATTAAATTTAATTCAAAAAAGCGCAAATAAAAAAGGATTTTTAACCTGTTTTATAAATGGTGATAAAATTCAAAATAAGAAAAATTTAATTAGAGAGATAAAAATAGAAATAGATGGAATTATAAGACTACACGGAATTGAAAAAAGAATAACAAAAAATATCCTAACAGATGAGGAAGAAAATATAAAAAATATAATAAAAAATATAAAAGAAAAAATAGAAAAAAAACCATTATTAATTATAATAAAAGACTTTGATAAAATAACAAACTACAAAGAGTTGCTAAGAGATATAGAAGAAACAATAGCCACAGTGTCTGGGTGCGGAGTAGTAATGTCATCGTTAAAAAGAATTTCACCACCTATCGGCAGCGTCATGATTGAATTAAAACCAGTTAGCGAAGATGATTACAGAGAGTATATAGAAAAAATGACAAAAACAACAATAAAAATGGGTGAAGAATGCATAAAAATAGTCTATAAAGAAAGTGGCGGCTGCCCAAAACTTCTTCAGTTCATAACATGGTATCTTTATGACAACGCACGAGAAACAGATAAGATAATAACACAAGCGCATTATATTTCTTCTCGCTTAGCCATTATCTCTCTTCTTGCCAAAGAGTGGTTTAGCAGTACATATTATAGCGCATCGGAGGCAGAAAAAAAAGTACTTAGAGAACTAGCACGTTATGAAGAAATAAACGTTACAGAATTGGCAAAAATTTTAGGTTGGAAAGAAGGACCAACAGCAACTATACTCATGAGATTAGTTGAAAGAGGGGACGTCATAAAAGTAAAAAGAGGAACGTATAGACTCTTTGCGCCTTTATACCGTGCCTTTATTATGGAAAGGTAACAAATTTACTCTTTTATAAATAGGTGTTTTGAATAGCTCGGCAGTACTTTCATAACTGCAAAAAGTAAGCCTAAACTTACTTCGCACAGTTTACTTTTACACTAAGAACGGCTTCACAAATTTCGTTTACCCTTTGCTCGTTTTTAAAATAGTCACAACACATTTTCTCAGCACAGCTCATGCCACCATATACCCCATTCATAACTATTGTACAAGGCGGACTACACCTATAAATTTTTGGAGAGGCATCAGGTGCGAGTTTACCTATCGCGCCTGCTTGGCATGCTACCCAGAAAAAATCTTTATAAGTGTAATAAGATGGAACATAATTATCAACTGTACCAGACCTTACCCAAAAATAATACCTACAACCATTAGGAGTGGGCTCTAAAGTGTCTCCATCTATAGGTAATTCCCAATGTGCAATAGAATTGGTTTTATTTACGCCCTCTGGTGGTTTAACTGCATTTTCTTTTTCTGGCATTTTGTTTGTAGCTATAACATACGTAAGAGGACGCCGTTCATCAGCACACAATTCCTCCATCCTGATTTGTGATTCAAACAAACAGACATAACGAATAAATTCTGTACCTTTTCTCTGAAGTTCTTCTTCTACAAAATTACCCTCACTATCCTCTAGAAGACCAAAATCATATTTACAACTGTCACACACCAATTTGAAATCTTTCTTGTAAGGTTCCACAACATATTTGCTTAGATCTTCGTTTTTGCATACGGATTGCGAACCAGTATCGGATGGATTAGCATCAACATAACCGCCGTCCCTAAAAGAAGAAATATCGTGGGCAACATCACTTACTGTTTGCTGTGGCGCGGGTTCTCCACCACACGACGGCAAAGAAAAAAATACAGAAGTAGATATTAAAACATAAAGAGTGCCAGTCAAGAATTTTTTCTTAATGTTATCTCTTATTTTTTCTGAAACTTTTTTGAATTTCTTAAATTTGGTAGCTTTTTTTTCAATCAATTCATTTTTTCCAATTGTCGTTTTATTTTATTTATTTTCATGAAATAAATTAAAAACAAAAAAAATAAAAAAAATTAACTAAATTATCTTTTCATAGCATTCATTTTTGCAATTAGTTTTTTCTTCTCTGAACAATCTTTTAGAACAACTTTTAAAACTTCTACGATATCCTTTACTGGTATTATTTTTACTTTTCCTTCTTTTTCTTGTGGGAGGTATATATCATTCACGTTTGATTGTGGAACAATAACACATTTTATTCCATTATCAATTGCAGCTTCTACTTTTGCTGTAACGCCACCTACGGGAAGAACATTCCCTCTGATATCCAAAGAACCAGTCATAGCACAATCCTGTCTAATTGGGATATCAGTAAGAGCAGAAACAACTGCGACTGCCGTCGCAATAGAAGCACTATCACCTTCCACTCCTTCATACGTTTGCAAAAATTGAATGTGTATATCTCTTTTTGAAATATCTGCGCCAACATATTTTTTTATTATTGCAGAAACATTTTCCACAGCTTCTTTAGCGATTGTACCAAGTTTACCTGTTGCTATTATCCTACCCTCACTTTTTGATGCTGGCGGAGTAACTTCGGCAACCATTGGCAAAAGAAGACCGGCTCGACTATCGCCAAGAACGGCAAGACCATTCACTCGCCCTGTTTCTGCCCCTTCAGTCATTACTATTTGGTACTCTTTTCTTCTTTCTATTATCTTTGAAGCAAGTTGGCTTTCAACTGAGCGAAAGATTTCGCGTGCTTCGATGACTTCTTTTTTACTCACAACAGACAAACCCTTTGCCTTTGCAACATCGCCTGCTGCACGTACTAACCCACCTAACTCACGAAGATTAAGAGTGAATCTCTTCCTTCGACCAGACATTCTCCTTGCTTCTTCTATTATCTCTTTAACTGCTTCGCGATCAAAATGAGGAATCTTTCCGTCTTTTTTTATTTCTTGTGCAACAAATTGGACAAGTTTATCTTCGTTTTCTGGCGTGTCTGCCATACTATCCTCTACATAAACCTCATAACCTCCTCCTCTAATACGCGAACGAAGTGCAGGGTGTATTCTTTGGATATCTGGAAGATTACCGGCAGCAACTAAAACAAAATCGCATGGCACTGGTTGAGTTTTTACTAATGCACCAGAACTTAACTCGCTTTGACCAGTTATTGGATATTTCTTTTCCTGCATTGCAGTGAGCAACTCCTGTTGCCAATTAAGTTTCAGCGAAGCAATCTCATCAATGAAAAGAACACCTTTATTAGCTCGATGAATTGCACCTGCCTCTACTCTTAGATGAGCAGGTGTACCCAAACCACCTGATTGCAGCGGATCATGCTTAACATCACCTAACAAAGCCCCGGCGCGGGTACCAGTTGCATCCACAAAAGGAGCAGTATATCTTCCTGTATTGTCAACTATAAGTTTGGGCTCCTTTGATTCTATAGGACCTAATCTTTTTCCAAGACCAGAGGCTGCATTAGATATTACATAAAGGAAACCAAGGCCAAGAACTGCGGCTATTATAAACCATTTTGCATTTTCTGGGATATTCAAAACAAAGATAACTAAATAAAAAAGAACAGCCAAAAAAAGAACTATGAAAATCGGGTTGATGCCTTTTGATATAACCTCTTTTTCCTCTTTATAAGAAACAATTCTTCTTCCAAGGCCCGGACCAAATTTTAATCTACCATCAGGTGAATTTTTCATTTTATTTACTTCGTCCGGCGAATAATACTTCTGCAACTCCTTTCTCTTTTTTAAAAAATCGTATGATGGGTAAGTAGGAACAACTCTAATCAGCGGTTGGTTTTCATCGTTTAAATTCGGATAAACGAGGATATCTTCCAATTCCTCTGCCGGCAACAGCTCTGCCATGGCCTGTGCAAGCATACTCTTCCCAGTACCCGGGGGCCCAATAAGAAGAACATTTCTCTTTTGCTTTGCTGCTTTTTTTACTATATCCACTGCCTTGTCTTGACCTATAATTTGATCAATTAATTTTTCTGGTACCGTAACATCAGCAGTTGTTTTTATCTTATCAAGCATTCTCATTTTATTCACCATCTTTAAGAACTGACTATTTGTACATCAGCGAAGGCGATTCTCGGTGTGAATACCCCTCCGATATTTTTTACAATAGTTCCAATTCCATATATATCTCTAAAAAGATTAAATATGTTTCCTGTAATCATAAAACCTCGTAATGGCTGCTGCTCTCCGTTGATATTTTCAAAGGCTACATTAACCTCCAAACCAAAATCGCCAGTGGTAGTATTTGCAGTGTGTGTGCCATGAAAAGAAAAAACAGATATTGAAGGATGAATATATTCTTCTAAATCGCCTTTTTCAATTACTAAGTTTGAGAATCCAATATTAGGTGGTGCAGAATAAGAAGAACGAACCGCAAAACCACACTTATTTATTCCTTCTAGCGATGCTGTCTCAATATTGTATGCAAAGTTTTCAACTACGCCTTCTTTTATGAGGGCAGATTTTTGAGAAATTACCCCTTCACCATCAAAAGGTGAAGAAAGAGGAGAGTAAGGGATAAGAGGGTCGTTGTAGAACGATAACTTTTCGCTGAATATCTTTTTTTTCTCTTTATCGTGCAAAAAACTTATCTTTCTCCTTTTAAGGTCCCCATTAAATGATGGAAGCAAAATATCGATAAGAGAAGCGACTGCTTCAGGTTCAAAAACAACTAAATGCAAACCACTTTCTGGCTTTTTAGGGTGTTTCATTTTTCTTGCCATTTCTGCAGCTTCGCCCCCCAATTCAAAAAAATCCCTAACATCATTTAATTTTCCAAAAGAATTGCTGAAAAAACCATAACCGTCCTCATCCATAACTTCGATATTCACACTTAGCGCAGTAGATTCATATTCACCAAAAAAACCATTATCGTTCTCTAATCGCTCAAAAGAAATAGTTTTATCTAAAAAAATCTGAGCATTGCCCCCATATTTTTCTGCTCCTTCTTTTATTTGTTGTAGAATATCTTTTAGTTCGATGGCGTCGATTTCTTTTATTTTTTTATCAGAAAGTTCTATTTTTTTAAAATTGGATTTCTGCGGAAAGTAAAAATTTTCTCTTTTTGAGTATTTGGAAGTTCTTACCGCTGTTTCAATTGCTTTCTTCAAATTTTTTTCTTCATTTGTAAAAGAAAAACCAAGACCGCTCCCTGCATAAACACGCACACCATATCCTACTTGCTCGCTTTGCTCTCTTACTTTCAATGATTTTGCAGAGTACAAAAGTGAAATAGACTCTTCTTGCATAAAGAAGATTTCTTTTTCTAAATGTGCGGCAGACTTGCTCATACGTTTAAATTACTATCGCAACTTTTTAAATTTATGGAAATGAAAAGATTATTTGTAGCAGTAGAAATTCCTCAACTAACAAGAAAAAAAATCTCTCAATTTTCTTCTCAACTAAAAGATAAAGATATTAGATTAGTTGATGAAAAAAATTTACATATAACTTTGAGATTTATCGGAGAAGTACCAGAACAAAATGTTGAGGAGATAAAAGAAAAATTAAATAAAATAAAGGAAAATAAATTTGAGTGTAAAATCGAAGGCGTAGGAGTTTTTCCAACTGAAAACTATATACGTGTTATTTGGGTTGGGATTATAAGCGATGGACTAAAAAAAGTAGCAAAAAAAATAGATGAAGTTTTAGCAGGTATTGGGAAAAAAGAAGATCGCGAGTTCTCCGCACATTTAACAATAGGAAGAGTAAATAAAAAAACCGATTTAAAAAAATTTTTAGAAGAAAACAAAAACATTAATTTTGGATCTTTTGAAGTGGATAAATTTGTTCTTTTCGAAAGTAAACTTACTCCAAATGGTCCAATCTACACAAAACTCGCTGAGTTTGAACTTATTTAAAAAAAATAGAGGCAAAGATTCGTAAAAAATAACCGGTAGAATACCTCAGGGTTTGGGTGAGCGTAAGCCTTTGCCATCGATAGCTATGCTATGCTATCGAGCTGTAAACGTATAGACGTTTACACAATTATAACACAGAAGTCAAAGGCTTCGTAAAAAAATAAAAATAACCGGTAGAATAACTCAGGGTTTGGGTGAGCGTAAGCCTTTGCCCTTGTAACACAGAAGTCAAAGGCTTCGTAAGAAGCCAAGAAAATAGGAGAAAACATAAAAACCCCTGCCGGCACCGATGAAAACCGAAGTAACGGCACATAGAAAACATTAGAAATACAGAGAAAACAGTAAGAAGCCAAGAAAACAGTAAGAATAACTAAAAACGGGCCTGAGGGGATTTGAACCCCTGGCCTGCGGATGTCCTCGAAGGAACATAAAAGTCCGACGCTCTACCAAGCTGAGCTACAGGCCCATAAAATCTAAAAAGTATCTATATTTCTTAATGGTTATATTTATATTTCTATTCCTATATTTCTTTGCCATGAGCGGCGTTTCAAATAAACAAAAGTTTATATTGGGAACATTTGGAATAGTAGCGTTAATTTTTATTTTTTTAATAATAGGTTTTATAATAATAAATTCTTTCTCTTCTCTTTTTCAAGAGAAATGTGTGGCAGAAGTTGACATCGAGTATCCCCTCACAGTGGATGGAATGCCGGCTACTCTCATGAGTGAGGGCTATCCAAGCTCAGAGGAAATAGCAACAAAAATAAGAGAACTTAACACCAGAGACGATGTAGCAGCAGTGCTTTTTGTTTTTAATTCAGAGGGAGGTTCCACTGTAGCAACAAAGGAAGTATATGACTCAATGAAAGATTTAAAAAAACCAAAAGTAGCTTACTTTAGAGAAGTCGCAGCTTCTGGCGCTTATTATGCAGCAACTTCGGCGGATTATATAGTGGCAGAACCTTACGCATTAACTGGAAGCATTGGTGTTATTGCAACTGTAGTAAGCATGAGTGGTCTTTTTGAAAAAATTGGAATAAATGCTACCTCTGTTACTTCAGGAAAACACAAAGATATTGGTTCTCCTTTTAGAGAGATGAGTGAAGAAGAGCAAAGTATAATGAAAGCAATTGTAGATGAAGTTTTCCAAGATTTCAAAAAAGTTGTAATTGAAAACAGAAAAGGTAAAATAAATATGGCGCGAGCAGATGAAATATTTGATGGCAGGATAGTTACAGGAAAACAAGCAAAGGAATTGGGTTTAGTTGACGCCATAGGAGGAAAAAGAGATGCAATAATCAAGGCTGCAGAGCTCGGCGGAATAAAAAATAAAAAACCAGAAGACATAAGAATATGTAAGATAGAGGCAAGGACAGAAAGTAATCCATTGTTTGGAGCAACATCTTTTATCCATGGCTTAAGCGAAAAGTTACCATCAACAGGGATATATTTTAAGTGATAGAATGCGAAAATTAGAAAGCATTCTTTTTTTTATATCAATTCTTGTTGTAATTGTCTTGCTTGCTTTTTTTACTAATAGTCAAAAAGAAATTTTAAAAGAAGAAAATCAGTCCACCTGCGTTAACAACTCTACAAAAATTTGTTATATAGGTAAATGCGAAGGGCAAAAGATCTGTAATAATGGAAGATGGAGCGATTGCACTATTACTTTCCTATGCGTACCTGGAAGCATAAGCAATTGTGTATTAAACAATTGTGTAAGAGCATATAAAGTTTGCAATGAATGCGGGACTGGTTATAGCGAATGCATTCCATTAAATGAAATACTAAACAACACTTAACTGGCGTAGCGCATTCTTTTAGATATGTCATCTAAACGTTTGATGACTGCATTGTATTGCTTGCACGCGCGATAACCAACAAGAAATGATTTTCTTCTTTTAACTTTGAGTGATTTAAGCATTGTAAAAACGTCTACGGCCATATCTTCTACATCGCGCGAGAAAAAACCAAGACCAAAATCAATAACATAAAGACTTTTTCCACTTGCGAGAAGATTTGCGGGTGTGTAATCACCGTGTATGACGCCATTATTATGAAGCAAAGCGAGATATTTTCCGGCCATCTTGGCCTGTGCCTCAGTCATTCTCGGACGACTACCATTTATACGTGTCATGATTAGAGAAAAATCCTCAACACAAAGAACGGTTGGGCAAGGAACACCAGCACACTTCGCACGATGAAGAAGACGCACCTCTGCTTTTGTCCTGCTTTTTCTAAGCATTGAATCTATGTTCTTGTTTCTATATCTCTTTTCAATCCTTTCTTTAATCACCACATCGCGATGGATAAATTTACTATTAGTAACAACCGCCTCAGCGCCTCTTTCAAATAATTTTTGTTTTTTCATATAACCCTCCACTTACATACGCCCGAATAAAAAACGAGATAGAATGAAAAACAAAGCAAAAAGTATAAGCCAAGAGATTACCAACACAGGTGAAAAAACAAATGCTTGTATGAATAGCATGCCACCAACCACTGCTGCCCATCCAATCTTACTCCAAGCAAATACCTTACTCCCATCAAGAGGAAAAGCTGGAATCATATTGAAGAGAGCGAGTAAGAGATTTATCTGAGCACCAAAATACCAAACATTAACTCCGCCGCCTTCTATAAAAGGAAAATAAACTCTTATGGGATTAAAAATTGATAATAATAGAAAGAAAAAAACCAAAGCAACATTAACAAATGGACCTGCAAGCGAAATTAGTGCATTTTGCTTCTTTGTTATTTTGTTTAAGTAGATATAAACTGCGCCAGGTGCTGCAAACAAAACGCCAAACAGAGATACAATAAGCATAAAGATAAGGCCATTAGACCACATCTTAAACTTTGAAATACCGCCATAATATATCGCAGTGAGCTTATGCCCCATTTCGTGCAAAACAAAACCGCTCCCTACTGTAAGCATAGAGATAAAAACAAAGAAAAGAAAGGAAGTAGGATAACGAACTGCACCATCCAACCCTGCAAACACAAGGGCGAAGGCTAACGAAATAGCAGTTACACTGATAAGAATTTCCTTTGCCTCATCTGGCTCTATCAGTATCTCCATTTTTCCACCAATTGTTCTTCGTATAATAATTTAGCTGTTGGAGGTGTGAGAAAACCTTCGTAGCTTTGCAATACTCCAATAACTTCTGTGCCATCAGAAAGTCTTATTTTTAATTCAGAATTCTTTTTGGCATTATTAAGCGCCTTTCCTAAACGAGCAGTAATAGAGTTTGTTGAATCCGAACTTAAAACGAGCACTATATCTCCATTTCTTACTCCACGAATTTCAGGATATAACAATGCAAAAAGAATAGATAAAAGAAAAGAGGCTGCTACAACCTTTGCGAATGTAAGCAAGTCCATGGGGGTAGCCACAAAGATAACTAAAGCTATTACGAGCAGAAGTAAAAAAGATTTAAAGAAAAGAATCGCTTTCATATGATTACCTATACATTGCTCCTACGGGGGAATTTTTAAACTTCTTTACACTTTCGACATCATCTTTCTTTATGCTTGGGAAAATAGCTTTAAATGACTGCTCGAAATGTCTCATAGAAACATTTTTGGCATTTTCACGTATGGCCGCCATGCCGGCCTCTCTCACTAAGTTCTCTATATCAGCACCAGTATAACCTTCTGTTAACTTAGCTAATTCTTTTAGATCAACTTCTTTTGCAAGTGGCATCATCTTAGTGTGTATCTTAAATATTTCCATACGACCCTTTTCATCTGGTGGGGGTATTTCGATAATACGATCAAAACGCCCTGCTCTAAGCAACGCAGGATCTAACATATCCGGCCTATTAGTAGCTCCAATAACTACGATTTCTTTCATTTCTCTTAATCCATCCATCTCTGTAAGTAAAGTATCTACAATCCTCTCTGTAACAAAAGTTCCTCCTTCACCTGATGCACTTCTTCTAGGAGCTATTGCATCTATTTCATCAATAAACAAGATACAAGGTGAGGATATTCTGGCTTTTTTGAATATTTCTCGTAGAGTTCTCTCGGATTCACCAACATATTTACTCAATATCTGAGCTCCATTTATGGCTATAAAATTAGCTTCTGATTCATTCGCTACCGCTTTGGCTATTAATGTTTTTCCTGTTCCTGGAGGTCCATAAAGAAGTAAACCTTTTATGGGGCGTATACCCATCTTTTCAAATATTTTTGGATTTTTAAGTGGTAGTTCTACTGCCTCCTTAACCGTTCTCTTTACATCTTCTAATCCACCAATATCAGACCATTTAACATTAGGCCGCTCTATATAAACTTCTCGCAAAGCAGAAGGCTGAATCTCTTTCATCGCATCTAAAAAATCTTTTTTGTTAACTTTTAATTTCTCTAAAATTTCTTGAGGTATGGTCTCTTCTTCAATATTCATCACTGGAAGCATCCTTCTTAATGCCTTGAGCGCAGCCTCTTTTGTTAAGAAAGACAAATCCGCACCAGTGTAGCCATGAGTCATATCTGCGATTTCCTTTATTACAACATCTTCATCTAGCGGCATATTTCTTGTATGAATTGTCAATATTTCCTTTCTATCTTCTTTAGATGGTACACCTATCTCTATTTCTCTATCAAACCTTCCGGGTCTTCTAAGAGCAGGGTCTAAAGAATCAGGACGATTAGTGGCACCTATAACAATAATTTCTCCTCTTGCTTTTAAACCATCCATCAATGTCAATAACTGAGAAACAAGACGTTTCTCTACTTCACCAACAACTTCTTCGCGCTTTGGTGCGATTGCATCTATTTCATCTATAAATATTATGCTAGGTGAATTTTCCTCAGCCTCCTTAAAGAGTTTTCTTAATTTTTCCTCGCTCTCTCCGACATATTTACTTATTATTTCTGGGCCGCCAATATAATAGAAATTTGCATCAGATTCGTTTGCCACTGCTTTTGCAAGAAGAGTTTTTCCTGTTCCGGGCGGGCCATAAAGAAGAACACCTTTTGGTGGATCAATACCAAGACGCTCGAATATCTCAGGATGCCTCAAAGGTAGCTCAACCATTTCACGTACTTTTAGTATTGCGTCTTTCAAACCACCAACATCATCATAAGTAACTGAAGGTATAGCTCCTATATCCTTAACAGGTTCTTGTTTTATTATTATAGAAGTTTTCTCATTTATTATTAATGGTCCCTGAGGCACCGTTTGTGCCACTACAAGCGGAATGGAAGCTCCAAAAATACCTATTGGGATAACATTACCTTTTATAACTGCCTTTCCTACCAAGCGCTTCTTAACATATTGCTCAAAACCGCCACCGTATCTTATTGACTCTTTTGGAGCAAGAACAATTTTTTTTGCTTCTTTCACCTCAACCTTCTCAACTTTCACCATCTCGCCAAGACCAATACCAACATTCTGTCTTAGGATACCGTCAATCCTAATCATATCAAGACCCTCATCATCAGGATGGGCCTGCCAAACTATGGCTAGCGCAGTTTTTCTTCCGGTAAGTTTTATTATATCTCCTGTTGAAACTCCAAGCTTGCTCTTAGCCTTGGAATCTATTCTTGCTATCCCTCTCCCTATATCATTCTGAAATGCTTCTGCAACTTTTAGCATTATCTGCATTTAACCACCATTAGTTTCTACTACTACATTTCGCCCTATAAACATATTCTTTTTAAGATTTATAATTGTTGACAAAGATAAGCCAGGCACTTCTTTCACACCTAAGAATTCAAAAGCGCGACTTCTCTGCAAGACAATTCTTTTTCCACTTATTGTAAGGGCAATTCCATTATCGTACGGCTCCATATTATCTAAAACACCCGCTACAACATTTTCTTTTTTAACTAAAAGGCGGCTTTGAGAATCAATGATAATCTTGCCATCTTTTATAAGGCCATTTTCTATAACAACTTCTTTACCACTTACAAGTTTCTCTATACGCTCCGGAAAGCTCTCCAATATACAAATTATATTTTCCACACCATCAGAAATAGTAAAATACTTAGGAGTGCTTTCTTTTTTAACATCAGATATAAAATTACGAAAATGGAGCCGTTCTCCGTCATGCGAAAATACATCGGCGAGAGGACTAAAAGATGCCTTTTCCACTATTTTATAGTAGCCCGCATAACCAAGATTAATTTTCCCATCTTTTTCATAGGCATTTACTATTTCTATACGATCGCCTGCTTTTAAGCCAGCGGCTTCTTCTGCGTCATCATTCCATAACAAAAGTTGGGATGAACCGCTTTCATCTTTTATACTTACTATGCGAGAGGAAGTACCACTTGGGTATTTTTTAAGTTGGCCAACAGATACGACGATACAAGAAAGATTTATATTCTTCGAATTTGGTGCTATGGAGTTAATGGATTTTATTTCTTTTTTTATCAAACCTTTCTCAGCAGCGATTACTTTGAGAGCAGCTTGTTTCGTAAGAAAACCATGAAAATCACCAATAGTCCTCGCTACTTCTTTTTGCAATTCTTCTTTAGTCATTATTTTTAGTAACTCTTCTTCTAATCCCATATAAGTACTCTCTCTTAATAAATTAATAAATATATTACTGTATAAAAAATATTACAAAGTTTTAGTTAAGAGAATGGGTTAAGAGAATAATGGAGAATGAAAATGGTGGAAGAAAAAAAACGCGAGATGACGGGTATAGAATATTCCTACATGGTTGATGAGTTGAACAATCTTATTAGTGGAAAACGTCTCCAAAAATTCCAAAAAATAGGGCAAAAAAAATATAGAATGCGATTTGAAAAATACGATATCATATGCGAGGTGGGAATAAGAATTCATATAACAAAATATCTTGAAGAAACAGAAGAACCAGACAATTTCACAAAAAAAATCAAGAAGGAATTAATTGGTAAAATATTAAAAAACGTAAAACAACTAAACAATGATAGAATCCTTCTTTTTAATTTTGGTGATAAAGAGCTTATTTTCGAGATGTTTAGAAATGGAAATGTAATTCTTACAGAAAATGGAAAAATAATCGCTGCATTGAGTGAAAATAAATGGGCAACAAGAGAGATAAAAATTGGAAAAAATTATAAAACACCTCCGCCTATTCCACAAAAAATAGAAGAAGCAATAAACGACAAACCAATTATAACCTCATTGATAAAAATATCATTAGGTAAGAATTATGCCACAGAAATTCTCAAAAGATGCGGAATAGATGAAAAAGAAAGCGGTAATAATATAAAAAAAGAACAGTTAGAAAAAATAAAAAGAGAGATGGAATTCGCTCCAAAACCAGTTGTTTTTTTAAAAAATGGCAAAAGCATTGATTACGCCCTAACCGATATGTCTATTTATAATGATGCGATAAAGGAGTACACACAAACTCTGAGTGAAGCTGCAGATAGATTTTATTGGGAAAATAAAGTAGTAGAAGAAAAGGAGGAACTAATAAAGCTAAAAAAGCGTTTAGAGAAGCAAAAAGAATATCTTCAACAACTCAAAGAAGAAGAAAAAAAATATAAAGAGATGGGAGATTGGTTTTATACGAATTACGAATATGCAGAAAAAATTATTAAAGAGGCTAAAGAAATTGGTATTAACAATATAGATAAATTAATAGAAAAACATACGAATATAAAAAGCATAAATAAAGAAAAAAATATGATAGAAATAGAGTTATAAATAAGCTAATAAGTTTCTTCACTAGAAACAACATATTCTTTGAGAAGGGTCTCTGCTTTTCGTGGCTTGTCAACCATAAGTGCGATCAATGTATTTTTACCATCTTTTGTTATCATATGAACATTCGTTATATTTACACCTTCTTTTGCAAGTAGATTAGTAACCTTGCTTAATTCGCCTGGTCTGTCGGCTAACTTAAGGATAATACTATCTAATTCATTAACCTTATAATTAGCTGCTTCTAAAACACTTTTACCACGCTCGCGATCAGACAAAGTTAAGCTAATAACTGCCTTGCCGCCAACAACCTCAACGTTTATAGACTCAATATTTATCTTTGCCTTTCCCAGTATATATGAAATGTCTGCTAAAAGACCTACCTTATCATCTGCAACTATAGTTATAGGTTTCATATCCCTCACTCTCAAATCTTGTAAATCTGAATATAAGGTATACTATTTATATACCTTACTTCTTTTTCTAATACTAACCCTGCTTTAAGAGCAACTGACACAACTTTCTTTCCAACTAAATTAGCAGAAGAAAAATCACTCAATTCTTTAAGCAACCTATCCTCAGAAACAACATCGCCCATATAAAAATTCTTATAGGTGTCTAAATCAATACAAATACCATTTTTTTCAAAAACTTTACCGATTAACTCTTTATCGCAAGCTGCTACCACTCGACCATTATTCACCTCATGTATTTTCATGTACATGCTATATTACCTCAATTTATTTTATTAAACTTTTTTCTTCAATAGACTAACAACTTATCATCTCTTTATTCTTTATCTTTTTAAGAAGATGCTCCCCGCCTCCATCAAAAAACTCAACATTTTTTGGATTGCTTTGTTCTATGTAAAAAAGTAAATCATCAAAATCAGCATGATCGCTTAAAGGAAATGAGCGGTCAACATTGTACTTAAATCTAAGTGCCCACCCGCTGGCAACAGAAACGAGTGTCTCTTTTCCAAAAGCTTCTTTTAATCTCATCGCAAAATTTTTCTTTGCCAAACGCATAGGAATTACGGCTACAAAAGGATGATTAAGTGCTTCTTCTGCTTCTTCGCTTCCTATAGCTATTCTATCAAGCTTAAAACCAAATGATTCATACACCGAGCAAAAAAAATCTGTTTTCTGAGTAACGAGGGGCACGATGTGATTATATTCATTCAGTACACGAATTAACTCTTGGGCCTTCCCAAGCTCGTATGCACCTATTAGAACAATTTTATTCTCGTTCATCTTTACCCACTTAGATATCTCATCATAAATTTCAAAAGGATCTGGAAATTTGTACTCTGGCGAAGCATATGTCGATTCTATTATTAAGTAATCACATTCTTCGATTTTTGCCTTAAAATCAAAGATGTTATTTTTAAGCGAAATATCACCAGTATAAACTATCTTTTTATCTCCCTCTAAAACTAATTGACGTGCACCAAGAATATGGCCCGCCTCAATTAATCTGACACCGCTAACATTTACATTCTCGCCTTTAATATTCGCCAATGCTCTCGTTTCATGACTTGTTAACACTGGACAAGAATTAGCATTAAAAAGATGGTCAGAGTGGGCATGAGATAAAAAAGAGATGTCATCAGCTTTACTATCAAGACCAATTTCCAAACCTCGGTGCATGAGACGCATGTAAGATATTTACAGAAAATATTTTAATTAATTACTTATTCGGAATAAGAGTAGTAAAAGACGGATAACCTTTCTTTTTTAGTGTTCGTTCTATTTCCATTGCAGCGATCTTATCACGAGCTAATGCAATACAGCAACCGCCGCCACCACCGCCTGTAATTTTAGCACCTAACGCACCGGCCTCAAGCATAAGTTTAATCATGTCTTCGTTTTTTTCATCAGAAACACCTATAGCATCGAGTAATTTTTGATTTTGATTCATAAATACTCCAATCTCTTCTAGTTTTCCTTTTTCAATAGCCGCAGCAGCTTTATAGACTAATTCTGTTGCTTCTTCTAATAATTCTGTAAATTTCTCAGGATCATCTTCTTTTAATTTTCTAACTTCTGCTACCATTTTAGCAGTAGGACTCAATTTGCCAGTAAAACCAACTACAACATTAAAAGAATTTTTAATTTCTAGTTGTTTTTGTAAACCATTTTCTCCTTTCTTGAAAAGAAGAAAACCACCGTAAGTCGCCATATAATTATCAATACCAGAAGGAGAACCATGAAAAACTTTTTCACCTTCGTAGGCAAAATCATTTATCTGTTTTTTATTTAGATGAAGATTTTTGTAAGCGGCAAATGCCTTTACTAAAGCAACACAAAAAGCAGCAGATGAACCCAAACCGCCATAAGTAGGAAGATTGCCTGTTAGATAAACCTTGAATTTTTTATCTATGCCCATTGCTCGCTCAATCGCGGCAATTGCGCCTTTACTCATTTCAGGGATGACCTCTAGATTAGTTATTATATCGTTTTCTTCTGATTCTTCAATTTCAACTATCGCTTTATTATTTATTGCCGCGGCTATAGCCGGCGCGCCATACACAACAAAATGCTCACCAAAAAGTATAACCTTGCCTGTTGCTTCCCCTTTTATTTTTTTCATTTATCCACCTCATTACTTAGAAGGCATTCTTCCCTTTGGTTTTTTTGGTTTAAGATCAGGATAAGCTTCCATTAAAGCAAATAATGAGAGATAAGTATAATAACCAAGTTCCTCTAAGGCCAAAGTTAAAAGTACCGGATTATCAATAGTAGTATGAATTATTTCAGCAGCTGCAGCAAACGATTTTCTCTTTTTTTGAACAAGTTTTTTAGCTTCTTCTTCTATTTGTATATAATTTTTAGTACCAAATTGAAATGCTTTTTTAACCGCAGTCATATTGACACTTGCGATTAAACCAGCTACTTCCCAATCAAACTCTACATCAGAAAGCGAAAGCTTCTTTATTGCAACCCAATCCCCATATTTACCAACAAAAACAATACGACCCTGTTCATTATAACTGTATGGTTTTAGTGTAAGCTGAAAACTTGGTTTTATAGGAATATTATTTCTTCTTAATAGAAGATTAAAAAAATAACTTTCTGCTGCAGGAATTAGTTTTTTATCTTCTACAGCGGCATCAAGGGCTTTCTTAAAATCACCCTTTTTGAGATAATCACAGAGTTGCTCCACACTATTAAATTTTTCTACTACATTTTCTATTGAATTGTAGTTTATACCACAAAATTTATATCCCGCCCCTTCTATCTTCTCACTAATGTAGATAAGAGCAGAGGCAACATCTTGGGGCTTTGCATTTGAAAGATCAAATCTTACCCCGAGACTAAAATCCTTATACGTACCACTAAAAATAAGTTCCTCATCACCTAACATTAGTCCACCTTTTATGAAAATAATAAGCCACTGTTTTTAATTATTTCTCTTAATTTAAATTCCTACAACGCCCCTGTGGCTCAGTGGTAGAGCGCGTGCTTGGTATCAAAAAACAAAAAGCACGAGGCCGCGGGTTCAATTCCCGCCGGGGGCTTTTTAGGTATTCTTACTGTATTCTTGGCTTCTTACTGTTTTCTCTGTATTTCTAATGTTTTCTATGTGCCGTTACTCCAGTATTCATCGGTGCCGGCAGGGGTTTTTATGTTTTCTCCTATTTTCTTGGCTTCTTACGAAGCCTTTGACTTCTGTGTTACAAGGGCAAAGGCTTACGCTCACCCAAACCCTGAGGTATTCTACCGGTTATTTTTATTTTTTTACGAAGCCTTTGACTTCTGTGTTACAAGGGCAAAGGCT
>JAVZJR010000003.1:69203-107242 GCA_038870635.1 Candidatus Bilamarchaeaceae archaeon | reverse complement strand
TTTCTGAACTCAACAATATGCTATAAATCCTATCATAAGCCGCGGGTTCCCAAGTAGTTTCTTCGTGTTTTTGTTTTTGGTCATTCCACTTCAGAACCATCCTTTTTACTAATTCACTAGCAGGTTTATCTGGATTATCGCCTATATAGTGAATATTCGCTACATCGCTAACGATATTTGGATTTTCTTGGTCAACACGCAAGACAACCCAATAAGTACCCGGGGCAAGTCTCACACTATCTTTAAAATTAAACCAAACCCATTTTTCATTCATCATTATTTTTTCGATGGGAAGATAAGTTGCTGCAACACTTGAAGAAGCTGGCACGCCATTATCGTCTTTTCTAATCTCTACTACGACATAAGAATTCTTTAACGTATTACTATACAATCTTTTAACATAAATACCAATACTTCGAACTTCGATATCTGATTTTATTTCAAAACCACTTGCTATATATTCTTTAACCGAAAATCCATCATTTTTTGAGCCACTTGTTTCATTATTCCCAAGCAAGTCCACGATAATGTTATCTTTTTTTATTAAACTACCATTCGCAATTACTTCAACTGTTTTTGTGCCGTCTTGTCTAAAATTCAAATTAAAAATTAGTTCAGCGCTTTTTCCACTTACTTTTTTCTCATCTATCTTCACTCCATCAAAATAAACAGCGATGGTTGCTCCATAAGCGCAATCTGCCTTAACTTTCACAGTACCTAAATCGCCCAACTTCGCTTTTTGAGGAATAACAACAGAGTAGGCTGGAGAACATTTTTCTTCAACTGTAATTGTCTCAGAAATTTCTTTAGTAACATTCGAGATAGAATCTATTTTTTCTTTGTTTATAGTTCCAGGAAGTTGAATGCAACCAAAAAAAAGAAAAGCTAACAATAATGCCAAAAAAACTTTTTTCATAAAAACACCTTAAACTTTTTAGTTGTACATAAGTATTTAAAAATTAGTACAAGATATTTACTTCTTATGAAATTGGCATTCCTTCTATTACTCTTAGTTGCTGTTACATTTGCTGATGATTGCGTGGGTTATAGTGAAAATCTCCACATCAGAGTATTGGATTCCTTAATAAGACCAGTTGAAGGTGCGAGTGTTAGCGTAACTTTTGATAGGGGAACGTCTTTTGGAGAGAAATACTTTACCACCCAACCAAAAAAAACAGATGAAAACGGAAGCGTTTACTTCACTCTTCTAAATCAAGGAACACAAACACGAAAAATAGATTGTAACATATATATAGACGCATCATTTGGTCCAACATCTGCTAAAAAAACAATAACTGCTCTCAAACATCCCCAAATTATAGATGTTAAATTACCCATTTATAGAGTAATTTTTTATGTAAGAGACCAAAATGGCAAACCATTAGAAAATGCAACTGTTTTTTTTAATAATGAAACTAAAAAAACTAACAAGAACGGAAATGTAATAATGTATAGTGAGAATGGAACACGACAGTATTTAGTAACATATAGAAGCGGAAGCGAAAGTGGTTTTATTTTAGTTAGAGGGGACACAACACGAGAAGCTATAATACCAATTTACGAAGTAAAAATAGATGTTTACGACGATAGAGGTGAACCACTTAGTGCACTTGTATCATACTCCAACGAAACTTTGAAAACAGAGGAAGGAAAAGTAGTGTTTAAAGTTTATAATGATGTGGTTGAGATTAAAGTACAGTATGACAACATACAGAAAAACCTCATAGTCAATGCTAAAGAAAAACCAAAAGAAAGTATATATTTTGACCTAAACGCACCGCTAATAAATGAACCAAAACACAATCTTTCAAACAATAGAGTAAGAATGTCTTTTGAGATAAATGACTTAGGTCAATACGCAAGTGGTGTTGACCCACTTTCAATAAGAATAAATTACAGATTATTGCCTGATGGACAATGGCAAAAGGCAAAAACATATTCATTAGGTAGCAATCTATATGGAATTGATTTTCCAGAACTAGAAAAAGGAACAATAGTTGAATTCAATGTCGAAGCAAGTGATTATGAAGGTAATAAAGCCTACAAAAGCGGGAGATTTGTTATAGAAACCACAATCGAAAAACCACAAAATGAAAGTGGTAATAAACATGAAAAAGAGGAAAAGAATGAAGAATACCCAATTTTTTATGCGGTTTTTGGGTTAATATTTATAATTTTTGTCATATATCTATTAAAAAAATTTATAGAAAAACAAAAAAATGGGTGAAAAAAAACAAAATATTTATAAAGAGTATGTTTTACAATTAATAACATAAATGATCATAAAATAACATAGAAGGTGAATAAAATGCCCCGGGGAAAAAGAATAATTATAGAGACTGAGATTAATGATAAGTGGATTGACAGATTTAGAAACCTTGATGTTAAAGAAATAGAAAAAGAAAAAATAGAAGAGGAGAAAAGTTTAACTTCGTCGTTGATGAGTGTTTTCCAAGCAGCACAACAACTTTATAAACAAAAAACAGAGGAAAAATCTCTTCGTGAAACACATAAGCTATATTCTATAAAAGAAGCATATGATTATCTTCGCAGCAATGGTCTTCTTTTATCATTTCGTGCCTTCGGTGGTAGAATAGAAAGAAACACCATTCCTTTTGTTAAAATCGGTAGAAAAAGGTATATACACAAAGATGTTTTAGATAACATTCTTGAAACCAAAGAAGAATTTTATACTGTAAAAGAAGCATTCCAAGAATACAAAAAAGCTAATCCTGATATTAATTTCCGTGCTTTTATAGGTCGTGTTGAAAAAGGATCAGTTCCTTCAGTAAAAATAGGTACAAGAAGATTGATACCTGTTGAGGCGATAGAAGCACTTACTCATGTTAGCAAAAATTATTATTCTGTTTCGCAAGCGCTTCGAGAACTTCACGAAAACGGTATAAATATTAAGAGAAATGCCTTTGAGCGCAGACTTGATAGAGGAAGAATACCTCACTATAAAGTTGGTGGCAGAAGATTCATACACGAAAAAGTAGTTAAGGAACTCATAGCAAAAGAACTCGCACTAAGGAAAAAGAAAGAAACAACAAAAGCAGCTACTGCATACTATCCCTCTGAAATAGAAGAGCCAGAGATGCCACGCAAATAATTTTTTATCTATTAATTATTAAGGTGTTTTTATGGAATACAAAAAGTTAGCTTTTATTCTGATTTTTACTTTTTTGGTTTTTATATCAGTTTATGTGCCTATTTCTCGTATAGCGGAAACATCTAAATATTTCACTCTTTACGAGTTTTTTGGTCCATTGCCCGCAGCATTTCTTGGTCCCTTATACGGCGCCATTGTAGTCATCGTTGCACGGGCCATAACAATATTTACAGCTACGCCTGAAATAGGAATATTTGACATTGCACGAATATTCACGATGGTTTTTGCAACATGGTATTTTGCAAACTACAAAAAAGACAAATACCTTCTCATTGTTCCTGTTATTGCAATGGCAATGTTTATTGCCCACCCAGTAGGGCAGGAGGCTTGGGTATACTCTCTTTATTGGCTTATACCAATAGTAGCTTATCTTTTGCCAAATAATCTATTTTTCCGCTCACTTGGCGCAAGCTTTATGGCTCATGCTGTTGGTAGTATTGCGTTTTTATACACATTTCAAACGACTCCAGCTTACTGGCTTGCTTTAATACCAATAGTTGCAGTTGAAAGAGCAATATTTGCTAGTGGCGTTGCCATCTCATTTATAGCAGTAACAACTGTACTTAACAAGTTCTTTACGGATGATAAAAGTATAAACATAGAAAAAGGATATGTTATTACTTCTGCTTTAAAGAAGAAAAATTAAAAAAGATTAGATGCTATACCTAACCATGAAAAAATTATTCTTACTTTTGTTTTTAGGGTTGATTATTGCAGTATCTTTTGCTATTGCACCGGCAAATATAGCAAATAAAAATCCTGATAAAAATGAAAAAAACGATTACATAATAAATAAAAGCGCAGAAGAAAAAAACAAGGGGCAAGGCGAACCAGAAAGAGTTTTAGAAAAAGAAAACTTAAAAGAACAAAATAAAGGAGATGAAAACAAAATAAGAAACGAAGTTGAAAACGAAGTCCAACTAGAAAAGCAAGAAGATGCTATTTTAATAAAAACTGAAAACCTAACAGTTAAAACAAATCTCAAAGTAGAACAAGAAAGAAACGAAAACAGAACACGTCTGCGTCTGAACCTAAGTAATAACAGAGTTTTTGAGATTAAAATCATGCCAAACGTAGCTGCAGAAAGAGCAATAGAGCGTTTGCAACTAAAGGTATGCTCGCTTGAAAACAACTGCCTTATTGAACTTAAAGAAGTCGGCCAAGGAAATGAAACGCGTGCAGTCTATAAAATAGAAGCAAAGAAAAGAGTAAAAATTTTGGGCATCTTTGATGCTGAAATGCCAGTGGATGCAGAAGTTGATGCAGAAAACGGCGAAGTTTTAAAAACAAACGTACCCTGGTGGGCTTTCCTTACAACAAACGCATGATTACGAAACTTTTTAATCCTAAACGTGAGTAATGCCATTATGACAGAAGAGCAAGAGACACAAGAAGTAAAAAAACAAAAGACAATCGCATCAAGAGGGATACCTTCTTCAGAATCATTATTTTTTCCACCTTTCTCTGAGGTAAGAAAGTTTCAAGATGATAATGAACAATTGACTAGAAATTTGTGGAATTTAGAGGAGGTTATAAATTTCGTCTTTCCTAAAAAATATCAAGAAAAATATCACGAGATAGCGGTTGCTTTTATGAAGATTCTTGTCGAAAAGGTAAAAATAGATGGAAGCGATTTGTCATCTTTCATATCATCCAACAAAATCTCTAAAGCAACATTTTACAATAGAGTTTTACCAAGGCTAAGAAGAGTTGGTATGATAAAAATAGAGAGAGACACCATTGTTGCCGCAGAGAGTAGAAGGAAGTATCGACCGATGCGGATAACATTAAGCAAAACATTTGGTAATTATACGACAAAAATAGGCGACTCCTGGCTGGCCATAGTAGATGATGCAAGGAGCAGAAAAGATGCTGAAAAGCAAACAATAATAGAGTGAAAAAAATGGAAAAAATAGCACCTCTTATAATTGCATTTCTTATGTGTGTTGTTTTGCTATCGATTTTTGTAAATGTGTTTTTATATTTTGAAAATGAAAAAAGCAAGTCTACAATAGCGCTCCAAGAAAAAGAAATAAAAGAAACAAAGATGACTATTACAAAAACCATCGCCGAAATGCAAGCGCTTAATTCCTCTCTTAAAAAAACTATTTCTGAACTTGAAGAAACGAGGGAAACTCTTGAAAAAACAGAGGTAAAACTAAATGAAACCAAAAAGCAGTTAGAAGAAACAAAAGGCGATTTAGAAAAAACAAAAGAAGAACTAAACTCAACAAGAAGTCTACTCAATAAGACTAAAATAGAGATTAATCGTATAACAAAAGAAATTGAAGAGTTAGAGCAAACGGTAAATGAATCCGTATCCTGGTTTAAAAAAAACTCGCACCTTCCTCACAGCGCTGATTCTTTTATTTACCGAGTGGAACAAAAATGCATAGATGATGGTCGGGTTAACCTTGGGTGCATAGCATATGTAATGAGTGCAAAGGCAGAGATAGTTTATGTGCAAGAGGATCCTGACCGACTTCTTTCTTTAGATGAGCTCTTAAAAAATAAAGGAGGAGATTGTGAAGATTTTGCGCTTTTCCTGAAAGCTACTTTAAACACTCTTAAGTCTCTTGATAAGAAAGGGACAATAGAAGCGTGGAAGGTAAAAAGTGATGGACATTACACAGTGTATGTTGAAAAAACATCTAGAGGAATGATAGAGTATTATGTAGATGGCACCGATGTACCTTTAGGAAAACTCGAAGAACTCCAACCATACGTTATATGTTATGGTATTGATTATTACACTGGCCATTGCATAATCGCACTTTCAGAAAACACCATTACTTCAATAGAAGAAATAAAAAAAATAAATGGCGCTCAAATTTTCGAACCTCAGAATGGAATGTATATGGGCGAGATAGGGAAAGAACTTAAGTTATGTGAAGATGGGCAAAAACAATGCGAAAGAATGCCAGACCATATAAGTTTTATCATAAGCGATAACGATCTTTACCAATTCAAAAATGAAAGCTGGAAAAGTTACTCATTTTATGAAGAAAAAATAAAAGAAATTCGTAAAAATTTCCAAAGACTAGAATAATTATTAAAATTCCTGCACCAAAATCAAACATGGAAATTTTATTTCTTGGAACAGGTGGCGGAAGAATAAACCTTATAAAGCAGATAAGATGGACAGGAGGATTTAGAATAAATTCTTCGGTTGCCAACATACATGTAGATCCCGGGCCAGGCGCTCTTATCCGAACTTTACAAGTTAAGGAAAATCCGTTATCACTTGATGTGTTAATAGTTACGCATTCTCACATAGACCATTGCAATGATGCAAACCTCATGATAGAAGCAATGAGTGGATATGCCCTTAAGAAAAAAGGTATATTGATAGGGAGTAAAAATCTTTTAGAAGATCCAAACGAACGCTTCATAACTAAATATCACGTTGAACACTGCGCGCAAATCTACTGCCCAGCATTTGAAAGTGGAGATATAGAAAAAGCAAAATTCCAAACAGAAAAAGGAAGTTTTGAGATGGAATTTATAAAAGTTAAACACGATGAACCGACAACTTTTGGTTTTAAGATAACTATAGAAAACAAAACAATAGGGTACACTAGTGATACTAATTACTTCCAAGAACTTCAGCAGTATTTCAAAGGATGCGATTGTCTTATCATAAACGTACTCAAGCCCCAACATGACGGAATACCCGACCATTTAGAAACAACGCACGCTATAGAAATCGTAAAAGGAGCAAAACCAAAAATGGCAATAATAAACCATATGGGAATTGCTATGATAAGAGCAGGCCCAGCAGCTCAAGCAAAACTAATTGAAAAAAACACAGGCATACCTACAATAGCGCCAAAAGACGGCGAAACTATAAAATTCGATTTACTCCAGTTTTTCTGATTTATCCCAAATCCAGTAATATATTTAAATCTCAACTACCTATTCACTTTTATGAAGCTAAAAATACTCTTTGCCTTGGTGCTAGCATTTCTTATATTTGGTTGTATAAGCGAGCAACAGAATTATGAAATGAAAAAAAATATCCTTGCTAATAAAAATGAATATGATATAGATGGGGATGGTATTTGGGATTATGCTATTTATGATTTTCAAAAAGTAAAGATAGGTGATAAAAACACACTTCACCGTACGGTAGCTGTGGTAAATTTACAATCTGCAACTTACAAAAAATTTAACAATTTAACCGACATGTATGTACAAAAAGTCGACTTAGACATAGGTGATGCAGTCATAGAAAAAAAGCAAGATTACGATGCCTGTGTTAATAAACTTGGTTTAAGCTCTGGCAGATGCATCACACCAAGCACATGTGTTAATCTGTGCGCATTGAAGTCAGATAGATGCAGAATGATATCAAGTACTTATAACGAAATACTCGGTGAAAGTATAATCGATTACCAAAAGAAGATTGATGATGTTGATAACAGTATCACAAATGCACGGACAATCTTACCACAACTTGTAAGAGATGAAAAAAACGAAAGAAAGAATGTTTATTTGGATTATATTTTTGAAGCGAAGAATGCTATAGCAGAAATAAATACTAACCCGCTTTTTGTTGAAAAATATACAAAACTTTGCGAGCAAGGTAATTATGGAGCTGAGAGAATAATAAGTGCTGCAAAAAAGATAGGAAACTACGAAGTCGAAACAAAATACTACAAATATAAAGTTTATATAGAAGTTGAAGGAGAAGGTCAAGAGTATTATGAACAAGCGGTTTCAATGAGCGTAGAGGATAGGATACCATTTCAGGTTGAAACAGATTTAGTGACAAGTCCTCAAACAATTTCAAGACTTATTGAGAACGAAAAAACAAACATAAAATGGTCTTCAGCATCAATAGCCACAAAAACATATGTTTTTACTTATTCTTTTCAAACAGAAAAAACACCTGAAGAATACATAAATAACGTGGTTATACCAAAAACAAAGATAACCTACGCAAATCTTGCCTTGATAGCCGCTATAAATTCCATCTTCTTAGTGTTTTCAGATATAACTTCGTCCCATTACTTCGCTGCCGGCTTGGCGCTAGGCTTAACGTTGGCTATTTTTATGCTAACATATACGTTGTTATCTTTAGCTTTTATTGGCGTTAGGGGCGCTCTAAGCGGAAAAAAATTTTTAGACGAGGTAGTTTCAAAACTAAGTAAAACTCCAATAAGATGGAAATTTAGCATTCCTGCAGCTCTCATAATGTTTGTAGTCGCATTCATACTTAATAATTATTTAGTACCAGAGCCAGTCATTATAAAGAACATTGTAGACATCACCCAATTTGATTTTGATAACCCAAACGCTATGTTTATCCACCTAAGCGGTATGATAATCGCCATCGCTGCCGTCATAATGTTATATGATGGTTTAGAAAATCTTCTGAAAGTATCAATTCTTGATAAATACTATGGAGCTACACGAAGAGCAAGAAGACAGGATTATATAGGGCAGGTGGTACAACTCAAAGAAAGAATTGCAGAACTAAAAGATATTATACAAAAGGCAGCTGCTACAGGAGTGGATGTTTCAAAGGAACAAGAAGTGCTTGCTTCGATATCGCCACAGAGGATATCCCTTCTAGAAAGAAAGATGAGCCCAGAAAATGCTATAATATTAGCTGAAAATCTTGATAAAGTAGAAGCTGCAATAGCGACGGTAAAAGAAAAAACTAATGCAGTAGAAGAGAATTGGCCGAAGTGGAGAGAACAAATAGAAAAAGAACTAATCGAAAGAAACGAGGTCTCTTCTAATATGTTATTATTCATAAAGCCAGAGCTTAGAGGATGGGCGCTTGCACGGTATGCAAGCGAGCACTCTTCTGATGAAATAATTTTTGAAAAAGATGTTTTAAAAAGAAAAAAAATAACAGCATCTATGCTCTTAAGAGAAATGGCCAATAAAAAAATGCTCAATGGTGGCATATTGATAAAAAATGAAAATATAGTAGCATCTTACATTGAAGGAGAAAAAAGCGCAACTGTTTCTTCTGTTCTACTCTTAAGATTGCGTTCTTACATATACTCACTAAATAAAGCGATGGGAACGGGCGCTCCCGAGAGTTTTATTTCAGTTGGGAATAAAACAGTATTCTTAATCACCAAAATAAGCGGTTATGACTGCGCTCTATTCATACCAAAAGAAAGATTAAAGGAGAGTTATGAGTTATTCAAAGAAAAAATAAAAACAATTTCAGAGTGAATGCAAACATAAAATAATGTTAGAAACAATGTGCTAATGTCTACCATAAAGAGAAAGCAATTAAAAACACTTTGAAATAATAATTTTAGTGCACAAAAAAGCAAAAAAAAAACGGTATTTTTATGACGGTGGAAGAAGAGTACTCAGCTAAAGATATCCAGATTTTAGAAGGTTTAGAAGCGGTTAGAAAAAGACCAGCAATGTACATCGGTGATACAAACAAAAGAGGATTCCATCACTTGCTTTTTGAAGTACTTGATAACAGCATAGATGAAGCTTTAGCAGGTTATGCGAAAAACATTGAGGTGATTATACATAAAGATGGTTCTGCTTCTGTAAAAGATGATGGAAGGGGAATACCTACAGAAATGCACGAAAGTGGAAAATCTGCCCTGGAGGTTGTAACTACCATACTGCACGCAGGAGGGAAATTCGAGAAAAAAGCCTACAAGGTTAGTGGTGGCTTGCATGGTGTTGGTATTTCTGTTGTAAATGCATTGAGCGAAAGAATGGAAGTTGAAGTTCATCGAGGAGGAAAAGTATACTTTCAAAGTTATGAGTATGGAAAGCCAACTTGTGAGGTTAAAGTAGTTGGAGAAACCCAAAAAAGAGGTACCATAGTTAGATTTAAACCAGATCCTAAAATATTTGGCGGTGTGGAATTTGATTTTGATTATCTTAAGGAAAGATTGATGGAACTGGCGTTTCTCAATCCCACTATAAGCATACTATTCACAGATGAACGTGTTGGAGAGCGAGAGTATTATCATTATGAAGGAGGAATAAAGCAGTTTGTTGAGCATATCAATAGAGCAAAACCAAAACTTCATCCAGTTATCTATGCGAAAAAAACAGAAGGCGATATAGAAATGGAATACGCAATGCAGTACACTGAAAGTTATAGCGAAACAATATACTCTTTTGTTAATAACATAAACACAATTGAAGGCGGAACGCATGTAAGTGGATATAAAACTGCGATAACCAGAGCAACTAATGAATATCTCACAAAGGAAAAATATCTTAAAGGAGAGAGCAAGTTAAAAGGCGAAGATGTTGTTGAAGGCTTAACTGCGATAATATCTGTAAAAGTTCCTGAGCCCCAATTCGAGGGACAAACTAAAACAAAATTAGGCAACAGCGAAATAAAAGGACTTGTAGATAGTTTTGTCTACGAAACAATTATGCGTCATTTTGAGGAGAATCCAAACGATGCAAGAGCAATCGCAGCAAAGGTTATGAAATCTATGGAAGCAAGAGAAGCTGCACAGAAAGCAAAGGAGTTGATAAGAAGAAAAAATGTTTTCGAAACAAGCATGCTTCCTGGGAAATTAGCAGATTGTACTGAAAAAGATGTGGAAAAAACAGAATTGTATTTTGTTGAAGGTGATTCTGCAGGTGGTTCGGCAAAACAAGGAAGAGACAGAAGATATCAGGCAATACTTCCATTGCGCGGAAAAATTTTAAACGTGGAAAAGGCACCGCTTCACAAAGCGCTTTCTAACGAAGAGATAAAGGCAATAGCAATAGCGCTAGGAACTGGTATAAAAGATGAGTTTGACATAAAGAAGTTAAGATACAACAAGATAATAATAATGACAGATGCAGATGTAGACGGTAGTCATATAAGAACGCTTTTGCTTACACTCTTTTATAGATACTTTAGACCAATAATAGAAACAGGTCATCTATATATAGCGCAGCCGCCACTATACAAATTAAAGAAAGGTAAAGAAGTGAGATATGCTTATAGTGATGATGAACTTAAGAAAATGCTCAATGAAGATATGAAAGGTGCTGAAATACAACGATACAAAGGTCTAGGTGAGATGAATCCAGAACAACTTTGGGAAACAACAATGGACCCTGAAAGAAGAACACTGAAAAAGGTAACAATAAAGGATGCGATGCTTGCTGATGAAATATTTAGGGTACTAATGGGTGAAGAAGTAGAACCAAGAAGAGAATTCATAGAAAAACACGCAGTAGAGGTAAGGAATTTAGACATATAGGTGAATTTATGGTAGAAATCATAATTCCTCGTTCAATTGAAGAAGATATGAAAGAATCTTATGTTGACTATGCAATGAGTGTAATAATAGGAAGAGCAATACCAGATGTGCGCGATGGTCTTAAACCAGTACACAGAAGAATACTATATACAATGTATCAATTAAACAACACTTATGATAAACCACATAAGAAAAGCGCAAGAGTGGTTGGTGATTGTTTAGGTAAATTCCATCCACACGGTGACATGGCAATTTATGATACTCTGGTAAGAATGGCGCAAGATTTTTCTCTTCGTTATCCATTAGTAGATGGTCATGGAAATATGGGTAGCATAGATGGTGATGCTGCTGCGGCTATGAGATACACCGAAGTAAGGATGGCAAAAATAGCAGACGAAATGCTCGCTGATATAGAGAAAAACACCATTGATTTTATTGACAATTTCGACGGTACAGTAAAAGAACCCGTGGTACTACCTGCCAAAATACCAAACTTACTAATAAACGGCTCTTCAGGCATAGCAGTTGGAATGGCGACAAACATACCGCCCCATAACCTAAACGAAATGATAGACGCAGCAATAGCTTTAATAGACGAAAAAAGCGAAGATGAGGTTTTATCATTTATAAAAGGTCCTGATTTTCCAACAGGAGCAACAGTAATTGGAAAAAAAGGAATAATGGAATACTTCAAGACAGGAAAAGGTTCTATAAAAATACGAGCAAAAGCAGAAATAGAAGAAAGAAAAATAACGATAACAGAGATACCATATCAAATAACTAAGACTGCAATCATAGAGAGCATAGTTGAGGCTGTAAAGAATAAAAAAGTCGAAGGTATTGCTGGAGTACATGACCACTCAGACAAACAAGGCCTTGCACTTGTCATAGAGCTGAAAAGAGATGCTACTCCAGAAGTAGTACTAAATCAATTGTACGCACATACACTACTAGAAACAGCGATGGGCGTGATAATGCTGGCCATAGTAAAAAACAAGCCAAAACTTCTAACGCTATATGAAATGATAAAAGAATTTGTAGAATTCAGAAAAGAGATAGTTAGAAAACGTTGTTTGTTTGAGCTGGAAGAAGCAGAAAACCGCGCGCATATACTACAAGGACTAAGGATTGCATTAGAGAATATAGACAACGTCGTTGCACTATTAAAAAGCGCAAAGGATACGCAAACGGCAAAAGACCAGTTAATGACAACATACTCATTAAGCGAGAAGCAAGCACTTGCAATATTAGATATGAAGATATCCAAGATAGTTTCTCTTGAAAGAGAGAAAATAGAAAATGAGTATAAGGAATTACAGGAAAAGATAAGATGGTTAAAAGAAGTACTCTCAGATATAAAGAAAATTTTAGATATTATAAAGAAGGAACTCTTAGAGATAAAGGAAAAATATGGCGATGAAAGAAAAACAGAAATAATTGATGTGTACGAAGAAATCACTGATGAATCCCTCATACCAAATAAAGACGTGGTGGTAAGTATTACAAACAACGGCTACATAAAAAGAGTGGATATAAACGAGTATAGATTACAGGGAAGAGGAGGGAAAGGAATAATTGCTGCAGAAACGCATGAAAATGATTTCGTGAAGGACATAATTGTAACAAAAACACACGATTATTTGTTGATATTTACAAATAAAGGAAGAATGCATTGGCTTAAAGTTTACCAAATACCAGAAACAAACAGATATGCCATCGGTCGGTCTATTGTTAATCTTTTAGACCTCAAAGACGAAAAAGTAACTGCATGGATAAGTGTATCGTCTTTTGCTGAAAACGAATACCTCTTCATGATAACCAAAAATGGTATAGTCAAGAGAACATCGCTTTCAAATTTCAATAAACCAAGAAAAGGAGGAATAATAGCCATAACGCTGAAAGAAGGCGATCAACTGATAGATGTCATAAAAACAAATGGAAATGATCACATATTTATAGGAACGAAAAAGGGCCAAGCAATAAAGTTTGATGAAAATGAAGCAAGAGAAATAGGAAGAACAGCACAAGGCGTGATAGGCATACGGTTGAACGAAAGTGATTATGTTATAGGTGCGACAGCGTGCAGAAAGCCGGCCATACTCACAATATGTGAAAACGGGTATGGAAAAAGAACAGAGGTCTCTGAATACCGTCTTCAAGGGCGCGGAGGATATGGTGTGATAAACATAAAAACAGAAGGCAGAAATGGTGATGTTGTCGGGATAGCTGCGGTTGGAGAAAAAGACGAAGTAATAGTAATCGGATCAAAAGGAAAAAGTATAAGAGTACCAGTAAGCGAGATTTCACTTGTTGGAAGAAACACCCAAGGTGTGCGCATAATACGACTTGAAGAAGACGAAAAAGTGTCAAGTTTTGCAGTTATAACAGAAGAAACAAAAAAGAGCGAAGATGGAAATATCTAAATCCTTCCAATCTTTTTTAAGTACTCCTCGTGGTCTTTTTTGAAAAGTTCTATGCCTTTATCAGTAAGCTCGTGCTTCCATAATTCTTCGTATACTCTTGGTGGGATTGTGGCAATGTGTGCTCCTGCCTTTGCTGCTTCTTCAACATGCTTAACAGAGCGTACAGATGCAACTATAACTTCTGTCTTAAAAGGATAATTTTTATAGATATCCATTATATCTCTAATAAGGTCCATCCCATTCTGGCCAATATCATCCAACCTTCCAACAAAAGGAGAAACAAAAGCAGCACCTGCCTTAGCAGCCAACAAAGCTTGCGCAGCTGAAAAAACAAGAGTGACATTGCATTTTATTTTTTTCTTTGCAAGAAGACGTACTGCTTTTAGGCCCTCTTTTGTCATTGGAACTTTTATAACTACGTTTGGCGCCCATTTTGCAAATCTTTCACCTTCTCTTACCATTCCATCTGCATCATCACTTATTGCTTCAACACTTATCGGTCCTTTTACTATTTTAGCAATCTCTTTGATAACCTCTTCTTGCTCTCTCCCCGCCTTCATTATTAAAGTTGGATTTGTTGTGACGCCGTCACACATCCCAAGCTCTACTGCTTTTTTTATCTCCTCAACATCCGCACTATCAATAAAGAACTTCATAACGCTCCTCCTGCCTAAAAATTTATATAAAAAGAAATAGAGAGGAATTTTAAAGCTTCGCCAACTTAAAATTTTTTATGAAACTTCATGAAAAAATATTTGACTTAGCGTTAAAACGATCTTTTTTTTATCCGAGTAATGAGCCCTATGGCTCTGTTAGTGGATTTTATGATTATGGACCTGTAGGCTCACAGATAAAGTATAGGATAGAAGAACTTTGGAGAAAAATGTTTATACACGAAGAGGGATATCTTGAAGTTCAAAGTGCAATAATAACTCCTGAAATAGTATTAAAAGCATCTGGCCATGTAGACAGTTTTACTGACCCAATATTTGAATGTCAAAAATGCCATACAAAAGTTCGTGCCGATTCATTTATCTCAGATAAAGTAGAAGGATATATGTGGGATGGAAAAGAACTTGCAGAACTTGATAGAAAACGAGATGAACACAAGCTTAAATGTCCTAAATGCGGAGGAGATTTTAACAATGCCGCGAGGTTTAACTTAATGTTTGCAACAGGTATGGGAGGGGAACGCGCACCAGCGTATTGCCGCCCAGAAACTGCGCAAGGAATATTCACTGCATTTCCACGCTTATTTAGAAATCACGGAACGCAATTGCCACTTGCAATAGGGCAGGTAGGAAAAAGTTTTAGAAATGAGATATCACCACGCAAAGGTCTTGTGAGAATGCGTGAATTCACACAAATGGAGTTAGAATATTTTTTTGATCCACAAAAGCCAAACATAGAAAAATTTAGCAAAATTACAGATTACACCATGAGGTTTAAGATAAATGGTGAGATAAAAACGCTTACTGCAGATGAGAGTATAAAAACAGGGATAGTTCCAAACGAAATATTTGCTTATTTCTTGGTAAAGGAATGGGAATTCTACAAAAAAGTAGGTATTGATGAGCAGAGGATGTATTTTCGTGTATTAGGTGATGATGAAACGCCGCATTACTCAAAAAGAAACATAGATATGGAAGTAGAAACATCTTTCGGAATAATAGAGACAATTGGGAATGCGTATAGAACGGATTTTGACCTTTCTCAACATGCCAAATACAGTGGAGAGAATTTCACTGTTACGCTTGATGGAAGAAAATTTATCCCACACGTCTTTGAAGCATCTTTAGGTGTTGATAGGCTATTTTTCTGCTTGCTTGAGCATTGTTTTAGAGAGGCAAGCGCTGAAAAACAATGGGAGTGGTTTGACCTTCCTCCAATAATAGCGCCATATGATGTAGCAGTTTATCCATTAATGAAAAAAGATGGATTAGACGAAAAAGCAAAAGAAATTACAAATCTTTTAAGAAAAGAGTTAAATGTGCTTTACAGCGAAAGTGGCAGTATAGGAAAAAGATATGCAAGAGCAGATGAAATTGGGGTTCCTTACGCCGTAACTATTGATTACGATACTCTAAATGATAACAGTGTAACAATAAGATATAGAAATGACGGAAAACAGGAAAGAGTTAAAATAGAAAACATCTTGGAAAAAATAAAAAAGAATAAAGAAAGTAAAAAGGTGATTGTTTGAAGAAATTGTTTTTGGCTTCTTTTTTTGTTTTGCTTTTGATTTTTGGTTGTATTGATTTTGGAGAGAAACCAATCACACATAATGTAACAAATAAAACTACAGTAGTAATAAAAGTAGAACCACAAAAAAATGCCACCATCATAACAAATAAAAGCGAGGAAGAGGAAGAAAAACCACCAGAAAAAGAAGGATTAACTTATAGGTATGAGCCTATGGCCAATCTTGGAATATATTTTATAGATGCATGCGATTATGAAAACAACAAACAAGCAAGCGCCATCCTTATTAAAAAAGAAGATTTTGATATGCTTATAGATGCAGGCTCAGCAAACAGCGTAGGAAGAGTTTTTGATTTCTTAAAATCGCGAGGCGTTGATGATATCGAAGTTTTTGTATCAACAGCAGAAGATGAAGGAAAGTATGGTGGAATGCAAAAAATCGCAGAAGAATTTAAGATAGAAGAGTTTTGGTGGAGCGGGCAAGCGACAACAACCTCCTATAAGGAAGCTGTTGATTTTGTAAAACAAAAGGCAAAGAAAACTATCGAGGTTTCACAAGGATATAACCGCGACCTAAACGGAATTGTAGTGGAGGTGCTTAATCCAGAAAAGAAAACAGCAGATATCTACAACGATGCAATCGTCCTTCTTTTAACAGATAGAGGTAAGAAAACAATTATACTATCAAATGTAAAAGGCGGTGGCCAAGGAAATATATTAAACAAATATAAAGAAAAAATCTTAAAGCCAGATTTCATGGAAGCTCCATATTATGGCCTTGGAGCAGGTACGTCTGCGATTGGTATTTTCTTAGATGGAGTAAAACCAAAAAATGTTATAGTAGAAGGTTGTGAAGAAGGGAGGGAAAAAACAAGAACACCTTTCTTTATATTACTTAATCAATACAAAATAGATTATTGGGAAACATACAAAAAAGGGACAATTCGTGCTATAATATCAACGCAGCAGCTCACAAGTGGAGTGAATGCAACGACTACTGCTATATCAAGCATGCAATAAAGAGCCACCAGTTTAAAAATATAAGAGGGATAATAAAATTATGAAAGCAAGGGCACTTGTGCTTACTGGCTACGGCATAAATTGTGAAAACGAGAGTAAGTATGCATTTGAGAAGGCAGGTGGAAAAGCTGACATAATCCATGTCAACAAACTCATTGAGAATCCCCAATTGCTTGAGGAATACAATCTTTTTTTTATAGCTGGTGGTTTTTCTTATGGTGATGATTTAGGCTCAGGAAAAGTACTTGGAAATAAGATTAAGAACAAGCTGGGTGACAAGATATTGGATTTTTACAATGCAGGAAAGCTAATAATAGGAGTATGCAACGGATTCCAAGTTCTTGTAAAGGTGGGGTTTCTTCCATACCCTGATTTTAAGCAAAGAGTAACACTTACCACAAATGACTCTGGAAGGTTTGAAGACCGATGGGTTTTTTTAAAGGTAAATCAAAACTCGCCCTGTATTTTTACAAAAGGAATGGATTACCTAATGCTTCCTGTGCGGCATGGAGAGGGAAAACTAATAGCTAATGAAGAAACAAGAAAAGAAATTTGGGAAAACAACTTAGTTGCTTTACAGTATGTTGGGCCCAAGGGAGAGCCAACTGTGGAATATCCTTACAACCCTAATGGCTCGATAGACGCCATCGCAGGTTTGTGTGATAAAAGTGGAAGAGTATTCGGCCTTATGCCTCATCCAGAAGCATTTAACATTCCACAAAACTGCCCGTACTGGCCGCTAGGGATAGTAAAAGAAGCGATGGGGATAAGATTTTTCAAGAATGCAGTTGATTATCTTAATGAAAAGTTCTAACCGAGAAGTTTTGCTATTTCTTCTGCAAATTTTTTTGCTGCGTGCGGACCTTCAGCTGTTATTATTTTACCATCAACAACAACTGGTTGTTTTTGATAGAGCGCACCTTCTTTTTTAAGGTAATCTGTTGTCATCATCCCAAACTCACTATCTGGTCCTGCCCAAACTGTTGCCATCTTACCTCTAAGAACACCTGCTTTCGCGAGTATGGTTGGCGCCCAACATATCGCAGCTACCACTTTTCCATTTTCAACTGCTTCTTTTGCTATTTCTTCTGCCTTTTTCTCTTTTCTTACTAAAGGTGTTCCAGCACCACCAACAAAAATTATTACATCGTAGTCGTTAGTTTTTATATCATTAAGGGCAAGCTCTGCTTTTACCTGTGCTCCAAGCATACCCTTACACTCTCCCTTTCTCGTGCTTGCAATTTTAACTGAATAACCTTTACTCTCAAAATAAGATTTTGGCTCGAGAAGTTCCTCATCTCTAAAATTCTCTGGTGCGATTATCATAAGCACCTTTCTCATAGCACCACCATTGTTTAATCAAAACAAAAGAATTAAATCCTTCTGTTACCCTAATTAATATGGTGAAAAAATGGTGATTAAAACAGCAGAAAGAGTAGAGGAAGGAGAGGGAGAAAAGGGAAAACCGATTGTTGTTGTAAGCGTCCCCCATTTAACTCCAAGTAAAGTAGTGCCAGAAGCTAAAAAAACAGCTGAAGAAATTAGAAAAAATGGAATTAAAACAGCAGAAGCGATAACTAATTATTTAAGCCAATGTGGAGCAGAAAACATATTACCAGAAGGTTCTGAGATAAGGAAATTATTATTTGCTTAGGTGTAAACATGAAAAAAGACCTTTTTGCAAATGCAAGTATAAAGTATGCTTATGATGAAAAAACAAAGATATACAGCATGGTTGTCTGGCTTAATAAGCAACCAAGGATATTAACTTTTAGAGTAGGAGACAATCTTGTTGAAATATCAATCGCAGACATGAATGGAAAGGTTCTTGAAGTGCTTTCACACGAAAATGGCCAACTTAAATTTATGAAAGGAAAATAGGTGCATAGATGGACGATGTAAAAAAGAATGCAGCGCTTGGGGCGCTCTCATATGTAAGAAATGGAATGTGCATAGGACTTGGTAGCGGCTCTACTGTTCGAGAGTTTATAAAACTGCTTGCAGAAAAAGTAAAAAAAGAAAAACTCAGCATTTGCTGTGTAACAACATCCACCGATACCCGCCTCCTTGCGATAGAGCATGGTTTATGGGTTACTGAACCTGATGCAATAAGCGAAATTGATTTAGCAGTAGACGGAGCGGATAAGGTTACAAAAAAAGCATTGTTAAAAGGAGGTGGCGGAGCGCTGACAAGAGAGAAAATAATAGATTATAACGCAAAAAAATTCATAGTTATAGCAGATGAAAGCAAAGTACAAGATGTTTTAGAAGGAAATGTAGCGCTTGAAGTGCTGCCTTTTGCTGCTCCTTTTGTCTTAAAAACCCTTAAACAGCATAACCCAGTTATAAGAATGGCAGTGAAAAAGCTTGGGCCGGTCATAAGTGATAATGGAAGTTTCATAATAGATATGCACATGCGCGTAGAAAATCCAAAAGAAATGGAAAACAAGCTAAAGAATATCCCAGGGATAATAGAAAATGGCATATTCACTAAATTTGACGAAATAATAATAGGTACAAAAAATGGTTGGAAAAAACTTTAGGGTAGCGGTATCTTTATAAGCAGTTTCTGATAAACCAATTTTGGTATTTTTATGAGACGGGTTGCTATAATAGGAGTAGGAATGACTAAATTCGGCGAGCATTGGGAGAAAGGATACAGAGATTTAGTAGTGGAGGCAGGTGTAAGAGCAATAGAAGATGCTGGGATAAGTGGTGAAAAAATAGACGCGGGTTTTGTTGGCACCATGGCTTCTGGTCGCCTTATTGGCCAAGAGCATGTTGGAGCACTTATCGCAGACTACATGGGCCTTAACCCAATTCCAATCACAAGAGTGGAAGGCGCATGCGCTTCTGGGGGGATTGCGTTAAGACAAGCCTACACTGCAGTTGCAGCAGGTATTGCAGATATTGTTGTAGCAGGTGGCGTAGAGAAAATGACTGACTTAGACACAAGCGGTGTAAGCGATGCGCTTGGAGGGGCAGGCGACCAAGAATGGGAATTATTTATGGGCGCGACATTTCCTGGATTGTACGCATTGATGGCAAAAAGACATATGTTGGAATATGGAACAACAGAAGAAATGCTTGCAGCAGTTGCAGTGAAAAATCATAAGCATGGGGCGAAAAACCCATATGCACAATATCAAAACGAGATAACAATGGAAACCGTACTCAAATCAAAAGTTGTTGCTGACCCATTAAAGGTTTTTGATTGTTCGCCAATAACTGATGGAGCAGCAGGCGTCATACTTGCGCCTCTTGAACTTGCATATAGTTATACTAAGAAACCTGTAGAGATAGTTGCGAGTGCTCAAGCAAGCGACACCATTTCGCTTTCCGCGAGAAAAAGCCTCACAGAAATAGCAGCAACAAGAATAGCGGCCCAAAAAGCATACAAAACAGCAGGAATAACACCAAAAGATATAGACGTAGTTGAACTACACGATTGCTTTACTATCGCGGAAATAATGGCAATAGAAGACCTCGGGTTTTTTAATAAGGGGGAGGGCGGAAAGGCAACACTTGAAGGTAGAACAACCTTTGGTGGAGATGTTGTTGTTAATACTAGCGGTGGTTTAAAGGCAGCAGGACATCCGGTTGGAGCAACTGGGATAAAGCAAGCAGTAGAGATAACTTGGCAATTGCGCGAGCAAGCGACAGGAAGACAAGTAAAAGATGCAGAGTATGGCCTAAGTCACAATGTAGGAGGGAGTGGTGCAACTGCAGTTGTTCATATTTACAAAAAAGGTTACTAACGAGGAGATAAAATGAGGATATTAACAATTCATGCAGATTTTATAGAGGTTGAACCTGTAAAGAAAGCAATAGCAGATGCAGAAAAAATAGAAAGTCAAGAAAGAAAGCGTTATGAAGAGATATTAGTTGTCTTTACAGCAGTTGAACTTGGTGATGAGGATGTTAGTGGAAGTGCTAAGGCATTGGCAAGAGAGGCAGATGCTGTTGCAAAACAAGTAAAAACAAAAAGAGTATTGCTCTATCCGCTTGTTCATCTAACATCAAAACCTTCATCTCCACGAATAGCAAGCACAGTTGTGCTAAAAGCAGAGGAAGAGTTAAAAAAGATGGGATATGAGGCATTCCACTCTCCTTTTGGATGGTATAAAGCTTATACATTAAAATGTAAGGGACATCCATTGAGCGAACTTTCTCGTGAATTTAGAGCAAGTGAGCAGAAAAAAGAAGAAAAAGAAGAGGAAGTTTCAGCAAGTCTTAAACAAGAGGCAGTTCTAAAAAGCAGATTCTACATAATGGATTTAGATGGAAACCTCCATGATATTGATAAGTTTGATTATAAAAAATATCTAAACTTAAAAAAATTCGCCATATATGAAACAAAAAAAGTAAGAGCGTATGAAAAAGAACCGCCCCATATTACATTAATGAAAGAGCACCGGATAATAGATTATGAACCTGGCAGCGATCCTGGAAACTTTCGCTACCTACCAAAAGGAAAGCTGATAAAAAAACTACTTGAGAAAAGGATAAGCGATATCTGTGTAAAAACATGTGGTGCTTTAGAAGTAGAAACACCTATAATGTATGATTTTGAACATCCATCTCTAAAGAAATATCTTAATAGATTCCCAGCAAGGCAGTACCTTGTGATAAGTGATGATAAGAGACTTTTCTTAAGATTCGCAGCTTGTTTCGGCCAATTTTTAGCTGCACATGACATGGTGATGTCGTATAAGCACTTGCCATTAAAAATGTATGAACTCACAAGATACAGCTTTAGAAGAGAACAAAGCGGGGAGCTCGCAGGATTAAAAAGATTAAGAGCTTTCACTATGCCAGATATGCACACTTTTGCCGCAGACATAACGCAAGCAAAAGAAGAGTTTGAAAAGCAATACGATATAGGCCTTGCATTTCTAAAAGAACTCGGACTAGAAGCAGAGGTTGGATTCAGAATACAGGAAGATTTTTTTAATGAAAATAAGGATTGGTACATAAGAATGGTAAGAAAGGCAGGAAAGCCAATTCTTGTTGAAATGTTTAAGGAAAGGTATGCATACTTTATTACAAAGTTTGAGTTCAATTTTGTTGATGCGATGGACAAGGCGAGTGCTTTGACAACAGTGCAAATAGACGTAGAAAACGCAGAAACATATGATATAAGTTATGTTGATAAAGATGGAAACAAAAAACGACCACTAATACTTCACGCTTCTTTGAGTGGCTCACTTGAAAGAGACATATATGCGTTGTTGGAAAAAGAGGCTATGAAGATGAAGGAGGGAAAAAAGGCAATGCTTCCGCTTTGGTTATCACCAACACAAATCCGCATTATCCCAGTAAGCGAAGCCCAAAACCAAGTTGCGAAAGAGGTATATAGAAAAATAGCAGAGGCACCTGTAAGGGTTGACATAGATGATAGAAATGAAACATTAGGAAAAAAGATAAGGGAGGCGGAAAAAGAATGGATACCTTACATTGCAGTAATAGGTGAAAAAGAAGCAAAAGACGGCACATTGACTATAACGATAAGGGAGAGTGGAGAAAAAAAGGTAATGAAGGTTGAGGAAGTAGTAAACGAAATAACTAACAAGACAAAAGGAATGCCTTTCGAAGTCCTCTCTTTGCCACCAGAATTATCTAAAAGGCCATATATCTAGGATGATTTCATGAAGCAGTTATTTTTAACAGAAAAATCAGCAAAAAGGAAGGTTGAGTTTACTCTAAAATTAAAAGACAGATATGGTAACGAAAAAAAATTAATCGGACTTGTTGATGAAGGTATAACAAGAAACGAAGCGGTTGCGCAACTTGTAAAGAAATACGGTGGTATTTGTGAGATAAAAGAGGGCAATGGTGCTCTTAAAGGGTTGAGATGGATAACGAAAATTGAGTTTAGCGACGGTTTTAAGATAGAGGAATGGGGACAGTATAAAACAGAAAAAGGCGAATTAGAAATAGGAAAAGTGAAGCGCTCTTTAACAGAAAAGTTAATGGGTATTTTTTTCAAAAAATTCAGCACTACAACTTTTTGGGAGAATGGCGACACAAAACGGGTTTCAAAGTACGATAACTGTGTGTTATTTCAAGAAGATTATGGAGTAACATCAGAGCTTCCTTCTGCTGATCAAATAATAAGAAGCGAAGTAAGAGGAAAAATGGGGTGCAGTGGTGCTTTAAAAGAAGGGGAGATAGAATTAGTGAAGCTTGCAGCAAAAATAGACATCAAAAGAGATAACTACTTAGTTGATTTCTCTACAGGCACAGTTAGAAAGGAGAAAAAAGAATACAAAAAACAAATGTATGATATTGAAAAAATAATAATGCCAAAACACAATGCCTTTGATGGGGGCGCTACCAAATTCTACAATCATGATTTATTTTTAGTAAAAGAAAAAATAAAGCAAGCATATGGGGAGATAAAAACATCATACGAAAACGATATATTTTTTGAATATCCTGCAACAGAAGTTAGCAAACTAGAGGCCGCACCGGACCTATTTTTTAATAAATATCAAAATGAGATTTTAAAAGTAGATGAAAGAGAGGAAAATGTTGTAAAAGAGGATATACCGAAAGAGAGGGATGACAAGAACACAGAAAATGAAAACAATGAAAAGAAAAACAAAAAAAAGAAAGAAGATGAAAAAAAAGAAGAAAGCAAAAACATATCAAAGCCAACACAAATAGAAGTAAAACGGCCAACAACAAGCGAAGATAAAATCAAAATACTCTCTATATTAACCAAATTCAACGAAGAAAAAACAGAACAAAGAAAAGAATTCCTGCACGCCAATATTCCGAAAATCAATAATGAGGAAACAAAAGATACTAAAAAAGATGACAAAAACGAAAAAAAGAAAAATGAAAAAGAAAAAATAGTGAAGAATAAAGAAAAGAGAGAAAGTGAGAAAAAAATAGTTGAAAAGGAATTAAAAAAGAAGAAAGAAAAAAAAATAAAAAACAACAAAGTAAAGAAAGAAAAGACAAATAAAAAGAAACAAATAAAAAAACAAAAACCTGAAAAAGCAAATAGACAAAAGAAAACTAAAAAACCAAAAACTAAAGTAAAACCAGAAATCAAAACCCCAAAAACAAATAAAAAACAGAGTAAAGCATCCCAAAGTATAAAGAAACCAAAGATAGAAAAGATAAAACTTCCTAAAATAAAAATAAAGATAGCGAAAGTTAAACCACCAAAAGTAAAACACCTTAATCAATCAATGAAAAAAGGCGCTCAGATAGCACATCAACTCTACCTTAAAGCATTAAGAGAAATCGAAAAGAAAAAGAGAATTAGTCTATTGCTAAAGAAAAAAAAGAAAAAGAGTAAGTGAAGTGTTAGTGAGCGAAAAACCAAGGCAAGAAATTAAGCAAGAAAGCTATAAGGGTTATGTACATCAAAGCGGACACAATAACCTTGTTTTTTATATTTACTTCGAGCAAGCGATAACCATCAAAAAGAGGCAAGGGCAAGATATTAACAGTCGCAACGACAAAATTTAATGAAAAGGTCAAACCTATAAAGACATAAAAAAATCGCACTATATCGTAAATTAAAGTACCAGCAGCCTGTGTCTTCAAAAGTACGGATAGGGGTATGAACATAAAGAAGAATATTATACTTGTAATAAAGTTTGCTGTAGAGCCGGCAACAAGGATCCTGGTTTGCCTTTGTGCTGGGCTTTTAGCAAGTCTTTTCTCGTCAGGCTCGATAAAAGCACCTATTGGGATTATCCCAAAAAGAACGATACCGGAGGAAAGAAGTGGAATAGAAGCAATTCTAGAGAGCACTGCATGAGCTCCCTCGTGAACCAAAAGTACCACTGCCAGCGCTAGAATACCTTCAACAAGAGGAAGGTTTATGCCGGGAAGAAGCAAAGTGCCGCCAGGGGGTGTGCTTGCGATTGCCTGGGAGCCAAAAAAGATAAATTGAATCAACAAAAACAAAATATTTGTTGAGTAATAGAGAATGCCGGCTAAAAGCATTAGGAAAAAGCCACCTGCATAGAATAGAGCAGTTATTACTATGAAATTTATATCTGGTCCGCCAAAGTCAAATGTCGCTTTCTTAGCAAAACCACCTGTTAAAACAGAGGATAAGAAATGAAGAGCTGTAGGTGCAACTAAGAAAGAGATAAAAGTTAAGAGGAAAACACCAACAATAAAAGTTTTCCAACTAAAATGTTTTTTGAAGATTAAAGCTCCTAAGAACCCATAGCTCACTATCAAACCAATGTCTGCAAAAGAATTCCATAGATTATGATTCTTAGCAAGATTATTTATGAATGTTATACCTTTTTTACTCTTCAACAAAATAAAGCCCATCTCAGTGGATAGTTTATACCTTTTTGCAAGCACTACGCCGACAAGATACATCTCTAATGCGATAAGAAGAAACTTTAACAAACCAGAGATTGGCAAAGAAAGTACAAGATAGAAAAAAATAAGCGAGAGAATTACAATTAAGGTAGTTATAAACATAAAGAAAAAAATAAATGAAAAGGATTAAAATACAAGCAGATTTTTAAAAACTTTCCAGAGTATAAACCGATATGCTACTTAAAAACAGAAAGTATATCGTAGTTTTAGGTTCAATAATGTCTGGTCTTGGAAAGGGTATCCTCTCTTCTTCTATAGGAAAGCTGCTACAGGCAATGGGATACAAAGTAGTGCCAATAAAATTTGATGGTTATCTAAATGTAGATTGCGGGACAATGAATCCATTCAGGCACGGCGAAGTTTTTGTACTTGATGATGGGACAGAAGTAGATATGGATTTCGGAACTTATGAGCGTTTCTATAACATCTCGCTATCAGGCATGAATAGTATCACTGGCGGGAAGCTTTTCAAAAAAATAATAGAAAAAGAGAGAAGAGGCGACTATCTTGGAAGAGATGTGCAATTTGTGCCACACTTAACAGATGAGATAAAAAATTGGATAAGAGAGGTTGGCGAAAAGAGCAAAGCAGACATAGTTCTAATAGAGGTAGGTGGAACAGTTGGTGATTTAGAAAATGGTTATTTTATAGAGGCAATGAGGCAACTCTACCATGAAGAACGAGGAAACATGATATTTATTCAGCTTACTTATGTACCAAGCCTCTCTCCTGGAGAGCTTAAAACTAAACCTACGCAGCACGCCACAAGGCTGCTGCAAAGCATGGGAGTACAACCACATATTATTGTTGCGCGAGAACAGGAAAAGTTAGATCCTGAATCAAAAAAGAAGATAAGTATGTACTGCAATGTACCAGAAGATGCTGTTTTTGACGACCCCTTAGTAAGAACTGTTTATGAACTTCCACTTGTTTTAAAAAAGCAAAAGATAACTTCAATTATTTGCAGGGAATTAGGAATAGAAGAAAAAGAAATTGATTTAAAGCAATGGGAAAAAACAGTAAATAAAATAATTGCGCCCAGTGAGCAACCGCTTATAATAGGAGTAGTTGGAAAATATACCGCGGTAAAAGATGCGTACGCAAGCGTGAAAGAAGCATTGATACACGCAGGAGCAGCAAACGATGTCGGGGTAGAAATATGTTGGGTGGAATCTACAGAAATAGAAAAAGGCAATATTGGAATACTAAAAAGCTTTGATGGAATTGTTGTACCTGGGGGTTATGGTGCCAGAGGAATAGAGGGAAAGATAACTGCTATAAATTATGCGCGAGAGAACAAAGTGCCCTATCTCGGTCTCTGTCTTGGGATGCAGCTCATGGTTGTAGAATATGCCAGAAATGTCTGCAATCTTAAAGATGCAAACTCAACAGAATTTGACAAAAAAACAACAGCCCCTGTAATCGATATTTTGCCAGAACAAAAAAAGATTGCAGTTATGGGAGGAACAAACAGGCTCGGTGCATATGAATGCATATTAAAAAAAGGCACAAGAGTAGCTAATGCGTATAAAAGATATGGGGAAAGCGAAGATATTGTTTTTGAAAGGCATAGACACAGGTACGAAGTAAATCCTGAATACGTAAAATTATTGGAAGATGCTGGTTTGGTTATAGCAGGTACTCATCCAAGCGGAATTGTGGAGATGGTTGAGTGGAAAGATAGTTTTGGGGTTGGAACCCAACCGCATATAGAGTTAAAAAGCCGTCTTGAAGCACCTGCTCCTATTTTTGTAGCATTCATAGAAGCTGCACTTGAAAGAAGAAAAAAAGGTAGATGATATGACTGAAGAAAAAAAAGATATAGGTCTTGATGTTTATATTTTAGGTGCAGTAAGTTTTCTCACTGATGTTTCAAGTGAGATGATATTTCCACTCATACCTGTTTTTGTTACCACCATCCTTGGTGCGGGTAAAGAGGTGTTGGGTCTTATAGAAGGAATTGCCGACAGTATTGCGAGTTGGCTTGAGATAGTATCTGGTTATGTATCTGATAAAACAGGAAAAAGAAAGCAACTTGTCGTTTTAGGTTATGGGATGTCCTCTTTTGTGAAATTAGGTATTGCACTTTCTACTCAATGGTGGCATGTTTTGATTATGCGTGCGCTTGAAAGAGTGGGAAAGGGAATAAGAACTGCTCCTCGCGATGCCATAATCGCGGCTTCATCTTCTACAACTGCAAGAGGAAAAGCGTATGGCCTGCATAGAATGATGGATACGGTTGGCGCGATAATAGGACCAGCTATTGCATTTTTTCTCCTTGGAATATTAGGAAACGGTGAAAGTGCATATCGAACTGTTTTTTTAGCCGCACTTATACCTGCATTTTTGGCAGTGTTACTCATAATATTATTTGTGCGCGAGCCAACAAAAAAGAACATCACGCCAAAAGAAAAAGTAAAATTTTGGGACGCACTAAAACAACTTGGCAAGGAATATCACACTTATCTTAAAATATCGCTCTTCTTTTCTTTAGCTTATTTTAGTTTTGCCTTTTTTATAGTGCGTGCAAATGAAATAGGAATAAGCACGGAGAACATTCTTTTACTATATCTATTTTATAATATTATTTACGCTATCGCAGCGATTCCCACAGGAATGCTTTCAGATAAAATAGGAAGAAAACCTATGATAGCAGGTGCATTTGCGTTATACGCTCTTATTTGTATAGGTTTTGCGTTTGTAGGTGACTTCTTCTCATTGCTTATTCTTTTCGGCCTTTATGGAATTTTTGTGGCCACAGACGAATCAGTTAACAAAGCATATATAAGCGATATGGCCCCACCAGAAAAAAGAGGTATAGCGTTTGGTGCTTACAGCACAGCGATAGGTGCTGCTTACTTGCCTGCAAGTCTAATTGCTGGTACATTATGGGCAATTTACGGAGCGCTTGTACCGCTTTCAATTGCTGCCGGAATAAGCATAATCGCAGCTATCGCGATTTCAATATGCTGCAGATAAAAATATTACTGCAGCTGTAGAGATTCTTCCATCAAACGTCTACAATTAGAAATAGCATACGCTCTTTTTTGTGGGTCATAATTTTGGTTAGGACTATGATAAAGATTATTAACTAATTTTAAAGCTTCAAGAAATTTCTCTGCGAATTCCACTTTTTTTCTTATTTCATTATATCTTTGAAATTTGTCTGAAATTAATTTATCTGAATGTTTTGTTTTTTGGGTGCATATCATCTCATCACCTTATCACAAATTTGCTATGAACTACTATAAAAAATAACATTTAAATACTTTTATTTTTTCTGCTTTTGCTCGATAGATTTAACCAAGCTAACATAAGAACAGCTATTACAAAAAGACCGCCATAGTCAAAAAGAGGTCCAACAACACAACAATAAGCCAAAACCCCAATGTCACCAAAAATAGCAGACAAGATATCTACTGAATTATGGATAGAATGTAAAAAAATTGCAGGGATTAGAGTAAAACCGAATAGGAGAATTTGTGGCTTGCCAATTGTTTTTAGATAACCTATCAGTGCGCCTGTTACAGCTGTATACACCCCATGCATTGCAGAAAACAGCACTGCACGCAAGAAAAAAAGTGAAGCCCACATAGTAATATCAGCACCCATTGGATTATCTAAAAGATAGAGCCAGTTTTCCATAAAAGCAAAACCCATTCCTATAGTGAAGCCATATACTAAACCATCACCGATGCTTGAATAGTCATGGTGAAGTGAAAAAATTGCAAGTCCTGTTCCTTTAAAAAACTCCTCAACCAAAGGAGGAAAGATCATCGAGCTTATCAAACTTAAACCAAGCACTACAAAAAATGCTTCTGCTATTGTATTAATACCTATAGATATAATACAACAGAACGCGCCCCATAAAAAAAGTGAAATTATTATTCTCAACGGCTCCCTTTCTTTGTAGTCCGCTAACCACCAAACCGCAACCCAAAGAAAAGGCACAAAAAAAGCAAAACCACCGCTTATTAAAAATGCGACTAACGAGGTATCAGATTTAAACACGTCTGCAGATAACGCATAGTATATGATTAGAAGGAATGCTCCTATAAATTCAATAAACCAAAAAAGAGGTGAAGAAATAAAAGCTTGAAAAAATTGCTCTTTTGTTTTTACATATCTAAAAGGTTGAAGAAGACTTTGTAGAGTGTACTCACCCTTATATATTGCGTGATGCTTTTCTAAAGTAGTAAGATGATACATCATTGCACTAAGGGGTAGAATAAGAAGAAGAAAGCCAAGGATTATAATTATTAAAAGCGAGCTTGATATGTTTCTGAAACCTTTCTCATAATTTGCCCAATCATAGGTAAGTGGAATCTTATTGCTAACAAATCGTTTGCCATCAAACAACTCTAAAACAGCCCTTACTTCCATTTTAGAATTTGGTGCATAAGTATATGGAAAAGAAGCATTACATATCATTTTTTCTTGTGATAAATCTGCTGGAATGCATTCAATTTCTTTAATTAACTTGTTATTCTCGCTTATTACGAGTTTTACTAAATGGTCATTTTTTATATTCGGCTTTTGTATCACAATAGGCACAACCACAGGTGAGTTGTATGCATACATAATATCTGGTTGTGGATCAGCAGTTGCAATAGTAAGACCATCTATTCGCTCTAAGGAGTCATAACTTTTTATTACAGAGTACTCGCTTACAAAGTAAGGCAAAATAAAAAGTGTTGTTATGCTAACTGCAAAACCACCTAAACAGGTTAAAAGCAAAAAAAACAATATGAGGTAATCTATTGTGTGGTTTTTCTTACGCATAGATTTAAACCACGCACGAAAAGATTAAAAAACCAATTAATAATGGTAATAAATACTGCCTCGGTAGTGTAGAGAAAAACGCACAATGGTCTAGCATACGAGACTGTCACTCTCGCGACCCGGGTTCGAAACCAAATTTGTTTTGGCGAAATTCCCGGCCGAGGCGTCTATTTCTAAACCTCAAGAAGTTTTTTAAATTGTTTCAATTTATATAAAATTATGCATAACTTAAAAAATAATGGTGGGCCACTTAAAAACATCCCACAAAAAGAAAAAAATAATACGCCTCTAGTGGAAGAAGTGCTCGTATCACCGGCATATGCAATGACAATATATTCTCTTTGTCGAGCCCAAAATACAAACTTCAAAGATTTTGAATGTTATTTAGAATTGGTACTTTCTCATCTTAAGGAGCCCCAAAGTTCTTCTTTGCATTTTTATATAAAAAATAAATTAATTCATTTTATAACAGTAAAGCAAAACTTAAATGAATGTGAAAAAGTAGCGGAAGAACGCGATTATGACCTAAGAATTTATGAAACTATCGATTTAAAACAAAAAGCACTCATCGTACCCCAAGTTGCGGCTATTGATAATGAAATGGCGTTTATATTTATAGATAAAAAAAAGATGAAAATATACAACACAAAAATAGGTGATTACGAAGCTGAAAAAAATATTGATTTGCCTGTCGATATAAAAAATCAAAAAATAATATCACCAATATATACTAAAAATTTCTATACAGAACCAAGAAAGCTTGGTGTTTGGACCATAACTGGCAATGATCTCACTATACGTGGTTCCAATCTTTCCGGCGAGGAAGCTATAAGGGAAACAATGCTCCTCATATCTACGCTCTCAAGCGGTGTTTCAAGGATAGTAGAAAATTTTGACCCATTAACTAACTTACCAACGAGAATAGCTATAGATGAACAACTAAAAGCAACTATAAGTCTATACAATAGCAAAAAAATAGATGATTTCGCCCTGATAATGTTTGACATAGATAATTTTAAGCAAATAAACGACACTTACGGTCATCTTACAGGGGATTTAGTATTAGAAACAATAAGTAGACGGATATTTGAGAGTACGAGAAAAAAAAGAGATGATAAGGAAAGAGGAAATGTCTACCCCGATTTCTTAGCAAGATGGGGTGGCGAAGAGTTTTTACATTTAGTTATGACCAATCTTGACGGTGCAGTGCAGTGCGCAAAAAGATTCAGAGATTTAATAAACAACATTGCAATAGACTTAGGAATAGGAGGCATCCTAAAAGTTAGCTGCACCTTTGGAGTTTCAAGCTTAAAAAAAGTGGTTGGGGATATAGAAAAAATCGATGACGAGATAATAGAACGATTGATAAAAGCAGCAGACGACCAACTTTATAGAGGAAAAAAATCAGGCAAAAATTGCATATGTGTTGATGGTCAAGATCCAATAAGGTCTTAATATAAATATTTTGTTTCAATTTTTTTTATGGAAATAGAAAAAATGGTGGCAGAGGACGAAAAAAAGCCAGCAACCTTTCTTAATCTTGTCAACATAGCATTAGACACTTATGACGATATATTTTCAGATTTTGACCCTTCGCCGTATTCAACAAGAATACTCTCAGATGATTTTTTAAAAGAAGTTCAAAAAAAATACAGCGAAAGGCAAAAAGGAGAATTCGAAGTTAGATTTACTATCCCAAATGCCCAAAGAAATCCAAAAACAGAAGCACTCATAAAAAAAAGAATAAAGGATTATTTTGCACAATTATTGAAAAACACAGAGTATGAATTACAAAAAAAGAGAAAGAAGGGATTGGTATACATTGCTGTTGGTTTTACGCTACTCGCCACTCAGATGTACTTGAGCACCTTTTACGATGGTACAAATTATTTCATAAGATTGGTAGAGATACTATTAGTACCAGCTGGCTGGTATGGTATGTTCGAAGGGATAGGAAATTTCTTTGAAACTCCTCCTTCTTTAGAGAATCAATACAAATTTTATAAAAAATTAAAAAATGCAAACTACATTTTCTTGTCAGAAGAGGAGGTAGTGAAAGTAATAACGGAAACAAATATACCAAAAACAGAAACGCTAAAAGTGGAAGAACAAAAAGAAAAACAACAAGAGGTAAAAAATTAACCGTCGCAAGCGCCCCAACCGCACTGCATACAAGTCATACAACCTTCTTGAAAAACAAGATTAGCACCACAGGAAGGACAGATTCCATTTTTTATTTTTTCTTGCTCAGTGAGCTCCATCAACACACCCTTTCCGTTTGTTTTTCTTAAAAAAAATATATAAAGCTTCTCCTACTCTTCGCAGATTTCGTCAAAAACATAAGTTTTAATTTTAAATTATGCATAATAAAATTGGTAACGATGAAATTACCGTCCCAGTCTGAGATGTGATGACAAGAGTAGCTGTTGAGTTACCGCTTCTTCAATCGAGAGAGATAGTCTGTCCTTTTAGTGGTAAGAGAACGTTTTCGCATTTAAAAAGATGGGCACCTGTTGTATGTACAGGTAAGACTCTTTCAGGATTAACCTGCTCTATAAACTGAAATATTTCTCCCATGGAAGCATGTCCGGAAGCATGAAGTTGATAATAATCTAAATTGAATTTCTTTGCCCATCTTCTCAAAACTTCTTCTGAAATCTGAGAGAGGGGGTCTTCCTCAAAAGGCTCGCTCATTGAATGAATACAGGCACCTCCATCTGGTTTTATATCTATAAGTTCTGGAAGCTGTGAAAATTCTAGTTCGAGAATGATGTTGTTTTTATTTTTAGATATATATTCTGAATCAACACAATTAGTAGTTATTTGGTTTTCCCAAGGTTGATAAACTTTTTTCTCACGTTTGTAGATTTTTATTGTTTTATCATTATAAGGATCAGGAAGACCAACTGGGTCGTTCTTTAAAGACAATAACAAATGCGCTGTTTTTTGTGTTATGACCAATTCTTTTCCTGTTTCTTTTGCAACTTTGTAAAAAGTTCTAAATCTATCGATATCTTTTGGATAACGCATTGCTAGAATAAGTCCTTTTTTCTCTTGTGCTATACGTAAAGATTCCTGTTGCACAAAACCCTCGCTATGATTTTTTCTTTTTTCTTTTTCTGCAACGCGCGTTCCTTCTATAATAAATAGTATTGGGTCACACTCTGCTGCTTTTTTTAAAAAATCTTCGGTCATATCAGCACGAGGACCGTGTTTTCTTAAATCTCCACTATAAACAATATTTCCTTCAGGGGTTTCTATTATAAAGCCATAAGCACCTGGTATGGAATGATCTACATGAATTGGTTTAATGTTAAAATCACCTATAGAAAAATCTTTACCTGTCCTAAAAGTAATTGTAGGTGTATCCTGTTTTATGTAAGAAACTCCATTAAAAGAAGTAACCTGTGCGGAATCGATTATAAGTTTCGTTGCCTCGCCTAAATAAATTGGTATTTCTGGATGGAGATATTTAAGATGCTCAATATGGTCTATATGAGCATGGCTGATGAGAACACCATCATATTCTGGATGGGAAAATGGAAGAGAAGTTCTTTCTATGGCCTCTTTTGAGTAAAGGCCTTTTAGTTGAGGTAAAAGATCGAAAGCAAAATAGTCGCGCAGCCCAAAACGTTCCCTTGGATAAAGATATGCCTCTGGAACAAAATATTCATCAAGCAAAGTAAATGATTGGCCAAAATCTAAAAATATGCGTGTTTTTTTGCTCTCAACTAAAAACTTATTACCTCCTATTTCATTAATACCTCCATAGCAAGTTATCTCCACCATCCCATCATCTCATAAACCTTCTACAAAAACTTCTATTATTTTTCTTTTATCAAAAGCAAATGGAATGTCAACTTTTACTTCTAATTCCCAAAAATTTATTTTATTGTCGTGCCCATACTCTTTGCTTGTGGGTGCGGCATTTTTTGGTAGTGAAAAACTAAAAGGAAATGTTTCCTTAAAGTATGTTCCTTCTTGTGCGATAACCTTGTCCTCTCTATAGATTATATCATCACGATATTGTACTGTTGTTCTTAAGTTTGATGAGCGTGGGACACCCAGGCTTTTATCCTCATTATAATCGTAGTAATCCATTTCCCTTACGGAAACTATTTTTTTCTTCTCATGGCAAAGCAGTGTTCCATATATTCCTCTTGTTTTTATCTTTTTTTCAAAGTTTAAAATAATCTTTCCATTTATGACTTCGCCGGGTGAATAACTGCTCTTTTCCAATGCGACTTCTATCATGACTCCACCTTTTCAATTATTTTGATTAATTCCTCAAACTGATTTATTTCGTAATCTGCTTTAACATCGCTGTCTCTATTCCAAACACCATATTTTGCAAGACAAGTAATCATACCTGCCTCTTTCGCCCCCTTTATATCTTTTGCTGGATTATCACCAACAAACAAACAAGAAGAGGGAGTTAGTCCTAATTTTTTTGCTGCAAGCAAAAAAGCAGAAACTGCTGGCTTTTCTTCATTTGTATCGTTTTTTGTGATTACTACTTCAAACTCATTTTCAAGCCCAGTTAAGACAAGTCTTTGCCATGCTTTATTCCTTGGCGCATCTGTAACAATACCTAAAAGAAAACCTTTCTCACGAAGTGCTTGAAGAGTAAATTTTACTAGAGGGTAGGGACGCAATATTTCAAATTTCTTTTTTAGATATGCAATTATTGCTGCCTGTTGTATCTTCTCTGCCAAATTTATTTCAAGATTATATTGCTTAACAACATCCGCAAAGGTTTTTTGATATTCTATACCTTTTTCATCGTAAACCGTGAATATTTTGCTATAAGTTTCTATCTCGCTTGCTGGAAGTCCTTGTGCTACCATCGCTTTCGCAGCGGCTTTAGCACTCTCTTTTTTAAACGTTAAAAAATCTATCAGTGTATTATCCAAATCAAACAATATTGCTTTTATGGGCATTTAAGACACAATCATTAAATAAAGCAAAGAAATTAAAAACAAATTATAATATAAATGAAAAATAAAAGGGCCCGTGGCGCAGCCTGGATAGCGCAGCAGCCTTCTATATTTTAAGGATAAAACCAAAAAAGAGAAGAAAGCTGACGGTCGTGGGTTCAAATCCCATCGGGCCCGTTAAAAAAATAGGGGTGGTTTTATGGCTGTCGAGAAAAGTCTCAAAGCGGTGCATGATATGATGGAAGAGATGTTACAGGATACGACTATACCAAAAAATATTAGGAAGGCAATAAGCGAAGCGAAAACAAGGATAGAAGGAAATGATGAACTCTCGGTAAAGATAAGCGCATCGATTTATCTTATAGAATCAGTAAGTAATGACATAAATATGCCACCTCACGCTCGAACACAGCTTTGGGCAATAATGGGCGCACTTGAATCAGTTAAAAAATGATAATATGGAAAGATTAACCGCACGTGGAATAAGAGTCTCCATCGAGGCAGAAGAACTAATAAAAAATAATAAAGAGATAATAGAAAAATTGCTAAGTTTGAACAAACCATTCATAACAAAAGAAGATGTTGAAAAAATTATAATTGAAAGAAAACCAAAAGAAGTAGAAGTTAGGACGAGTGGTTTTTTAGCAGAGGCAAAAGAGTATCCGTCTAACATAAGAGTATTGCACCAATATGATGTCACGGATAAATCGCGCACAAAAGGAGAAGTAGAAAACTTCGTAAAATATTTTAGAAATCGTTATGAGAGAATGAGCAAGTTGTTAAAACACACTGTAAGAGATATACCTACAGTGAGTCTTTCTAAAGCAAAAAAAAGCATTGGTGAAAACGTCAGAGTAATAGTAATGGTTACTGAAAAAAGAAAAACAAAAGCAGGAAATTACTTTTTTGAGGTTGAGGATCTAAATGATTCTTTCAAAGTTGTATTTTCTGGCGACGTAAAAAAGAAGGCGGAAACTATTTGTGTTGATGACGTGATTGCTATAACAGGCAAGGTTTTGGAGCCATACCTAATAGCAAGTGAAGTTGAATGGCCAGACATACCAGTAACGAATACAAAAAAAACAAGTGAAAATGATTTAGCTGTAGCTTATATTTCAGATATTCATTTTGGTAGTAATAAATTTCTTAAAAATCAGCTCGATCGCTTTGTTAAATGGCTTCATGGAGAGGGAGATGAAAGTGAGAAGAAACTAGCTTCAAAAATTAAATATATTGTTGTTGCAGGCGATATAGTAGATGGAATAGGTATTTATCCTGGACAAGAAAAAGAGTTGGTTGTTAAGGATATATACAAACAATATGAAATGTTCGATGATTTTGTAGCTTCCATCCCAGACTATATCGACATAATAGTATGCCCAGGCAATCACGATGCGGTAAGAAGAGGAGAACCAATGCCAGCAATTCCAAAAGAATTTATAAAATCAGATATAACAAGAATTGGTAGCCCATCATATGTAATAATAGAAGGAATAAAACATCTCATCTATCACGGCACATCGATAGATTCTTTTATAGCAAATATCCCAGGTACTTCGTATAAAAATCCTGAAAAAGTTATGGTGGAGTATATGAAAAGACGACACCTTTCACCCATCTATGGCAGTAACCTAATAGTACCTGAGAATATAGATTACATGGTTGTAGAAGAAATACCAGATGTAGTTCATTGCGGCCACGTACATAAGAACAGTTATGCGCAATATCGCGGTGTTGTCTTAATAAATTCCGGCACTTTTCAGGCAAGAACAGATTATCAAATAAAACAAGGCCACATACCTACGCCTGGGCAAGTGCCTGTTTATGAGCTTAAATATGGTAGATTAAGAACAATGGATTTTTCAGATTGATAAATTAAACCACATTTAAACAAAAGCAAACATTTATAAATACTTTCCACAATAATATAGAATAAAACACGAATATTTTGAGGGAGAAATATGGAAGGAAATGGAAATTTAAAAAACGGACCAAATGGTAATGTTAAGAATGAACAAAGACAACAGAGGTTGTCAGAGGTTTTGAAAAGTGCGGTTCCTATTCTAGAGACTTTTGAAAGGAGCACTGCAACCATAGTCAATCAAGTTAAAAATCTAAAAGAAAGAACAGATAAACTGGAACAAAAAATCAAAGAAAATAATGATGAGATGGATAGTAGGATAGGCTTAATCGAGAAATACATATCAAAAACGAATTCAACAAAAGAGGAGTTAAATGAATTAAAAAGAGAATTGAACTCTACTAAAAAAGAGGTAGCACAAAAAATAAGTGAAGAGGAAGTGAAAAAACTCTTAAATAACGAAATAGAAGGCTTAGTAGATGATTTAAACGATGAATTAGAAGAAAACTATGTTAAAAAAGAAACAATAGATCAAAGGTTAAAAGAGTACCTCACTAAAGATGAAGCAGAGGACAGATACGTAAAAAAAGAAAGAGAGGGTGATTTTGCATTAAGTTCTGTAGTGGATGCTCTTGATTACCGTACACATGCACAAGGTAAATTAATAGTAGAAATTAGTGAAGAAGTAACTCAAGTAAAAGAAAAAATAAACGAAATAGAAAAAAAGATAGACGAAGTACAAAAATTAGTTTCTGAAACCGCTAGAAAAGTAGCAGAATTTGAAACAGTTGAAAAATTCATTGCAAAAATAAAAGAACTATTCCCTGGTGAAGAAATAAAATAAAGGGTGACGCTTATGAGCTTAAAAGAAAGAAGACTTAAAAGAAAAGAGATAACACTAACAGAAAACAAAAAAGAAGATAAAAAAGAAATACCCAGCGAAGGACTCAAAGAAGAGATAAAAAAAGACATGGAAAAATTAGGTGAAAAAAAAGAGATTAAAACTGAAGTAAAAGAAGAGGTAAAGAGTGTAGAAAAAACCGAAGAAACAGAAGTTAAAGGTACAAATCTTCT
>JAVZJR010000003.1:0-69104 GCA_038870635.1 Candidatus Bilamarchaeaceae archaeon | reverse complement strand
TTGATTTAGTAGAAAAAAAAGAAGAGGCTAAACCAGCAGTGATAGTAGAAGATAAGAAGGCTGTTGTAGAGGAGAAAAAAGAGCCTGAAGAAAAGAAAGAAGAAGTTAAAACTGAAGTAAAAGAAGAGGTAAAGAGTGTAGAAAAAACCGAAGAAACAGAAGTTAAAGGTACAAATCTTCTTGATTTAGTAGAAAAAAAAGAAGAGGCTAAACCAGCAGTGATAGTAGAAGATAAGAAGGCTGTTGTAGAGGAGAAAAAAGAGCCTGAAGAAAAGAAAGAAGAAGTTAAAACTGAAGTAAAAGAAGAGACGCCGACAATTATAATAGATGCTAAAGAAAAGAATGAAGATAAAACAAAATACGAAAAAACAGAAGTTATAAGAAGACCGGAAACAAGGAAAGAAGAAAATGAAAAAATAGAAATGGAAAAAATAATTGACGGAGTTTTGCAATCTATACAATCAAACAAAAAACCATCGACAAAGCCAAAAGAAGAGAAAAATAATGTAGGGAAATGGATAGTAGGAAGTATAGTGGCAACAGCAGTAGCTGCAGCGACTATTGTCGGAGCGTATAAACTTTACACAAATTATAAAAACAACAATGAGGAGACAATAAAGAAAGAGACCACAGTAATAAAAACAGAAGAACAAAAGACAGAATTAGAGAAACTATTCCTACAGAGCTATAAAAAAAGAAAGATAACACCAGATAACTTCTTAGAAGAACTAGAAAAAGCATTGAAAAAATAAAAACATTTATAAATACATTCTAACACATACATATAATGTGTATAAAAGGTGTTTAATATGGTTGAAAAAATAGATAATGTTGTTAAAAAACCAGAAGTTGCCGCAAAACCAGTACCAAAAAAATGGAAGAAAATATTACCCGCAGTTGCAGGTATAATTGCTTTAGGAGGAGTAGCGTTCAGTGGCGCAAAGTTGTACGATAAAATGGATAAAATGGATAAAAAAGCGCAAGAGTACGTGACAAAAGAAAAACATGACAACGCATTCGAAAAATTAGGAGTAGGAATGATAAAAATAGCGAGAGAAACAGTTAAAAAAGATGGCGAAGGCCTCTTACCGGTAGTATATATAAATAAAATAGAAGAAAAATACCCTACCCAAGATGAATGTGATCCATGTAGTCCTATGACATTAAAAGATACTTATTATTCAGGTGTAGGCAAAATAGAAATAGATGCAAACGGAAAAAATGGTGATACAAGTTTTATTACAAAAGCGCAGAAGATGAGTGATAATAAACTCGCAGAAGTTGGGTGCAGCTTTAAAAACGAAGGAAAAGTAATAGAATGTAACTCACTTGAATCTATCGACGAAATTTGCAAAGGTGAAAAACCCACTTGTAAAGGGGGCGCAGTCGCAAACTTAACAGGAGAAATTAAAAAAGCAATAAATGATGTTGCATATAGAAAATATATATCATTGCTTGGAAATGGTTCATGTGATAAAAGAGACGTCGTACTTAAAGATAGGGGACAGAGCATAGTAGTCATCGGCTATGACGAAAACAAGATACCCGAAGCAAAGGAAACTGATTGTAAGGTGGCTAAAGGCAGACCATCATTCGATGTTCCCATAGATTTTGGTTCGGTAGGTACAAGAAAATAATAAACCTTTCCTTTTATTATTTTTTTATGATAAAACACATATTTTTCGATATTGACGATACTCTTTATCCATCGAGAGATTTTGCTACATTGGCGAGAAAAAATGCAATCAAAGCAATGATAAGAGCAGGTTTAAACGTAAAAGAAGAAGAATTAGAAAAACTTCTCTACAGGCAAATAAAAGAAAAAGGCTCTAACTATGAACATCATTTTGATGATTTATTAAAAGAATTGAGAGTCAAAAAAAGGGAGAGATATGTTGCCGCAGCAGTGGCCGCTTACCACGATACTAAAATAACAATTCTTCCTTACCCAGAAGTCCCTCGTGTTCTTCTTGAATTAAGAGATAAAAAAATAAAACTTTATATAGCTTCAGAAGGAATAAGCATAAAGCAATGGGATAAACTGCTAAGATTAGGAATAGCACAGTATTTTGAAGAAGTTTTTGTAGTGAATGAAAAAAAAGGAGGAAAAAATACTAAATTTTACAAAGAAATAATAAAAAAAATAAAAGCAAAACCTGAAGAGTGTTTAATGGTCGGGGATAAAGAAGAAAAAGACATAGTGCCTGCCAAAAAAGCAGGAATGCTAACATTTAGAATTATGAGAGGAAATATAGAAAAAACAGCTGCAGATTTTAGCGGAAAAGATTTAAAAAAGATCTTAGAAATAGTTAAAAAACCATCTAAATAAACAAAAAACTATGAAACGATTTGTGTTATTAGTATTAATATTAGGTATGTTGTTTTTATACGGCTGCACGGAAAGCACAACAAAATGTGCTAAAGCAAGCGATTGCAAAGAGTATCAAATATGCAACATAGAAAAAGGAATTTGTGAACTAAAACCTGGTTATTGTAATGCTGATGCTGATTGTAATGATACCTTAAAGATATGTGACAAAAAAACACATCAGTGTAATTTTTTAAGTGGAATGTGCAGAGAGGATAAAGATTGTCAAACTTGGCAAGTTTGCAATGCAGAAAACAAATGCATAGCAGCAGCGGGCTATTGTGATTCTGACGCAGCGTGTGACACAAATTTTGAATACTGTAATCCAGAAAGGCACAAATGTGAACCAAAAGCTGGTCTTTGTAATAAGGATACTGATTGCAATAGTTGGGAAAAGTGTGATTTTGCAACTAAAAAATGTTTGCCTTTAGCAGGGAGATGCAACATGGACGGACATTGCGAAACCTGGCAGGTTTGTGATATAAAGACAAATTATTGCAAACCAAAAACTGGTTATTGCAAAAATGATGATGATTGTACGGCTTGGACGAAGTGTGATCTAGAGCAACATAAGTGCATAGCAAGACAAGGATACTGTGTAGCCGATAATGACTGCAATTGGTGGGAATACTGTAGCTCTCAAGTACATAAATGCATACCAAGAAAAGACCACTGTAATGCAAATACTGACTGCTATGAATGGGAGGTTTGCATAGACCATATATGCAAAGCAAAAACAGGCTATTGCAACACAGATAAAGATTGCATCACTGGAGAAACCTGCAATCAATTAACGCACAAATGCCAGTAGTCTCTTTTTATTTCTTTTCTTTTGAAAGGTTAGGATATGATTGAGTTGGTGGTAGCAGAAAAACCAAAAGTTGCTCAAAAAATAGCTGAAGCAATAGGCGGAACGGTAAAAAGAGTAAATGTGGGTAACGTTAGTTACTACCACCTAACAAGAGACAATAAGGAAATCTATGTTGCACCAGCAGTTGGCCATATATACACTCTCACAGAAAAGAAAAAAAGCTGGGATTATCCTGTTTTTGATATAGAGTGGGCACCTGCTTACAAAGTCTCCAAAGAATCATATTACACTAAACAATATCTTCAGGTTTTAGAAAATCTTGGAAAAAAGGCTGATCATTTTGTCTCTGCTTGCGATTATGATATAGAGGGTTCCACTATTGCTTATAATATCTTTAGATTTGCAACTAATATAAAAGAAGGAAGAAGAATGAAGTTCTCTGCACTCACAAAAAACGACCTTGCAGAAGCTTATGAAAAAATGGGCGATTTTGATTATAATAATGCATACGCTGGTGAAACTAGACATATATTAGATTGGTATTATGGTATTAACCTTAGCCGCGCCCTAATGAAATCGTTAAGAACTGCCTCTACATATAAAACACTGAGCATAGGTAGAGTGCAAGGTCCGGCCCTAGATATACTAGCTAACTTAGAAAGAGAAATAAAATCATTTGTACCACAACCCTACTGGGTACTCACGGTAAAAATAAAAGATGTTAAATTTACACACAAAAAAGAGAGGTTTTTTGATGAAATAGCAGCAGACAAAGCATTAGAAAATACAAAAAATGAAGGTGTTGTAAGTTTAATAAATAAAAAAGACTCATTAATTTATCCAGAGCCTTGTTTCGACTTAACTAGTCTTCAAGTAGAAGCACACAAAGTTTTTGGATTTGCTCCAACTACAACAATGGAGGTCGCCCAATCTCTTTATGAGGATTCGTTAATAACTTACCCAAGAACTTCATCACAAAAAATACCCTCTACAATAAACGTCGTATCTATCGTGCAACGACTTGGCGAGCAAAATGAATATCAAAAAGATACCCAAAAGATAATCCAAAACAGATGGTTTAAAATAAGACAAGGAACTAAAGAAGACCCTGCGCATCCGGCTATACATCCAACCGGCCTCTCACCAAAAAATATAGGCACTCAAGAAAGAAAACTCTATGATTTGATAGTAAGAAGATTTTTAGCAGCATTCGCTCCACCCGCAAAAAGAGAGAATATTACCATAATAGTAGAAAGCAATGGCGAAGAATATGTTGCAAGCGGAGGGCGAACAGTAGAAAGGGGTTGGTTTGATTTTTATCCATATGCTAAAACAAAGGAAATAGAATTACCAAAATTTGAAGAAAAAGAAAATGTTGATATAAAGGACAAGAAAAAAACAAAAAAAGAGACAACACCGCCGCAAAGATATACCCATGCATCCATAGTAGCAGAACTCGAAAAAAGACATTTAGGAACAAAGGCTACAAGGGCAACAATAATAGATACTTTGTTTAAACGTCAATATATAAAAGGTAATAAAATAGAGGTAACTGATTTTGGCCTTACAGTAGATGCTATACTAAAAAAGTACGCTCCTGAAATATTAGATGAAGAACTAACAAGAAAAATAGAAAACGACATGGATAAAATAGTTGAAGGAAAAATAGATAAAGAAGAAGTAATAAAAGAAGGTAAAGAAATATTAATACAAATACTCGATAAATGGAAAAAAAATGAAGAAAAAATAGGGAAGGAACTAGCAGAAGCATTTAGAGAAACCCAAAAAAAAGAAAATTATATAGGAAAGTGTGAAAAATGTGGAAATGAGTTAACCATAATAAAAACGAAGGATGGAAAACAATTTATTGGTTGCAAAGGCTATCCAAATTGCAAAAATATTTATCCATTGCCTTCTGGTGCTTTAGTAAAATCTTTAGGTAAGGAATGTGAATGGTGCAAAAAGCCAATGATAAGAGTGATTCAAGGAAAGAAAAGATATGATATGTGCATAGATCCTAATTGCAAATCAAAAGAGGAATGGGAAAAAAGAAAAAAACCTAAAAATAATTCTGAATAATTAGATTTGGTGGGATAAATGAGAAATATTATGGACTATGATATTAAAGGTAAAAAAATTTTAGTTAGAGTAGACCTAAACTCTCCTGTTATAAACGGTCAGGTGCAGATGAATGAAAGAATAAAAATGCACGCAAAAACGCTTAAAATGCTAAGCGACAAAAAAGCAAAAGTAATAGCATTGGCTCATCAGGGGAGAGACGGCGACCCTGACTTTATAATGCTGCAGCAACATGCAGAACTTCTTTCTAGCGAAATGAAAAAGGAGGTAATATTTGTACCATATGTAATTGGTGCTAATGTAAAGAAAACTGTTGAGATGATGAATGATGGCGACATTGTTCTTCTGGAAAATGTGAGATTCCTTAAATCAGAAAATCTTGAGAGTGGCGAAATAGTTGGATTGTCTTATCTTGCAGACTATTATGTCTTAGATGCGCTGAGCGTAGCGCATAGAGCGCACTCAAGTGTTGTTGGTTTTTCAAAAATCATACCTGCATTTTATGGACCAGTTTTGGCACAAGAAGTAAGCGCTCTCAAAAAAGTAAAAGAAAGCGATGGTACAGTTTTTGTTTTAGGTGGCTCAAAAATAGAGGATTCATTTGATATGATAGAGAACTACGCGAGAGCAGGCAAAAAAGGAAAATACTTAACAGGAGGGGTTATTGCTATTCTTCTTCTTAAAGCGAAAGGCTACAGTGTCGGCGATTCTGAAAAATACTTAGAAAAAGAAGGTCTTTTAGAATACTTCGAAAGGGCAAAAAAAATATTAGAAATAGAAGGAGTGGAAATACCATCTGATGTTGCTCTCAATATAGATGGAAAAAGAGTAGAGACATCAATTGATAGAATAGAAAAAGGTGAAATATTCGATATCGGCCAAAAAACAATAGAAAAGTATTCAGCTATAATAAAAAATGCTAAAACAATAGTTATGAACGGGCCGATGGGGGTTTATGAGCAACCTCTTTTCGGTACTGGTACGAAGCAATTACTAAATGAAATAGCAAACAGTAAGGGCTTCTCGTTACTTGGAGGAGGACATACCACAAGCGCAATAGAAACATTTGGTTTTAGAAAAGAAAAGTATGGATATGTTAGCTTATCTGGTAAAGCATTGATAAAATATCTATGCGGAGAAAAACTACCTGGTCTTGATGCTCTAGAAGAAAATGAAAAAAATTTCCCAGTAGAGAGATAGCAATTAACATAATCGCTTGTATATATTCATAAAATCCCGAGTGACTTTCTCTATTGAATATTTTTTAGCTTCATTTTTGCCATTTTTTCCGAGCTCTTTTGCAAAGTTATCGTGGTCAAGAAGGATAGAGAGACAACGACCAAAATCTCCTGCATTTCCTGCTTCTGCAAGAAGACCAGTTTCTTTTTTTATAACATCACTTGCCCCAAGCTTATTAACACCGACAACGGGCAAACCAAAAAACATAGCTTCTATAAAAGTAAGACCAAAGGTTTCAGTGTCAGAAGCAGAAGCAAAAACATCTGCTATTTTATAATAAGAAGGAAGATAAGCATCAGGTACAAAACCAGCAAAAATTACATCTTGCAAATTCATTGTTTTTGCAAGTTTTACATAATCGTTAAGGTAAGGGCCAGTGCCAACAATCAAAAGGGTAGTGTTTTCACGAGTAGCACGTACTTTTTTAAAAGCGCTTAAAAGAATATCAATTTTCTTTTCAAAACTTATCCTTCCGACATAGAGGACTATTTTGTTTTTCTTAGGTATGTTGTGTTTTGCCCTTACATTTACTTTTTTTGAATTTTTAAATTTTGAAAAATCTATTCCATTAGGAATAAACTCCACATTTGGTAAACCATAGGAGCGAAGCTCTTCTCGTAATGCAGGAGTAGGCGCGGTGACAACATTTGCTTTAGAAAAAACTGTTTTTATGAGTTTTTTTACTGGTAATTTCGCAATATTTTCAAAGTCGCCCTTAAGCAGACCTTTAGAAAGATGAGAAACATAATCTGGAAAGTGAGTGTGGTAAGTGATAACTGTTGGTATGTTAATAGATTTAGAAATATAGAGAGCTTTTAAGCCAACTAATACCGGTGCGTGTAAATGAACAACATCAGGTTTTTCTTCTTCTAATATTTTTTTTATTTCAGTACGAGAGGAAATAGCCATACGATAACCAGGATAGAAAGGAAATGGAAGAGATGGCAAAAAATAGTAAGTTATATTGCCATCTCGACTTTTTACTAAATAGTTTTTTTGTCCGGGCACGATTACAACTACGTCTGTTTTTTTTGCAAGGCGAGGAAGAAAATCCTCTAAAAACACAACTACGCCATTTTTTTGTGGTCTAAAAGTATCACTTACTATCGCAATCTTCATTTCTCTTCACTTTTACTTGAATTCTCTATTTCATCTAAAATCCTTTTTATTATTTCTGGATGATCAGAAGAGTTAGTCTTAGAAGTGTTTATTGAAGAGTTGGATTGAGATTGATTTTCATTAGAGTGTCCTTCTTCCTCAACTTTTACAGATTGGTTTTGAACAGAGACATTCATGCAAAATTCAATCTTTTTAGCATTAGTTATATTTTGACAATACGATGAATTCTTTAGAGCTCCAGCAACTTCTATAAAACAATCATCCTTGAAATCGCTATCCTGTACTTTTTGGCACCAACTTTCATCTTTTATATAAGGAATTAAACGCACGATGCATCGGTCAGATTCATCGCCTGCTAAAAGGCAGAAGGATGGGTTTGCAATTTTAAAAGCAAACAAAGAGATGCATTTCTCCTTATCTTGTTTTGAGGTTTTGGTGAAACATTCAGCAAAAGTATTTTGAACCTGCATTTCAGTAACTAAAAGAGAGTATGCATCATCAGTAAGATTTTCAGGGACAATTATTTGACTTGGTTTTCCAAATTCCTTTATTAAAAACTCATTTTTGTATTCGACACCTTTATGAGAATAAGTAAATTCTTTGTAGAAGGGAATGCCATCTGCTTCGCATATTGACCACTCAAAATACTTAGGTATATCAAGAGAAATGCCATATTTTGTAGCATCACTAACACTCATGTTAGTGTAGTCTATTACATAATTAACCGCTATGCATTTTTTACCATACTTTGTAGTTTCTTCAACTTTTTTTATTACCACATAACCTTTAGAAAAAAATTCATCAAACATAGTTCTCTCTTTTTCTATCTGGTTGTTATTGAAAAATTTAGACTTAAGAGAGGCATAGTACCTAATAAGTGGGGTTTCGTTTAGATTAGTAGTTTCTGAGCATTTAATTTCATCTAAATATTGCACACAAAGAAATGACTTGCCTCCCACAAAATAAATTTCTTTAGTACCAATTTTATCATCTATCTTAACATATTCACCATTAACATTTTTCATAAGCGTATATACTTGCTCGTAGCCATTCACATTTTCAGAAAAAACATAATAATACTCAGACTTATTATAACCAAAATTTATTGCGTTATAGATTATTTCCTTTCCTTTAATCAAAGTAGAATTTTCTTTAGTTTGATTTGTTGGATGAGTTGTAGATGGTAAAAAAATCGCTATTGCAAAAAGCACTAGTGCAATTAAGACTAAAAATTTTTCAGAGTTGTTCATAAAATCACCGCTAATTTGGTATAGAATATTAACAATACATTTCTAATATTATGTTAAAAAATCTTACTTCCTATAGAAATTTAATGCTAGGTTGGAAAATATTGAGTGAGGGTGAGTACAAACTTCCTCTTCCCCGTCTTAGTCAAGAGGAAGAACAGATGATATTTAATATTGAGGAGAGATTCAGGGAAGCAGTACGCGCAAAAGATATTAGCACACCTGAGGAAAGTAAAGATTTTATAAAAAACCTTTTAACAGTAATTGCAGAAGAAAATGGAATAGTATTAGACACAGACCAGATGGAGTACCTTACAGAATTCGCTTATCTGCACGTTTATGGTTTTGCATTCATAGAAAATTTGTTAAAAGACCCAAATATAGAAGAGATAAGTGTGATTGGGATAAACAAACCTGCTTATGTATACGTAAAAAATCAAGGATGGAAAATGGTTAATGCTTGTTTCACAAGTGAAAAAGCAATAGGAGATGTTGTTAATAAGATGGCAATGGGTTTAGGTAGGCATATCACACTTCAAAATCCAAGATTAGACGCAATGCTTCCCGATGGGAGTCGTCTTCATGCATCATTGCCGCCAATATCCGCAGGGGAAATAACCATAAGAAAATTTAGATCAAGACCATTCTCGCCAAAAGAACTCGCTACACTTGGTTCAACAACAACGGAAGCACTGGCATTTCTCTCGCTTGTAATGCAAAGCGATAGCTCAGTCGTTATAGGTGGCAACACAGGAAGCGGAAAAACAACCTTGCTAAACGCATTATTCTCTTTTGTACCTGGGAACGAGCGCGTGATAATAGCAGAGGAAACACCAGAAATTAACATCCCGCACGAGCACCAATTGCGACTAGTTGCAAATAGAGATATGAATATAAGTTTAAAGGACTTGATGTACGATACATTGAGAATGAGACCGGATAGGATGATAGTAGGCGAAGTGAGAAATAAAATAGAATTTGAAGCACTTTTTGATGTTTTACTCGCTGGCCAAGCGAGAGGAAGCTATGCGACCATACACGCGCAGGGTGCGTATGAAGCGGTTCAGAGAATTAAAACCTTCGGAATAAATGAAAATGATATAGAAGCTATAGATTGTTTAGTAATCCAACGTAGGATGCTCGTTTACGATAAGAAAAAAAGGAAGAATGTTGAAATAAGAAAAATGACTGAGATAGCAGAAGTAGGAAAAAACATAAATACAATTTTTGTGATTGATAGCAAAAGTAAAAAATTAAGATTCAAAAAAAGCAGTAAACTCTTTGAGAAAATCGCAACGAGCTTCAACATGAGCAGTAAAGAGCTTACTGAAGAATGGAAATTGAGGACTAAAATAATAGAAAAAGCCCCACTTGAATTTGTGAACTTTTACAAAGACTTCCAACAAAAGATGTATAGTTTTAGTGAAAATGCCACAGATATAAAAGAAAAGAGGTCTAAAAATGCTACTAAAAAATCTCGCTGAACTTTCGCAAAACTTTCCTGAAATAGAAGTAAAAAGCAAATTACTTGAACCTTTAGAGAAGCTTTACCCTCAAACAAAAACAGGCAAATACTTTACCCTTTCACTTACAGTTTCAATTATTTTTTTTATCTTAATCCTATTGTTGCTGCTCGCAGCATCTAATGAATTAACAGATGCTCTTACCTATTCTATTTTTAGTGGATTGATAATCTTTCTTTTTCTAATCTCATTGCCTTCCTTCGAGTTAAAAACAAAAACAAAAAAAATGGAAGCTGAAATGCCTTTTCTATTAAGAACTATTGGAATGCTCAGAAATATGAAAATACCGTTTATAAGATGCTTGGCGATGGCTGCTGAAGAAGAAAGTGAAATGGCTGAAGAAATAAAAAAAATAATAAATGATGTTAATCGTGGGATTACACTTGAAAAATCTTTTTCAAGATTTGCCACTCTTTTCTCATCTTATTCTATAAAAAGAGCACTTGCTCAAATACTCTCAGCGTATGAAGTAGGAAGTTCAGGAACTGAGATGAAAAGAATAGGCGATGAACTCTTAGCTGTCCAGCAGCATGAGTTAAGAGAAAGCGCTTCTAAAAATGCTATTTTTGGAATGCTTTTTATAATGACTACTGCTATACTCCCCACTTTCTTTATAATATATGTGCTTGTGGGGAATTATAGCGGTGGCAGTTTTCTTGATGATCTCACTATTGCTTTGGCTTTGTTAATAGTTTTTCCCGCGATAAGCGCAGCCCTTCTCTTGCTCAGCAAAAGTATGGTTCCTTACAGTCCTTTAATGCCAAAAAAATCCGCGCCACCAGTAGGTCTTATAATAGGCGCCGGACTTTTTATAATTTCATCCTTACTCAACGACTCTATTATAAATGTGGTTGGTGTTTTATTAGGTCTTATCATCATGGGGGCGAGCATATACAAAGACTATAAAAAAGAAAAGAGAATAGAGGAAATAGAACAGTATTTACCTGATGCTCTTTTTTCTATCGCTGCATTACCAAAATCAGCAAAGATTGAGAAAATATTTGAAGTTATGGCGTCTGGTGGTTACAAAGCACTTTCAGAAGAGGCAATCATAGCTAAAAGGCAGTTAAACACAAACATAAACACTGATAAGGTGCTTGAAGATTTTTGGAAAAGAAATGAATCGCCTGCTCTAAAAAAAGTTTGTATGATGATAAAACATGCTTACGACACTAATTCTGTTGAACAGCTACACTTCATCGCTGAGGATATACTAAAAAACTTTGAAATAAAAAGGGAAAGAGCGGCTTTGATGTCAATGCAAAAGTACACCATCTTATTCGGTGGTTTGATAATACCATTTATATTGAAAATCTCTCTTTCACTCATTGGCAGTATAGCGACCTTCATAATTGAGAATAGCACAATAGCCACAGCAAAATTAAACTTTATAACTTCGCTTATACCTGCGTATTTAATTATTTATGCTTTAATCGCTTCTCTTTATGTCGCAGATATTGAAGGAAGAAAGTCAAGAGGTGCGGTCTACTTCGTGTTGCTCTCTTTTGCAAGCATGTTAGTTTTTACCTTTGTAAATTTTTAGGAGTGGTAAGATGGATATAATAACTCAATTTGCACATACTATGAATAGCGGATTGTTAGCATCGGTGAGTTCTTTTTTAGACAATGACATAATCTATCTTACGTTTCTTTTACTTGCGATAGTTATTGGTGAAAGAAGACCACAAAAGATTGCAAAGATAGTATTGGCCTTGGCATTAGGTGTAATAATTGGTACTGCTCTTAAAATTGCTTTGGCTGTTGAAAGACCCTGCGTTTCGCTTGGGCTTGATTACTGTCCGCAAGATTATTCTTTGCCAAGTTTACATGCTTTAACTGCTTTCATATTGATGATTTCTTTTCTTAATAAAAATTCATTTATTGCGTATGCACTGTTGGCACTTTTTATATCATTAACCAGGTTGGTACTCGCAGTTCATAGTTTCAGAGACATAAGTGCTGCTTTGGCCCTTGCACTGATAATATATCATTTAATTGACTCTTTATGGAAAAAAGAAAATAAAATCAAAAACAAGGGCACCGAGGATAAAAGACAGATATTTCATATGATTGTGGCTATTGTTGCTATTGCGATACTTTTCTTTTATGGAAAAGGAGTTTTGATGGGCGCAACATTCGTTATACTTTTAATAGGATTAATTTTAGTTAACCAAGCATATTTAGGAAAGACTAATCCATTAGTTGACTGGTTTATAAAGAATTTTGAAAGAGAAGGTACAAGATTTCCTGGGTGGGGGTCAGCTTGCTATGCAACCGGTGTGCTTTTTATGATAAGCATAATACAAAATCCGCTCTATATAGCTGCTGGTTTAATCATAATAGGATTTGGTGATGCTTTTTCAACGTTAGTGGGAATACGTGGAAAAATAAAACTACCCTATAATAAAAATAAAACATTAGAAGGTTTTATTTCTTTTTTTCTATCTTCTATTATTGCTTTCTTTTTCATAGGCCCACTGGCTTTTTTAGCTGGTTTAGCAGGGGCGATTGTTGAATCGCTTCCTCTTCCATTTGACGACAATATAACTGTAGCATGTGCCCTAACACTTCTATTTTTGCTGGTTTAGGTGAGAAAATGCCAGCAATTATATATACGAGTAGAAATATTGCAAGCAAAAACATAGCAGAAATATTATTTTCATTTTGCCCAAAGGGAGTGGAAATGGTGAACACAAGAGCAGAAAGTGTTTTAGAAAAACCTGAAATAGATAGTGATTATTTAGTTATACTCAGTTCGCATAAGAGCAAAAATCCTCTGAAATTAATAACAGCGCACCACCCAGGTAATTGGGGTGATGCAGATATGGGCGGGGAAGCACGAAAATTAAACATTGCGTACGGAAGTAGAATAAAAGATTTTATTATAAAGGCAGAAGAGTTGAGAAGAGAAAAAGGAATGACTGATTGGAGTGTTGTAATAGAAGCAGACCACCACGGCCCTACAATAAAAAAACCTATTATATTCGTAGAGATAGGTAGCACAGAAAATGAATGGAAAGATAAAAAAGCAGCAGAAATTGTAGCAGAAGCAACTGCATATATGGTCAGAAAAAAAGAAATATATGAAAGTTTTTTCGCAATCGGGGGAGGACATTATGCAAAAGAGTTTACTTCATTTATTCAAACAACACCTCACGCAGTAGGACATATACTACCTAAGTATATGATAAACGAGGTTTCTGAGGAACTGTTACTTGAAGGAGTAGAGAAAAACGTGGAAAAAGTAAAAGGCGTAGTTTTACTTAAAGAGCAAACAAACCTCAGACAAAAGGAAAAAATAAAATCGTTCTGTCAAAAAAATAGTTTAACATATAACGAGATATAATTAAATTGAAAGAAACTCCTGAAGATCAATTGGTGCCTCACCTTGTCGTCTTATCTTTTTTTCGACTAAATCTATTATAGTGGATGGAGCTCCATATTTTGTACTCCCACTATCTATTGCAAGATCTACTTTTTCAATTAGCAGAGGGTCAATATCTGAGAATTTTGTGGGTGGGGAAAAACCAGTTATATTTGCACTTGTAGTGATTATGGGTCGTTTAACCGCATTACAAAGTTCATAACAAAAACTCAATTCAGGTATTCTTACACCGAGTGTAAGATCATTTGCGGCAGCGATTGGGCGGTGGAGCTTAAGTATAAAAGTGTAAGGACCCGGAAGATATTTTTTAAGAATGAGCTCGGTAGCAAAATCAACAATACAGTACTCCTCTATCATTGAAATATCAGAAAACATAACTGAGAAAGGCTTATCATCTGTTATCTTCTTGATATCTTTTACTTTTTTCACAACAGATGGTTCGGTAGCGTCACCTCCGATCCCATAAACAGTGTCAGTGGGGTAGATTATTATTCCGCCTTCTTCAACAACTTTTTTAGCTTCTTTTATTACATCAGATAGCTTTCCTAATTTAAGTATTCTTACCACAACCATCACACTTTTATATTTTCTTTAAACTTTTTTACACCAACAGCATAGATTAATTTTCCTAATCTCGGACCTGTTTCTTTACCAAGTATCCACTGATAACACTCCTTAAAAAGTTGTTTTGGTTCTATTTCTAATTTTTGGGCAACTACAAACACAGTATTATGGATGGTCTCTGCATTCATACTTTCATCAAGAGACAAGAAAAATTCTCTTACTGCAGCGGATGGCTCTCCTGCTAAGGATATCTTAAATACATAACGGTCAGGCACAAGACCTCTACTTAACCATTTATCGATATAAGGTTGTAAGTATTTAACACCTTGGGCATCATCTAAAAGCTTCCCAACTCTGTCCCAGTCTTCATAAATGTTATAGTAAATAACCATATCACTTATATCAGCTTTCCATATTGTTTTAGCTTCGCATAATTCAAACGCTATTGCTTTTTTATAATCCGCCCTTGTTATGTTTTTGCTGGTTTTATCAACCGAAGAGATGTACTTGAACTCATCAAGCAAAGGAAAAAGCGTTTCTTTTGTAATCGCTAATTCCTTATCCTCATCTATATCGGGTCTAAAAAGAATATATTTTATGAGTTCTACCGGCAAAAGTTCAAGAAGTTCGTTAACAGTGTGACCTATGCCCTTGCTCTTGCTGTATTTTTTTCCCATATACTTCAACAAACCAAATTTATAGAGAAAAGGCGGTTCTTCTTTATATATCTGTTTATGAATCGCAATCAAAGTACTTATAGTTCCTCCGGGGCTATGATGATCAACACTGCCACCTTCTACAGAAACATTAAGAAATTTTTGCCGGGTAGGCCAGTCAAGACGAAAGAGAAGCTTATAATGGTGGTTTTCAATTTTATCTTTTCCAGCATAACCACATTTGGAGCATCTATATGAATACTCTCCGCTATGATATTCTAATATCACATTTTTTGAGAGATTACTGCATCTTTCACAAAGTGGAATTATAGGAAACCAATCCGAAGGCATTTCCTCTCTATTTGAACTTACACGCACAATTTCTTTTACTTCATCTTTTTTTTCACATAACATTTTGGCGTATTCATCGTAATAGCCCTTCGAATATAAATCGCTTGCTCTAAGAAATTCTAAAGATACGCCAAAAATATTCATAATAGTTTTAGTTTCAGCAATAAAGTGATCTGCAAAGCTTTTGTGACAACCAGCAGGATCACGTGCAATACATAAAGGCTGCCCCATATCTTCAAGAATGACTTTTTCGTATTTTTTAAGTGGTTCTGGAACAGAATCAAGATCATCAAAATCATCAGATACAAATATATATCGCACTTGGCCGTATTTTTCCAATTGTTTGCTTATTGCGTAGGCAAAAAGAAATTCGCACAAAGTACCTGGATGGACTGGACCACTAGGAGTTATACCTGCAGCTACTACAAAGGGGGGTTTTTGTTTTTCTGAAACTTTTTTTGCTATTATTTCTGACCAGTGCAGGCTCTTAATGTCGTCAGAATTCATGGTTTTGATTAATATAATGAAGTTTAAAAATATTATTAAAGATAGATAAACGGTGATTCAAGTGGGAGGAACTGTAACTATAAAAGAAGTAAAAGAAAAAGTGGAGGAAACAAAAAAAGAAGAGGTACAAAAAACAACAACAGAAGAAAAAAATGAGGACAATACCTTGGCGTTTATTGCATACATTCTTACTTGGCTTACCGGCCTCATTGTTTTTTTAATAGCAAAGGATAGAGCAAAAAACCCACAATATGTAAAATTTCATGCGATGCAAGCTATCTTATTAGGAATCATAGGCTTTATTATATCTCCATTTACGCTTTTTTTAGGTGGGTTCTTAGTGTGGTTATACTGCTTATACATAGGTTTCACTTATGCGTATAAAGGTGAAAAATATCTTGTGCCTTACATAGGTGAATATGCAGAAAAATACGCTAACGATTAATCCACCTGCGGGCGGTTTTTTGTACATAGTATTTAGTGGTAAGAATAGGGCCCAACTAAAAAAACCATTTGGAAAGAAGACGACTGTGGAAAATATAAAGACAAAAAGAAAAATAGTAGCAATCGGTGATGAGACAACCCTTCGCTTAATAAAAATAAACAAAAAACCCTATCTCGCGGTATGCGATTTCAGAATAAAAAGAAAAAAGATTAAAGCTAGAGATAAGAAAAAAATAATAGCGGCGTTTGGTAAGATAAAGGCAAAATATAAAAACCCACCTGGCACTCTCTCTACCTTTATATTAAAAAATGCAAAAAAACATCTTAGTACTGGCGGATTGGTGAAAATTTACGGGGAGGAAGACATAACTGCTCTTGCATTTATGCTTAAGGCAGGTAAAAATCATATTATTCTTTACGGACAACCAAATGAAGGAATAATCGAAGTAAAACCTGAAAAAAAGAGTTTAAAAATGAAAATAAAAAAATTATTAACCGCCGCCCTTCATCATAAAAAAGAGTGAAACACCGACACATAAAGAAAGTAAAACACCCAAACCAATCCACATTTCATCGCTAATGGTAAAAACTTCTATGGTTTTTAGGAGGTATGTAATGCCTATTCCTATACCCAACCCTCCTATAACAGCTACCCACTTCCGAAGAGATTCGCCCATTTAAATCACCAATCTACTCAACTGGTGATGGGTTTATTTTTGAAATAACTATAACATCTTCCACAGATTTAACGCTTTTATACATTATACTCTTTTCCCTCAATGCTTTTCTAACATCTTCACGTGCAGAAGGAAGATTCTCTGTGAGAATTCTTATAACTTCGCCACTTTCAAAATCAAGGATGAAATCCTGTGCATTACCGACATATTTACCAGTGTCGGTAAAAATCTCCATATTATACATTTTTGATAACCTAGTCGCCATACATTATCACCTTTTGGACTAATATATAGGTTGATAATTAAAAACCTTTCTATCATAGGAAGGCATATGAGCAGAGTAGTAATAGTGGACACAAATTTTTTTCTTCTTCCTTATCAAAATAAGATAGACATATTTCGACTCATTGATCAGATTGTTGAAGAACAACACAAATACATCATTAGTAAAGGAATAATCAAAGAACTTGAACAACTCGCAGAAAACAAAGGAAAAACCGGCGCAGCTGCAAAGTTAGGATTGAAAATATTATCATCAAGAAAGGATTTAGAAATAATTGATTCCAACATGAGAGTGGATAACTGGGTAGAAAAATACGCAAAAGAAAAAAATGCTATCGTTTGTACAAATGACAAAAAATTAAAAAATAAACTAAAACAAAATGGTATACAGGTAATAACTACAAAAGGTAAAGATTGGTTGGGGTTTGTTTAGATGATCGAGACTGTATTAGTTTTTATAATTATAATAGCTTTAATCCTGATTTTTGCGATACTGTTATTTATTCAAAAACCGTATGAATGGAAAAAAGAGATTACAGGAGATCGTGTTACTTTTATATTCCAGGCTCATAAAGATATAAAATCTATTGAACTACAAATAAAACAAAAAAGAGGAGAAGTAAAATTCGGTAGACAGAACATAAAAAAAGGAGAAAAAGTAGAATTTATTTATGAATTAAGTAGCGAACCAGCACAACTTACGATAGAAAATGGTGGGAAAAAAACATATGAAGTCTAAAATATTAATATACAATGGCGATACATTAAATCCAAATTTTTATTATTATTCTAAATTAGGCATCACTCATGCTTTTTTGATTTTGGATGGGCAAAAGAAAACGATAATAACAAACGTGCTTAACAGAGGTCTAAAAAACGGATTTAATGGTGATTTTGTAATAGCTGAGGATATCTTTGAAGAAACAAAAAAAAGATTAGGAAAAAAATTTAGAGTAGATTCTTCGATCCCATTAAGAATATACAAAAAAATTTGCGGTAAGGATTTTGCAGAAGATGCAACTGATGAACTTTACAAAAGAAGGGCAAAAAAAACAAAAAAAGAAATTTCAAAGATAAAAAAAGCTGTGCGATTTACTTTAGATATAATAGAAAAATTCTCGCGATGTGAGAACAAAAGCGAAAAAGAGATAGCGGAAGAGATAATTTTAGAGACTTATAAAAACGGTTTAGAACCTGCTTTTTTACCGATTGTGGCAACAGGTAAAAATGCATCCACTCCTCATGCACTCTGCACAAGAAAAAAAATAGAAGATTATGTACTTATTGATTATGGAGTGAAATATAAAAAGTACTGCGCAGATGTCACTCGTTGTTATTTTTTTGATACAGAAAAAGGGAAAAAGCTGAAAGAAAAATATGAAACTCTAAAAAAAATATCAGAAACAATAGTAGAGAAATGTGGAAAAATGAAAAGCAGCAAAGAAATAAGTGAGTATTACCAAATGCTTAACAAAAAAGCAGGATTTCCGGCTCCGCTCCACTCAATTGGGCATGGTATAGGACTAGAGGTGCACGAGTATCCACGATTTGGTAAGAAATATAATGACGACATAATACAAACAACATTTACGATAGAGCCTGGTGTTTACACTAAAGAGTATGGATTGAGATACGAAAACACAGTATACCATGATGGAAAAAGAATAGTGGTGTTGTAGATGGATAAAAAAACTATAAAAAAATTATTTTACATCTCATATGTTATTTTATTAATAGGATTTGTTGGTGGGGCTTTTTTAGCCCCTTTCGTGGCATTTAAAGATGAAAAAATTGCAAATATGATATATGAAATATATGCGCCCACTTGCCATCAAAAAATTTCTCGTTCATTTTGTGTATTTGATGACAACCCACTTAATATAGGAGATTGCACACCCCAGCTAGGTAAATTCATACCTAATGATAATAAGATAATAAAAACAGAATACGAAGGTAAAATTGGATACAAAATCGCTTTTTGTTCTCGTGATACTGGTATATATGGAATGATGCTGATTGCCGCATTTATCTATCCGCTTTTAAGAAAATGGGACAGCGATGAGGTTCTTCCGCCTATTTATTTTATTTTAGCACTAATACCATTGGCTATAGATGGTGGGCTTCAACTTCTTGGTGTATTAAATTTAGTAGGCCACTATGAAAGTACGAATACTATCCGATTTTTAACTGGTGCGTTTGCTGGTTTTGCCGCAACATTTTACCTTATACCTCTTGTAATGAATTTTATTGAAAAAAGATAATCAATTTAAACAAATTACTCTAATTTAATAAAAAGGGCCTGTAGCTCAACTTGGATAGAGCGCCTGGCTTCGGATGCACTCTCCTGATTGTAGGAGTGACCAGGCGGTTGTGGGTTCAAATCCTGCCAGGCCCGTTTTTAGTTATTCTTACTGTTTTCATTGCTTCTTACTGTTTTCTCTGTATTTCTAATGTTTTCTATGTGCGGTGGACTTATGTTTTCATCGGCCACCGCAGCCGTTTTATGTTTTCTCCTATTTTCTTTGCTTCTTACGAAGCCTTTGACTTCTATCATCTCCTTGTGTAAACGTCTATACGTTTACAGCTCGATAGCATAGCTATCGATGGCAAAGGCTTACGCTCGTTTTAAAACTGGTTTTTAACTATACTACTAATTTATCTGAAAACTTTGCTCCATAATTAGAAACTTCCACCAATATAGAACATAACTCCTCTTGTATCATAATTAGGAGCGCCATAGAATGGTTGTTGCATTAGCGTTCTTATATCAGTTATATTTGTAGGTACGCCTAAAAGAGGCCAATAACCAACGTATCCGACTATTCCTATTGTTAGCCATGCTGGGTATCCGTATAGTTGTTGTTTCCAATCATAACTTAATCCTAACCTACCTATCAGTTTCTCATTATAATATTTTGATGCTTCACCTATTTTTTGGATAGATGTTGTATATTCTTCAACACCTGCCTCAAGATAAAAGTTTAGCTTTGCTGTTTCACCTAGAATACCATCAAACCGCGCCCAAGTTATTCCTGTCGCACCAGTTGTCCTCTTTATCTCTTCTTTCATTTCTTCAGGTGTAATAACACTGATTTCTTTTGTTATGTGATTTATCACAACGTAGCCATACATTTTATCTTGAATGTTGGCAAGATTAACATTGTTCCATTTTGTTGAAACAACAAAACTATACTGTGACCAATCTTCATTTTCAAATATTCTTTTTCCTGCCACTAACGCCATAAGCCATTGTTGTTTGTAGTTAGTGAATACATCGGCCAAAAGTGCTCCCACTCCTCCAACCCTTTCTGTTTCTTTTTCATACATTTTAAGCGGGACGCTGCCTATTAACTTCATTCTTGGCATAATTTTGCTTTCGTTGACATTTGCTGTTTCTATTGTTATTTTCGTCCCATCTTTTTCTTTTTCTGCATGGAGCACAAAGAAATCTTTACCTTCTTCAAGGAATTTATCAATCCAACTCTCTCTATCTTTTTCATTTCCTATAAAAATTATCTCTCTAGCTTGGTCAAAAAGAATATAATATACTTTTGCCCCTCCTTCTTCTTTGAGATGTTTGGCCATCTCTACTTTATAATTTTCTATTTTTTCGAGATTTTGATCGAGTTTATAGTATTTTGTGAACAACGCAGTTAAATATTCTTTTTTGTTGTTTTTCAACCACTTCATAATGCCTTCTAAATTATCTTTCTCACTTGTATAAAATGTAAATGTGCTTGAAGGTTTCCAGTTTACTTTTGCAGCTCCCAAAGCAAATAATAAATCAAGATAGGCATTTTGGTTATACCTCAGAGTATTAGCTGATAATTCAAAGTAAGGTTGCATTCCTTTCTTATGTCCAACAAAAAAGTTTCCGCCAAATAATGAATAGCCAAGGTCGATACCTTTCTCCTTGTACTCTGCTATTTCTGCTTTTCCTATAAGTCTGACTTGGAATGTTTCTGGGTCCCATTGCATACCAACAACTGGTTTCCAAAACTTGGTATTCCTCATCCTCTTTATCTCTTCATCCAATGATTTTGCTATTTCTTCAGCCCTCTCAGGATATTGCAACATCTCTTGTCTTCGTTGTTCTATTAGCAGTGTTAATTGATTTATTTGATTACCATATCCTGGTGTTCTTTCTAAACCACCGAACATACCAAACTTTTTAGCATAATATGATCCCACGACTGTGAAATAAGTATTATCCCATCCCATGTCAGAAAGCTTTGTATATTTCTCCATAGTATCTGAAATTGCAGCATTCATCAATGTAAAACCAATAAAATGTCCTTCCATTGTTTTTCTATCTTCGCTCCAATTATACAATTCGCCCATTGTTGTTCTAACATACTCTGCAACTGTTTGTGCTTCTCTTTCATAGGTGAAAAGATCAGAATAAAGAATATAAGTAGATGTAGATGCTTTAGCAAGCCATCGCGTTTCCTTCTCTCCCTCCTTTTTACCTATTTTATAAAGCACACCAAAATCTCCAGGCCAGCCTCCCATTACTCTTACTTCATATTCTCTTTGTGGCTGTATATTCCTTATTATCATTTCTAAGTTATAGATGCCTTTTTCATATGCTGGTCCTGTTTTTGATGTACTTTCTTTAGTCACTGTTTCTACAGGCGTTGAGAATCTGGTTATAAAAGCAAAAGTCCCATTTTCTAATGTATTAAATGCCATTGCAAGCGGAACACCGCTATACCCAACTGCTTCAAGTTTTGTGAAATCAACAACACTTACATTTCTCCCTACAGTTTCGTCATATTTTGTTGTGGTTGTCGCGCCTATCCTTCTAATTGCATCTTCCATGGCAAACGTAGCGATAGGTCCAATAGTAAAACCAATCGCTCCACCTAAATTTTCAATATCGGTTTTACCCCATTGGCCATATTTTCGCATGCTAGCGAGCACGTTTTCTTTTTCCATGCTTCCATAAAGGAACTGCTTAAAAGCATCAAACTCATTATGGCCAAGTGCTAACTGATAAACATCACCATGAGGATTAATATAGTAGACCTTCCCACCCATTATTTTTTTACTTTCTGTTTTTTCCACGCCTTTTTCATCTTTTACTATTTTTTCCTCTGTCTCAATATCAGGGAAATAAACAAGCAAACTTTGTCCATTTTCTTGTGATAATGCGCTTAATTGATTGATGGTAGCTTTCATAGCAGCATTTTTGCTATTCGGTCTTTCTTCTTCTGTGAATCTTAAATTATCCGCCACGGTGACTATGGATCCAACACCGCCGCCAGTTAATGTTCCATACAAATCTGTTTTTCCAATTGTTGTTTTGATTTCCTCAGTGCCACCACCTTCTTCTCTTGTTGTTGTGCTTTTTTCACCTACTATTTGTGCAGCTAAACCACCAGCAGGATGCCTTTCTTCATATTTACCTCTGAGGCCGCCTGCCCCCATCGTTTCAGTTATTTTTCCTCCTTTTTTTTCTTCCCATCTATAATACCCTGCGCTTTCACCATATGCCGCTATTAATTCATATGGAGAATACATAGATATTTGACCGAATGCTTTTCTTATTGTTGCAAGCATGACTGCTCTTGAAACTGCAGTAATCCTAAAATCTCCGCTTAAGGTTGGTCTTCCAAATGTAGGAATGAATGGATTAAGTTGGTTGTCTAATTTTAGGTGAAGTCCTTCTGCATCTGTGTTTATTGTCAATGGGCCATAAGGCATTGTAGCAGGGTAAGGAATTTGAGGATTTGGAAGATAATCAATTCCATATCTATAAAATACATCCTGAAAATAGACCGCAGATGGTCTTTGCCATATTGATTCTTTTAATCCATATAAGTTATAGGGGGGGTAAACTTCGTATTCTGTTAGTTCACTTCTTTCTCTTGTTTCTTCCATAAGTTCATAATGAGTCATTTTCGCTGTTGCTTGTGGTATATTCTCTTTAAACCATATAAATACCTTTTTGAATTTTTCTTCTACATCCAAAACTAAAAATGACAGATTTGCTCTTTCAGTGGGATAGCGAGCTTGAAGAAGACCGCTAAAAGTTAGTAATGATTCTGAGAACTCAGCAGATCTACCTTCTAGTGTTTTTGCTAATACTACAACTACATCCTCATAAAAAGCAGGTATTAATTTACGATCTATTTTTTCCAAGGCGATTATCGATATATCCATCGCTTCTACTGCTTTTGCGTCTAGATTGTATTTGGTTGCTAGCTCTCTTACTTTTAAAAGATAAAATTTTGTTATCGCATCAGCAGAAGCTATATTTGTTTGTTGTTGGTTCTGATTGAGGTAATTAAAAATCTCTAAAAATAGTTTTTTTGCTTCCTCTGTGTTGGTTGGTTTTTTTAGTCCCGCAGTTTCGGCTATTTTATCGATATCATAAAATAAGTTGAGTAAGGCAAGATCATTGCCTGCTATTTTTTTATAATTCTCCATCCAATTTGAGATGTTTTTTTGCATACTCTCTAATGAATCAGTTGATGTTAGAATATAAGTAAGTCGATTTCTAAGAATTCTCACTGCGTCGAGCAAAGCAAGCGATTGTGTAATTGGAGTTTCAAAGTCAATGTTTATCCTTTTTTTCGCTTCTTCTCTTATTTCTTTTTCATTTATTTTTTCTCTATTTCCTAAAACATAAGATACAAAATCATTGCCATATTGTTCTTTTATTTTTTGTAATTCTCTATCATTTGCAGTTAATACTGCTGCTATCGCTATATTGAGTGCTCTCTCAGAATTAATGCTTTCTAATGCTTTGTAGACATCCGGTGAGACCTCTTGCACGAATGATTTAATAAGCATTATACAAAATTCATATTTTTTTGGTGCTATCGTTTTCGTGTTTTCAAGAATAGCTTTAAGTTTTTGTACTTCTGTGTAGTCCCCTTCTGTACCGGTGGTCATTGCTCCTATAAGGTGATAAGCAAATTGTTTTGTTATTCTTATGTCGCTCGAATGAACTAATTCATTTTTAATAAATTCTTCAATTTCTGTTGCAATCTTTGTTATGTTTTTTATTTTCGTCGCATCTTCTTTTTCATAAGAAGTTTTATAGAAAGCTTCTTTACTCTCTTTTATGATCTTCTCATAATTTTCTATTTTTTCTTCCCATTTTGCAATAATTTCGTCTACCTTCTTTTTTTCTTCATTATTTTTTATTTCGTTAGCCATTTCTTTAAGTTGTTGTATGGTTTCTTTAGCATATTCTATTCTTTTTTCTGCAAATTTTAATGTGCTTTCTATATCTTCTTTATCAATCTTTTTGATTGGAGTCGGTATTATCAATGATGGTGGTATTTCCTGTGTTCCCTTTTTTCCCCCAAGTACGGCCTCTTTAAGATAGTTCGGATAAGAATCTTCCCCTGTTTTTATATCATTTATTATTTTGATTAATGTTGTCAGTTTTGGTTTTTCACCCTTATCCTTCAGATATTTATCATAAGCTTCCCAAATATCTTTTTTTTCCTCTTTAATTTTTTCTATTATTTCTTTTACTATGCTAATGAAATTTTCATTTTTGTGTAGTTCTATTTTATTTATTATTTGCACATAGATAAGGAATTTTTGATATTCTTGAGGATCATCCATTGCTTTAAGTGTTGTTTGTTTGAAGGTTGATAAAAAGTTATTTAAATTTTTATTATTTTTATTAATATAATTTATCAATTCTTCTATATTCTGGTTTTTCTTTTTCTCATTGTTTATCTTTGTTATTTCTTCTATCTTTTTATTTATGTCTATCTCCTGTGGTTGTTTAGAGACACGATATCCCTCTGCCATAACATCATTTAGCCTAAAAGGATTTTTAAAGTTAGGCTGAGAGAAAAAAGTTGTAGTTGATAAACTAACAAGTAATATATTGGAAATTATTTTATAGCGTAAGCTGATTGTTTTTTTTCCATCAGCCATAATTTATAATTTATAGTAACTATTTTAAAATCCTGTTGGATGGTGTTTTTTGGTTTCAATCCTAAAATGTAAACTCATCTTTTTTTATTAATGATTCTTCACACGGCTCACTTTTTGGGTTTTCTTTAGCTCGCAAATAAAGCATCGCCCCAAAAACAGAGTATCGTGCCTTTTCAAAATTTATTTTGACATAATCGCTTAATTCAGATTTTATTCGTTCGTCTTTTTGTGCTTCATTAGTTAAAAATTCCTTTATTCTTTCTAATTTTTCTTTAGTGTCAATCTTAAGTTTTATTTTATTGTAAAGCGCATCTATATTTTTAACATTATCTACATAAAAATCAAAAGCATCGTCTTCGGTTGGAAAATAGTCTTTCAATTTGGTATAATACTTATCCTTGTTAAGAGTTTGAATAATCTGTTTTTTGTTCTTTTTTACGATTTCTCTTTTCTTTTCATCCGAAAGCATATATTTTTCTAATCGGTTGTACAATTTATCTATAAATTTTTCTTTATTGGATTTTATTTTTTCCTCTTTTCCAATGAAATAACTAATTACATCTTTTCCTCTTTCTATTTTTATAAAATTATCTATTATTTCGTCTACTGTCTCTTCTTTTTTTTCTTTTGGTGCAACTTTTGCTACAACCATTTAACATCTCACCTCATTATTTTACCAACTTATCTCCTCTTCTTTTTTTCCCCCTCCTTCTTCCTCTTTTCCTACTTTTTTACGCCCTGATGGTTGTTGCGGCCTTTCTGTTTTCCTTGGTATTACTTGTGAAGGAGTATTGCTTGGAGGTGCTCTTTTGCTTGGAGGTGCCCTTTTCCCCTCTTTTTTTTCTATTATGGTAGGGGGAGCAGTTTCTATTCCGTTTGCCATATATGTTCTTTCCAAATTTTTAGTTTTTAGATATTTCTTTAGCAATCCTTTTTCAAGATTTTCCTTTAACCACTCTTTTCTTTTATTTTTATCTATAGCTCTAAAGGTTTTATCATTTTCTAATTCTTTTACTAAGCCATAGGCATCAATGCCGATTTTATTCTCTTTTATATAGCCTTTAATAAATTCTAGCAAACCATATTCGTTAACAAAATTTGCTGCTCGCGCATCGCTTATGAATCTCTTGTCAATCATTGCTAATAAAGGGTTCGCTATTATATATCCTACTTCTAATTTTTCACCATTAGCAATTTGTTCTATAGTTATGTCACCTCTCATAATAGCACTTATGCATCCATATTTATCATCACCATAAATTACGTTTTCACCCAGAGATTGGTTTAAATTGTTTCTGTACGTCTCGTTTGTATTATACCACTTAATTATTTCGTCTAATCTCCTTTTTGCATTTTGTTTTTCTTTTATGTCTTTATTAGGATCCATCAATATATCCAATGTGTACCTGTCCAAGTGATCGAGTGCTGAGTTTTTTTGTATTGGTTGTTGAAGGAGAAGTTTTTCTGCTTCTTCTTTTTTGCCTTGCAGTATAAACTCAGCATATATCATTGCATAGCTTTGCGGTAATCTACCTTCATAAACTGCTTTTAAAAGTTCAACAATTTCTTTTTTATTTTCAGCAGAAGATAGTAATTTTTCTATTTGTTGTTCAGATAAGCCAATCGCTAACCCATATTCAAAAAGCACACTTTCTCCTTTATTGTAGAGATAACCTTTTTGTTTAAATTCATCTATTTTTTGATTTATTATTCTTTTTATCTCATCTTCATTTTTATTTTTCACAAGAGGAGCAATTTCAAGCAGGGCTTTAATGAAATATTCAAGATTTTTGAATGAACCAATAGTTTTTTCGTCTTTGAGCCATTCTTCTAATTTGTTGAAATCTAATCTCTCTCCTTCTCGCACCATTTTACCTCTTAAATCTTTTAGATAATTAATCACTGCTTTTCCTTCTTTTGATTTTGCGAAATCACCCAATCTTTTTATTTCTTCTCTTGAAAGCTTGTATTCTTTCATAAGTTCGTTTTGTAATTCATTCTCTTTTTTTTGCAGAGCTTCGTAAGTTAAGTAACCAGAAACTCCAGTAAGAGTTGCCCATAAAATCGCTATTGGTCCTGTTCTTCTTATTCTAGCCCGTAGGCCTTCAACTTCTTTGGCTTTTTTGTATGTTGAGTACGTTCCTATTCCGAAAATAAATGCTGTTACTGAAGCCCACGGTGTTTCTGCTAATTCATAAATACCATAAAGCCCGCCTGCCCACAAACCAAAAATAATTGGTTTTTTAAATATACCTAGGTTAAATGAAAACGGTCGGTTTAGGTAAGCTAGCTCTTGGCTTATTCTTAATTCTTCTTCTGCTATAGTGCTTATTCTTTTCCCTAAAATCTCAAGAGCCTCGGTTCCCCCTTCAATAAACTTTTTCACTTCATTTTTTAATTCATTTAAAGTTTTTAGTTCGTCATCTAAAGCTTGGTCTACATAAAGCTTTCTTTTAATTTGATCTTTTATTTCATCTATCCTGTTATCTATATTTTTTATAGTTTCAGATAAAGTATTGCTTTGATATTTTTTATATGTTTCTCTGAGGTGTGATGGTATACTATTTGCGATAGCATCTACTGCTGTTTGCCCATTTATTATTCTATTGATTATCTCTTCATCTACTGTTCCGCTTAACCGCTCAAACGTTTGGAAAATAATATCTCTTTTTATTAGTCCTCTTTTTTCTAGTTCAACTAAAAGTGCAGCTTGTTCTGCCATATCTAACTTTAGATTTTTTAACCAACTCATTAATTTATTTTCGTTATTTTTTAAATCGATGCTTATTATTCTTATCACATCATCAGCATTTAATTCTTGTTTCATTGCTTTTGTTTTTAAAATAGGGCTCATCTTTATTACATTTACGTCGTCTCTTTTTGCTTGAAGTTTTTGCAAAATGTCATAGAGAATTGTTATCTGTTCTTTGTCGTTTCTTTCAAGAGCTTCTTTGTATTCTTCGTAAATTTTGTTTAGTAATTCTTTTGCTTCTGTTTGCGGCAATTTTTTATATGTATCCTCAAATTTTTTTAAAGCTCTTTTAATATAATCGTTTTCCTCCATCAGAGCACCAAGATGATGAGGCATACTCTTTCCTTTTTTTTGTGGTAAAATTTTTTGCACTCCTTTTTTAATACGGTCCATTCCACTCTTTTCTTGAGGATTTTTTTCAGACGTTTCTTGTACCATAGTACCACCAACCATAAACATCACCAACATATCTCTGTTATAAACATTTTTTATTTATTTTCATAACTTTTCATAAATAAATCTAATAACCCCTTGTTCTTTTCTTTATACGATAGTTCCTTTAATCCTTGCATAAATTCAATCTCGTTTAGCTTTTCTTCTTCTTTTGTGCTTATATAACTGCCAATTAACTGCACAAACACAAATACCGCGTGCAATGCGCCTAGGTCTCGCGCTGTTTTTACTATGTCCTCCAAAGGTGCATATTTATAAGCATCTTTATATTCTGGAAACAATTCCTGTAGTGCCCTTACGACATCTTTTTTCATTTCTATTTTTTCTATTATTCCTTTCCAACCATTTTTCTTTACGTAATTCGCAAGGGATTTCTGAGCGTTTTTGTCAAATGTTGTTAGTGTAGCGAATATTGCCTTAAGCACAATTTTTCTTTCTCTTTCATCTAAACCTTTTGCCATTTGTCCAAGATATCTTAATGATTCTAATTCTGTTCTTTCTGCCATTTCCTTGAAAAGGACGAGAGGTGCATACTCTCTAAATTTTCTTTCAGAAAGTAAAAGTGCTGTTTCTTTTACTGTGCTAATTTTTGTTTTTTCTTTGTTGATATATTCCTTAAGTATTTCCTTTGTTATGTTGTTTACACCTCCTGCTTTAGCTACTATTTCCTCTCCTAACTTTGGGTTTCGTCCTAATATCTCTATGAACTTTTTCATTTCGTTATTGTCCAATTCTTCTGCTGCTTTTAATAAGACTTTTTTGTTTATTTCACTTACCGCAATCGCCCTCCCACTTTTTGTTACATTTTCAATTTCCCGTGCTGCTGTTTTAACAGCGCTTTTTGCTCCTAAATGGATAACGAAACTTGCGTCCCACCATCCAAACAACAGGTCAAGCACAAGCATTCCTTTGCCTATATCTTTTTCTGAGATTCTTAATTTACCTATTTTAATTAGCTCTTGTTCGCTTCCTTCTTTTATTATTCTTAAATCTTTTACAAGAGCATAACCCGTTCCTATCAACGGAAGAAGATAGAGAAGCATTTCGTCATTGCCCACTATCTCTTTTTTAATTTCTGCTTCTCGAACTAATTTAATCTGTTCTTTTGTCCCGCTTATACCCGTCTGACTGTCAAAATATATCGGTCTAGAGCCATAAATATAGAGGTCAGTTGTTGTTGGCGGCAATTCTATAAGTTCTTCTCTTAATTCAGGTATTTTTTTCTTTTCTTCTGGAATGATTTCGTACTTTCCTTCTGTGTAACTTTTTTCCCATAATCCACTAACATATTCTAGTATATACTTCCTTTCGTATGATTTTATATACGCCTCCCACAATTTTTCTTTGCTTAAATCTTTTGAATCTAGTTTTTCTAGTTCATTGTAAAAATTGTAAATCTCTTCTTTGTTTTTTACTAATTTTTTTAAGTCATCTATGGCAAATACTATGTTTTTATCTTTTAAAATTTCAGAGACTTGCATTGCTTTTCCATTTGAAAAGATTAAAGGCACAATTTTTAGATAGTTTTTACCATCCATTGCGCCTGCTAAAAAACCCAATAAGTATAATCCCAATTCTTCTTTTATACCATATTTTTCTTTTAAATAGTCGAGCCTTTGTTCTATTTTTTTTATCATTTGATTATGTTTTTTATGTGTGTCTAAAATTCTTGCCGTAATATTTTTTTGGGGCACTTGTTGGAGGATTTCGTTGCTTTTTAGCTCAGTCTGCCTTGCCATACTATGTAATTATGGATAAAAACATTTAAAAAATAGTAAAAAAGGAAAAAATTATTCCATATCCATTCCTGGGCTTCCGCCTCCAGATTGGTTTGCTCCACTTGTGGAGCTGCTCTTACCTTTTGAACTTATTATGTCGTCTATTCTAAGAATTAATCTTGCAGTTTCAGTAGCCGAGCTTATTGCTTGCTTTTTTACTTTCGTAGGTTCAAGAATTCCTAATTTTTCAACGTCATCCACTTTGCCACCGATAACATCAATACCATAAGTTGTTTTTCCTTCTTTGTGTTTATTTCTTAATACAACGATTGTGTCAATCGCATCCATCCCTGCATTTTCTGCAAGCGCTTTTGGTATTGATTCTAATGCTTCTGCAAAAGCCTGTATCGCCAATTGCTCTCTTCCACCTATTTTAACCGCATACTCTTGTAATGCAGCACTGAGCGCCATTTCTGCGCTGCCGCCACCAAAAGTATACTTACCGTATTCTATTGCAGATGAAACTGCACCAAGCGAGTCCTTTAATGCTCTTTCAACTTCGCTTACTACGTGGTCGGTGCCACCTCGAACGAATATGCTGACGGATTTTGGGTCTTTGCAGTTTTGTACAAAAACCATTGCCTCCCCGCCTATTTTTTTCTCTTCTATTAAGCCAGCTTCTCCAAGGTCATCTGCATTTAAGTCCTCTATGCTGGATGCTATTTTTGCGCCAGTTGCTCTTGCCAACTTTTCCATATCGCTTTTCTTGACTCTTCTCACAGCCATTATCTTCTCCTTTGCCAAGTAATGCTGTGCTAAGTCATCGATTCCTTTTTGGCAGAAAACAACATTCGCTCCACTTGCTTTTATCTTTTCTACCATATCTTTAAGCATTTTCTCTTCTTGTTTTAAGAATGCTTCCATTTGTTCTGGAGAGGTTATCTCTATTTTTGCATCGGTTTCTGTTTTTTCTATCTCAAGCGCCGCATCAATAAGCGCAATCTTTGCGTTTTTTACTAGTTTAGGCATACCTGCATGTACTACTTCTTTGTCAACAACCACGCCTTTTATAAGTTCGGTGTCAAGGACTTCGCCACCTGCTTTTTTCTCTATCTTAACTAATTCAGTGTCTATAACATATTTTCCATTTTTTTCAGTTGCTATTTGTTTTATCGCTTCTACTATAAGCTTCGCTAATTTTTTCTTTTCCTCTTCGCTTCCTATGCCTTTTGACCCCATAGACACTAATGCTATTTTTTCTAAAAGTTCGCTATCATTTGGCGTCACTGTTTTACTTATCTTGTTCAGTAGATTTGCAACCTCGCGCTCTGCCATTTCATAGCCTTTTATTATTGTTGTTGGGTGAATACCTTGATCAAGTAATGTGCCTGCATTCTTTAATAGGTTTCCTCCTATGACAACACTGGTTGTGGTGCCGTCCCCAACTTCTTTATCTTGCGTTTTTGCAATTTCTACCATAAGCTTTGCTGCGGGGTGGTCAACATTCATCTCTTCTAATATAGTGGCGCCGTCGTTTGTTATTACAATGTCACCTAAGTCGCTTACCAACATCTTGTCCATTCCTTTTGGGCCAAGCGTTGTCTTTACTATGTTTGCTACCGCATAACCTATTGCTATGTTGATTCTCATCGCGTCTCTTCCAATGATCCTCTGCGCCCCTTCTGGGAGCACATACATCGGCTCTCCACTAACCTGTTTTGCCATATTACCACCTCTAAAAATTTTGCTCTTTTTCTTCTTTCTAATATTTTAGAACAGAAAAAGTATGTGCTAATATTATACAAAAATATTTTAAAGTTTATCCAATTCTTAGTTAGACGTTAGTATTTTATTATGTTCTAATTAAAAAAAATTCATGGAATTTAAATCAGATGTGGAAATTAAGATAATCGCGAATGTTGGTCAAAATTCATTCAAAAAATATTTTGAATCTTTTTTAGAAGCGGCAAAGAAATGGGGAGAAGCAAAAACAATCAAAGACTATATAAAGTACTATTTTCATATGAAGATTTTAAATAAATCTATTGAACACGCCGCTGTTTATGTTTACAATAAATTAGAAGAATTAAAGAAAAATGATCCGGATACTTTTAAACATACTATTGAAAAAGATGAGTGGGCAAAAAAAGCATACTATCTCGGAAAGCGAATTACAGAAGAAGAAAGCAAATCTATTCTTGAAAAGATTGCAAAAAAAGTATTTGACTAAACTCTTGCTTTTGCGCCTTCTCTAAGCGCTTTTATCATTTCTACTATTCTTTCTTTTTTACCTTCTTTTTCTAAAAATGTCCCTACTTGGATTATGTCTGCACCTGCTTTTGCTATTTCTTTTGCTTCTTCTGGTTTTCTTATTCCACCAGCTACAATATAATTTATGTCTATTGTAGTCGACACCGCTTTTATCATTTCTAAAGGAATGTGGCCGTTGTGAGGATTGCTGCCGGCGTCAGTTATAAAAAAATCAAATCCCATGTACTGTGCTGCAAGACCGTATGCGGCAGCTAATTGTGGTTTATTTCTTGGTACTAGGCGGGCATCTCCAACCCACCCAACTGTGCCACCCGGTTCAACTACAGTGTAAGCAACAGAAAGAGGCTCAATACCATATTTTTTTACAATGGGCGCCGCAAGCATTTGTGCTTCGCTTATCCAATAACTATTGCGAGAATTCAACATTGACATAAAATATACTGCATCCGCGTATTTAGTAACTGTTCCTATGTTGCCTGGAAATAAAACAACAGGTTTTGATACCGCTTGCTTTATCGCTTTTGTGACATCATCTAAAACCTGTCCTTGCACTCCTGTGCTTCCTCCTATAAGTATAACATCGCTTCCCGCTTCATCTGCAACCACTGCAGTTTTAATTGCGTCTTCTGAGCTTTTGTAATCTAATGGATCTATAAGTGCGAAGAACAAAGCTCCTTTTTTTGACAATTCTCCGTCAATGTAATTCTTTATTTTCATAATCCCACCAAAAACATTTATGTCAGTTAGCTTAAAAATGGTGAGGGAAGTAGCCTGTCTTCTGTTTTAAACAGCATTATACTACACCGAATCTATCGGGTTTCAGGTTTTAGCCTGAAAAGCGGCCAAATGGCCTTGCACGGTCAAAGGCTGGAAAATGTCCGTTTCATCCCCGTAGGGTATCGTTTCTATTACATTTTCCGCTCCTTAAGAGCATCAGCCTCCCGTGGACAGAACTTCCTCCGGTGAAAACCGGTAAGCTGTTCTCCCCTCACCATTATATTTATGCTTGTGATATTAATAAAAAATCTTGCATTTTCAAACAATTTTAAACTTTTCGTTTAAAAGATTATACACACATTTTAATGCCGCGGTAGCTCAGTTGGGAGAGCATTCGGCTGAAGCGATTTCCGCAGATACCGAAGGGTCGTTGGTTCAAATCCGACCCGCGGCATTTTTTTGCACTCTTTCTTTTATGTCTAATTCATCTTTTTTGACTTTTTCATTTATCGCTTGCAAAAATTCTTTTCTTTTTGGACTTATTATATAGAACGCACTTAACAAAGATGCCACAATAAAAGTTGGATAAAATAACATAGGATTTTTTATAGCTTCATTAATGGGAACTCCTATAAGATTTACAATCACGAGTGTTGTTATGAACGTGAACACGCTTGCTTTTATTATTTTTTTAGCGTTTTCTATAAAATTGCGCGTTTTTATTTTTTGTTTTGTTTTTTCAATTATCTTATCTATTTCACTTTCACTTTCAACTATCGAAGCTAATTTTTCTTTTGTTTCATTTAATCTTTTTTCCCATTCTTTTATCGCATCCTTTAGTTGTTGCGTTAAGTCTTTAAGAGAATTGTCTTTTAGTTTTTCGTATTCTTCTAAATCCATTTTAGCAGATTCTATATTATTCCTATACATTGCGAATTTTTCTGTAAGATAAGTTATCTGAATTTTTCTTAACTTTTCGTCGATAACTTCTTTTTTAGAAAATACATCTTCTGTGCGGTCTTTATTTTTTCCCTTTCTTTTTAGTATAAAACTCATAATTATATTTACTAACACAGATTTTTTAAACAGAACGGTAAGCTTTCTAAACCTGGGTTGAAAAATAAGGAAAAATAAATAAAAATTATGTTATTTAGAACTCTTCTTCCTCTTCCTCTTCTTCCCAGTCTTCTTCATCTTCTTCATCTTCCCAATCTTCTTCTTCATCTGCCCTAAAGATTTTCATTAGGATCACCTTTCTGTTTTGTAATTTATACAAACTTTTATAAAGGTTCCTCATCGCATTCTGCTAAACATGGCATTAATAAATTGTTTGAAAGTAAATATTGTTATGGTTATAGAGGGGATAGACAAAAAAAAGGTTGCTGCTACTGTTGAAAATCTTGCAAAGCAACGAGTTAAAGCTCAACAACTTTTTCTTAATTTTGAACCTCTTCGTGAAAATTTTCTTAAGAATGGTCTTACTGAAAACGGAGTAGATGAAAATGGCAACATAAAAAAAACAAAACCGCTATCCAGTCTGGGCATAAAAATATACGAAAGAAATCTTAAGAATGGAAAACCATATCCTAAAAAAATTATCATTCGTTTTAAGAGAGAAAATATCAAATTAATGAATAATATCGGTTTTTTAGAAATTGAACGAAGAATGAAAAAAGGCAAGGAAGCACCAAAAAAATATGTTTTTGTGTCTACTGATATATTTTCTGCCGTGAGGTTGTGCAAACATCTTCGTGAGAGTTACAAAAAAGAAATTGACTCAAAAAATCAAATTCTTGAGGAATTAGAGAAAATGAACTCTGAGATGAATGCGTTAATTTTGCGCGGAAAAGTAAAGAAGGAAGAAGTCATGTTTTTTATTGAAGCACTTTCTTCTTATTCAAAAGTAGCAGTTCGTTGGAGAAGTGCAGAGAAATTTTTAGCAAAGGAATATCTAAATAAGACCATTGAGTTTCTGCAAAAAAGCGCAAACACTCATAACGGCAAAGAAAAAACTATGTTTTTAGCAGGTGCGTGTGCTAAACTTACTGCCCTTAGAAATCGTTTAGGAGAATGGAGGGATAAAGGCATAGGAAAACTTTTGGCTTGGAATGATTTACGAGAGTGTGCCCTTCGTGCAAAAAGAGACTTTTACCTTAAATCTTTAGTAGAAGAATATATAATACTGCTTACCGAAGAGAGAAAAGCTTTTTCTGTATTGCGTACTTGGAGAACAGATTTATGGTTTCTTGGGCACATCGCCATCATAAAAGAAGCAGCAGAACAGAAAATTGGTTATCCTATTTTGCGTGAGCTTCTGAAAGAGTTCTATCTTTGTGCAAAAGGCACTAACATTGAGACTAATATCGTGGACATAGCAAAAACATTTAAGGTAGATTATGAAAGTGGTTTAAGAAAATTAGATTCTCTTAGTGTGTTTCTTAGTTCTAAAAACCCTTGGTATGTGTTGGAGCAATTAGAGAAAACTGCTGACCCCTATCTGTCTTCTTTTATGGAACATTTTAAAAATGCTTTAAAACGCCTTGAAAACAACGACGTGTGGCGCGCTAAGGCCTCTTTTAAAGAAGCTTTATCATTTTTAGACTAATTTCGTAAAACGATATATTTTTATTTAATTTGAAGATAGGTTAATACGTGACTATTATGGGTATTTTAGATTGGTTACTCGGTACGAAAAAGGAAGAGGGGAAAGAAAAAGCTGCAGAGGTAAATATAGAAAATAAAAAAATTTTAGCAAAGCCTTTTATTATAACAACTTCATTCACACCTTTGAGAATGGCTGCCAAAAAAAGTAATTCTGTCAGTCTTAACATCAACATAAAAAACATAACGCCTGACCCTCAATTGGTTTCGGTAGATGTTATGCTTCCAAAAGCTGCTTATATGGGTTTTGAACCATCATGTATAAATAAAGTTATAGAAAAAAGATTAGGGGAAATAAAACCAGGTGAATCTATTTCTACTTCTATACCAATTTGGGGAGGGTCACAAACAGCTCCGGGCGAATACGAAATAGGTTATGTTGTTTATGCGCACTATGTCGGCTATGATAAAGTTTTAAACTATCAAAAAAACAAGACGCGCTTAAGAGTGGTCTAACTTTTTAATGTTTATTTTGTTGTTGAGATGGTGGAGTAATTGCGCTTAACCTACTTACAGCATCTGAAATAGCATTCGCTACTTTTAACCCTTCCTCTGTTAGCGTAACGATTTTTTCTCTTCCTTTTTTCTCAGTTTTAACTAAGCCTACTCTTTCTAGTTTTTTTATTAGATTGGTGGCGTGTACATAGGTAGAGCCACTTTGTCTGGCCAGTTCACTTATATATTTTCTTTTTTCACCTTCTTTTTCTTCTCTTAATAAAAGAATTATTTTGCAAGGTTTTATTCTGAAAAATTCATTTAGCATTTTATCATCTCAATCTAATGGCTTCTAGATTCATTAGAGCTCGACCATCTTTTCTTAGCATCATAGCAGCAGAACGAGCAAGATCTTCGGTTTTTCCTAAATCGCCATGCATCGTGATAATTTTTTCAGGAGTCGGTTTAAGATTTCTTAAATAAGCCATGAGTTGTGTTCTATCACTATGTCCAGAAAAACCTTCTACGGTTTCAACTCTCATATTTATATTGAGTAGTTTTGTTCTTCCGTCATCTCCTATTATAGGCACTTCTTTCATACCGTTTTGAATTTTATATCCAATTGAAAGTGTGCTTTGATAACCAACAAATATGAGGGTGTTTTTTTCATCATCACACATCATTTTTAAGTATTCTAATGATGGGCCACCAGCAAGCATACCTGATGGCGCTAATATTATCGCACCTTCTTCACTATTTGCAATACTATCTCTATCTGGTCCTTTTGCGACTTTTATTAAAGGGCATTCAAAAGGACTTCTATCCGAGAGTATCCTTCTTTGAACCTGCTCCCGCATAAATTCAGGATAAGCGGTATGTATTGCAGAAGCTTCTAATACCATTCCATCGATATATATTGGTATATTAAATTCTGGATGTTTTCTGCTGTATTCTTCTAAAACTAACAATATTTCTTGGCTTCTACCAACTGCAAAAACAGGTATGAGTACCTTTCCTCTTTTTTCAACTGTCTGCATTATGACTTCCATTAATTTATTCTCACTCTCATGTCTGTTTATTGTTGTATCGTTGCGTCCACCGTAAGTGCTCTCTATAAAAAGTGCTTCCAATCTCGGAAACCTAACTTGTGCTGGTTCAAAAAGACGCGTAAAACCGAACTTTATATCCCCAGTGTAGACTAAGTTGTATAATCCATCTCCTATATGGAGATGAATACTTGCGCTTCCAAGTATGTGGCCTGCATTGTATAAAGTCATCTTTATTTCTGGTGTGATGTCTACTACTTCTCCGTAATCAACAACTATTGTTTTCTTTAATTCTTTTTGTATGTCTTTTTTGCTATAAAGTGGTTCTATACCAAAAGACCCTTTGCATAGATTTATGTAATCTTGTTGCAATAACACCATTATGTCTCTAGTTGGGGCAGTGCAATAAACCGGGCCATCATAGCCGTATGCATAAAGGTAAGGAAGAAAACCCATGTGGTCCATATGTCCGTGACTTATAACTACTGCATCTATTTCATTTAGAGAAAAACCAAGCATATTAAGATAAGGATAGGCTTTTGCAGGGTCGCTTGTGGCTGCGTTTACACCGACATCTATGAGTATTTTGCTGTGTTGTGTTTGGATAAGAAGACAAGACCTGCCAACCTCACCGAAACCACCTAAAGACACCGCTCTTATCCATTCGCTTGTTGGTGATGGATGGCATATCTTTTTACCAAGTTCAAGAAGGAATTTTTTTCTTTCTTCTGCACCTTCATTACTTATTTTTCTTACGCCATCGAGTGTTACTGAAGGCATAGTGGGGGCTCGCTCGACCACTGGCGCCCAACCTGTTTTTATCATTATTTCTTTTAGTAGAGCTCCCCCTTTACCTATGACTAAACCTGATTTTATAGCTTCTATGTGCACTTCTGACATTTCTGGTACAAATACTATTTTTTTTACTCCTGCCTCTTGTGGGATAAGTTTTTCTATTTCGTTTTTGGCTTTTTCTATCTGCATTAAATATTTTGGATCTGTTCTCACTAATACCTTCTTTTTTATCGCATTTGCAAGGTCTTTTATTAAGGTTATATTGTTGTAAAAAGCCTCTACATTTTTTATGTACACAACTATTGCAAGTCCTTCTGGTTCTATTTTTGTTATACCGCATTCTTTTGGCATAAGCTCTTCTACTTTCTTGACTATATCTTTGTAGTGCAAAAAAACACCTCTCGTTAATTTGAATGAGTTTTAAGCAGCACTTTTTGTGAGCTGCGCGTTATGAAATAAAAATATATTTTCTATAAGTATTTCTTTATTTCATCTTTTGGTATTCTCTTGAAACCTTCTTTTGTTATTGCAACAAGGTCTACTCTTTCACCGCTTCCTGCATCCCTCTTCATGGCTGCAGTCACTGCTTTAGCGGCTATTTTTAGATTTTCTTCAGTTGTTTTTCCTTCAGTGTAAAGACTGTCTAGCACTCCTATCGCTATTGTAGTTCCGCTACCAGTAGCAGTTACTTTTTCTTCAGTTATTCCCCCGAGCATATCAACACTAAATAATCGTGGCTGTTCGTCTATTCCACCAACTAATAATTGTACAAAGAAAGGATAGAATTTATATTGCGCTAATATATTTGCAAGCAAAGTTGCTGCGGCTTCTACACTAGGTTTTTTGTTCATCCTTAATTCGTATATCTTTAACTCTGATTTCATCCATCTAACAAGTGTTTGAGCGTCGCCCACACTTCCTGCAATTGTCATTGCGATATGATCGCTTATAGGGTAGATTTTATCAATGTCCTTACTCGCTATATAATAGCCCATTGTTGCTCTTCTATCTGATGCTAGAACGACACCATCTTTACAAACTAACCCCACCGTTGTTGTTCCTGTTTTTCGAGCTTGTATTTTCATTTTTTCATTTGCTTCGTTTTCCATAAAATCACATCGGGAGAAATAGTTGTTTTAATAATAAAAGAGAAAGTTTATAAATGCTTACAACTCGTCTTTTTTACTTCTTTTAATAACGGTATATATTTTTACCCTTTCCGGAAGCTTTTCCCAAACCTCTTTTAATTTGTTTATTCTTTTTATTACTTCAGTGTTTGTAATTGTTTCATTAAGTGGAGTTTCAAAATATGGCGAGTTGTTAATTTTGTATACAAACAGTAATGCCTTAGCCTTAATGTTATCTTGTTTCACATTTGCCATAATTATATTGTTATTAAAAGTGTTTTTAAATGTATATCATCTTAGATAATTGACGAGCGGTAAGTTTAAAATAAAAAAAGAAAGAATTAGATGTTATAATACTTTCTGTGGTCTGCCATGCTGACTGCTGTTCTGTCTTCTTTATACTGCGAGAGTTTCAATTCTAAATAGCTTTCTAAGAACTCTGGTGTTACCACGCCTTTTATAAATTTAGGATCGCTTTCTAGCGCCTCTACAGCTTCGTAAAGATTGGATGGAAGAGTGGTTTCTTTTTTCTTTTTTCCTTCTTCTTCTGCTGGCTCACCAGGCTCTATTTTGTTTTTTATTCCGTCAAGACCAGCAGACAAAACTGCTGCGTAGGCAAGGTACGGATTTACTGCCGGGTCAGAAAGCTTAAATACTATCCTCTTGGTTTCTTTTCTGTTCTTTTTTGCATGCGGCACATATACAATTGTGTTTCCTTTTATTGCGCTCCAACCCGCTATAAAGTTAGCTGCGGCTAACCTTTTGTAGGAGTTTGGAATTGGACAGGTGAAAAGCGTTAACGCCCTTGTGTGCTCAAGAAGGCCACCAATAAAATATCTTGCGTTTTGGCTTATTTGCGCGTATTTTTCTTCTGCATCATAGAAGATGTTATTATCACTTGTTTTCCATAGACTAATTGATATAAATAAATTGTTTCCTTTTTCACCTTCTACTGGGTATGGCATGAAAGTAGACGATACGTTTACAGCAGTTGCAAGATTTCGTGTTACAAATTTTAATGTTGCAAACGCATCTCCTGCTGTTTTTATATTTGTCTCTGCTAATTCAAATGTTTGCTGGCCTGTTGGACTGCTTCCATGCCAATGACCGTCTATCAAGACACCAAAATTATCCTCTAATGTCTCTGCTATTTGGCATCTTGCAGCGTATAAGCTATCGTTAGGTTGATTGATATATGCTCCTTTTTCACAACTTAATGGTGATGGGCTCCATTTTGATTCTCTTGAATCCATGATTATACCTGTTCCTCTTCCTATATCCATCTTTTCCAGTGTTACTGTGTCAAATATATAACAATTTACTTCTGCACCTATTTTTGCTTCTTTTATACCTGCTGCTTGTAGGTTTGTTTCTATTCTATCAGCCATACTCCTCGAATCCTTTACATATTTTTCGCCCTCGGGCATCACCATAATATCTGAAATTAATCTAATTGTTGCGGGTTCCCATGGAAGTCTTGCCATTGTATCAGGATCAGGCAAGAGTGTTATTTCGCCATTTGTTTCACCAAAGACTTCTCTTAAATCTGCACTTCGTAGTCCTTTTCCGAACGTGCTTTCGTCAATTTTTCTGTTTGAAACAGTTGTACGGTGTAAACTACCATCTAAACCAAAAAATTGGAAGTCAACCCATCTAATCTCATTTGTTGCTATATATTTCAAAACATCATCTATTGAGCTCACAAGACCACCCTGCTAAGATAACAATAATTATAAATAAATAGTTTTCGTTTTTAGGTATTCTTACTGTTTTCTTGGCTTCTTACTGTTTTCTCTGTTATACTTTCTGTTTTCTATGTGCGGTGGACTTATGTTTTCATCGGCCACCGCAGCCGTTTTATGTTTTCTCCTGTTTTCTTGGCTTCTTACGAAGCCTTTGACTTCTGTATTACAAGGGCAAAGGCTTACGCTCACCCAAACTATGATGTTTTTTAAAAAATTAAAAAAGAGTTAGCTGATTTCTAAGCATGTGTATGGAGAAACGAGGAATTTGGCCTCGCATCTTACATTATCGCCTACTTTGGCGTTTAAGAACCCCTCGCCAGTAGCGCCTGGTTTTGCATTGAATACAACATTTGTTTTTCCATAAGTATTATCTTTGAATGTCGCTAGGTTCTCATTTATTGACCAGGTTATATCGCTGCCACATTCTACCCTGCTCCAAGTTTGCTTATCATAGCAACTCACAGTTGCTAATCCAGGTTGTAATGGTGATATCCTTTGATTTGGTGGGCTTATAACGCACTCCATATTTGACTTGTCTTCTTCCTCGTTATCTTCTTTTGGCACACATTCGCATATAACTATAAATGTACTGCCTCCGAATGGAAGTTCTATCTCTTCAAGGTGGCAAACCAGCGTCTCGTTTTCACCGCATTGTAATTCACCAGCACCAACATTTATTGATGAAAAGGCAATCGCTCCTCTTAATGTTGGGTCCAAAGGTGTTGTGTAATAACCTATTCCTCTAAGTTTTCCTGCGCTTACGTCAGTTGCATTAAAGGTTACACCACTTGTTGGATCGCGTGGATATGGCTCGACTTTTCCTATGAGCCCTTCGACTGCTGCATAATCTGCTTTTTGAGGCTTTGTTTCTTTTGAAGAGCCGCTTTCGTCTCTAAATATACATTTTAAGTCAAAATTTTTAGTTTCATTAACAACCATTTCTGCAGATGATGGCTCAAGCATACAAACAAATTGTGGAAGAGAGCGCGGATCAACTGTTACATTTGCACTGCAATTTATTTCACCTTGTCTATAAACTATTTTACCACTTACTTTACTAGTTGCAGTTGAATACGCTAATGCTTTTTCATTTGTTTTTGTTACGAAATCACCTTTTATTCCTTCCCATCTCCAATTATTACCTACACACGCTACTGCTTTATTATTCTCATCAAAACAACTAACCGTCCATTCGTGAATCTCAAGAGGATTAATGGTATTCTCTTTTGGTTTTACCTCGCATTTTGGCGGATATTTTATAGGTTCGGTTATACACGGTCCATTAACCGCTGCCCACCATTTATCATATTGCGAGCAAGTTGGTTGGTCGGATGTATAACTTAATCTCATAATTGAAACATCGCAGAGTTCTTTGGATTCTCCTTGATAAAGGTATAATGTATAAAGCGTTTTTTCTTCACCAGGATTAAAATATGAATTATATCCATTTGGATAATTGCATTCTGCTGGTGGATTTGGTCCGAAGATTAAATTACATAGTTGTCTATCCATTGGTGTTGCTCCTGAATTTGGTAAATAATCTGCTTTTGTTTCATTTATCTTTATTCTTACATCACCTGTGTTTTTTACAATTGTTTTAAGTAAATAATTGCCGCTTCCATCTTTTGCTATTACTTCTGTGCTTATAATCTCCATAGATGATTTTATATCGACAACTTCAATTTGGTGAATGTCTTCTACATTAGAAATTGGTGGTACTTTATAACCATTAAATTGTATTTCAAAACCATAAAGGTAGTCATCATCTTTTGGATGCCTTATAACAGAAGCAAAACAATCAAGACCATAAAGTTTTGAACTAAATGTCGCTGTTGTCCCAACATTGTTTAAAATCAAAATTCTTTGGGGTAGACCTTCTTGGATTGGCATCTCTCCGCTTCTTATTATATTATTTCCTTCTTTCATTTCATACTTTCCTTTGCAAAATACTGCTGCATATCCTTTTTTGTTATAATATGTAGTGAAAGTTGCATCGTATCTATCTATTGTTTGTGCGTGATAATTATTTGGTCCAAGTTCTTTATAAAGTTGGAGTATTTGTTTTCCAGCTGCATAACCTGACCAAATTGTTTGCTCAGCATAACCATGATGCTCTACATCATATTTATTATAAATGCTTTCTGGTAACCAAGCAATTAGTACTCTATTATCAGTGTTGTAATCAACTAAGTAATTCTCAGGACAATAAAGAGTATACCCCTCCACAGTACATGAACATGTTTTTGTGTTTGGATCACAGTATGATGGTCTATCTGGAAGACCAGAGCCCGCTGGTGCTTTGCAAAAACAATTTGGCAAAGTTGTTGTAATATAGTTGTTGTTATCTCCCCACAACCCAACAATCCGAGGCGTATATGTAATAACGGTGTTTTTACATACTTTTGAAATGCCTGCTTTGCATGGATCACCTTCTATAACCTTTCCAGTTATTGTGCATTCTTTTAAATCTGCGACAAATTTCTGATTTGTAATAACATCTGATGTTTCATATTGGCTGTGGTAATGAATTCTAATAGAGTTTTCAGTAGCAAAAAATACTGTTAACAAAAAAAACAAAAATATTATTTTTTTCATTTTTTCAAACCTCCTGTTTTTGTTTCTGCAGTTATATATCCTGTGAAATGCCCGTCAATTCCAATTTTACCTTTTTCTGATATAAAATTAAATTTCCTATACGCTGGGTTTAGATTTAGGGTGTTAACTATGCTTTCATCTATTCTTCCTTTTAACATAAGGTTGGATAGCAATCCTAAAAATTCTGGTATGAACATAATATTCCCTTTAAATAAGTCATTCTCTTCTTCTGTCGAGTAAACTTCTATTTTTGCTATGCTACCATTTACTGGGTCTATTTCAAAATCTTCTGGTGCTTTTCTTACTGAAATAAATTTATTATCCATGGTTTCAATATACGCATTTTTTATACCAAAAAGATAAGCAGGTTTGTTTAATGGTACGATGGTTTTCCAATCTGCCGTGCACTCAAATTTTATTTTTAGGGGAAGTGCCCAACCTACTCCGTCTGGGAGGATTGGGTCGAGTTCTCTTGAGAGGTAAACTCTTCTATCTATTAAATAATCTTGTATCGCAGCGTTTAAGTAGAAAATTCCAGTAAAGTACCCTTTTGTTGAATTTTTATTTTTCTCAAATATATCTGCCATTTTTTCAAGTCCGTACTTATCAACTGACAGTGTTATTTCCGCTACAAAAGAAGTTATTTTTATCTCTCCGTACGCAAATGAAACAAGATTTATGTTATGCATTTGTTTAAATGCTGAATAGAAGGATTCATAAGTTTGCAATTCTCCAACAGCATCCCAAATATTCCCAGAGCGTATTAGTTCTGCTATTCCTGATTTTTTCTCATCTTTTATGCTTTTTGAAAATATTCTATAACATTCTTTTACATATTTTGATGCTATTTTGTCATTTATTAATACATCTGCTTCAAATATTTTTTTCTCTTTTGCATAAAGGATGAGCATCAAAAAGTTTGCGAAGAAAGCATATGCGTCATTTTCGTTTTCAAATTCATTTATTGTTTCTATAGGAAGGTAATAATTGTCTATTATTATTAACATATATCCTATATCATTTATAAGTACATTTACCGGCGCAGGATTTGCAAGAGCAAGTTTGTAGTATTTTAATGAAGTATCGCTTAAGAAAATATTTAGTAGTGTGTAAAAGTTTTCTCTTATCTCTGGTTCAAAGTCTATGACCCTTGTTGAAATGTACTCTTCTTTAAGAGAGTTTCTAATTGCTTTTATTTCTTCAGGTGAATGGGAAAGTATCTGTGAAAGTGCTTCTTTTCGTATAGTACGCAAGAGTATTTTTGCCTTATTTTCCAATGTTGCGTTTGTCTTATCAAAAACATATCTCGCCCAGCCATTTAGTTTTCCGCTTATGTCGTACAAACGCAGTATTTTAGTGGAATATATCACAACTTTTAACCACTCTTCAAGCGTTGCTGGTTTCTTCTTCCCTTTTGCTACATCAACAACCCATAATGCATTTTCAACTTTTTCATCAAACATCCGTGCTCACCTAAAAATTAACCTCACCTTTTATTAATATATTGAAATTAATGTTTTCGCCTTTATATTCTATTCCTACCGACGGTCCCAACTTAAATATCCCCCATTGTAAAGGTAGTTCAAAATTAGCATTTAGACGACCATCTCTAAAATCATAGCTCGATCCCAAAGTGGGTATAATCCCCCAGTTTTTACCAACAGGAATTAGTGCTCGTATGAGGGAAGATAGTATAAGTTCCTTTGTATTAATTAGATAGGTTGGAGTAACATAAATTTCAAGAGGTATATTTCCTAACTTTTCTTTATATCCGAATGTTATGCTTCCGAATGGATTCTCTGTTAGTTGCATTTTTCCTTCTTGTGTTATAAATATTGGATTGAGATAACCTAATTCTAATCTTCTTATGAAGAAACCTTCACCAAATGGAAAATCAATAGAAACACTTATATTACTAGAGAATAACCAGTTATCAAAATCAAACTTATTATCAGATATTGTTCTTTCTAACGATTGTTTGTCAAGATTAATATCTACATTTACTTGAACCAATCCAACCCCACCCAAGACAGCTGGCGCTTTGAATGCTAAGAAATTATATATACCATTTAAATATACCTCCCATTCACTCATAATCGCTCTTTTTGTTTTGCCAGTCGGTTCAAAAACAGGTTCGTTCTTTTCATTAAAATCAATAAGTTTTTCTTCAATTAAAGTACCGGCTATTTGTGAATAGGCTAAACCAATCCTTCCTGCTAATCCTGCTGGAATACTTATTAAATTTATATATTTTTCACCTAATTCTTTTTTTATCTCTTCCTTAGTTACATTCATATTAATGTTGACTTCAAATCCATACAAATTTCTTATACGGAGTGTATTTCCCTCCCACTGATAAGAGCAAATAGAACTTAAAAAATCTATGCCGAGTTCTTTTTGTTGGAGTTTGATTATGGCTGCTCTTAATTCTTCCGGCGTTTTTGCGTTTTGAAGTTGTGTTATTATATCATCCTTAATTTTTTTTTCCTCATCACTTTTTGGTTGCCATTTGTTAAGTTCATTTATTATATTATCTGCGGCATTTTTAACATCGCCCGTCTCTTTTACATTTAAACCATATACCAATGCCCTAATTAACGCCTCTGCGCCTTCTTCCCCAACTTTTTGTATTGCGCTCGGAGACGGTACACCATTATAATAAAATCCACTTTCGCCAATTTTCATTTCAAATTGCGTTGGGAGTACATATAATCTTTCGAATCTTGCTGTTGTTGACGGTGGTATTTTTGTGGGTGGAGGAGCTAATATTGACTGCGGTGCTTCAAATGCTAAAAGTTGTTCAGTAGGTGTTAGTAGTGATAGTATGTCTTCTTTTTTTCTTTCATCAGGGTAGTTTTGTCTATTATTGAACCTCTTGTACTCTACTTCATATCTATCATTATTTCGATGGGTTAAAAATTGGGGAAATATTTTCCTTTTTATATAATTTGGTGAGTAGCTTTCAATAATTTCGATGGGTGACCCTATGTAAGGATTGTGTTGCCTATTCTTATTATCTGTTATGAGATTTGGGTAAAAAGATTGGTCTATTCCCCCAACATATTTATTAAACTTTTCATTATTCTCATCTATTATTTTTGTAAGAAATGTAACACCCACATCGTCATTTGTAAGTATAGGATTTTGATATATGAATGGGTACGCAATGCCTCCTTTCTCCAATATGTAAGTTATCACTGCATGCACATCTTGTATTTGGTCATGGCGATTTAAGTAAGCTACTAAATCAATATATCTTGATCCTCCCATTATTTGCGCTATACCAACATTTGCTATTACTAGAGCAGCATAAGGATTAAATAATAAAGGATCTTCTTTCATATCATACCCCGCCATTTCAAATCTCTTTATCTGCTCGCTTTTCATGCTTGGTATAAAGAGCTTGTTGAAATGTTCAATTGCCAATTCCAAGCGAAATCCTTGTGTATTTTTTTTCAAATCATTGAGATTCTTTAATTCACAAATTGACAAGAGTGTGTATGCTATTATTTTTTTATCGCCAACCAACTTACTGTTCGCATTTTTATAAAATTCGCTATTTTCACCGAAAGTGTTTTTTGTAATCTCTAATGCTTTGTTGTAGAGTTCATTTTCTTTTATAAGTCCTTTTATTCCTTCTAATCGGGTTTTTTCTATTTCAGCTATATTTCTGTACTTTTCTCCTTTATCTTTATGTTGGTCGTAGTACTCTTTGGCATTGGATATATTTCTCTCTAGATCTCTATCATTAATTGCAGCTAAAAGCAGACGTATTCCTAAAATATTGTTTAATGAATAACCTTCTAGTTCTTGTTTATTTATAATATCTAAAACATATAAAAGATCTTTTGTAGGTGTGTCTACTTGTTTTAAGTAGGAATTAATTGCTTCACTTTGAAGATGTAACACATAAAAGAGATGTTGTTCTAGGAATGAGAGTTTTTCAGGGTAAGCCAACTTATTAAATTCTTCTAATTGAGGAGAATCTTTTAATAGAATGTTTGCTAGTTTGTTTATGTCTTCTTCAGTATAATATCCTTCTTTCTTTTTTTGTTCAATTTCTTTCTTCAATTTTATGTAATCATCATCGATTTTTGTAAGTTTCTCTTCAAGTTTATTTATTTTATTATTGAGTTCTTCTATTTCTTTTTTACTAAGTTTTTTTTCACTTTTCTGCGCTTTTAAATATCCTATTTCTTTTTTTATTTCTTCTTTTATTCTATTAGTTGTCTGGTAGTAGTATGCAACCCAATTGCCTAAAACGGTGCTCCAATACTTGTTTATTTTATTTATACTTTCTTTCTCTTCTGCCGTTTTTTCACGTATTTGTGATTTTTCTATTTGTGATTTTTCTTTAACAGGAGTTACAGCTACAGCAGTAGGCTTATTTTTTTCTTCTTTTTCTATGTTTTCAATTGCCATGTTTGCTTGTTCTTTATTATATATGACTACAATTTCATTTGTAAACTCATTAATATCCCCTATATAATAGCGTCCTTTCTTGTCCTTAGATAATGTATATACTTCTTTTCCTTTGTATAATACTTTACCGTCTTTTACTTCAAAACCGGCTTTTTCTAATCTAGTTAATATATTTTTCCCATTTTTACTGTTTAAGTAAAGTGGTATCGCCGTCCCTTCTTTCAATTCTTTACTTATTTTTTCATTTTCCTTTATTATTTGGTTCAACGATTCAATTAATTCGTCGTATGGGTCAACTTTCTTTGGAGTTTGCGCATAAACCTCTTTTCCAAATTTTCCATAAACACCACCGCCTATAGGCATAATAACACCCTCTAACATTAACCATAAACCTAATCCAGCAGCAATTGCTTTTGAGAGCCGCGGATACTTTATCGAGAAACATCTCGACTTATAATTAGTATTGTTTAGTTTATTTAAATCTTTCGTAGTTAATAAATTAAACTTATATTTCATCTCAACCCCTAATAATTATTAAACATAATTCTATTTATAAATGTGTATGTTAGTATAAAAAAGAGTAAAAAAAACAAATTAGCCGAAAAGTGAGCCAAACCCACTCTCCGCGGCTTCTTCTTCTGCTTTTATTTTTGAAATTATGCGTGAAGCCTTTTCACCTTCGACAACGACTGCAACATCTTTTAATCTATCATCTGCTTTTTTTACGAATTCTTCTGAAGATGATATGAATAAATAAATTTTAGTTTTATCTTCTTCCAATGTTGCACCATCCCTAATACGATAGCCCACGCGGGCAAAACTATCAGGAGCATAAGGCTCGTTTTCTAGTATTTTAGTTAACTGTGCCCTTTTTTCTAAAGCGATTTCGTATAATCTATCCATAAAAATCACCTTATCTCTTCAACCATTTTTATCAATGCGCTATATGAAAGAGGGAAGAGTACAAAGAGAGAAATAAACTGCAAAATTGGAATAAAATTCATTAGCCAAACAAAGGCATACATTGTAAAAAACACTATAAAATAAATATGTTTTTTTGCAAAAACAAGATAGGTTTTCTTAAAACTTTCAAATGGACGTTCACCAAGACCACAAGCAATTATTCCTGGTTTTGTAATAAGATGGAACACGAAGAGAACCATAAGAGTATAAATTACTAGTATATGGGTGCCATACTCAAATCCCTGCAATCCATAATAATAAATCGCAGCCCCTACTCCTATTACGATAAACATAAAGAAATCCCTTAGTACTCCTATAGAGAACATCATCGGACCGCGGGATAGACCGTAGTGATAAAAATCTATTAGAGAGATTGCAGTGCCATTCGTGGCATTTTTGTAAGCATAAATAGTTGCTGCGGTGATGCATCCGTTCATGTATAACATAAAGAGCAATGCTATTGTTGTTGGTAGGGCATATAGTATTAGATTTAGAGGTGTATCAAAATTAGGTAAGTATCCAAAAAAGAAAAGCAGCAAGAATGAGACAAGAAGAATGCCAATAGTTGAAAGTAAAACTATAAGAGAGAAAAAAACGTAAAGCAATGACCCCCATAAGAAAAGTAGTGGTTTTTCACCATATGCTGCAAAAACACTTTTTAGTTCCATCTATTATCACTTTATTTGCTTTTTTTCTGTGGTATTATCGGAGGCGGGGATATATGTGGCGGAAGGTTAAACGCGCGGAGCATAAGTAAGGCATTGTGTGTTACAAACGGATTTATGAAATTAAGTATTCGCGCTGCTATTTCTTCATCTATTCTTTCCTTTTCTTTCCAAGATGTTATTATTTTTTCTAGGACAGCTGGTTCATCAGTAAATAACGCGTCTCCCTCAAGCTTAAGCACTGCTGTATTTGGCGTGTATGAGACTGTATAAGAAAACTTTACATTCGCAAGCTCTGGCCTTTCAGTTTTGCTTATCTTCGTTATCTTTAAATCGATTGCAAGCCCTTTGGGTGGCGTGTCTTCTTTTATCTTTACACTTCCGTCAAGAAGCCTTATCCCAACCATTCCTAACATTTTTTCACCGAGAATATTAAAGAGCGTGTATTTAAAATTTTATCCATTTTCATACATAGCAGTAAAAATTCCAAGTAAGACAAAAGCTAATATGTGCATTGTCAATAGAGTAGAAGAAAAAAGAAAATATAACGAAAGAATAATCGCGATTATACTAACAGTCGTTCGACTGCTTTCTTTTCTTAGAAAATTTGCGAGGCGTTTTCCCATCAAGATACGAAATGTTTGATAAGCGATATAAAAAAGAGGTAAGAAAAATAGGGGCGCTGAAAGCGTTTCAAATGCTAAAAAAATAAATACAAGCAAAATTGGTATAATCGTTTTAAGAAGATTGTTTTGGGCCAGATAGGTTTCCTCTTTTTCTTTTTTTAAAAATAAAGATAAAAGAAATGCGCATCCTAATACAAAAGCAGAGATTGTTATTATTGTTTTTACCTCAATAAAAATAACAAGGAATAAAGTAAGTAATGGTCCCGTGATCATTGCACTTCTGTGAATTTTAAGATTTTGCGTGCTTTTTTCTGCTATTCCTAAACCAACATATTCTGCTATTCTATAAGTAAACATGCCCAAAGTGCTTTGTGCTCCTGCCAAAAACCATCGTGCTATGGCTGCTGTCGCAAGCCCTAATGGACTTGCATTTTTTTTGAAGCGCTGTCTTATAAAAATAGTTAAAACAAAAACCGTGAGACTAACTACTTCTATTAATATGGCAGCCTCTACGCCATATTTTATTTCCATATTAAAAAAATTCACTAAGAAAAAAGGAATTAAAGGAAAAACCATCTCGTAAGATAATTTTTGAATATCGTTAACGAGGTCGCTATACTGCATAAAAATCAAAAAAAGAAAAAAAGAAAAAACTAACCAAGTACTTCGAGTTCTTCACCATATATAGGTGCGCTTGTTTCTTCTTCTTGGCTGAATTGAGCGCCACCAACTGATGCGCCTTTAACACCAGTTACTATGGCCACTATCTCGAGTTTGCCTTCGTAGTTTTGCATTATTCTTGCGCCCCACTTAACATTTGCTTCAGCATCCATCTTCTCTGTTATTAACTCACCTGCTTTTATTGCATCGCCGAGTGTGAGGTCGCTTCCACCACTTATGTGTATAAGTGCACCCTTAGCACCTTCGAAATCAACGTCGAGCAATCTGTTCTTTATAACTCCTTCTGCAGCTGCTCTTACTTTATCATTTCCTTTTCCTTCACCTACTGCTATAAATCCAACTCCGCCGCCTTCCATAATAGCGCGCACATCTGCAAAGTCAATGTTGATGAGTGATGGTTGGGTAATTGTCCAAACAAGACCAGATATCGCTCTTGCTAAAATTTCGTCTGCAACTGCAAATGCTTCTGTCATTGGCAAGTTTGGAACTAATTGCACTAATCTGTTGTTATCTAATATAATGACTGAGTCGCAGCTCTTTTTGAGCAATTTTATGCCTTCATCTGCTTTTTTCTTTCTTGCTCTTTCAAGTGCGAATGGGTAAGTTACCATCGCAACAACGATTGCACCTTGTTCTTTTGCTATTTGTGCAACTATTGGTGCTGCCCCGCCACCTGTTCCGCCGCCCATACCAGCGCATACGAAAACAAGGTGTGCTCCTTCGAGCTCTTTTTCTATTAATGGTCTGTCGACTTCTGCTGATTTTGCACCTATTTCAGGGTATCCACCAGCACCAAGACCTTTTGTCACGCTCTTACCTATTAAAATCTTTTTTGCTCTCTCGTGTATTATGCTCAAGTGCTGCTTGTCTGTGTTAATGGCTACTAGCTCTGTGCCTTTAACACCTGCTTTTATCAACCTATTTATAGTGTTGTTTCCGGCACCACCGACACCGACAGTGACGATTTTAATCGTCTCTGAGCTCAAGCTCTCACTCTCATCCTTAACCTGGGAGGTACTTTCTCCCATAACAGATTTTACCAAATCTTCCATATTTTTCACCTGGTCGCTTTTTTCCTCGTAAATATAACGAGGATGAGAAGAAGGTATTTTTTTTATTTAAAAATATTTTCTTTTTCGTCTAAAAAATATAAACGCAAATTACCACTATTATACACTCTCAAAACCAAACCGACGAAAAGTTTAAATATATTTACTAAATGTATTTATTGATCCCCCATGGTCCGTGTGATAACAATAATGGATGATGTATATGTAGAGCTTAATAGGCTCAAGAAGTCAAAGGGCATGAGTTTTAGCGAGGTAATTAGGTATCTGTTGCACGAAAGGAATGAAAATGAAAAGCAGTTAAAGGTTTTTGCAGGTACAATAAAAGAAGATGATGTTGATAAGCGGGCTCTCATGAGAATAAGCAACAGGGTATTCTAATGGAAAAGATATGCCTTGACTATTATGCTGCGCTTGACTTTCTACGTGGCGAACCATCTACAGTGGAGAAACTAAATTACTATTTAAAAACAGATGAAATATGCATTTCTTCTATAACATTAGCGCACCTGCTTTTTACAATAAAAAAACAAGATGTGGTCGTCTCATTTGCAAATAGTATAACTGTTATCCCTATCGATAGAAAAGTTGCAGTAGTGGCATCAAAACTAAAAAATGAATTGGAAGAGAGCGGTGTAATAGCGCCGCAAGAAGTGCTTTTTAACGCTGCTGCTTGTATTGTGAACGACGCCTTTCTCTTTACGAGAAAACCAACTGATTATGAAAAGATAAAAGGATTAAGGCGTGTATAGCTATTCTCCAAGAAGCGCTACCATTATTGCATTTTGTGCGTGCAATCTGTTTTCCGCTTGATCAAATATTACTGACTGCTCAGAATCTGCGACTTCATCAACCACTTCATGTCCCCTATGTGCTGGCAAGCAGTGCATAAATATGGCGTCTGGTTTTGCGTGCTTCATAAGTTCTGGGTTTACTTGATAAGGCGACAAGTCCTTTATTCTTTTTTCTTCATCTTTTTGGCCCATTGATACCCACGTATCTGTCATAACAACATCAGCATCTTTTACTGCTTCTATTGGGTCTTCTGTAAGTACTATCTTTCCTTTTGCATCCTTCAACGCTCTTTCAAGTATTTCCTGTTTTATTCTATACTCTGGTTTGTTAGGACAGCCCCCATAAACATCAGCGCCTAATTTGCTGAAAGCTATCGCAGTTGAATTAAACATATTAAATCCGCAATCGCCAAGAAACGCTATTTTTAAACCTGCGATTTTACCTTTTTTCTCTTTTACCGTTAGTAAATCTGCCATTACTTGGCAAGGATGAAACATATCTGTTAGTGCATTTATGACAGGAACTTTAGAATATCTTGCTATTTCTTCAAGATCCTTTTGCGAATTTAGACGAGCCATGATGATGTCTGCATATCGCGCCATCACTCTTGCTGTATCTGCTATGGTTTCTCCTCTTCCTAATTGTGTTGTGCTTATATCGACAAAAACCGCATGGCCGCCTAATCTTGTCATTCCGATTTCAAAAGAAAGTCGTGTTCTTGTTGAAGGTTTTTGAAAAAGCATTATCAGCGATTTATTTGTTAGTTTTTTCTTAACCTTTCCGCTCTTCATCTTTTGCGCTAAATCCAAAACCTCTAAATACTCCTCAGCGTTGAGATCAAAATCGCTAAGAAGGTGCCTGCCTTTTAAATTTTTCAATGCCATAAAACCCACCTTTCTTGCTTTTTGAAAAAAAAATTTATAAACTTATGGCCTGACCAAAGTCCAGCTAAATTTTTAGAGTTAAAATATCAAACATTTTAAATATAGAGGAAGAATAAGACTTATGATTGATATTGCTTCTATTGAAGAGAAACTTATGGAAAAAGAGAAAGCGATGGATGAAATAAATGCTAAAAGCAGAATAATAATTCGTTCATGCGCGAACGCGATAAAGGCCATCCACTCAAAAGATAAAAAAGCAGCGATGTTGTTTCTCAAGGAAGCTGATGATGGTATAAAAAAAATAAAATCATTAGCACTAATTTTTCCAGTTCAGATTGGTCATATTATGCAGGAATATGCTGAAGCACGGATTGTTCTCGATGTTGTTACAAAAAAAAGAGTACCTTCTTTGAAAGAAGTGGGTGTTGACGAAGTATCTTACTTAAATGGCTTGCTCGATGCCATTGGGGAATTAAAAAGAGAGATGTACGAGGCGCTTAGAAGAAACGAGAGAAAAGAGGCTGAGATTTATTTCTCTTTAATGGAGGACATCTATGATTCTCTTTTACCATTACGTTTTTCTAATGCTGTTCTTCCTGATTTCAGAAGAAAACAGGACGTTGCGCGCATTCAGATAGAACAAGCACGTGGCGAGTTGCTTTAATCTATTGTTGGACTTCCTTTTTTAACGCTGGATTTTTTTCTTGCATCTGAATAAATCTTTCCAAGTTTAACCTTTCTTATTTTGGCATGAAGCTCTTCCAATTGTCCTATCTCTATTTCCTCATTATACGCATCGCGTATTTCTTGAGAAATGGTTATCATCTTACTTTGGGCCATATTTTCATCAAAGTTTGAAAGCACAGCATATGCAAGAGCCGCCACTTTTACTGTTGTTCCTTCTGGTATCCTAATTGCAGTTTCATTGTTCAATATGCTTTTGGCAGCAATGTTTATGTACTTTTGGGCATCTTCGATTTCCCAATCGTTAAAACCTTTCTCTTTTAGCCATTTAAGAGATTCTTCACTAAATACGAGGTTCATGTTTTAAAGTTAAATAAAAGGAATTTTAAATCCAACTATTTAGATATAACGAATATGGCAATGGACGTAAAAGCAGATGTTAAGAAGTTGACGGAAAAAACAATAAATGAGGGTGGTGTTTTAGCAACGCTTTATTTTGATATCCATGCTGCAACAAAAGAGGATGCACAGAAATTAGGTGCAGGCTTTCTTCAGCACCTTATCCAAATGCCTGGAGTTGTTTATGCTGTTGGCGAGATAGAGGAGCCAATACTTTCTGAAGAAGGGAAAAATTTTTCTTCATATATAGAAGTTAAGGTTCTCACTCGCACTTTTTTTGCTTTGGCAAATATTTGCCTTACGCATTCACCCTTTACAATAGAGATACATCGACCAGAAGAGATAAGAATGCCTCTTAATCAGGCCAATGAGCTGTTAGGGCAGCTTTCTGCCACGACTGCGGATTATAAAAAAATGTTTATAACTCGTTTAGCAAGCCCGGAAGAGTTGGCGGAGTTTCAAAGACAACTTGCACTCCGGGCAGAAATGGGAAAAAAAATTCTCGAAAAAAAAGATAAAAAATAGGTGTTTATATGGCTGGAAGAGTTTTTGTTAAAACCGGTATCCCTGGCTTGGATAAAGTGTTAGGTGACGGTTTGCTCTATGGTTCTATAGTTACTATAGGTGGTCCCACGGGCTCTGGTAAGTCAACTTTGGGCATGCAATTTATTTACGAAGGTGCTAAGCAGTTTGATGAAACTGGTTTGTATATTTCAATAGAGGAAAGCAAAGAGGCAGTGCTTTTTAACATGAGCGGCTATGAATGGGATTTAAGTTCGCTTGAAAGAAAACAAAAACTCATATTTTTAGATTACCCTATTTACGAAGTTGAGCAGTTTTTACAGCAATCAAATGCAATAAAAGAAATAGTGCATACAGCAAATGTAAAACGTGTTGTTGTAGATTCAATAATGCCCATTGCCTTACATTTCAAGAGCGAAGAAGAGAGAAAGCGTGGTTTTCTTAAACTCATCGAAAACATTAGGGCGTGGGGGGCGACCACCTTTATTATTTCTGAGGACACAACAGCTTCACCTGCTGAGTCTCTTCCATACACTACTTATGGTATAGAAAGTTTTACTGATGGTTGGGTCAACCTTGGTTTTAAATATGATCAAAAGAAAAACGAGAGGGCAAGATTTATAGAAGTGCTTAAGATGAAAGGAGTACAACATTCAATGAAGATATACCCATTAACAATTACTCCCAAAGGCATCACGGTGCTGTCAAAATAACCGCCCATACTTTTGTTTTTTTATCCCATTTGTCTTCTCTTAACATTATTCTTTTGCCTTTGTTTTGATAATAACTGATTGCATCTTTTTCCGCATTTTCTATTATTACATCATTTACTTTAGATACGTCTGTATCTTTATCTCTAACTACTCCAACGAGCAATTTTTTGTTAAACTTGTCTAAATTCATTTGAGATGGTAGTTCGATTACCGCGCGAGCATTTATACCCAACAATCTTTCCACAATTTCTTCTTTTTCACATTCAACTTCTATATGCGTACTATATGTCAATTTATCATAAACATCAAAATTCGTTAAGTTTCCTTTTTTAAGATCCAAGTCTATTATGTGAAAGAGCTCATATTTTTGAGAGAGTTTTTTTATTGTTTCCACCGCCGGTCCAAGCAATTTTAATGTTCCGCCAGATTTAGAGAATGCTTGCTTATCTTTTATATATATCACTGGGACCATCAGCATTTTTTATCTGCCTCTTTTAATAAGTTGATAAGCTTTTCTATATTAGCCTCCTCTTCTTTACCACTTTCCATGTCTTTGAGTTTATAATTACCTCTACTCGCTTCTTTTTCTCCAACTATAACTGCATATTTTATCTTTTTAGCATTTACATAATCTAATTGTTTTCTTAAGTTTCTGCAATTTAAGTCAGTTTCGCAGTTTATTCCTGCATTCCTCAATTTAGATGCCACTTCTAATGCATAAAGGTACTGTTCATCTTTTACATTTGCAACAAAAACCTGCAATGTGCTCTTAGTTTTTTTTCTTTCTATCGTCAACGTTATCAGACGTTCTACTCCAACTGATATCCCTGTGGCGGCCTCACCTCTACCATAAAGTGATAATAAACCATCATATCTCCCGCCTGCTATTACTGTTCCTATTTCATCACTTAGTTTTATTTCAAAAACAGGTCCAGTGTAATAACCAAGCCCTCTAACCAATAAGAGGTCAACATCTATTTCAAAGTTGCAAAATCTGAGTATCTCACGGAGTTCATCCGCACCTTCCTTCGAGAATTTTTCTGCTATCGCCAATTTTTCCTCATTATTTTTTCCGCTACTTATCTCACGTATTAACTCTGTCCCTCTTTGGCCTATTAACTTTACTATTTCTTTTTCAACTTCTTCTCTTCCTATCTTGTCTATTTTATCAAGTGTTCGAAACACCTCGTTTTTATTATCTTCAAAATCTAACTCTTTTGCCATTGCGTTTAGTATTTTTCTATTATTTAGAAGTATCTTTGGTTTGCTAAATCCAAATTCCGTGCATATCTCTTTTGCCATCGTGAGCAACTCTGCTTCTGCGCGCATAGAAGAAGAGCCAATTATGTCAGCATCTGCTTGCCAAAATTCTCTAAACCTTCCTTTTTGTGGCTCTTCCTTTCTCCAAACAGGTCCTATCGCATATCTTTTAAAAGGTCTTGGTGCCTCAATTGTTGAGGCCACTCTTGCGAGCGGAACAGTCATGTCGAAACGTAGTGCAAGTCTCTCGTCGCTAAGTACAAATATCTGTTTGTCTATTTCATCGCCTGCTTTTGCTCTTAGTGTTTCAAGATATTCTAGTGCAGGAGTTTCCATAGGTAAAAAACCATATTTTTTGTAAATCGTTGCTATCTTATTTCTTACCTCTTCTCTCACTGCTGCTTCTTCTGGAAGAAAATCTCTCATTCCTTTTGGAGTTAGTTTAGATGTCATAAAAACCATTCTTTTTTTGGATTTAAAAATATATGTTAAAAACCATAGGTTTCAAGAAGCCGCGGCGTTATAACTTCGTATTTCTTCTCCAAAGCATCTTTTAACTCGCTTTTTTCACCATGAATTATGAATACTCTTTTCAAGTCTGGTGTGCTTCTTATAAACTGGAGAAGTTCATTGTAATCAGCATGACCAGATATCTTCACTCGCTCAATTTTCATATTTAATTCTATCTCTTTATCACCTATCTTGATTACTCTTTCGCCTTCAAGTATTTTACTACCTAAAGTACCTGGCGCCTGATAACCTACAAACACCAAAGAGTTTGCGGGATTTTCGTGAAGCTTTTCAAGATAGTATAAAACTGGTCCTCCGGTGAGCATGCCAGATGTTGATATGATTATTGATGGTTCTGTCAAAACATCGCTTCTATCTTTTTTTCTTGGCTTGTGGAACCTCTTGCTTTTGAATGGATCGTCCTCACTCATTAGGATTCTTCTCTTTATATCATCGTTTGCATATATTGCATTATGCCTGTATATTTTCATCGCCTTTCCTATCATTCCATCTACGTATATTTTCGCTTCACTAATGGCGCCTGAGCGCATATAATCGTCAAGAAGTAAAAGGATTTCCTGCGCTCTGCCAACTGCAAAGCTCGGTATCAAGACATGCCCTCCTCTGTCAATGGTTTCGTTTATTATCTTTGCGAGTTTTTGGCCAGATTCTTTTAAGGGTGGCAAGATATCTTTTTTATTTCCATATGTTGACTCGACTATCAATGTTTCTGCTTTTAGCCCAACATCGCATCTGTCAAGTATTCTTGTCTTTCGCATGCAGATATCCCCAGTGTAGAGTATTTTGTTTTCTGGAAAATAGACCATTGCACTCCCTAATATGTGGCCAGCGTTTCGAAGTTCAAATTTTAGTTCGCCTTCGACCTTTTCGTTGTACTCTATCATAGTGCTTTTTTGCATTACTTTATTGACATCATTCATTGAAAAAGATAATTCGTTTTTTGATTTTTGTATTCTGTAATAATCAGCGAGCAAGACGCCCATTAAGTCGTGGGTTGGTTTTGTCAAGTAGATTTTTGCATTCGTTCCTTTTGAGCAGACGTGGGGTAAATAGCCGCTGTGATCAAGATGAGCATGTGTTATTATTATATTATCTATCCTTTTCAACTCGTCATCGCTGATGAGTGGTGTTTCCACTTTTTCCCCTAGCTTTATTCCGCAATCTAACATTATTCTAGAGCGATTGTGCTCAAGCACAATGCAACTTCTTCCAACTTCTTCTGCACCACCGTAAAATGTTACTCTCATCCTCTCACTGACTATATGCCGAGTTTTTTTCTGGCGCTTTTACTCATCTTCGCAGGCGTCCAAGGCGGGTCAAAAACAACCTTTATGTCAAAATCAGCATCGAGTTCTTCTAGTTTTTTCTTTATTTCATCTTCTATGAAACCCATCAAAGGACACATCGGTGTTGTGTAAGTCATCTCTATGTAAAATTGCTGCTTATTATTTTTTTTCTTTTTCTCTTCTATCTTGTATATGAACCCCATATCAACAATGTTTATGCCTAGTTCAGGGTCTAAAACTTCTTTTAGTTTTTCTAAGACGTGTTTTTTCTTTATCATGTTTTGTTTTCCTCTTTTGGATTTATAACTCCATCTTTTTTTGTTCTTTGTTTTCACTTTCCTTTTGCGGTGTTATCGCATCCGCCATTTTCTTTACTACGTCTTCCTCAGATACGAATATGTAAATTGCATCTCTAAACTTTTCATAAAACGCTTTTTTTTGTCTTATCTCATTACTCTCAAGTAATAACTTTTCTATTCCTACAAATTCGCCAACCCAACCAGGCACAAGGGTTATTTCGTGCAGTATTTTTAGGAAAAAGCTATTCTCGCTGTATAAGCCTATGATATTTGATATTGTAATAAATACAACTCCAACACCTATCAGCAATCCACCTAATTTCTGTTTCTTAATAGCTTCCTCTTCAACCTCATTCATCTTCCACTGAAAATACTCTCTTATTCTTTCCTTTATTGTTGCTTCGTCTTTTGTGTTTCTTAATTTTTTTGGAAGTGAGAAAACAACCTCTATTTGGCCACCACGTGTGAGGCTGTACCTTCTTTCTACTTCTTTTACAAAGTCTTTTGATAACTCTCTTTTGGAGTAGGGGGATGGGTCAAAGTCAGAAAATATATCATCATAGCCGTCAAGTGCGATATCAACTAAGTTTATGTATGTTGAGCTTTTTTTCTTTTCTTCTTTTGCTATAGATACTCTCTCTGTTTTTTTTGTTGTTTGTGTTGTTTCTTTATTTTGTGATTGCTCACTTTTGTTTTTCTCATTATCTTTGTTTCTCTCAATTAAAACTTTTAGTTTTGAGAATAACTTAAACTTATTTTTTTGAACTTGTTCTTTTTGCGTTTCTCTACTATTAAAAAACAACATAATGACCATATTTATTGTGTTTTAAACAGTATATAAATGTTTAATATTATAAAATAGGCTGTTTATTAATCTTTATTTTCTATTATTTTTGTGATTCTATGTTTGGCTTTGAGAAAAATGAAGGGGATATAGACCGTGCAGCAAGAATTATCGCCGGCGTAATTTTAATCGTGGCTGCTTATCTCAGGTATGTTGTGTCGCCATTAGACATCATACTTTACATTGTTGGCGCAATCTTACTTTTTACTGGCATAACTGGCTTTTGTGCGCTCTATAAACTCCTTGGCTTAAAGACAAATTAATCATATTCTCCAACGGAGAATGGCGCCAAATCCACCGAAATTCTTTAACTTTAATCCAGGGTCTCCTTCGGCCGCGACAACTATTACATCAGTGCCTGTTTTTTCAGCATCTTCTATTATTTTTTGTATTTCTTCAGAAGTTCTGAAAAGGCTATCTATAACTAAAATCTTTTCTGCTGCACCCTCAGCCACTGCTTTTTTTACTTCTTCTATACCATACACTACCTTTCCTGTTTCCTTATATATATGCATAAAAAAATCTTCTACTTCTCTTTCCTCTTTTTCAAACCTTGCGAGTCCTACTGCTTTTTCGATTACTCCTCTGTTTATCAGTTCTTTTATTCCGCTTGGCTCTGCATAACTGCAACTTTCAAAAATTATTTTTTTTAAAAGTTCTGGCTTTTTTTCTGTTATATATTTTTTTAAGTTGTCTTTTGCAAAACCCGGTCCAGCAACAACAGTTTTACCTTCAAACCTTTCTATTTCTTCTGTGAGTTTCTTAAAATATTCCTCTTGCTTTTTGTCAAAATCATCACTTTTTTTTCTCGCCGCGTTGTGAAATTCCGCTCCGAAATCCACGCCGTATGGTTTTATAGATGCTAATAATGCATGCTCTTCGTCAAGCAATATTACGTTTAGCTTTGGTTTTTTTGTTTCTTTCTCTGCTTCTCTCAAGCGTTTTAACTCATGCGCCATCCATTTTCTTTTTATCTTTATTTTATCACCAGCTGCAATATCTATGGTGTGATGTTTTCCCAATTGGACAAATTCTTCTGGTTCTCCCCATGTTATTTTTCCAAGCACACGCAACCTATTCGCTGCCTCAGCAAATTCCACTCTTTCTGTTTTTATCCTAATCTTGACGTGCTTTTTTTCTTCTGTTTTTCCAACCTTGTAAGTACGAAAAGTAGAGCCTTCCACTTCATCTCCTTCTCTGATTATTTTGGAGAGATGCCACATATCTTCTAGGCTATCTACCGCAATCTTCATCTCTCCTTCTTTTTCATCATAATGAATTATCTTCATACATTCCCTTATGTGCGAAACGTTTTAATTTAAAGACGTTGAAGGTTATCTATGAATTTAGGACACATTCTCGCTAAAATTCGTCCATCAAAAAAAGAAGAATATTCAATAAAGAAAATCTCAAATGAGATTGCAATGAGATTAAGAAAGGCATCAAGACAGGAAATTGTACTCGCAGGTTCGGTTGCAAAAGACACAGCTTTGGCAGGAGAAGGAGATATAGATATTTTTATATTATTCAAGAAAAAAATCAGCAAAGAAGAAATGAAAGAAAGATTAGAGAAAATTTTCAAAAAGGCATTTCCTTCTCTTTCCTATCAGATGAATTATGCTGAACATCCTTATATAAAGTTTCATTATCTTGGGAAAAAAGTAGATGTTGTGCCTGCATATAAGATTGCAGTTGGTGATAGTCTTCTCACTGCGGTTGATCGTTCTGTTCTTCACACTAAATTCATTTTAAAAAACCTTAAAGAAAAGCAAAAAGACGAAGTGCGCTTGTTAAAAAAGTTTCTTAAAACAGCAGGATTGTACGGAGCAGAGATACGTGTAGAAGGATTTTCCGGTTATCTCTGCGAACTTTTGGTTATACGTTATGGAAGTTTTTTAAAAACTCTTAGAAATGCTTCAAAATGGCAGATTCCTGTTATCATTGATTTAAAAAAATATTACAAAAAAAGTGACTACCGCAAACTTGTAGAAAAATTCAATAAAAGTTTTATCGTTATTGACCCGACTGACAAAAACAGAAATGTAGCCGCACCTGTTAGCGAAGAGAACTTTAAGAAATTTATACGACTTGCCCGTGCTTTCTTAAAAAAACCATCTGAGAAGTATTTTGCCGGTGAAAAAACTTTTGATGAAAGGTTAAGATCTTTAAGGAGAAAAAAGTTTGTGGTTTTTGTAAGATTCAAAAAACCAGAAGTTGTTGATGATGTTTTATGGGGACAAGTAAAAAGATTAATCAGTATATTAAAGCGCGAATTAATTGATTATGGTATCTCTTCCATAATTGCTCATGCTAATTGTGAGATTATAATGGCCATCTTGGCGAGAAAAAAAGAAAGTGGAGGAAAAAAAGAAATAGTTGGACCGCCCCTTTCTTTTAAAGAACACGCGATGCGGTTTAGAAAAGCGCATAGCGGCTGCGTTTTTAAAGAGAAAAATGGTCGATTGATAGCTATTGTTAATTTTGAAAAGAAAGGAATAGTTAAGGCTGTTGAAGAAGTGCTTTTACGCAATAAAGACAACCTTAGCCATCTGCCGCTTTCAGAAGCTTGTGTTGAGTTAGATTGAAATTTTTTCACCAATCTTAGGTGCTACCGCATCATATCCTGCTGCTTGGAGCTCTGCTGCGAATAGGTCAGGTTTATCCCCATGGACTAATATTATTTTCTCGGGCGATGCATCGTTTATGAATTTTAAGAGATCGCTTCTGCCTGCATGAGCTGAAAGGTCAAGATATTGTGCTGGAAGATCAACTGCTAATTCCTGTCCGTCAACTATTATAGTACCTTTGTTTAGCAATGACCAACCATTGCTTCCCTCTACGTTATACCCAGTGAATATTATTCTTGATTTGTTATTTGCATTGAATAAATAATTGACCATTGGTCCGCCCATGAGCATTCCTGCACTTGCTATTATCACTCCTGGCGTTCGTGTAGCTTCTGCTTTTTGGTCTCTTCTTTCTATCATTACAACGCTATTAACTGCTTTTCTAAATGCACCAATATCTTTTATGTAATTTCCATAACGAAGATAAATCTGAGTTATATCTTTTCCCATACCATCTACGAATATTGGTACCTCTCTGTTGTAATGTCTTATCAATGCGATAAGTTCCTGCGTTCTTCCAAGAGAGAATGCTGGAAAAAGAGCGCTTCCGCCTTCTTCGACAGTTTCTTCTATCTGTTTTATTATTTCTAATTCTATTTCTTTTCTGTTTGGATGTTCTCTATCAGCATAAGTACTCTCTATTATTAAAACATCCGCGCCTTTTATTGTTTTTGCGCCTTTGTGCATTCTTGTGTCTTCTAACTTAAAATCACCTGTATAAACTATTTTTTTATTGTTGTATTCTATGCTTATTATTCCTGCTCCTGCTATGTGGCCAGCATCGTTTAACATAACTTCTGTTTCTCCAAATTGCAAAGGCTGCCCGTAAAGCATCGGGCTCCAGTTAGAAAGCGCTTTTTTGAAATGTTGCTGAGAGTACGGTAGGTTTTCTCCCATTATTTTCATTGAGTCATACCACAGGAGTTCGCATATCTCTTCTGTTGGTGGTGTAGCAAACCACCTTATTTTTTGATTTCGTTTATAGAGCGCAGGCACAAAGCCACTATGGTCAAGGTGTGCGTGGCTGAGCAGCATCGCATCTACTTCTACGTCCTCGCTTGGGAAACGTGGTTTTCCAGAAATATCAAAAATCTTTACACCATAATCAAGAAGAAGGCGTTTGTCGGTTTTTAGAAGAAAGGCGCTTCTGCCGACTTCTCCAGCTGCGCCAAGACAATCCAATGTTATCATGAATCACTTACGAGTGCTAATAATTTATTCTTTTCTATGGCGGATATAATTAATAAGAACACTTCCTAAATCAAGCGCAAACGCAAAACTTATTAAGAGCGGGATTAGTGCAGCAAGTTGCATAAACACGGGCAAGGAAATAAGAGTGAAAAATACCGGAAAAAAAAGCGCAAATGTGAAAAACAAGAAAAACATAAAGAGGTCAAAATATGCTCTTCTTGAAACACTAATGTAATTGCGATGGGCCATGTGGAATGCACGGGGAAATTCAACAAATATGTTTTTTATAGATCTGGCGATAAGGAATATTGGATAAGCGGAAAGCATTATCGATGCACCTATGAAGAAGAGAGGTATACTATGACCTATGATAGCACGGAGACCAAGTATGGATGCTATCGTATCAATAAAGTTAAGTAAAAGGAGAAGAATGGCATTTATCATTATCACCAGTATGGTATTGAAGCTTATTCTTTTGAATTCTATTGACGCGGTGTTATAGAAAAAGCCGCCCGGTTCAAAACTCTCAAATACATTTTGAAGATATAATGAAAACGAGTGCATTCTTTCTTTTATCTTTTTGGGTAAAAGTGCATTTATAAGGTAGTCTATTTTTTCGTATTTTTTATACAGGACGCCTGACGATAATGCGGTTAGGAAGAGAAGCGAACCACTTAATGTTACGATATCAAACGCGGTGAGTGGATTCGCTTCTTTTGCTATTATGAGCGCAAATTCGCTTATTGTAAGCATCATCACACCTGAAAAAGCAGCGCCTTTGCTATCAAAACCAAAAAGATAAGATGGAAGTGACATTGAAAAAAACTTTATCACTATAGCAAGCACAAAGAAAACAATAAGAAGTGGCCATATGGTGCTGATTGCAGTAAGGTCTATAAGCATTCCTATCGAGAAGAAGAAAAATGAAGAGAAAACTATTATGAAGTTAGTTAAGAGGTTTTTTGATTTTTTTAATATTGCTGTTGATGAGAAAATATTTCCAGCTAAGAATGCACCTATAGAAATTGGCAAACCAAAGAAAGCACCCAGAGAGGCAAAAAGGGCGCAAAGAGAAAGCGCTGTGAATAGAAGGCTTTCAGTGTTGTTCTCATTTACGAATCTCTCTATAAATATTTTAACAATAGAACGAAGTATTATGTAGGAGAATGAAAATATAACAAGAGAGATTAGTGTTGGCACAATTACTGCACTTATTGAAATTGTCCCGATATTTTTTAACTGTGCAAAAATAGCCAAAAGAAAAACTGCAGCAATGTCTTCCATTATCAATACTGCTGTGAGTATCTGTGCCTCTTTTTTGTTTTTAGTGCCTATGTCTTGTAAGAAGCGTGCGAATATCGCAGTACTGCTAAAAGACATTATTATTCCAATTAAGATGCTGTTGAAAACATCAAAATTTAGTAAGAGTGCAGCGATGTAAGCGAATAAAAATGTTAGGCCTATCTTAAAAATAAAAAGAGAAAGAGCGCGCAATCCTCTTCGCACTAATTTCTCAATTGAGAATTCTAACCCAATGAAAAAAAGAAGGAAGATGGCACCCATCTCAGAGAAAACTTCTATCACTTCATTCTCGTGTACTATGTTAAGACCGTGTGGTCCTATGAGCGCACCAAAAACCAATACTCCTATAGCTGATGGAAGCCCTAATCTATTTGCGAAAAGGACACCGAGTAATGAGAATACAACTATCGCCCAAACATCAATAACAGGAGTCATCTGTTTTTATTTAATCAGTGTGTTTTAAATCTTTATCATTTTTTTATTGTCGTAATACTCTGCAATCTTTTTCTTTCACTCTTCTCTATTGCTTTTTTAACTATGCATGCTGCGCGCTTTGTTCTTTCCATAAGTTCTTCTGGCTGTTTTAATCCGTTTATCCTTTCTTTGAAATACCCTGCTCTTTCGTTTTCTATATCCTCTTTACTTGCTATGTCGTGCTTCTCTAAATCAAGTGCTTTACATATTGCTTCGATGTTTATGTTGTATACTGGTTCTAATGCTTGTGAATCTTTTAGGAGCATCTCTTCGTATTTTTTTCTTATAAAATCTATTATTTCGTGTCTTTCCCCGTTGTTTATCAACTTTTTCTTCTCTGAGAAATCCTCTTTTTTAATGCTCAAGTATTTTGATTTTTTATTTTCTGGCTGAAGATGCATCATCTCGGCGATTTTATCAGCCGCTTTTAGTTCACTTACACTTCGCACATGAATCATTTGTGCCCCAGTCCCACTCAATAAAACCCCATCTGCGTTGTATAATTCATTCAAAGTAGGTGCGCGGTATGTTATTGTTGCTCCTACGCTTTCAAGGGTTCTTATTATTCTGTCCCTTGTTGTTCCTGGTAAACAGCCGCTACCTGTTGGAGGAGTGTAAACAGATATTTTATTTCCTGTTTTGTAAATGACGAAAAGATTTTCTGCTGAGCCTTCTACGACTCTCCCCCCGTTGTTTAATGCCAATATTTCACCATACCCAAACATTGCGCCAAGATTTATGTTCAATGCTGAATTAACATAATTTCCTGCTATCTTTGCATCTGATGGCATATCCTTTCCTAATCTTTTGTACGGGCCAATAAGGACATCAAGTCCTCTAGCATAATCATCTTCGTTAAGATAAACACCCCACGGGAGAGTAGCAACTGCAAAATACATTGGTTTGTTTTCAAGGCCATCTTTTGTTTTTAATATTGTTGGCACTTTTAACCCTTTTTCACCTGAAACCCAAGCAAATGGTCGTATATAACCAGACAATACCATTTCTAATCTTTCTGGAAAATAATCAATAGAAACAAGTTTATTTGCAAAAGCCAGTATTTTTATTATATTATCTATCTCGGTCATATCATATAGTTTTATTTTGGCTCCGCAAACTGCTTTCAGATTTAACTCTATAAGTCTTTTTTCGCTGACCTTATTTCCTGCCATATTTCTTATTATGGTTATAGGGAATGATGGATTTTTTCCTTCTTTATATGCTATTTCAGCCAAAGCGTAATATTGTCTTGGTGTTATTTTATCTAGTCTTATCTCTTCCACATTTTGCTCTTTTTCAAATATTTTCTTTATTTCGGTTGCCAGTATCGGGCTGAAAAAAGTAGCAGAATGCATCATTCTTGCGATATTTTGCCATGGCTCAACAATAACTGTACCATAAGGAGAGTAGTAATACCGCATGCCTTCGAATAAGCCTGCCCCGTAATGTATTGGATTTGTAAGTATGGTATCAAGAGCCTGTGAAGGCGGTACAAAGCCCCCTGTTTTACTATAATATATGTAATTGGCATCGTCATCCATAAGAAAAGAGGTGATTGTTGTCTCTATTTTTACTTCTATGCTTTTTTGCTTTAATTCCTTTTTTCCCCTTATAAAAAATTCGTCTGACAATCCACCACCAAAAATAATTTATATTGGAAGTATTTTAAAAAATAGTGGTTAGATGTAGATTATTACGTTATTTGTCGTTATTTATTCAATGTTTCCACATGTTCCACCGTATTTTTTTGTTTTATCATTAACTTTTTCAAGCAATGGTTCGTGTTTTTTTACATCTTTTTTATTTTTAACTGTTTTTTTGTTTATACTGACCATTTTCGGATTTATTTCAATATTACCACATACTGCCATATTTAATCACCATATTATATATGAAAAGTGGTGTTTATAAATGTTTTCTTCTGTAAAGAAAAAGAAACATTTTTAAATATTATAGTTGTTTATGAAACAGAAAAAAATACTTAGGAAAGGTGAATTAATGGGATATAAAAAGTTTTTATTTGTCTTCCTAGGGCTTTTGCTTCTTGGAAGCGGATTAGTGATGGCAATATCAAATGCAACTGCAACAAGAGACGCAGACTTAGCTAGATGGGGTGGCGAAACAAGCGCAGGATCTATAACAACTGAAGGTGGAAATATTTCTCAAGTAAATGTCTCTGCTGGAACGCTTACAGACAGATGGGCAGGTTTCTTTGGTCCGGTTGATGGTTATATATATTTAACAGATGCTGGTAATGCTACAACTTCTTACCTATTTAGATGGACTGCATCAGCACCTAGCGGTTGGGTTTGTGTTTCCACCAATAATAACTTCCCATTTGCAAGTGCTGAGGGTACTACTGCAGCTGCTATAAACAGTGCATGGGATTTCGGTAGTGCCACAGATAATGCTACAAATACTTTCACATTATCAACTTGTGATATAACGTTCTATAATCCATCTAATTCTATAAGTGATACTGCTACCGCAGATCACGCTGGTTCTAGTACTTTTGAAACCTGCGCCATTGTTCGTACAGGTGGAACTGGTGAAACAGACTTTGCATTCTGTTCAGCAATAAACCAAGCAGGTACAAACTATGCCGGAGTGGCAGCAGACTATGAACTTATAGTACCAACAACACTGGGCTCTGAAACAGAGACTTATTACTTCTACGCAGAACTTAACTAAAGGCAATCTTTTTTCTTTTTTCTTTTCTTTTATTAAGTTGGCAAAGGTTATTATTTACTCTTCTAAATTTTTTGGTTGACTGTAGGTTTAGTTTGCCCGAATTTTATTTTTTGTTTAAGTTAAAAATTGCTCTTATATCGCGGTGAACAAGAAAGTTATGTTTTTAAACTTTTTTAAAGTAGTTAATGCGGGATTGATATGAAGAAAATAGCTTTATTTTTGCTTTTGATTTTTGCCATTGCGAGCGCAGAGAATTATGTTGTCGTAAATTCAATTGATGGGCGAGACGTGCTTTCCGGCATATTTTATGCAAATGTTAAAAACGAGCCAGTCAAGTTTATGGCTTATCCAAATGGGGATGCGGAATTTCTTGCAATGAAAGTTGGAAAAGGAAAAGAAGTGCTTTTAATACAGTCAAAAGATAGGCCGGTTAGCCCAACATTAAAACAGGCCATAGAGAGAAGAGGAAGCACTGTCCAGATTTTTGAGTCAATCGATGGAGGACAAACAAATCTTGACCTTGCAGTTCGTTCTGGTGCTAAAAAATTTATAATTGTAGATTCTGCATATGCTGACGGCGCTTTATCAACCATGTCTTATGCTGCATTAAAAGGTGCTTATGTTATTTTTGCAGATAAAAATAATATTGACAATGTTGTTAATGTTGTCAAAGACGCAAATGAAATAATCGTTTATGGTTATGCCG
>JAVZJR010000002.1:0-140928 GCA_038870635.1 Candidatus Bilamarchaeaceae archaeon | reverse complement strand
ACTTTCATTTATTACCATACATTCTGATTCATTATTTTGCAGTATGCCATAAGTACTTGCTGGATTCATATTTGTTAATGAAAGAACATTATTCGATATATCTGGCGTATTGTTTAACATTGTCCAGCCGCTACTATTGTATTTCCAAAGTTCAAACTTAGATTCATTATAACCTGTTAACTCAGAATCTAACCAATGCCAAGTAATAGAATCAATAGATGGCGCACCAGAAAGTATTGATATATCGACAAACTTACTCGCAAATGAGAAATGATTAGATGGAAGAGTAGTTGAGTTTTTAGACCAGTTTATATAATATTCTTCTCCTGCGCCAACACTATCATCTAAAGATAAAACAGTATAATTCTCAAAATTACCATTAGGATTATCTATTATAACTTTAGAAAGATTATATACCAATGGACCACGGACTATCCGTATATCGTTTGTATTATTATAGTAATGGTCGTTTTCAACATAAACATAAGTACCATTATCTATTAATAACCCGTATAAATTATTTGAATGTATTGTATTGTTAGATAGCCAACTTAATGTTGCATTAGATGTTATACCAATCCCATATTTATTAAAATACGCCGTATTATTGACCATTGTATTATTAGAAGCGTTTAGGTAGAAATGAAAACCATATTCAGAACAATTTGTAGCATTGTTAAACATCAAAGTATTATTAGAAGAGCTGTCACCAATAGCATAACCATCGATTGTCATATTTTCTGCATAGTTGTAAGATAAGATGTTATTAGAAGATGAACTTACTAATACATATGCATATCTTCCGTTGTATAACTTATTATAAGAAATATTGTTGTAGTGAGAAGTTGAAGTTAAGTAGAGAACATAACCTGCAGAGGAATTGGTATAATTATAACCAGTATTATTCAGGACTTTGTTATACCAGGAATTAGATAATGAAATACCATATACATTGCCACTGTGGACGGTGTTGTTAGCAATTGTATTGTTTTGGGCATTGCCAAGGGCAATTGCATTATTTATATTGTAGTAGACTAAGTTTGAGTCTATTGTATTATTATGAGTGGTATCAACGTAAATACCATAACGGCCGGTATTGAAAATGGTATTATTGTATATATAATTATTATTTGAAACTAGTCTCAAATAGACACCGTCTCTTGAAACATTTTGAATTGAATTGTTACTAAATGTATTATCAACAGCATACACAAAATAAGCGCCGTAAGTCAAATTATACATTTTATTTGTGCTTACTAGGTTAGAACTACTTTCATTTAAGAAAAATGCAAGATAACTATCATTTATTTGATTAAAAGTGAGGTTGTTTTTATTGGATTGATAGACGAAAAAACCATAAGTTGTATTAGAAACATTGTTGGAATCAAAAATCGCACTATCCACAAACCCTGTAACAAAACCAGCATCCCCACCGGATATGCTGTTCGATATATAATGATCAAAAGAAGAATTAAATATCATAAAAGCAAATTGGGTATTGTTGTAAAAAACATTAGAATAGAATGTGTTGTTTTGTGTTTTTAAAAATGAGTCAACCCAAAGAATATCAACACCGTCAGTATGATTTTGAATTATATTATATTCAAAAACGTTATTAGAAGAACCATTTGAAATTAGAAAACCTCTCTCACTAAAGGCTATAAGATTGTTGCTAATATTGTTATAAGATGAAATAACAGATAGATAAAAATTTGAATTAGTATTATTTACCACTGTATTGTTATATACCTTTGAAAAGTTGGAACTAACGAAGACAATACCATTCATATTATTAACGACAGTGGTATTAAATATCGTTGCGTTAGAAGCATTAAAAACTAATATAGCAGCAGAAGTATAATTTGATATAATATTACAATTCTTAATTGTTACATTAGTTGCGGAACTATTTATAAGTATACCAATAGTTAAATTTCCTGAAGGAGTATCTGTTATGTTGTAACCCGCACAATCATACTCAACATTCGATGCGTTTATTATAACACAAGCGTAATATGACTCACTTATTATGCCTGCTGGATTAGGCGCACCACCAATATTTGCTTTTTGAGAGTAAGTACCAGAAGACGATATTATAGGACAATTGACTTCTTCTAAAATGCCATACTTACTCGCAGGGTTGTGGTTTGTTAATGTCATAAAATTAAAAACAATATTAGGTGAGTTGTTTAATCTTGTCCACCCGCTTTCATTATATTTCCAAAGTTCTAATTTATCTTCGGATACTCCTTCATTTGTTACCTCCTCATCTGACCAAAACCATGAGACTGTATCCAAAGAAACCAAACCATGCAAAGCAGATATATTTACAAATTTGTTAGCAAACGGTCTTCTCCCCAATGGCAAAGGTTGCGTATTACTTGTCCAACTTATTTCATACGTTTCACCATGCATTATAATATCGTCTAGATGTAAAGAGGTATAATTTTTAAAATTACCAAACGGGTTGTCAATAGTAAGATTTGTAAAAGAAAGATATAAATCCTCCATACCATCGTTTTTAACATACAAATCATATTGAGAATCGTTATATAGATGTGTATTATAAGCAATTGTGTTATTGCCATTTTCTAAATATAAACCATAGGTGTTTGAATGTGCGGTATTATTTTCTAATAAAGTATTAAAAGAATCTGCTAACCAAAAGCCACGCCCTGTAGAATAAGCAGTGTTATTAACTAAGTTAATATCAATGGACAAAAAAATATAGAAGCCAGCGTAATCAGTGTTGTTCTCACTATTTCTATAGGCTAAATTATTGGTTAGATTAGTATCAAAAGAACCAATCATAGCAAAACCATGTTCTCTATTGAAAGACGCAGTGTTGTTTTCTAGAGTATTACCGCCCCCACTTATATAAAAACCGTTTTTACTATTATTAAAAGCAGTATTCCCACTTAATATGTTGATATCTGCTGTATTAAGAACATAACCATAGGTAGAATTAGTTTCGTAATTATATGATATATTATTAAAATTTGAGTCTTTAAAATATAAACCAAAACTACTATAGGAAATATTATTTCCTGAAATCGTGTTATTATGTGCATACTCTGCATACAAACCATAAATCGATTCATTGATTATATTATTTGATATAAAAGATGAATTTAGATACTCCAAATCTAAAGCAATACCATCATAAGTAGAAGAAGCGATTATTTTTGATATATTGTTAGAGTAAATAGAGATATTTGCAGAACCAACAAAAAGCCTTGTGTATATACCAAAATTAAGATAAGAAAGATGGTTATTAGATATAATTATTGGGTTAGAAGAATTATGGAAATTGTCTACAATTATACCGACAGTATTATTCATCGTACACGGATTAGAACAAAATGCTTGAATAGTATTATTCTCTATTTTTCCTCTGAAAGAGGCGTCTATGCCTACTTGAAAGCCAAAGGGCGAAGATGAACTATCATTATGGACATATATGGTATTATTAAAAATAGAATAATCATAGGTGTAGAGAAACACTTCAATACCAATTATAGAATTGTTAATTAAATTAGAACTAATGGTTGAGCTATTTGAATTTCTTATGAGGATACCATATAATTCGGGCTCCTTTTCTTGAAAAGAAAAGACATTAGCTGTTATGCTGGAATTTAAACTATTTTCTAAGTATATACTAACGTTATTTTTACTATTTCCAACTCCAGCATCACCTAATTGAGAATTATGGACATTTAAATATCTGCCATTCAAATGATAAATACCTGCACTTTGGCTGCCATAAACAAAAGAATCTCTTATCTCTGTGTAATTTGACGACTCTACAGAAATTCCATATTTGGGAGAAATTGGAAAAGGAAAGACAAAAAAACCAGAAGTAACATTCAACAATCTACTATTATTTGAGGAGAGGAGGTACACGTTCTTTTCATTTCCATAAAAATAAGATTGATTAATTGTTAGATTTTTTAGTTTATCGCCCATAAAACCGGCGACAGCAGCACGTGAAGAAGAAATATTTTGAACATAACCATTACTCACATTTGAAAAAAACAAATTAAAAAAATAATTTTTTATATTACAATTTTTTACCAAAATATCAGTTTTATTCTCTGCAAAAATACCAGTTCCGTTATCCTCACCTGTTAAGTTAAATCCATTACATTCAAGAACAATATTATCAGCAACGATATTAAGACATATACCGTTTGATTGGTTGCCATTAAGATTTGCAGTAAGATTGTAAGTTTCGCCAGGAATTGTAAGATCAGTACAAGTATTTATGTTTGTTAAGGCAAAGGAAGCACTAACAAAAAAAAACATAAATAAAATAAAAATATATGGCGGTCGCATAGACGTATTACTAACTTAATATTTTTAAACCTTTTTAAAAAAAAATATGTTATAAAAAATGTTAAAAAAAGTAAAAAAAACAAATATTTAAAAAAACAACTAAACACAAATAAAATCATGAAAATAAATTATTTAAATGAAAATGAAAAAAAGAATGAAACAACCAAACAAACAACTAAACCAAAAAAATTAATAAAACGACTCGGCGAAGCTGCTATAGAAAGCTTACAAAAAATAAAAAAAAGCGTTACTATAGCAGGCATAACAGTTCTGATTATGATCGGTGGCGTGAAATGCGGCGAGGACGTAGTACAACCACCTGTTGTTGAAATAACAGATGCGCAGGGTGACGTAAAAAGCAAAGATGTAAAAAGCGACGCTAATGACGAAAACAAAGATGCAGAAAATGATATAGAAATTATTGAGGATGGAAGCGATGGTGGTAGTAAAGATGATAGTGGCGATGATATAGACAGCCAAGATATCCAAGATATAATAGATGCAGAAGATATAGAAGAGGAAGGAGATAAAGGAAGTGACACATCGTTTGATAGTGATATCGGCCCAGACGCAGGAAATGTTGAAAACATAGAAGATGGGGGAGTGGAAATAGAAGATAGTGGTTCAATACAATCATGTGAACTTATAATAGATAACCCAAGCCTTCACGCGCCAACAAATAAAATTAAAATTAGTTACACGTATTATGCAAGAGATGGTACTAATTTATCATGCAATACTGAACCAACAAAAATAGGTAAAGTAATTATTAACTTTTTCAACATAGACGGGGAAACAGAAAAAGATCTACTACTAGTCAGAGCATTCCCTCAATTAAATATACCTTTCCCTAAACACAACACAGGCGGCTATGCTTTTGATGAGAGTAATGAGGACTTTAAAGGTGGCGTAACACTTCAATTGCAACAAGTGGAAAATTCAAATAAACTCATTTATTTTGTTGTCCCACGACAAAATGATACATTAACGTGCAGCGGATTTAACCCCCCTATTAAATTGATAGATGGTGCGGCGTATGCCTGCCTAGGAACTTCTTACTCAGCAGGATATGAGAAAGCGGCGTACAGAGCCTTTGCTAATATTTATGCAGATGACGCACACATTGGTCTAATTGTTAATGATAATGAGTTCAAATGCAGTAATGAAAATCACTGTGGAAAACAATATGGCCCAGCTACCGAGATATCTAATACGAAAGTGAGGGTTGGCTCTATTTGGGTAAACGGTATAGAAGGAAAAGAAGGAGAAGTACTAAGATACTACCCACTCTATTGCAGTGCTACTCAAAAACCAGATTGTGAGTTTAAAAAGACTTTAAAAATAATGGGGGAGGTATGGACGATAAGTTATATAGGGATTGAGGCAGACCAAAACATTCCAGATAGCGGTAGTCCGGAGTACTACTTCAAAACATTAGTCTTCAGAAAAAATTAATTTTCAATCCATCTACAATAAAACAGGTATATGCTATAAATTTTATTCCTTTCTCTTTACATAGTGCGATTGCTTTCTCACTTTCGCTACCTGGTTGCATCCATATCTTGTCTATACCAAGTTTTGCTGCTTCAATTACAACTTGCTCAGTAATTTTAGGTGGCACAACTGTAATAACAACATCTGGCTTTTGGGGTAAAGACGAAAGAGAAGGATAACATTTATCTTTATCTATCTTATCTGCTTTAGGATTCACAGGATAAACAACAAACCCTTGTTTTTTTAATGTCAAATATATTTTGTAACCAAATTTTTCTTTTTCCCTGGAAGCTCCAACTACTGCGAGTTTATTTGATTTTTTTAAAAAATCTTCAGACATAAAGACTACCTAGTTTATTACATTCGTCAATGAATTTAAAACAAATGCTAAAGAAGTAAATAAACCGGCCAACACTAAAAGAATAAAACCAAAACGAATATTCCCAAATTGTCCTTGTAATTCATTTCCGCAAAGGATATCACTTTCTTTTATCAAGTATGATTTCAAGTCAGTTATATCTTTATCAAATTTTGCAAAATCACTAGAAGCAGTAATAAGTGGATTAGAAGAAAGGCTTTTGCTGAGGTCGTTTAAACCTTCTGCAGCGGATTTAAAAGCATTACAACCATTATCAGTAAAATCCCTAAAAGATTTCTCTACTTTATCAATAGCAAACCAGCCAACAATACCAAAAACAAATACTAAAAACAAAGATAAAAAAGAACAAAAAAGAGCGAGGTAACTTAATATTTTTTTAAGTGGCGGCAAAGCGATTTCTTCTTTCTTCTCATCTTCCATAAATAAAAAAAGAAGTCATCCTTTTTTAATCTTCTGTTTAATAAATAAAAAAATATCAAAGCCCCGTCGTCTAGTTTGATAAAATCAAAGACAACGGTCAAGGATAGGGGACTTTGGATCCCTTGACACCGGTTCGAATCCGGTCGGGGCTATCGGGCCCATAGTCGAGTGGTTAAGACGTCGCTCTTACATTGGAAATCATAAGAACAGCGAAGATCTCCGGTTCGAATCCGGATGGGCCCACTTATTCAAAAATAAAAAATAGAGAACTACCCGGGGGTCTTTTTATTTTTATCATTATATATTTTCGCATCTCCTATTTTATCTTTAATTAATAATCTTTTTGATAATTTTTTAATCTTAGGATTTACTTCGGATAATATTCCGTCTCCAGCTATTTTATTTTGAGTATTATTGGTTACTTTATTCATTGCGCTTATTCTTATACTTTCTGGCAATTCATTATTTTCAGCAATACTCATCAACTTATCAAAATCTCCTTTCTGTGCTAATTTCTCAACATATTGTATCCCAACTGATTCAATATTCTCTTTAGCAGTATTTCTAACAGTTTCTAATAGGTTGTTATTTTCGGAGAAAGAAATTAGTTTGGATAGTTTTAAGTTATCTATAAAGTGACTTACAATTTTTAGACCAGCAATCGTTCTTATATTTTCTGGTAATTTCTTATTTTTAGCAATAGTCGTCAACTTATCAAAATCTCCTTTCTGTGCTAATTTCTCAACATATTGTATCCCAACTGATTCAATATTATCTTTAGCGATATTTCTAACAGTTTCTGGTAAGTTGTTATTTTGAGACATAAACAACAATTCATAAAAATTTCCTTCTTGTACAGACTTCTCAATATATTTCATACCAACTGATTCAATATTATCTTTAGCAATATTTCTAACAGTTTCTGGTAAGTTGTTATTTTGAGACATAAACAACAATTCATAAAAATTTCCTTCTTGTACAGACTTCTCAATATATTTCATACCAACTGATTCAATATTATCTTTAGCAATATTTCTAACAGTTTCTGGTAACTTTTCATTTTGGGAGAAAGAAATCAATTTAGATAGTTGTAAGTTATCTATAAAGTGACTTACAATTTTTAGACCAGCAATCGTTCTTATATTTTCTGACAATTCATTATTTTTAGCGATACTCATCAACTTATCAACATCTCCTTTCTGTGCTAATTTATTAACATATTGTATACCAACTGATTCAATATTATCTTTAGCAGTATTTCTAACAGTTTCTAATAGGTTGTTATTTTCGGAGAAAGAAATTAGTTTGGATAGTTTTAAGTTATCTATAAAGTGACTTACAATTTTTAGACCAGCAATCGTTCTTATATTTTCTGACAATTCATTATTTTCAGCAATACTCATCAACTTATCAAAATCTCTTTTCTGTGCTAATTTATTAACATACTTTATGTGAGCAAGTTCAATATTATCTTTAGCAGTATTTCTAACAGTTTCTGGCAACTTTTCATTTTGGGAGAAAGAAATTAGTTGAGATAGTTGTAAGTTATCTATAAACCGACTTACAATTTTTAGACCAGCAATCGTTCTTATATTTTCTGACAATTCATTATTTTCAGCAATACTCATCAACTTATCAACATCTCCTTTCTGTGCTAATTTATTAACATATTGTATACCAACTGATTCAATATTCTCTTTAGCAGTATTTCTAACAGTTTCTGGCAACTTTTCATTTTGGGAGAAAGAAATTAGTTGAGATAGTTGTAAGTTATCTATAAACCGACTTACAATTTTTAGACCAGCAATCGTTCTTATATTTTCTGACAATTCATTATTTTCAGCAATACTCATCAACTTATCAAAATCTCCTTTCTGTGCTAATTTATTAACATACTTTATGTGAGCAAGTTCAATATTATCTTTAGCAGTATTTCTAATGGTTTCTGGTAAATTTTCATCTTTAGATATTTCAATCAATTCATAAAAATTTCCTTCTTTTGCTAACTTCTTAATATATCTTCTACTCACCAACTGAATTTCATTACAGACAAGACGTTTCATACCAGGAGACAACTGCTCCTCTTTATCTTCATAGAAATACAATAAATCATAAAAATCACAATTTTTTTCTAAATACATCTTCAGATACCTCTTCAGTGCGATATATCGAACAAGGAAAGGGTACTGCGCGTCTTTGAAAATCATTTCTAAAACATCAAAAAACCCCTTTTCCACTAACTTCTTAACAGCTTTAACACCGTAGCGAGTTCGCAGATGAACAGCCATATCTTTATTAGATTTAGCCAAAACTAGCAACTCTTTTATATCATCATCTACCTCTTCTTCCGAAGAAGGAGAGGTTAAATACAACTCAAGACTCATTTTAATATCCATATTAATCCATTAAATATATCATTGAAAATATTTTTAAATTTCGGTTTTTATGCTGAAAATGAATAGTAGAGCGATAGTTAATTAATAGAAAAATGAACAAGAATAATTTTTACCCATCAAACAAAAAAAAGATATATTTTTAAACACTATTTACCACAATATATTCATGGAAATGGATGAAAAAATATTGGACTATTTTGTACAAAATTCATTTTATTACCCCAACCCAGAACTATTTGAAACTCCATCATTAGAAGAGTTACAAATAAAGAAAAAAATATTTGAAAAATTAAAAAAAATAACAGAAAGTAAAAAGAAATATGAACAATTACTTATGTGGTTTAAGGGAGTATACGAATTGATAGAAATGATGGAAGTAAATATCATTATGTACGGTAAAATGGTATATGGAACAGAAAACAGTTTAGCGAGCGATTTGGATATATATGTAATAACAAAAATAGCTGAGAAGCGAAAGACGCCTGCAATAAGCGAAAAATGGTGGGAAGTGATGAGCAATGTACCATCCGTAATGCATGTCTTTTATATTTACGCTGATAGTCGATGCCCATTAAATAGATTAGAGGGGTGGAGAAGATTCGGCCTACTCAACAATTTAATTATTATACCAAGAGGAATACCAGCATGGCTATTTAACACAATAGACAAAAGTAGAGAAATCATAAAAAACGCACCTTTTTTTAGAGGAGGCATAGGTGAATTAATAACCTATGCTGCTTGGAAAATATTGGATAGAAAAGAAAAAGAATATTTTAGCGATGAAAAACAAGCAGAAATGTTTTTCCAAAAAAGACTGCCTGCGATAGTGGTTCAAACTGATTGGGGAATGCCGACACCATTTGAGATAAACCAAGCTGCAAGAGATGTTTTCAAAGAAAAGATGACTGAAGGACAACTCTATCAACTTGCACTTGCAGCTATGAAAAGAATTGGGATAAAGAAAGAAAGGAAGAAAGAACTAGCACTAAAATTTGTAAAAGAATTAAAGCCAAGAAGAGTGCTCCCTCTTCCAGCCTAAACTACTATTTTGTCTCGAACCATTCGAGGTATTCTTTTTCTACTATGTGAAGTTTTGCAGGTATTATAATAGTAAAAGGTGGAACACCTAAATCACTAATTTTGTTGAGCAAATCTTTTATTTTTCCATAAGATATTTTTTCATCTTCGCAACAAACTCTAGAAAGCACAACTGCGTATTCAAATTCCGATAACATTTCTAATGCAACTTTGGCACTCATAGGAGATGGTTCAGTATCAAGAAGAACTAAGGTATGGAGGTCTCGTTTTAAATTATCACGAATAACATCAAGAGAAGAAGTCGGCTTATAATTAGGGCGAGGATTCACAAGAGTCGCACTCTTCCCGAAACGATAAATTTGCAAACCAGCGCGCGCGGGGGCAACAGAGTAGATAGATGAGTTATGAATAACTTTAAATGGAATATTCCTTTTTCGGCATTCATCCACAAAAATAACATGCGTAGTGGCAATAAGCGGGTCGCCACTTACAACAAGAGCAACATTTTTATCTATAGATTCTAAAATAAGAAAACTACTTTCGACTTGCTCGCGCTTGAGTTCAATTATTTTTTTACCAATTCTTTTTTCAAGAAGCGTGATAAAATCTTTTAGAAGGGGATTTGTATATGTCTCAGCATAAACAACATCACATTTTTTGAGTTCTTCTAAACCTTTAATAGTTATATCATTTGCTACTCCAACACCAACCAAAATAAGCATTTACTCACTACTCCATTATTCTATTGGCTATTTCATACGCATTAAAACTCTTGATGTTCTCATATTTTTGCCCATCCCCGATCATAATAACTGGCACCCCTGTTACATTTGCTGCTGAAAGTATTGTGCCGCCTTTTGCATCGCAATCAAGTTTTGTTAATATTATACCGTCTATGCCTACCTCGCTGTTAAATGATTTTATCTGTTCTAAGATCGCGCTACCACCGATGCTCTCGGCGATATAAATCTTTAAATTTGGTTTTATAACTCGATTTATCTTTTTTAATTCATTCATTAGGTTAGTATTTGTCTCCTGTCTACCAGCTGTATCAACAAGAACAACATCTATGTTGTGCGCCTTAGCATAGTTTATTGCATCAAAAGCAACTGAAGCAGGATCACTCCCATAGTCTTTGCTTATTAATTTCACGTTGAGTTTTTCAGCATGGAATTTAAGTTGTTCTATAGCCGCTGCTCTAAATGTATCCGCCGCAGCCAAAACAACAGAGATTTTATTAGATAGAAAAAGGTTTGCAATCTTCGCTATAGTGGTAGTTTTTCCAGAGCCATTCGTACCAAGAAATATAATAACAAAAGGTCGCGGCCCCTTTCTCACTTCATCAAGAATAGAAAATTCCTTACCAGTAATCATTGCGTCTGCCAAAGCATCCTTTATCTCTTTTTTTATAAAATCATTAAGAACAGATTTCTCAACTTTTTTTCCAACAAGTCTTTTTTCTATATCTGCTATTATTCTTGATGATGTTTCAATATCAACATCTGCTTCTATTAAGTCAAGCTCTAAAGAGTCAAGCATCGTCTTGATATCTTCTTTCTTTATCTCGATGTCTTTGCTGATTATGCTTTTTATGACAGTGCCCATGCTTAACGAAGGAGCGATCTTATCCTTTTTTTGCTCTGTTTTTTTAACTTCTTTTTTCTCTTGTGGTTTAGTGACTTCTTCTTTAGGAACTTTTTTCTCTTCTAAAAATTCTTGAAAATGTTCAACAGATTTTTTTTCTTCTTGTGGTTTTTCTTTTACTAAATCAGGAGCAGGTTTTTCAGTTGGATGTGATGTGGAAGGTTGTGAGGGAGGTGCGCTCTCTACATCATCTTCTTTACCGGTTATCTTATTAACAAAATTGGATATTTTTTTCTTTAAAAAATCAAACATAACACCACGCGTGCCTCAAAAAAGAAAACACGCAAAAAATCAGAGATAGTCTTCTCTAGTAGTTTCTTCTCCACGACGCTTTACCATTAATTGCATCTCTATTTCCTGCAATTGCCGGCTTGCTGCTTCAAACTTAGCAGATATTCTTGAATACTCTTGCGATAACTTACTCATCGCTTCTTTTGTAGCTTCTTCCCTTTGTTTCATCTTCTTTGTAGCGGTCTCTTTATCTACTTCAATTAAATAGCCGCTTCCAATACCAAGCAAAATATTTGTACTAGATATGATACCTTTTGCAAAAGCATTTCCGCCGATAGGTATGATGGTGTCTCCTTGCTCTAATGACTCTATCGTACGGGCAGCGTTGTTTGCATCTATTGCAGTTAGCGTAAGCTTCTCAATTTCCTTCTGTAGAAGATTTAACTGATTTTTATACATACGAACTTCATAAGCCAAGCGAGCGTATAATTCTTCTGTCTTTTCCATTTTAACCTACCTTTGTAACTTTATTTACCTTAATAGCACTTCTTAATAAACCGTTTTTAGAACCAAACTCTGCAAAAACCTTATTTAGTGCATCGTTTTCACTTTTAGCCTCTACTTCTTTAGTAAAAGGCCTTTCTTCTTTGCCCATTTTTAAATTTCCTTCAACCCTAAATATCATAAAACCACCTAAGCATTATCAATAAAATCCATCGCGCTCACGAGCTGGCCAAGTTCAAAAGCAGTTGTATCTTCACCTGCTACAAAACCTTTATTGTTTGTGATTACACCATAAGAAACAAAACCAGAACCAGTATTCACGGTTCCTTTTGCTCCCTTCACCTTAAATATACTTTCTAAAAGCTTAAACTCATCGTTGCTTGTGTTATAATGAACTAAGAAACCACGATCAGTTACAATACAGCTACTACCAACGGTTTTATAACCTGCTATGGACATAGGAATAAGCTCGACCCCGAGCGTATCAGAAATTTTTTTTCTTTCTGCTTGGCTTATTTCTGGATTTATAATCCCTATTTTGTTGTTAACTGCTATATTATTACCGTGAGCATTATGCTTGTCTTCAGAAATATAAACGTTTAGACCTGTTGCACGAAAAGCCTTAAGTTCAGCATCATCTACAACATTAGGGAGAACAACACCATTGTTGTTTATAGCGATATAGAGACCAAGAAGATTACTCTGTGCCACAGTGGTGCGGACAACTTTTGTTTTTAAGTATTTCGCAACTGTTCTTTCTACTACATCCAAAGAATCCACAGGAATAAAAGTAAATAAATCATTAGCTTTAATGAACATACCGATCCAACTGTTGCCATAATAGGTAAATTGCCTTATTGACATTTTACTCTCCGCTCTTCTTTTCATCCTTCTTTGGCTTCTTACCAGTCTTCTTAACTTCTTTTTTTGCAACTTCTTCTTTTACTTCGCCCTCAACCATTTCTTTTTCTGTCTGTTTGGTTTCTTCTGGTTTCTTTTCTTCCGCTTTCTTCTCTTCTTTCTTTTTCTCTTCTATTTTTTCATCATGGAGATAAGCACGAGCAACTCCGCCATCTTTTATAACCTTTATCTTAACATGTCTAGGTGGTTTCTTTCTTCCACGTGACCAAACAAATGCATTTAGCTTGTTACTTAGCTTCACGCTTTCAACATCTACTTTAGCGTGTCTCTTTATAAATTCCTTAAGAATTTTCACTGCTCTTCGGGTTGCTTTTACGCGCGTTGTTAAATAAGCATCCCCTAATGGAACATTATATACACGTTCAAACTTGTCCATAATATCACTCCTCTTTTATTCTCAATTTTTGCGTTCTCCAATCCCTTCTGTTGGGATTATAAGAAACTTTTCTAGCAGTTTTCAAGATAACGAATGACGGTAACGCCCTGCTCTTTCTCGCGGCTTTTGCAAGCCTTTTCTTCTTTTGCAATGATTTTTTACTCATTTTATCACCTAAAACTATTTTTTGATGAATGTTATTTTAGATTCCTTTTCTGTTTGCTTTTTTATTGCATTTAATATATACAAAACCTCCTCTTCTGTTATTTTTCTTCCAGCACGTTTCGCAAAAAGCAAAACCTGTTGCGCAGCCATCATATAGAGTTGTTGGTTAGAGAAAGAAACATTATTCAAACGTTCGTAGCCTTTGTCATCGAGCACTTGTCTTAACATCTTTTTCAGTTCTTCGTTAGCTTTTTGTTGTGCCTCGAGCTTTTTTTTGTATTCTGCCATCTTCTTTTTTTTTATTTCTTCTTCCTCCTTAATGTCGCCCTCGTAGGACATTGCCCTCACACTTTCAATTTTTAGCAACCTCTTTTGCTGCGTTATCTAAAAGTTTTCTTCCGGCTGGTGAAAGTGAACGACCAAATTTTTCCTTTTTTAGTAACCCCGCCTTCTCAAGCTCTTGCATTGCCTTTCTTATTGTAGAACCACCTGCTTTTCTGTGTGCTTGTGGTTTAACCCCTCTGTTTTTTCTTCCTCCGTAGTGAGTTCTAAGCCTATTTGTACCTATAACCCCACGAACATAAGCCTGTCTTAAAATAGAGGCACAACGAATATACCAAAAGTCTGATTGTTCTGGCGGTCGCTCGGCATGGGCCCCACTCTTAACGATTCCTACGAATTCAGGTTTCTTTATGTTCATCCCTTTAAGCTTTTCTGCTACCTTTCCTATAAGTGCATTTGCATCTACATCAAGTGCAGTTACCATTCATACACCTCAAAAATCGCAGCCATTAAAATGGCGCATTTTTAGCATCTTCAATTATTCTGCGTTTAATATTTAAATCTTTGTTTTCTTCCAACGATTATTTAGAGATGAATTCCTATAACTTGAGACAGCATTATAAAGAACAGCACAAGAAGAAGGAGACCAGAGAAGAGATGAAGTTCTCTTATGTATTTTTCTCGAGCAGCACCAACGCGTTCCACTGTTGTTTTTCCAATCAATATTGCTCCGGCTATTATCACCATAGGCAAAACAAACACAATGTTGTATATTATAAGATATAAAAGAGCATTAAGGGTAACTGCTTTCGCAAGCATACTCAAAACCATAAGGTAAGGACCGGAAGAACAAGGAAGTAAAAAGAAGGAACAAAAAAATGCTGCGACTGCAATCGCAGGCAATGATGTTGCTTTCGATATAACTTCCTTTACATAGGGCCTTAGAAACATCGGTATTTCTACTGAAATAAAACCAGGTGAATAATTGAAATAAGCGTTTATTTCCATCAAAGCCAAAATAAATGCCGCTATGGTCATAATAATATAAAATGCGTTAGTTATTACGGGATTTGCTAATGATGACAAAAGGCTATGCAAGCCTAAACCAAAAGCCAAATAACATACAAAAATAGTAGATATGAAAACTGCTGCTGATATAAGCATCTTTTTTCTTCCTTGTTCTGCTAAGACAACACTGAGTAGCATAACCATTATGGCAATTGTGCATGGATTTATGGAATCTATTACTGCAGCACCAATCAACACAGGAATAGTCAACGTTACCTCTGGATTAAGTGTTTTTATAGGACTGAAAGATTTTTGTGTAAAAACACCATTAAGAGACTTATTTTGAATATGAGCAAAAACAATTTCCTCAAACCTTTTTTTATCTACTTCCCCTATTATAATAGAACGACCATCCACCAATGTCGTTGGTACTCCCCCTTCTGAAGGATCGACCCCGAACTTTACAAAAAGGTTTAGCATTTCCTGTCTATTATAGGCGTTTTTATAAACCTCTTTTTCAACAAGATTTATGTTGTAAGAAGAAAAGGTGGAGTTGATGGACTCCTTGACAAGTGGTTCCATTCTTGCGCAATGGGGACAGCCATCGCCATAATAAAAAACTATTGTGAAATTTAAAGCAAATGTAAACGAGAAAAGAGCCAACAATAAAAAAACTTTTTTTAACATATTACCCCTTTTTTAAAGTAGAATAAAAAACACAAACTTTAAAAACAAAACGTAAGCCTAAAAATCAACAACAAAAGCGGGTGGTTGAAATCGTTCAAAAATATTATCTTACAACAGCGATTCCATATGTGAACGCTGCGCCCCATCTTGGTCATGCCTTAGAGTTTGTGCAAACAGACGTTATTGCAAGATATCAAAAGACGCTGGGAAAAGATGTACAATTGATAACTGGAGCAGACGAGAACAGCCTTAAGAATGTTCATGCAGCAGAAGCAAAGGGAATAACACCTGCTGAATTATGCGAAAGAAACGCTGCAGTTTTTAAAAAAATGGCAGAAGATATAGGTCTTAGTTTTACAAACTTTCAGAGAACTTCTTTAAAAGAAAGCCACTGGCCAGGGGTACAAAAACTATGGAAGTTATGCGATGAGGCAGGTGATATATACAAAAAAAAGTACCGCGGCCTTTACTGCGTTGGCTGCGAATCATTTTATGAAGAAAGCGAATTACCAGATGGTGTTTGCCCAGAACACAACACAAAACCAGAGATAGTAGAAGAGGAAAATTATTTCTTCAGACTTTCAAAGTATCAAGACAAACTTCTTCAACTAATAGAAAGTGATGAATTAAGAATACTACCAGAAACTCGTAAAAACGAAGTGCTTGCGTTTATAAAAAGCGGATTACAAGATTTTAGCGTATCCCGCTCAGTAAAAAGAGCAAAGGGGTGGGGCGTACCAGTGCCAGGCGATGAAAGCCAAATAATGTACGTGTGGTTTGATGCACTTGGCACTTACATAACAGGAATTGGCTATGGGATAGATGACAAAAAATTCAAAAGATATTGGCCAGCAGATGTCCATGTAATAGGAAAAGGAATACTAAGGTTCCACGCGGTTTATTGGCCAGCAATATTACTGTCTGCTGGTTTAGAATTGCCAAAAACAATTCTTGTGCATGGATACATAACTGTAAATGGACAAAAAATGAGCAAAACGCTTGGAAACATAGTAGATCCATTTTCACTAATTGAAAAATACGGCGTTGATCCTATAAGATATGCCCTTTTAAGCGAAGTACCAACTTTTGATGATGGGGATTTTTCAGAGCGAGTTATGATAGAAAAAAACAACAACGAATTAGTTGCGAACATAGGAAATCTTGTCAATAGGACTATGGTTTTCATAGCAAACAACTTTAACGGCGAGATACCATACGCAACTTTAAGCAATGAGGACAAAGATTTCTTAGATAAGCAAAAAAAGCAAACAGAAAAAATAACCGAACTGATTAATTCCCTCAGAATAAAAGAAGGGATAGACGCAATAATGACATATTCAAAAAATGCAAACAAGTACTTCCAAGACAACGAACCATGGAAGAAAATAAAAGAAGACAAAACACGGGCAGCAACAGTAATGTATGTTTTAGCGCACCAGGTAAAAGATTTAGCTATAATGCTTCAACCATACCTTCCACAAACGGGCGCCTCAATCTTTAAACAACTGAATATTGAGCCACAAAAATGGGAAGAAATAGGAAAACTCTCACTTTTAGAGGGGCATAAAATAGGAAAGCCAGAACTACTATTCAAAAAAATAGAGATTAAAGATACTGTGCCAAAAGAAAAAGAGCAAAAACAGAAAATAACATTTGAAGATTTAGATATAGAAGTTGGTAAGATAAAAGAAGTAAAAAAACATCCAAATGCAGAAAAACTATTCATAGAAAAGATAGTGTTAAGTGATGGAGAAAGACAAATAGTTTCTGGTCTTGTAGGACATTATACAGAAGATCAATTGATAGGGAAAAAAGTACTTGTGCTTAAAAATCTTGCACCCGCCAACATTAGGGGGGTACAATCACAAGGAATGGTCTTAGCGGTTGAAGACGAAAATGAAGTGGAAGTGCTATCAAGCGATGAGTGGAAAGTCGGAGACAAAGCAAAAACAGAAGGAAGTATGGAAAAGCAAAAAAAAGAGATAAATATAAAAGAATTTTCATCATTGAAGCTCGAAGTTATAGACCACACCGCAGTTGCTGATGGAAAAACAATATTTGTTAGTGGGTTGCCACTAAAAACAAAATTAAAAAAAGGAAAAATTTGTTAGATTAAAACTCCGTTAACTATTCCGTCTTGTCCTACACGATTAGTAACACGCACTTTACCAATATTCGTTTCAACTACTGCTCCTTTTGTTATTATATTCATACGCACGTATTCTGGATTGTGGCTCTCCAAAACACGTATTATTTTTGCTTTTTTAACACCTTCTTTAGTAGCTACATTTATGGACGCTGCTTTTTTGAGCTTTGGAACTCTCGCTCCTCCCCTTTTTCTTCGCATCGTTCGAACATCTTCTTCGCTCACTTTTGTTGCTGAGAAAACACCGCCAATGTGCGCAAGCTTCTTATCACTGAACTTTACGCGCTTAGCACCTGTGCCACGACTTACTTTTTTTGTCTGTGGTTTATGATACTGCTTCATTATTTACACCTCTAAGTAAGTAGTGAAAAATATTTATAACGACAACTTTTAAATTGTTGGCATTTCAATGGAATAGTGTGAAAATAATATTAGTAAGAAAATATAACGAAGAAAAAATTCCAGAAAGCGCCATCGCGATATCGCCCAATGTTGCAAAGTCAGAAGAAGAGATTCTGCTCGCTTATGAGTTAGCAAAAAGAGCTTTTGATAGAGGGTACAATATTGCAAAAAAATTCAAGTTAGAATTTTTACTTTGGTTAGCAGGCAAAACAGATATAAAATCAGCATTAGAAGCAACTGCGCCGCAAAAAGGCAAAAGCGCGTTGGTAATTGTTTTTGGGGAAGAGAAAATAGATGGAGAAAAAAAAGCAAAAATAAAAAAAGAAGGTAATCCTCTTGATTTAGAGAGAATATCACTTAGCAGAGTTAAAAACTAATCACAGCCCAATCTGTTTTGCCAATATCTCTTTATCGAGTGGGAGTTCTATTCCTAAAACTTCGTGAATAAAGACAAAAATATCCAAGGCACGCTGCTTATCATTAGTTGTTCTTGAGACCATCTCCTTAAAAGAAAGGTCTTTGCCTATTAATTCATAAAGCATAACTCCTTCTCGGCCATATCTTTTGTATATTGTGAAGGCGTCATCTCCGTATTTCTTTTTAACTAAGTCTCGGGTCATAGGCTTTAAAATAACCATGGCGTTCTCTCCTAAATAATTAAGAATTTCATAAACTTTTTGCAACGGTAGGTCAGTTTTCAATGCAATATCTATGACATCGTTTTGCCCGTTTACTAAAGAAAAAACCTTTTTACCATCATCTTTAAACTTCAATAAAAGATTTGCATTTATTTGTATTGATTTAACGATGTCAATGGGCAGCTTCATAGGTATTTCGATTGGGTTAGGAATGGTCACTTCCTTTGCGGCCTCTTCTTTCTCCATTTCTACGATAGGAGCAAAACCAGTCTCCTCTATTTCTTCTTTTGGCGGCACCTTAGGCTCCTCTTTTGCCTTCTTGCCGCCAGGGTATTCAAGTTTTATTATTCCTTCCTTATCTAAAAAATCAAGTATTTCTATTAGTTTTGCTTCGCTTATACCAACTTCATTCATTATCTCTTCTGCTGTTCTTTTACCATCAATGAGGTTGTAAACTTGAATACCAACATCACCGTATTTATCACGTATTGTTTTTTCTACTGAACTTTCTTCTGGCTCTTCTTCAAAAGAGAACTCCTCCTCTTTTTCTCTTTCTATTTCAAAAGCTTCTTCTTCGTACTCTTCTTCAGAAGGCGCTTCCTCCCTTTCTTCTTTAGATTCTTCTACACTTTCCTCTTCTAACTTTTCTTCAGTTTCTTCTTTTTCTATTTCTAAAACCTCTTCTTTTTCCTCTTTTTCTACTTTTTCTGGTTTTATTGGCTCGATTTCTTCAAAAAATGATTCTTCCTCTGTCTCTGCTTTTTCTTCTTCAGTAGAGAGGACCTCTTCTTTTTCCTTTTCTTCAGCTATCTCTGCCTCTTCCTCAAATTCTGGAACTTCAACCTCGCGCGGCGCTTCCTCTTCTATTTCCTTTTTCGGCTTCTCAACTTTCTCAACTGCTTTTGGTTTTTCTTTTACTTCGGCAGCTCTTTCTTCAGTTGCACCGCCAACTGGAATAAGCTCTACCATCTCTGTCTCTTTCATATATTCTATAACTGGATAAAACATTTGGTCTTCTAAGTTAAGATCTTTTTTCAATTCCTCAATAGTGCGCTTACCAGTTATAGCACGATAAATCTTTAGGCCAACTTCACCAAATTTTTTAAGGAGGAGATTTTGATTTTTAAACCTCTGCAGAGGGCCTTTTTCAGTTTTTTTTATTAAGTACTCCCCTTTAGTATCAACCATGAGACATCACTTTTTTATCTTAAATAATTACAATGTATTTTAAAAACATTTGCTAACAGCCTAACTAAATATTCCCTACAAATAACTAACCTTTTTACTTAAATGTTTTAAAAAATAAAAAAGAGATTTATTGGAGTGTGAGATTGTGAGAAGAAAAAAGGTGATAAAAACAAAAAAACAAGAACAAACTAAAAATAATTTAGAAAGACCAGAATGGTTTGAAAAATTAGTTATCGAGCCGCTACAAGAAGAGCTGAAAGAAGCTAAAGAAGCATACAAAAAGACAGATAATGATACTCTGAAAGTGCTTTACTTAGCTGAGATTAGACAATGCGAAAGAAGATTAAAGCAAGCTATAGAAAATCCATCACTAGAACCTTATCCAGAAAAACTACTAGAACCAGTCACGGATGATTTAGCATTGGCAATAGAGGAATATGAAAAAATTAAAAAAGGTAAAAAAAGCTAATACTGTATACGGTCTTTCTTTTTTTGCCATTCCTCAAAGGCTTGTTTGCATTCTTCGCAAGGGATATTAACATAATCCACTTTCTTTTTTTCTTTTCCTTTTAGTATATCGTAAATGAGTTTATCATCAAAGCCTATTTTAGCTGCATCAGCTGCAGTACACCCGTAGTAAACTCTTTTTATTCGCGCCCAATGGATGGCTGCAAAACACATTGGACAAGGTTCCGCGCTTGTGTAGAGAACACAATCAGATAGATCAAAACGCTTAAGGCGTTTAGTTGCCTTTCTTATCACAACTATTTCTGCGTGTGCAGTCGGATCATTTGTTTTTAAAACCATATTGTGGCCGCGCGCAATTATTTTACCTTTTCTTACTATAACTGCACCAAAAGGTCCGCCGTCGTTTTTTCTCATTCCAATAAGTGCCTCTTTTCCTGCAATTGAAATAAACTTAATACGAGACATAAAGAAAAATCTACTATGTAATTAAAAACAATATTGTTGCAAAAAAAATCAATGACAAGCACAAAAAAGGTTTATGTTGAGGTGTATGGCTGCACACTTAATCAAGCAGATGCAGATATAATGAGGGCAATAATAAAAAAAGAGCACAGAATAGTCGAAAATGAGAAAGAGGCAGATGTAGTTGTTTTTGTCACATGTACTGTTAAGGGAGCGACAGAAAACAAGATAATGGAAAAAATGAAAAGAACAAAAAAACCAAAAGTAATTGCTGGTTGTCTCTATGTCAATAAAGATAGAATAAAACGCGAGATAAAAAACCCGGTTGTCATCGGACCGTACGCCATAGAAAAAATAAATGAGGGTATAGATGCGGCCTTAAAGAAAAAAGAATTGTGGTTGGTGCAAAAAGAAGAAAAAATAGGTGTAGAGAGAGAATACACAGCGCCTATATTAAGAATTCCAATACAAGAAGGTTGCATGGGAAGTTGCTTTTTCTGCCAAACAAAATTGGCACGGCCCTACATCAAAAGCTACTTGCCAAAAACGATAAGGTGGTGGATAGAAAAAGGCATAGAAAGAGGTGCAAAAGAAATACAACTTACTGGAATGGATAGCGGAGTTTATGGAATTGATATAGGAACAAATCTAATCTCTCTCATAAAAGAGTTAGTAAAAATAGAGGGTGATTTTAAGATACGACTTGGAATGATAAATCCTCAACATCTCAACCGTTTTGGAAAAGAGTTAATAGATGTAATGAAAAGTAAAAAATTCTATAAGTTTATTCATATACCAGTGCAGACAGGAAGCGAAAAAGTATGTAAAGAAATGAATAGACCGCACACGGTAAAAGATTTCATAAAATGGACAAAGGCATTTAGAAAAGCAATAAGAGGCGTAACAATAGCAACAGATATTATTGTTGGTTATCCAACAGAAACAGAAGACGATTTCAAGAAAACATTAGCTCTTATCAAAAAGATAAAACCGGATATAGTAAATTTGTCAAAATTCACTCCAAGGCCAAAAACAAAAGCTGCAGCGATGAAGCAGCTTCCGACAGAGATTATAAAAAGAAGAAGCGAAGAAACAGCTAGATTAATAAAAAAAATCGCAGCTGAGAAAAACAAAAAATACATAGGTAAGGAAATAGATGTTCTTACATTAGAAAAAGGCGCTAACAAAAGCACAAAAGGAAGAAGCAATAACTACAAACAAATAGTTATAAAGGGGTTATGGCCATTAGGCAGTTACATAAAGGTAAAAATAAAAAACGCAAATCATGGTAGTCTTTTCGGGGAGGTAGTTAGATGAGAATAGTCATCGCGCTCGGTGGAAATGCACTTATAAAAAAAGGTCAAAAAGGAACTGCAGAAGAGCAGTTTAAGACTGCAGAAGAAGCCATCGAGGCACTGAAAGAAATTATAGAAAATAATGAAGTAGTAATAACACATGGAAATGGGCCACAAGTCGGCGCTCTTTTAATACAGCAAAATGCAACCAACGAAGTGCCTGCGATGCCATTAGATGTCTGCGACGCTATGACGCAAGGAGAAATAGGATACTTTATTCAACGAGCGCTAATGCGAAAAACAAATAGAAAGTCAGTTACTCTGATAACAAGAGTTATTGTAGATGAAGACGATCCTGCTTTCAAAAATCCGACAAAACCTATAGGACCATTTTACGAGAAAAAAATTTCACCAGATATGAAGATGGATGCAGGCAGAGGTTACAGAAAAGTTGTACCGTCGCCCCAACCAATAAAAGTTGTAGAACGAAAAGCTATCATACCTTTATTAAGAGAAGGCCTCGTGGTCGTTGCAGGTGGCGGTGGCGGAATACCGCTCACAGCCGCAGGATTAGGCGTAGAAGCGGTCATAGATAAAGATAAGTGCGCTGCTTTAATAGCGAAAGAAATAGAGGCGGATCTTTTACTGATAGTTACAGCAGTTCCTGCCGTTTATCAGTCTTATGGTAGAAAAGAGCAAAAAGAAATAAGAAAGTTAACCATAAGCGAAGCAAAAAAACTTTTAGAAAATGGAGAATTTGGAGAGGGAAGTATGAAGCCTAAGATAGAAGCAGCAATAGACTTTGTTAAATACGGCGGTAAAAAAGCAATAATATGCGGACTAGAGAATGCAGAAGATGCTATGCAAGGAAAAGGCGGAACAGAAATAACAAATTTTTAAATAATGAGTTTATATTAAAATAAGGTGATTGAATGAAAGCAACAATAAAGAAAACAACAGTTGGAGAATTATTAGTCTTTTCGATGGCAGCTGGCGAAACTGTCAATATTGAACCAGGTGCTATAATATCTTCAACTGGTGAAATAGAAATAAGCAGCGAGATACAAGGAGGTTTAGCCACAAGCGCTTTAAGAATGATAGGTGGCGGCGAAAGCCTTTTCATAAACAAAGTAACCGCAAAAGAAAAAGCAGAAGTAGAAGTTGGTTGTATCCTACCGAGTGAAATAATGGAAATTGACCTTGATGGCAGTTTAATACTCGGCGATGGCGTATATTTAGCGCATACAGGCGATATAAAAATAACATCAAAATTCGGCGGCTTAACTTCTTTAACAGCAGGTTCTGGCCTGATGTTTCTTTATGTTGAGGGAAAAGGAAAACTCTATATAGCAGGTGCAGAAAGTCTGCACAAAAAAGAACTAAAGGCTGGAGAAACTTTTTATGTTGATAATAGCTGCTTTGTTGGTGCTAATTCAAACGCAAAAATAGAAAAAATGGTTGCCGGCAAGAATTTATTGAGTAAAATTGTTGGTGGAGAAGGGATAATGTTCAAGATAAGCGGACCTGCCACTGTGTTTTATCAAACAGAAAGTCCGCGCGGGTTGGCTTCGTATATAGCAAGATTCATACAAAAAAGATAATTATTTTTCTTTTCTTTTTTTCCAATATTCTTCTATATCCAATACAAAATTAAGTTTTTTTCCGCATTCTGGACATCTTGCACCAGGCATAAGCTTGTTCTCTAAAACCTCAAAACCCCAACGTTTTATTACCATTGTATTGCAATGAGGGCAATAGCTACTTTCTGTCTCTGTATCCTGTCTGTTACCTGTATAAACATAATGTAAACCTACATCTAATGCGATTTTTCTTGCTCGTATAAGTGTTTCAAGAGAGGTCGGCGGCGTATCCATCATTTTGTAAGATGGATAAAAACCAATAAAATGAAGTGGTATTTCTGGTGAAAGATCATAAACCCATTGAGATAGCTGTCTTATGTTATCATCATCAGTATTATAACCTGGCACAAGAAGTGTTATTATCTCGATGTGCTGTCTCTTATAAAGTTCCTTTATATTCTGCAAGACATACTCCAATTTGACACCACCTGAAACATCAGCGTAAATCCTATCATCAAATCCTTTCAAATCTATACGAGAAGCATCTATGTACTTGTCCATTTCTCTTATTGCAGCCATTGTCATATAACCATTTGTTACAAAAACATTAAACCTTCCATCTCCACGCAACAATTTTGCAGTATCAAGAGCGTATTCCATAAACACCGTAGGCTCGGTATACGTGTAGGAGCAGCCGGGCAAATTGTGCAGAGCACATATTTTTCTTATTTGTTCTGGTGGTAGATTTTCTCCTTCTATTTTTCCGCTTGCAACTTGGGATATCTCCCAATTTTGGCAATATTTGCATCTAAAATTACAGCCAACAGTAGCAATAGAAAAAACATTAGCGCCGGGCATAAAATGATAAAATGGCTTTTTCTCAATTGGGTCAACATTAGCGGCTATAGCCTTACCGTAAACAAGAGAGTAAAGTTTACCATCTATGTTCTTTCTTACTCTGCAAAAACCAATTTCGTTTGGTTTAATATTACATAAACGATAGCATAGATAACAAAGAATGTTCTTACCACTTGTATTTTTCCAAAGCATTCCTTCTTTCATGTAAAACATTCTCAGAAAAGCGTTAAAATGTTTGCTTACCACAATAATGATGTGATGAATGTTCGACAGTCTGAGGGCTCTGCTCTATGAAGAAGATCTTGAGTGCTGATACTAAAAAAGTGTAATCTCGCTGCGCTCACCATAATCCTCTCTAACCATAACTAAAGTAAAGGCTAAAACAATGAAAATAAAAAAGTATGTATTATACAACCATGCGATTACGGCAATTGCAAAAAAAATTGCTCTGATGGCGTTTGAGAAATGATCGAAAGATTCATGCAAAAGTTTTGCAACATAATCCTCTTTTTCCATTTTTTCATATTTTTTTATTAAAACAGGATCGACGTTAAAAGCTACCGGCACATAAACAAGAGTGCGTGTTTCAAGCAAAATCATAAAAAAAGCGTAGGTAATTAAAATTAAGACTAAAGCAATTTTAATCATCAGCAATAAAGACCCATATAAACCAAGAAGGTTTGAAAGAGAGATTACAAAACCAAAAGAAATAACGAGGGCGGACAAAAGGGCAGTAGATACCATAATCTGGTTTCTTACAACATCAGTTAGAATCTTTGAACTATTTTGTGCAACCATTTCTTTTACCCAACTTCTACGGTATACCGAACGAATTTTCTTTCCTGTCATGCGGCCCATCTTACGAGCCCTATCTCTAAGATATATTGATAAAATGATACATATAATAAAAATAAGCAATGCTGCCCAATCTAAAAATGAAATCGTAGAAATATCTTCAATAAAGAATTGCATAATCGGAATAGAAAAAAGAAATTTAAAAAAGTTACTAAAAATCAGCCTTCAAGCTTTCTCTTTATTGATTTAAGAGAAACAAAGCTATCCCTTTCCATTTCGTCCAGACGGAAAGATATAGTATTTTTTTGCTCTTCCAATCGTGGGATGAGCACATACTCAAGTGCATTAACACGTCTCTTTGTTTTTTCTATTTCCAATATAAGACGCTTTATAGCAGTTTCAGTTTCGGCCAATTTTAAAACCATATAAAGAACTTCATCAAAATCAGCCACTGCTTGGTCAATCTTTGCGCTTGTTGCTGGGATAGAATAAGAAGGCATCCTCATAAAGTCCCTTTTCTCAATGTTAGTTTGGATGGTTGGAACTTTCACTCCCATCACATTTTTTACTTCAACATCTAACACGATGTCCTTTCTTATATCAAGTGAAACTTTTTCAAGTTCCTGTATAGAATGGTAAAGTTGTGCGACTGCTAAAGATTTTGATGCGACTGCTATTTTTTTAGCAAGCTCACCGCGCAAATTCTGCGCATTCTTAAGAATTTTAAAAAATTCAAGTATGAGCGCGTCTCTTTTTTGCTTTAAAAGTTTGTGGCCTTTTTTCGCTAGCGCTATCCTTTCCTTTGTCTTTATCAGCTCCATTCTCGTTGGATTTACATCAGTTGCGCCAGCCATAATGATCAACTGCCAAAATTACTCTTCCTTTTTCTTTGGAAGATATTTTGCAATGTGCTCTTTCTTCACTCTCTTTAATTCTTCCTCTGGCAATATAGAAAGCAAGTCCCATGCAATTGATAATGTTGTTTCTATATCACGGTCTTCGTAGGGCCCTTGCTGAACAAAACGTTTTTCAAATTCATCTGCAAGTCTCAAGTACTTTCTATCGATAGCACTCAATGCTTCTTCACCGACAACTGCGCTAAGGCTTCTTAAATCACGACCAGTAGCATAACTTGCGTAGAGTTGGTCAGAGACGCCCTTGTGGTCCTCTCGCGTCTTTCCTTGCCCTATTCCGTTATTCATCAATCGTGAAAGTGAAGGAAGCACGTCAACAGGAGGATAGATATTCTTTCTATGAAGATCTCTGCTTAAAATTATCTGCCCTTCTGTAATATAACCTGTGAGGTCAGGAATTGGGTGGGTTTTATCATCGCCAGGCATTGTCAAAATAGGCAATTGAGTCACACTTCCCTTTGCTCCTTTTACTCTTCCTGCTCTTTCATAAATTGTAGATAGGTCAGTATACATATAACCAGGATAACCTCTTCTACCCGGAACTTCGTTTCTAGCAGATGATATTTCACGAAGTGCTTCTGCGTAGTTTGTCATATCCGTGATGATGACGAGAACGTGCATATCCTGCTCATAAGCAAGATATTCTGCAGTTGTCAAAGCAAGTCTTGGTGTAATCAAACGCTCCACTGATGGGTCATCAGCCAAATTAAGGAAAAGAACGGCATTTTCAAGTGCCCCGGTCTTTTCAAAATCACGAATGAAGAAAGATGCTTCCTCGTGTGTAATGCCTACTGCTGCAAAAACAACAGCGAATTTTTCTCCGCTTCCTCGCACTTTTGCCTGTCGCGCTATTTGGACTGCAAGTTGGTTATGCGGAAGACCAGCACCTGAAAAAATTGGAAGTTTTTGGCCTCTGACAAGCGTGTTCATAGCATCTATTGTTGAAACACCAGTTTGGATGAACTCAGACGGGGTTTCACGAGAATAAGGATTTATAGGAAGACCATTGATGTCAACTTTTTCTTTTGGAATTATTTTCGGTCCTTTATCCCTTGGTTCGCCCAAACCTGTAAATGCCCTGCCAAGCATATCGCTGCTTAGCCCTATTCTCATAGTTTCTCCAAGAAATCTAACTGAAGTGTCTTTTGTGTTTATGCCTGTTGTTTGACCAAAAACCTGAACAACAGCCACATTTTCACTAACATCAAGAACTTGGCCTTTTCTTCTCTCCCCATCAGGAAGCATTATTTCAACTATCTCGTTGTAAGCAACTCCGCTAACATCAGAAACGAAAACAAGCGGTCCTGCAATCTCGGTAATAGTCTTATATTCTTTCATAACAATCACCTTGATTTTATGAGCATATCAAACTGCTCGTCTATCTCTTTCATCAATTTATCAAATTCTGCAAGATTACTCTCTGGTATCTCTTTCATTCTCCCTATCTTTGCCTTTGAAGGCAATTCCTGTATTTTCTTTAATTGTACACCAAAATCAAGAGCCCCCATTGTTTTCTCCTCAAAGCGTAGTATCGTTTTAAGCATTTTGTATTGCTTCTGCAAAGAGCAACGCGCATCAACATCGCTGAAAGCATTCTGCTGGAGATAATCTTCTCTTAACATCTTTGTAATCATAAGAACTGCTTGCTCTTTTTCTGGTAATGCATCAGGACCAACAAGCTGTACGACTTCCTGAAGTTCAGCTTCTTTTTGCAAAAGAGCCATTGCTTTTTTAGCGAGTTTTGGGAAATCAGAAGATATGTTTTCCATAAACCATTGCTCCAATGTGTCTGTGTATAGCGAATAACTCTTCAACCAATTAAATGCAGGGAAGTGTCTTCTGTAAGCCAAAGAAGCATCAAGCGCAAGAAATACCTTAGTGACACGAAGGGTGTTTTGAGAAACAGGTTCTGAAATATCACCACCAGGTGGAGAAACTGCTCCAATAATAGACACACTTCCGTATCGCTCATCGCTTCCGAGACAGCGCACACGGCCAGCTCTCTCATAGAATTCAGCGAGTTTTCTTGCCAAGTAAGCAGGATAACCTTCTTCACCAGGCATTTCCTCTAATCTGCCGCCAATTTCACGCATTGCCTCCGCCCATCTACTTGTGGAATCAGCCATCAAAGCAACGTCATAGCCCATGTCTCTAAAATACTCAGCCATAGTAACACCGGTATAAACACTGGCTTCACGTGCAGCAACAGGCATGTTAGAAGTATTTGCAAGCAAAACTGTTCTTTCCATAAGAGGCTTGCCTGTGTTTGGATCAATTAAGTGTGGGAACTCCTTCAATACCTCAGTCATCTCATTTCCTCTCTCACCGCAACCAATATAAACCACTACTTGCGTATCAGAATATTTCGCAAGGCTGTGCTGGGTAACTGTTTTTCCAGAACCAAAAGGACCAGGTACGCATGCTGTTCCTCCTTTTGCTATTGGGAAGAAAGTGTCAATTACCCTTTGCCCCGTAACTAATGGAATTACTGGCGGAAATTTTTCTATAACTGGTCTTGCTTTTCGCACTGGCCAATAATGAGAAAGCGTTACAGGATATTTTTTTCCTTCTGAAGATATAAATCCAATTTCATCATTTAACGTAAAAGCCCCTTCGTCTATTGAATCTAAAGTGCCATCATATAGTGATAGTATACGATGTTCTATTGCTTCAGTTTCTTGAACTACGCCTATAATATCTCCTTTTTTAACGCGCGCGCCTTTTTTCATTTTTGGTTTAAATTCCCATTTCTTTTTTCTATCAAGCGGTTCGGCGACGATACCACGCTGAATAAAAACACCTTTTGATTTCTCTTCTATTAATTTAAGCGGTCGTTGAATCCCATCATAAATGTTCTTTAGTATGCCTGGCCCAAGCTCAACAGAAAGAGGCTTGCCTGTGGAAACAACTTTTTCACCTGGTCTTAAACCAGAAGTATCTTCATAAACCTGAATAACTGAAACATCGCCAACTATCTTAATGATTTCGCCCATCAAACCTTCTTCACCAACTCGCACAAGGTCGTATAATCTTGCACCAGGTAGAAAAGCCTCTACAACAGGACCAGAAATTCTTTTTATCTTTCCTGAAATTTCTTTTTTCTCAACCATTATTAACACCTCATAAAAATTATTTCTTTCCAAGATCAAAACCAAGAGCGCGTTTTATCATATTTCTTATTTCCTCTCCTTCTGCGCTCACGCCAGAGTAATCCGGCATTGGTATTATAACCGGATAAGCAATACTATCAAGTTTCTTTTTCAACCTCCAATCAATCTTGTTTAAGAGATATTCATTAATTACTACTACTCCAAACTCTCTTTTCTGCAAAGCCTCTTCTATAAGTTGTTGTACATTTTTTTCATCTGCAAGCCAGCAGTTTTCCACACCGGCAAGACGCATACCTGAGACAAGAGGCATATCTCCGATAACAACAATTTTAGCTTTCATAAAAAAACATCACCTAAACAACCACGAGCATTTTTTTCACTTCATCCGCGCTTATGCCAAATTCTTTTGCTTTTGCTATTTTTCTGAGATTGTTCATCTCCTCCTCTTTTACTAAAAGAAATCCCAATATCACACCTATAGAAAGCATACTTTTACCAAAAAGTGCGTGTTTCTCAGCTGCGAGCTGTTTCTCTAAAGCGATTTCTAGCTGCGATAAAGAATAATCGTCGCTTATCTCTATTCCTCTGAATTTTGACTTTATGAAAGCAAGCACTGTTTGCTTTTCTTTAGACTCACACAGCTTTTCTATTACGCTGGGTTTTAGCGTTCCTCCTTTGATTAAATATTTTTCTATCTCGTTTTTTTGGAACCCTCTTGCCTTTAATCTCTCTATTATCATAATATTTTTAGCATCTATTTCTTTTTTCAAAAGTAATCTTATTCCTTCAACTTCTTTAGAGCGAACAGAAGAGAGACCACTGTCCATAAAGAGATAGATGTAAGCATCCAATATGCTTTCAACCTGCAAGAAAGAGTTCATATTCTTTAGCGCGTTATTAAATACAGCGCGCATATGGCCGCTAAACGCCGCGGTCCCAATAGAGAGCATTTCTTTTCCAATATCTGTCTTTTTTAATTCTGCAAAAAGCTCATCTCCATTAGCACGTATAAGTCGTTCAAAGTCTTCTTGGCTCAGCCCGCCAACTGAAAATAAGTAAGGACGTATTCTCTCTGATGGCACACCAGCCTGCTTTGCGTGTATTATTGTTTTTATACTCAGCAAATCCCACTTCTTAAGTAAAGCACGTATGACTGGCAAGTCTTCCTTTGGCGCAAAGGATAGTATTTTTGATACAACACGAGAAAAGTTTTTAGCTGCTGCAATCTCTACTGCATCTGAACCAGAGTAAGCCGCTGCACTTTCTACATCTTGTTTGTAAGGAGTGCGACGGAGAAGCTCAAGCATAGCAGAGACGCTATTCAAATGCACCATTTCATCCAGGTCTTGCTCACGAATAAGCAAACCTTTCATTGCCCTTACGCGGGCATTTGAATAGCCGTATTTTAACGCTCTGGACTCAAGCTTCATTTGTGGAAATTTCATTTACACCAACTTCCTAAAAAAGCTCTTCTGCCAACTTTCGCCTTATATCATCAGAGCGCATCTCAAAAAGAGTCTCTAAGCGAAGGTCCACTCGCATCTTTCCATCAGCGCTTTCAACTATTGCACCGCCAAGTGCATTTAGGTCTTCTTCCACAGGCACCTTTATTTTTGTCAGTAATTTTTTATCTCCTTTAACAACATGAACTACTGCTTTGCCTCCAACTTCTTCAACTGCAGCACTGACTTTCTTGGATAAGTAAGAAGAATATTTTTCAGTCTTGCGCAAAGAAGGTGCAAGCTCGTATATTTCATCTAATGCTTTTTTTATAGCATCTTCTCGAGCTTCTGCTGCTATTCTTTTTGCCTCTAAACGTGCCCACGCCAATCGTTCGTTTCTCTGCTCTTCCAGCAACTTCTTTACTTCATTCTGCACTCCTGCCTTAAGTTGCTCTCCTTTTGCTCGCTCTTCCTCAATCATCTTGCTTACGTGCCATTTGGCGCTCTCTAGAATTTTCTGGGCTTCATCCTCTCCTTCTTTAAGAAGGGAGGAGGTAATCTTCTCCAACCCCATTAGTCCACCCATTAAGGGCAAATCTAATGACCAAGAGAGCCTATAAGCAAGAACGCTATGACAAAACCGAAGAGCGCCAAGAGTTCAGGCAATACAACGTAAATTAAGACCTTGCTCTCAAACTCTGGCCTTTCAGCCACAACACCAAGTGCTGCTGCACCGAGAGTACCTTGGGACCAAGCTGCCGCCAAAGCACTCACGCCCATAGCAATTCCTGCACCAAGTGCTGCTGCAGCACCGGTTGTCAATCCACCTGCAACTGCTGTTTCTACCATATTTTCACCTCTTTTTTGAGCGTAAACTAAAAGGCGAGAACAAAACCCCGCCACCATCAACAAACTTTGATTTAAATTCTATAACATTAAGCCTGCCGCCTTGTATCAAGGCTTCAAACATTGCTATAAATGCGTTAATTGCGTGCAAGGCGATCAATATCGGAAAGAAAATTAATGCCATAATTCCATTAGCTGTGCTAGGTAAGAAAAACTCATTTATAATCTCGGCGAGAACAACACCTACGACACCTACAGCTGCAATTCGTGCATAGGAAAGGATATTTCCTGCGAGACCAGGTAATTCAAATATTCCAACTATGCCTTCTGTCCAAAATAGGCCTATTACTGATATTGCAAAAACTATGCCTGCAGGCAAGACGAATGATTGGGGAAGCAAGCCAAGAAAAGAAGAACACACAAGAATAGTACCTGCAATCTCTACGCCAAGCCATGAGATTTTAGCATAAGCGTGCTTTCTGTGATGCTCCCAATTCTTTAATGCGCCAAGTATAAAACCAAGCGCTAGATGCAAGAAACCAGCAAGAAGGGTAACTCCTAAGAAGAGTGAGAAACCGTGAAGACGGCTCAAACCAGCATATGTTAACTGTCTAGACAAATCAGGCAAACCCCAACTAGCAAGATAGGCCGCAAGTTGCGCAAGCGTCATCCCGCCCCATTCATTAAAAATAATACCAAATATTATTGTAGGTATAGATGAATAAAGCCAAAGCTTGCAAACATTCTGCATTATATAGCTGTTTTTAAATTTATCTAAAAAGAATTTTGCTATGAATATAGACAAAACGCCATAAACAACATCACCAACTATCATGGCGTACAAAATTGGCAATGTTATAAGGTAAAGCATCGTTGGGTCAAATTCAAAATAATTTGGCAAGGAATACTCTTTTGTAACAAACTCAAAAGGAGAAGCATAAGAGGGATTTTCTAAAACAGTTGGCACTTTCTCATCATGACCAATTGATGCTTCTTGAAGTACTGCTTGTTCTTTCATTTTTTCTATTTCCTTAACTAAAAATGGATAATCTGCTTCCTTGATAAAACCTTCTATTACAAAAACTGTTTTTGATTTTGCGAATTTAGAAGCAATAACTGCGCGGTCTGCGTGTATTGAGAGTTCGGTAAGTAAGTTGAGTATTCTTTTTCCTTCATTTTTTGAAATTTCGACAAGTTCTTTTTCTACCATCTTGTTTTCGCTTATTATATTTTCTAACTTTTCTTTAAGTATTTTAAGGGTGGTTGCCGGAACGGTTGTGTCTTTTGGCACTTCTATTGTATTGAAGTTTACGGAAGCAAGAGCAGCTTCAACAGGTGCGCCTTTTTTAAATACAACTAAAAGAGGAACCAAACCTTTTGTGGATTTTCCTTCTAAAATTTCAAAAGAATCGCAAACTTGCGATATTACTGCGCGCAATTTTTCTATTTTTGATCGGTCGATTTCACCAACAACATAAGAAATAGCATTTGTGCTTATCTTTTGGAAATCAATCTCAAATGGTAAAAGTTTTTCCACTGTTTGGATATCTGTTTTAATACGTCGGATTTCCTCGTCGTTATTTGATTTTTTCGCAATCAGTGAATCAACTTTATTTCCTATTGTCTTAACCAAAAATTCTGCTTCATCAAAAAGAGAAGACAAACTTCTTTCTTGGTTTTCTCCATCGCCAGAAAGTTTAAGCGCATTGGCAAGCGAACGAACCTTAAGCAATTTTTCTGATATTTGGTCAAAAGATTCGAGCGGTCTTCCTTCTTCAAGCCCTTCTGCCTTAAACTTTCTTATCTCAACAACACCAAGTTCATGCAGTCTCTTTATTATATTCTCTATACTAGACGAAAGTGCGAATATTCTAATTTTTCGCATCTTTGCAGGCTTTAACATTAAACCCCTCACTCAAAAACTGAAAGTGCGATTTTCTCTAACTTGTTCTTATCAACTTTTTTCTTTTTGAGTACCTCTGCTTCTTTTTTAGCCTTTGCTAAAACTTCTTCTACTTGCCGTTCTATATCTGCTCTCCCCTTCTTTAACTCTTCATTTTTATAATTAACTAATTCCTCTTCCATTTTGGCCCTTTCCGTAGCTATTTTTTCTTTTGCTTCACGCAGTATTTTTTCCCCTTCTTCTTTTGCAGATAAAATCAGCCTTTCACGTTTTTCTTCTACTTCTCTTATTTCTTTAATGCTCTTCATTAATGCTAACTGATCAGAATGTTTCTCCATAAGAACACCAAAACAAGCTGTGTGCATATAAAAAACAAAATAATTTAAAAATGTTTCTTCTGCAAGATTAAAAACATTTAAAAAGATGTAAGACAAAAATAACTAACACGATTTATGGTGTTTTTATGGGAGCATACAAATACATCAGTGAAACTTTTCAAAAGGAGTATAAAGAAAGAGATGAAGAATATAGAAATCGCTTGATAAAATGGCGAAGAAGCCCGCCTATTGAAAGAATAGAAAGACCAACTAATATAAGCAGAGCAAGAACGCTTGGGTACAAGGCAAAAAAAGGTTATGCAGTAGTAAGGGCAAAGGTGAAAAGAGGTTCAAGAAAAAGGCCAAAACCAATGGGCGGAAGAAAACCGAAGAATTACTATCGATATACTTCTCCTGGCATTTCCTATCAAAGAATAGCAGAGCAAAGAGTTGCTCGCGTTTATAAAAATATGGAAGTTTTAAACAGCTATTGGGTTGGCGATGATGGTAATCATAGTTATTACGAAGTTATACTCGCAGACCCAACAATAGTAAAGATAAGCGCCCTTAACAATCGCGGGCGTGCTTTTAGAGGCCTAACATCAGCAGGCAAAAAAGGCAGACCATCAAAAACAGACAGAATGAATAAAAAGAGAAGAAGAGAAGCATTAAGAAAGAAACTTGCAAAAGAGCACGGAAAAGCTGCAGCAAAAGCGCGTGCAGAAGAACCTACTCTACAAAAATAACTAACTTTTCTTTTTTTAGTTTTTATATTTAGTAAGCAAAATAAAACAAACTCCTTTTTTTATTGCACAAAAATAGTTCGAGACTCCATCTAAAAAACTAATTCGAATTTAGGGATTTATAAAAACACAGAATTAGAACAAAAATAAAAAAAGAAAAAAAGAAAAGAAGGCAATTACGCCTCTTTAACTGCTGCAATGAAGTCGCTGACTGCTGCAAGGGTGTCTTCTGCCTCAGTACCAGCAACAACTATCTTGGAGCCTTGAACGACTTCCTTCACTATCTTTGTGCCAGGAGTCCATTCAACTGGAGAGCTCTCAAGAAGAGATGCAGTAACTGAGTTGACCTTGTCACCACCGACGGATATCAAGGTGTTAACGCCTGCTGCGTCTCTGTCAAGGATAACCAAGCCCTTGTATGCGTTTGCAGCTGGTATGTATGCTTTTGTTACTTCTGCACCAGTTGCGTCAACAACCTTTGCGCTTACACCAGTCATGTCTGGCTTGCAGGTTGCTGATGCACCAGAAGCAGAGCATGCACCAACTGTTTCGTCTATCTTGGTTACTTTAACTTTAACACCGCTGCAGGTGTATTCACCACCCTCTGGCAATGTTGCTTGGCAGGTGCTTTCTGTTGAGCCTCCTGCTGTGCTAGAGGTCAATGTGAATTGAGCCTTTGCAAGCTTGTTTGCCATGCTGAAGCTTACTGTTGTGTCATCTATGCTATTGAATATAGTGCCTCTTTCTGTTACAAAGCCTTCTTCAGCAGTATTAATACCTGTGGTTACTGGACCAGCATACCTATAGAGCACATAGTCTTTCTTAGTTATATAATTCCCTGTACTTGTTTGGGTATCATAGTTGAATGTTGATGAAGCACCGTTGAGGTCAAGACCAAAGAGTATATAGTCTGCAAAGTTGTTTGATGTATCAACACCTGCTTTTTCAGATATTGCAAAGTAAAAGTCTGTTGCTGAACCTGATTCGGTTAAGTTATCTGTACCAAAGCTCGGGCCAGTACCACCACGGTTATCACCCATAAATGATCGGCCAGCTGTGATTGCATCATTGTATTTAGCGATTTCTATTACACCACCAACATCCCAAGATGTGTCACCATCACCTGCTGTGCTATACCTAACCACAGTAGATTCAGGTGTAGCATCATCGTATTGATAATAACCGAAGTATTGGCTTGTTGGGGACAATTTCATAAATACAGTACCGTCTGTTTTATCACCACTGTCGGTGCAGTTGGCACCACTAGTAGCAACATAGAAGGCATTATCCGCCAAAGTAGCATTGTTGTCACCATCAATACCATCCAATTCAAATACGCTTCCACTCTTTCCGCTTGTTACTTTAACGTAAGGTGCGAATATAGTACATTGTTCTCTTACACCGCCAGACAATGGACCTTTTGTTGAGGATATTACGTAATCAGTTGTTCTTTCAAGTGTAAATTTAAGCGAACTCCTGTCAGCATTTGTTATATCTAAACCAGCATAGGTAAGTTTCCATGCAACTGGGTCTTGAACAATTGGTATGTAGTCACCTTTTGACATTTTTTGGTCTCCGCCGCTTGATAAAGCACTAATGTCATCACCGTATAGAATAATTGTTCTTAAGTGGTCAGTGCTATTATCTGCACCTCTGTCTTTCCAACCAAGAATAACTTGGTATTCTTTGTTGTTGTCATAGTCTGGGTCAAGTTTTTGACCGTCTTCAAGTTTCAATTCTTTTGCATAAATTGCCATGTCTGCCCATTTTGCACCAAAAGTATAACCAGGAGCAACTTTGTAAACGTGCACTCTGTAGAGTTTACCATTTATGTTAAACTCTTTTGTTTCACCAGGGTTTACTTTGTCTTTCTTTAAGATGTTGTCGTTTGCATCAAGAACAGACAAAATAGCAGAGGTTGTATCGCCGTGTGCTTCCAAGTCGTCTAAGTGGAACTTAAGATTGTCCACTGGAAGTGATTCACCTTGGTTTACTAAACCAGATATTGCTTCTTTTGCTAATTTTATGGAACCTCCTGAATAAATCTCAGTTTCACTACCCCCTCCTTCTGGTGGAGTCATTTCACTTATTATCCAGTCTTCACCCAAAAACTTAACTGCAACCTTGTGTGTTGACGTTGCATAATCAATGTTCGGTTGGCTTCCACCTGGCAAACATGCATTATAGTCTTGTCCATTTGGAGTAGTACATACAGGAATACCAAAGTCATCTGCTGCGCCGCTGAACTTAAGTGTGTAAGCTAAAAATGATGGCTCGCCAACAACTTCGTTTGCGGAGTCAGAGTACTCGACTTTTCCTTTTATCCAAATGTTCTGTTCTTCCTTGTAGGTCTTTCCTGCGTTGTCATCTTTAACTGTAACTGTTGCCAATGGTGAAAACATAGAGCCAGTTACTCTATAAAGGAAAGTTTCTCCAACTCCAATATTCCCACCTATACCATTTGTGAATGGGTTTGCGTTTTCACTTACATCTGTTCCGCCTATTATATATGCTGCGTCAGTATCACTAGCATTATTGGCTTTTCTGTCAAGCAATCTTCTGTTTAAGAAATCACCGATCAAGGTGTTTATTGTGTATGTTCCTTCTGCAACTGCACCTGGAACGCTAATCTCTAATGTTACTTTCTCATCAGAGATTGGGCAGGTTCCGCTTCCGCTTCCCTCGCCACCTGTGCATGTTGCTGTTCCTACAACTTGGCCTTTTAACTCGACGGTTTTATAGGCGCTAGCCATCATTCTGGAAGCTATCAAAGCAGCTCCCACACCATCTGATGCTGCTGCCTTTTCACCGACGACTACTTTGGCAACTGGCACACCATTCTCGTCAACGAGTTTGGTGTTTCCGTACCAAAGTGCACCGAAGGCCGCGGTGCTTGCCAAAATTGTTGCTCCTGCAACAATGGCACCGATTTTCTTCAAATTCACTTTCATTCTTTCACCTCAAATAGCCGCCTATATAAGGGCCATATATAATGATTAACGGCGGCTTTTTTTGCCCTTTCGGGCTTTTGGCCCCATAAACCCAAAAGAAATCTTTCTCTTGGGCTTGAGAGAGATATGTCGCAATCTCTCTCAAAAATATTCTGAAAGAGTGTCAAGCGCAATATTTAAAAATATTTCTAAAAAATATAAAAACTAATTTATAAATAATATTTTAATTTAAGACAGATAACGAAAAACACATTCGCTTTTTATCGAATTTTTATCTAATTACGCAATATATTATATAATATAGAAATTATAAAAACTTTTTATAAAAATGTTGTTTTTGAGATTTTTATGAAAGTTATTTCTTTTTCAACAAAAGCTAAAACGGCTTCCTTTCTTAATTTTCCTGCAAATTCAACAAAATCTAAAATCTCCTTTTTATCCAATTTACCATCCACAACCTTAACAATACAAAATGTTCTATCCTCGCCTGGCCTAAAACCCTTTCGATAAACACGTAATATATCAGAATCAAAACTAGGCTTTGCAATATAACCATTCTCACGAAGAAGTTCAAGAACCGCGTAAAGTTTATCTGCGAGCTTCCCGCTCATTTTAAGAAATTTCTTTGGATCTCCTTCTATAACTCGCAATTTAGCAAAAAATGCTGCTTCTAATGGATGAAGAGTAATCTTTCCGTTTTCTTCATTGCCGCCACCAAGACTTCGCAATTTCAAAATTGTTTTCTCATCTTCTATAATTATCGGTTTAACTTTCATAAAATCATCACAAAAATAAAAAAATAAAAAATTATTTGATTTCAAAAACAACAGAAACAGAAACACTAATATCTATTGTCCCACTGGATAGTTGTGTAGGCGCAGCTTCTAATAGAGCATCAGCATAAGCAACCTTCGGGTAATAAATAGGAGTATAGGAATATGATTCAGATAGAGAGAGCGGTTTATCAACAGAAACTCCTGCACCAGACGCAATAGCATCTGCTTTTTTCTTTGCATCAGCTGCAGCCAATGAAAGCAAGCGCGCATAAACTTCTTTTTTTGTTTCAGGCTTTAAGTCAAAAGAAACGCCACTGACCTCTCCACCTGCCGCACCTATCGCATCAACAACAGCTCCGCCTTTATTCAAGTCATACACATTTACTGTAAATGTATGCGTAGCAGTGTAGCCTACGTTAACATAAGTCCAATAACAGTCAGATTTACCACTTTGGTTATCGCATATATAATGGCTTTCTTGATTGACATTAACATTGTAAGAAGTTGTTTTAATGTCTTTTTCTCCAATACCAAGAGCCTTAAGAGAAGAAACTATCGCATTAGAAATTTCTGCATTTTTTGATTGTGCTTCTTTTGCGCTTTCGCTTTTTGTCTGCACATAGTAATTTACAACAAGCATGTTTGGTTCCACTTTCTCATTGGCACTACCAGAAACCGAGATAGTATTATGCTCTGTTGCAACTGCACTCCCATTAGTTGAAACATAAATGTTTGTTGGCGAAATTGTTTTTATTGTAGATAAAAAGTAAAACCCGCCAAACATAACCACCAGCACAAGCACAAAGAAAAACCAATTTGGCCTTTCAACACATGCGCAAGAAACAGGTTGTTCACCTTCCATATAATCACCATAAAGCAATCAACGTTTATTATTTAAAAACTCGCGTTTTTGTAAGGTAAAAGTAGAACATGTAAAAACCGATAAACAACAGATTTATAAATAAAACGATACAAAGACACTAATCACCCGCAAGCACTACGTGTTGCGTAGGAGGGTTTTCTTATGGATAAAAAACAACTTGCAACAGCAATACAAAAAGCATTAGAAGATAAAGGAAAAAGAAAATTTACCCAAAGTGTTGAGATAATAATCAACACCAAAGGAATTGATTTCTCAAAAACTGAGAACAGGATAAATCTAGATATACCTTTACCAAAAGGAAAAGGAGGAAAAGAATTAAAGGTCGCAGTTATAGGAGATGAGGCAACGGCAGTGCAAGCAAAGAAAGCAGGCGCAGACCTCACAATACTCCCAAATGAAATAGAGAGTTACAAAGAGCCAAAAAAACTTAAAGAACTTGCACGAGACTATACGTTGTTAGCGCAACCAAACCAAATGGCAGCAGTTGCTAAAGCACTTGGCCAGGTTTTGGGCAAAAAAGGAAAACTACCAAAACCATTAGTTGGGAATCCTGCACAATTAATAGATGCTGCAAAACGTTCTGTCAGGATAACCACAAAAGGAAAGTATTTACCAGTGTTACAAGCAATGATAGGCACAGAGAATATGGATGTTGATGCGCTTGCTGAAAATGCTGAAGCGGTTTACGAAGCAGTTAAAAACAAGATAGGCGGTGACGGGAATATAAAATCAGTATATGTAAAGCTCACGATGGGAAAACCAGTTAAAGTAGGGTGATAAAATGGCAAAAATTCCAGCTGATGTTAATAGACCAAATGTTAAGAAAAAGGCAAAAGAAGTTGAAGAAGTATTGGCACAAATGAAAAATTATAAAACAACAGCTCTACTCTCTCTTGAAAAATTACCGGATTCGCTTTTCCAAATGCTTAGGAAAAAAGTAACAGAAGAAGGCGGAAAAGTAAAAATGCTCAGAAAAGCAGTGCTAACGAGAATATTACAGAGCAACCAAAAACTAGCAACAAAAATTGAGTACGCAAACAAACCCACTGCAATAATACTTACAAACAAAAGTCCTTATGAATTAAACAAGCTATTTAAACAGAATACAAAAAAGAGGGCAGCAAAAATAGACGAAATCGCCCCTTTTGATATTGTTGTGCCTGAAGGAGAAACAGATTTAGCGCCAGGGCCTGCTCTTTCTGAATTAAAATCAGCTGGCATAAACGCGCAAATAAAAGGAGGAAAAATAGTTGTTGCAAAAGACAGCGTAATCGCAAAAACTGGAGAAAAAATAAATGCACAAAAGGCAAAGGCGCTACAGACGCTCGGAATAAAACCATTCACTATAAAAGCAAACTTAATATTTGCTTATGACGGCGAATATGTATATGAAAAATCATTACTCGATATCGATGAAACGCTACCTATGGACTTGGTTAACGCAGAACAAAATGCATTCAATCTCTCAGTAAATGCAGGCTATCCAACAGAAAAGAACATAAACGTGATATTAGATGAAGCGTATAGGCAAGGACTAAACTTTGCGGTAAACAGCAAGACATATAATTCAGTCACAATAGAAGCAGAAATACTAAATGCGCTAAGACAGAGTGGCGCGATAGAAAAATTAGCCGAGGCAACAAAAACGGCAGAAGCCGCGGCCGAGGCAAAAGCGGAAAACGCTAATAAATAGAAGGTGATAAAATGGCAAAAGTAGATCCATACTTGCATGCAGTGCTTTTGTTGCATGGTGCAGGAAAGGAAATAACGAAGGAAAGCATAATGGCAGTTATAAAGGCAAGTGGCGCGGAAGCTGATGAAGCTAAAGCCAAAGTACTTGCCGATGCTGTCAAAGGAGTGAACTTTGACGACTTGCTCAAAAACGTAGCTCTTGCAGCCGCTCCAGCGGCAGCACCTACTGCAGCAGCTCCTGCAGCTGAGGCAAAGAAAGAAGCACCAAAAGAGGATGAGAGCAAGAAAGAAGAGCAAGCAGCAGAAGGATTGGCAAGCTTATTTGGTTAATTTCTTTAACTTTTTCTTATTTTTTTATAAACAAATCTTCGAATCGAGCAACAGCCATTTTAGCTTGACCGCGGTTTAGCCCAAGTAATTCCCCTAAAGCAATTACCTCATCCTTTTCTCTGGTTAAAAAAGTACCATTTTCTGCGTCTTTTTCAAATCCAATGACAAATAAAACACCAAAACGAGTGCATAAATTTAGGAAATTCCTTATCCTATAAAGAAGTCTACTTCGAGCCATTCCTTTGGTTGATAGTAAAGAATCAAAAGTAACAAAAACTATGAGAGATTTCTTTTCCCCTATTACGCGCAATACGCCCTCATCATAAACTAAATCTTCAACTATGGCAACTGATTTCTTGCTTTTATGAAGTAGAAGTTCAGAGGTATTTTTTAAGCGTAAAATTTCCATAACAATAATAAGGCATAATGATTTTTTAACCAATGCTGCGAAAGATTGTTATGCTTTTAGAGATTGCAAAACTAACAAGAATAGAACACGGCGTTATGTATTCATTGGCAGTATTGGCAGCAGTGGTTTTTGCAGATGGTTTATCAAATCTTCCTCTTTTTGTGTTATTGATTCCGCTTTTAAGCGAGATGGGAGCGTTTGCACTAAACGATTATTTTGATATAGAAGCAGATAGAAAAAATAATAGAAAAGATCGACCATTAGCGACCGCTTCCCTCTCTCCTTCATTTGCTCTTTTGCTTTCCTCTATATGCATAACCATCGCGATAGCCCTATCGTTTTTTGTTAATCAAGAAATTTTTATGCTAACAGTTGCGCTAAATTCATTAGCTATACTCTACAATCTTAAACTAAAACTTTTACCGCTTGTTGGGAATTTTTACATAGCCTTTACGATGGGTATTCCGTTCATATTCGGAAATTTAATAGTTTCTCAAGAAATAAAAATAATAAATCTCGTGCTTTTCTTGCTTGGTTTCATAGTTGGACTCGCACGCGAACTTATAAAGTCAATAGAGGATATGAAAGGGGATAAGGAAGCAAGAGAAGCCATGACATTGCCAATTCTAATAGGTGAAAAACCAACATTAGCTCTTGCGCTTTTACTCTATCTGATGTTTATTCCATTATCATTTTTGCCATTTTACTTTGGTCTTAACATTAACATCTTCTCCACCGTACTTTTTAGTGTTGCAATCGTTCTCGTGGCTGCGAATATATTTTATGCTGTAAAAAATCAATACAAAAAAGCCCGCGTGTTAAGTCTAATAGCACTTTTTTTTGGTCTTTTGGCATATCTCGCCTCTGTCGTAATTTAAGCATAGCTTTAAAAACTTTACCTGAGGTTTTTAGACAGAAAAAGGTGAAAATATGCCAGAAAAAAAAGTAAAAACAGAGGAGTTTGTCCCGAAGTATGGTGAATGGGCGTTTTTGTTAGGGGTAGTACTGGCTTTGATAGTTGGTCTTTTCTCCACTGAATTAAGCTTTGCAGCAGTTTACATCTTGGGCGTATTAGCGCTGCTTGGTCTAATTGTAGGTTTCATGAACATAGCTGAAAAGGAAACCGTCTCTTTCTTAGTGGCCACAATTGCTTTGCTTAGCGTTCTTAACTCCTGGGCACCCCTCGCACAAATGATTACTTCTATCGCAACACAAGTAGGAATGAGTGAAATTGGACTAATAATAGTAACAAAGTTGGCCAATGTTTTATCAGCTCTTGCTGCTTTTGTTGCACCGGCTGCATTAGTAGTATCATTAAAACTAGTATACGATTTAGCATCTAAATAATTTTTTATTTTTTTATTATTTATGAAATTGGCGATACCTCAGTTGCACTTATAAACCTTTTCTTACAAGTTCTTAAAACATATTGTACTTGGCCAGTGAACGACGATTCGTTCATATTTCTTCGCGTTGCTCCGATCGTGAAACCGACGTTTCGGTTTCATCTCTTCGCTTACGCTCCGATCGTGAAACCGACGTTTCGGTTTCATCTCTTCGCTTACGCTCCGATCGTCTAGACCGGTCAAGGATACCGGACTTTCAATCCGGCGACCCGGGTTCAAATCCCGGTCGGAGCATCTTTTTTATCATACAATCTAATTAGATATTTATCATAAATCTCAAGAAAAAGCGAGTTGGCCTCTTTTATTAAATCTTCGTAATTATCTCTATCGACACCTTTCAAGCCATGTAATAAAAGAGCTAAAGAATGAAGGCAATTCTCATCTCTTATATATCGGATAAATTTCAAAAAATAAGAAACTTCCGTACGAGAGATTTGACCAGGATAATCTGCTAAATAAACAGAACGCGCTCTAATTATTTCAGAGGCCCTCTTATATTTTAAATCACAAGTTAATGTTTGAAGAAGCAGAAGTCTTATCTCGACATCTTTTTCCTCTTTACACATAAAAAACATAAGGTTGGCAGCTTCCACTGCTGGCCTTTCATGAAGGTCTGCCGCAATCCTTCTTCTTGTTTCTGTTGTAAGATAAGGAAGATAGGTTTCGATTTTTTTCATTAAATCTTCACTTAATGGTCTTTCTAAAGGAAAGCGAAATGGCGCATCTAATTTTTTTTGTTTTTGAGTTTCTAGCGCTTTGGCCAAAAAACTATTTAAACACCACTCTTTTTTCGTTACCAAACTACTCACCGACTATAATATAAAAATGGCCATCTATTTATTTATATCTTAATATACAAATATCTTAAATATACAATAGAAGCAAACATTTATAATTATATTTATGCACTTATTATAACATATGACAGAAAAACAGGAAAAAAATGGAAAAAAGTTATGCTTCAGGGAGAGACTCAAAAAAATAAAAAATTACTTCTTAAAGGCAACTTGCTTTGCACTTCTTCCACCTTTAATTTCATGCGCAACCTTCAAAAAAGAAATAGAACAAACTCGGCTCCAATGCAAAATGAATTGTGTTTTAAATAACGAACAGATAATATGTAGCACTAACAATAAAAAATTAGAACTTGACATTCCATCAAATATAGACCTCAACAAAGAAAATATAATTAAAACTTCTTATCAGGCCGAGAGAACAATCCTCATAACTGAAAATTATATTATAAGAACTTTGGGCTGTGAAGAAATTAGGAATGGAAAAGAAATATTAGGTAAAAGAAATGGTACAATATATTTCCAAAACGCAGTATTTATTTCAATTCAGCCGCTAAAAGAAATGGGGAACATCAAAAATATTGAAATAGTCGATGAAAACGTAGTATTTTTATTAGATAATGAAGTGATGATAATTGTAAACAGTGATAAAATGGTGCCTGCTAAGGTGATAGGGAATGCAAAAAACTAAAGAAAATAAGATTACACTTGAAGAGTATGCTGCAGAATTAAATGAAAAAAAATTAGAGATAGGCTATCAAATGCATATGAGCGCACAATAAATAATATTGCGGAATAAATAAAAAAAGGTAACAAAAGTTTCAAAAATAAAGAGATGAATGCTAATGAACTCAGAAAACTCGCTGATGAAATGAATGAAAAAAATATCTATCTTTTTCAGTTAAGGTCAATTATAGAGGAAATAAAGAAGAAATTCAAAAATATAAAAATGATATTGAAAATGTATCAAAAAAAGATACTGCAGAGATGTTAAAAGATTTAGCTGATATAGAAGAACGCAGTGAAAGAAAAATAAAAATATCCGTAACTGCAAATATTCAAATCAATAAAAATATCTTAGATGGATTAAAAAAAGAAAAAGACAATTTTGTCGCAAGCATTACAAAGATAATCATGAATTCTATTAATGGCGAACCAATGACTTCATACACTTTAAATGTAGGTGACAAAGAATTAGCTGAAAAATTTACACTCTCATTGAAAAAAGAATTAAATTTAATAGAAAAACCAAAAAATAACGAGGTTGTAAAATTCGAAAATACAAAGATCGCCCCTCATGAACTACCTCTTGAAATAAACACAGAGGATGGTATCATAGAGATAAAATGGCCGTCTTCGATAAGCATAGGTCCAAAAAAAGAGGAATTTGGAGCTCTTGGCAGGTTAATACCAAGAAAAGTATAGAATTATTCTCCAATCACTTTCACCAAAACTCTTTTTGTTCTCTGGCCATCGAATTCACAATAGAAAAGTTGTTCCCATCTGCCAAGCTCAAGCCGTCCATTTCGGACAGGCATAACAACTTGATGGCCCATAAATTGCCGCCATATATGGGCTGCGGCATTGTCTTCACCTACGTTGTGCTCGTAATTATCATCGTATGGAATAAGTTTTTGAAGAACACGAATAAAATCTCTTTTCAACCCATTTTCATCATCGTTTACGATAACTGCTGCAGTTATGTGCATTGGATTTACTAATACGATTCCATCTCGAATGCCGCTACGCTCTATTACGTCATTCACTTGATCAGTTATTCTAACGAACTCAATTCTACTTCTTGTATTAAAAACTAAGTAATCAGTATAGGTCTTCATACGCATCACGAAAGAATTAAATAAAGAAAATTAATAATTTTTACGTGGTGCATACTTAATGGCCACCAGAGCAAAAAGCCGTGACGGGTCGGTTGAACGGTATGCGCCACAAATTAGTTTGCCAAACGTTCTCCACATTTATAGCAAAAATTATTATTCTCCGGATTTTTGGTTTTGCAGCACGGGCATTTAACAAAAACACTTTCGTTATTAGATTTCTCTTTTTGCGCATCATTTTGGTTTATGGTTATATTTTTATTTAGCGGTGCATCCCACAAGTTATTCAAGGTCGCTTGCACACGAGAGGTTACATAAAGCCCCAAAAAGGAACTACGAAAAAAGCAAAGAATTAAGCAAAGGGCTTGGCGCGTCAATTGAGCGTTTCTCCGCCACCTCTTTTACATCTTTGAGCTAAACATAAATAACATAGGTGCCGGAAACAAAAAGCCAACTAAAAAATATTCGCCCAAGTAAGCGCAAAATGGGAGAAGAATTTAAGCGCGCATAGTTCTTAACCTCATCATTAGTCTTGTAAAACCAATACAACCAATACAAACCCAAAGTAAGGATACTAACTAGTAATACAAAAAGAAAACTTCGTTTACTTCCAATTTGAATATTGTCATCCGCCATAAAGGTAATAACTAACTGTAATTTTATAGAACATCACCTCCCTCCACATCCAAATTTGCAACATTTAGAAAAAAATTCTTAAGCAAAAAAATATGATTTTCTCCTTCAAAAACTGGAACTATGGGGATTTCAAATGTTTCTTTTCTTTTTCATCTAAATTAAAAAAAGAATACGCTCATCATCTTTAAGTAAACCTACGGCAAGTGATTGAGGCATTTTTTTGTTTGTAATGGTATTCATCAAAAAATGTAATTGAGAAAAGAATATATATCTTAGCTGCAAAAGATTTTTGCAAGGTGGGAAACGTGGGCGTATTAGATTTTCTAACACAGCCAAAGAAAAAAAAATACAAACCACGAATAGAGAAATACATCCGACTTTCAAGCAATATAATAGAAACATCTGGAATGGAAATAAACGCCCTTTTTGAAAAACTTAAGACTACGCCAACTGGATTAACGACCAGAGAAGCGAAGATAAGACTTAGGGCGTATGGCGAAAACAGAGCGATTAAGATAGTTAAAAAAAGTAAGCTCGACTATCTTATAGAAGCATATAAAAATCCATTGAACCTCCTCCTCACTTTGTTGGCAATAGTTTCATATCTTACAGAAAACATTCCATCCACAATAATAATATTATTTATGATTTTAGTGGCAGTGCTGTTGCGATTTTTACAAGAAACAAAAGCAGATGAGGCTGCTGAAAAACTAAAAGCAATGGTAAGAACAACTGCAACAGTAATAAGAAATGGACAAAAGCAAGAAATACCAATAATTAACCTTGTGCCGGGCGACGTGATATATTTATCCGCAGGAGATATAGTGCCAGCAGATGTCAGGTTAATAGAATCAAAAGATCTTTTCGTTAATCAATGCACGCTCACAGGAGAAGCATTGCCAGTTGAGAAACACGCAATACCGCGAGACCACAAGGAGGTGCATAGCCCATTTGAACTGCAGAATATGTGTTTTATGGGCACTAACGTAGAAAGCGGCACTGCTACTGCAGTTATAATTGCCACTGGCCAGCACACCTACTTTGGTGCAATAGCAGAAAGCCTTCAGCATCTACAAGTGAAAACAGAATTCGATAAGGGAATAGAAGGATTCACAATTTTGATGATAAAATTCATGCTCGTTATGGTGCCGCTTATTTTCCTTATAAACGCAATAACAAAGAACGACCTTGGAGAAGCGCTCCTTTTTGCAATAGCAGTTGCAGTTGGTTTAACTCCAGAGATGCTGCCGATGATAGTAAGCGTTAACCTTGCACAGGGAGCAACAAAAATGGCGGAGAAAAAAGTCATAGTCAAAAGACTCAACTCAATTCAAAATTTTGGTGCCATAGACATACTTTGCACAGATAAAACAGGCACCTTAACACAAGGGCGCGTTATATTGGAAAAACACATAGACATACGAGGAGATGAAAACGATGAAGTATTACTTTATGCGTATACCAACAGCTATCACCAAACAGGCCTGAAGAATATGATGGACATATCAGTAGTAGAATATGGTAATCAAAAAAATCTCACCCACCAAATGAAGAACTACACAAAAGTAGATGAGATACCGTGGGACTTTAAAAGAAAGAGAATGTCAGTTATCGTAAACCAAAAGAATGAAAAACAGCTCCTGATATGCAAAGGGTCGGTGGAGGAAATATTTGAGGTAACAAAAAATGTAGAGTACAATGGTAAGAAAAGGAAACCAACCACCAATGACTTTGAAGAGATGAAAAACTTAGTAAGATCGCTTTGCGAAGATGGGTTCAGAGTGATAGCAATAGCCTATAAAGAAGTACCAATGGAGAAAAAAATATATTCAATACAAGACGAAAATGATTTGACCCTAATAGGTTTTGTTGCATTTTTAGACCCACCAAAAGAAAGCGCAAGTGAAGCAGTAAAACTAATGAAAGACAATGGTATCGAAGTAAAAATATTGACCGGTGACAATGACTTAGTCACTAAAAAAATAGCACGTGATATAGGAATGGAAATAAAAGGAATAGTTTTTGGAAATGATATAGATAAGATGGATGATGAGGAGCTTAAGATAACTGTTGAACATAATAACATATTTGTTAAACTTTCGCCAATGCACAAAGAAAGAATAATAAGAGCGCTCCAAAAAAATAAGCATACAGTAGGTTATCTTGGGGATGGTATAAATGATGCGCCGGCTCTAAAAGCAGCGGATGTGGGCATTTCAGTTGATTCTGCTGTAGATATAGCAAAAGAAACATCTGATGTAATACTATTAGAAAAAAATCTTCTTGTATTAGAAGATGGAATAATAGAAGGAAGACGAGTTTTTGGCAATATTGTAAAATATGTCAGAATGGCTGCAAGCTCCAACTTCGGGAATATGTTTTCTGTTGTTGGTGCATCGATTTTATTACCATTCCTCCCAATGCTTCCTCTCCAGATATTAACAAATAATCTCCTTTATGATCTTTCTCAAACTGCTATCCCTACGGATAACGTTGATAAAGAATGGCTATCAAAACCAAAAAAATGGAACCTTGATAAAATAAAAAATTTCATTGTATTCATAGGACCGGTAAGTTCTATTTTTGATTACATAACTTATGGTTTTATGTGGTTTGTAATCGGTGCGAACACAATAGAAAAAGCGGCATTATTCCATACTGGTTGGTTTATAGAATCGCTCATAACACAAAGCTTAATCATACACATTATAAGAACAAATAGGATACCTTTTATAGAAAGCATGGCCTCCCCTCAATTGTTATTTGCGTCTGTAGCAATATCTGTGATAGCCATCGCTCTTGTTTTTTCACCTCTTGCTCCTGCTTTAGGTTTTGTTGAATTGCCACTCACTTATTGGATAGTACTCCCAATCATAATCGCGTCTTATTTTGTGCTTACGCAATTAGTAAAAATGTGGTATATAAAAAATTTCGAGAACAATGAGGAGGCAGAATTTAATCAAAATCAAAACAAATAAATAGTTTTTTCATCTTATAACAATTATAGCAAAATAAGAACACAAAAGAGGACTGAACAAAAATAAGACAGCGTTTGAAAAATATGAAAAAATTGAAAAAATAATGAAATATATCTTAAATGAAGACAAAGAAAAAAAATGGGAAGCGATGAGCTTTCTTATGTTAGCGTTAGGCTGGAATGATTTCAAAATGGTATACGCTAATGATGATAGAATATCTTTCGTAAAAAAACAGGACGATGAAGAGTTTATAATAAATTTTAATTTAAGAAAGTATTAAATTAATTGTTTGCATTATTTTAGGCATGCCAATTATAAAAACCATTAATTTAACAAAGAACTATGGTAAAATAAAAGCAGTTAAAGATTTAAATATAAATATAGAAGAAGGAGAAGTTTTTGGATTCCTTGGACCAAATGGCGCTGGGAAAACAACTACAATAAAGATGCTTTCTACATTAATCGCTCCAACCAAAGGGACTGCAAAAGTAAATGGATACGATATCTGCACGCAACAAACTAAAGTAAGAGAGAGTATAGGAATAGTATTCCAAGAACCAAGCTCTGATGAACTACTCACAGGTTACGAGAATCTTAAAATGCATTCATTGATATATGGTATACCAAAGGATGAAATAGAAAAGCGTATAGAGGAAAATCTAAATCTTGTTGAGTTATACGATAGAAAAGATTCACTTGTAAAAACATATTCTGGTGGAATGAGAAGAAGATTGGAGATTGCACGTGGCCTTCTGCATAAGCCAAAAGTACTTTTTTTAGATGAACCCACGCTAGGTCTTGACCCCCGCGGCAGAGAGATTATTTGGAGGTATATAAAACGCTTAGTTAAAGAGTTGGAGATGACTATATTATTAACAACACACTACATGGAGGAAGCGGATAGCCTTACAGATCGCGTTTGTATAATAGATCATGGTCACGCAGTAATAACAGACAAACCTGAAAAATTAAAACAAATGATGGGGGGCGACCTTGTATTGTTAACAGCAAAAAATCTCGACATAAAAAAGTTAAAGCAATTCAGTTTCGTTAAGAAAATAGAAAAAAAGAAAGGCCGCTTTTTAGTTACTGTTGAAAATGCGGCACAAAACCTACAAACCATCTTAAGAAATATTGATACTGAATATGTAGAGGTACACAGACCTACATTAGGAGATGTTTTTCTAAGATTTACTGGAAAAGGACTTGAAGAAGAAGAGAGCAGCTGGTTTCAAAAGGTCATACAGTATGAGGTGACAAATAAATGAAAGAAAACAAAATAAGCACTTTGGCAGGGGTATACGCTATATGGTGGAGAGAATTAAAAGTATTTTACAGGGAAAAACCAAGATTAGTTTCGGTCCTTGTTGGACCTATAATTTGGCTAGTTATTTTTGGGGCCGGGTTATCCCGCAGTGTAATAATCGAAGGAGCGGATTACCAAAAATTCATATTCCCAGGTGTTCTTGTTCAAACATTCCTTTTTTCGTCATTATTTTACGGGGCATATCTTGTTTGGGATAAAAAAATAGATGTACTAAAAGCAGTGCTTGTTTCTCCTCTGGGTAGGTCGTCTATCTTTATTGGAAAAGTTTTAGGTGGTGTAACAACATCGATTATTGAGGCGCTTGTAATACTTCTCTTTGGCTATCTTATTGGCATGAATTATTCATTTGGTGTGATAATTAACGCAATTAGTCTTGTTGCACTTAGCTCAGCAGGCTTAACTGCTATCGGATTAACAGTTGGCGCTTTTATGGAATCACCAGAAGGATTTCAACTCCTTTCTTCACTGATATTATTCCCTTTGTTTTTCCTCTCTGGTGCACTCTTTCCAGTTACCAATCTTACAGGTATTTTGGCTTTGCTTACAATAGTTAACCCGCTTACATATACTGTTGATCTTATGCGAGGCACCGTAGTTAACATATGGCAGTATGATACAACAACTGATTTAGTAATAACACTGGTTTTTGTGATAGTTGCAAACATCGTGGGCGCAAAGGCATTCGAAAATATGAAAAGTTAATTATCCAATCAAGTAATTTAACAAGTAACCGATAAATATAAATGAAATCGCCAATATAGCCACAAGCGTCAAGAGAAGTTTTGTCTTTACTACTTTTCTCAGTATAAGCAACTGGGGAAAAGATAACGCAGTTATACTCATCATCAGCACCAATGCTGTTCCTGTAGCCATTCCTTTATTCATAAGTGCTTGTATTATTGGTATTGCTCCTGCGGCATTTGAATATAAAGGAATTCCTATTATAATGGCGATTGGCACTGCAAATGGATTTTGTGGTCCAGCGTAATTAACAAAAAAATCCTCGGGTACATAACCATGAATAAAACTACCTACCCCTATCCCAATAAAAATATAAAACCATACTTGTGAAAGTAAATCTTTGCTTTCTTCTAACGCAATCGTAATCCTTTCTTTGAATTTTAAGTTTGAATTTTCATTTTCCGCAATCTTTCCTGCATTTCCCTTAGTAACAAATTCTTCTATCTGATCATCGAGGTTCATTAACCCCAAAATATAGCCAACGACTACTGCTATGACAAAACCAATCCCTATATACAATGCTGTTATATAAGGGCCAACTAAGCCAAGCAGCATAACTATTGCAACTTCGTTGATAACTGGACTGGCTATAAGTAAACTAAAAGTAATACCCAAAGGTACACCTGCACGTATAAAACCAATGAAGAGAGGTATAATAGAACAGGTGCAAAATGGTGTTGGTATCCCTAACAACGCCGCCATTATGTTTCCACTTCCGTATTTTCGATGCGCTAAGAATGCGCGTATTCTTTCTGGTGTGATGTATGTTCTGAGTATGCCAACAATAAACGTTATAAAAAACAATAAAAGAAATATTTTTATTGTGTCGTAGATAAAAAAATGGAGGGCTTCTGCTAAAGGGTCGCCATGCACCATTCCGAATAGATTATACACCACCCATCCGCCAAAATCTTCCAATACGCCCATTTTATCACAACATTTTTAAGATTTCATCAGAGCTCGGTATCCTTCCCTGTGATACTATCCTGCCATCTATGACCAGTGCAGGAGTGGACATAACACCGTAAGACACGATATCTTCATATTTCGTTATTTTAACAATCTCTGCTTTCTTTCCGCTGCGCTTGACTGCGTCTACAACATTTGATTCAAGCATTTTGCATCTTGAGCATCCGCTTCCCAATATCTCTATTTTCATACTACCACCTCCACATGTCTTGAACTATTTTTTTTCCTTTTTCACTGAGCGAATATTTCATCATAGTACCTTCTTTTCTTACTCTTACCAACCCTGCGCTTCGTAGAATAGCAAGATGCTGCGATACCGCGGGCTGACTCTTATTTACCGCTGATGGAAGTTTGCATGCACATTCTTCGCCTTTTGCCAGCACTTCCATAATTTTTATCCTTGTTTCTGAAGAAATTGCTTGCACAATCTTGTAATTTATATTAGTTTTCACGAATATAAGTTTAAATGAATACGTTTATAAATATATAAGATATGAAAAGAATCTTAAAATATTCGAAAAAAGATATAGTGCATGGAAATCAAAGTTTTGAAAACTCTTTTGTTAATGATCGTGTTTTTAGGGTCTTTTTATGCTGAAAATGCAGTAAACCAAACCGAGGTTTGTGTTTCACAATGCGCTGCGTATACTTTGGCTTGGAGACAAAATCCAGCATATGTCTTCATAACTAAATGGTGCTCGTACGGTACAAAAGATATGTTTTTGGATATTATAAATGCGTGGGCGAGCTATGTAACACGTGGACCGGATTTTATGACGGTTATGAAATCACTCCAATGTGCACACGATATCAATGCTTACATTGTACCTATTATAAAAAGTTGTAAGGAAGAGTGCGCAAGAGATGATAAAGCATTTGCACCTGATTTGGTTGTTGCGAGTGACACTGTAAAATATATTGAGAAAGAAAAAAGACTATATGTCCGCGTAATCAATGCAGGTTTTGCTTATATAGATAGCGCTGATGTTTACATTTATGCAGGGTATGATGATAGAATCAACCTCGACCCGCCCAATATGAAGCTAATACATACTGAAAAATTAAAGTGCATAACGCCCTACAATCCTGCTTATGTTCCGTATCCAAATTGTTGGTATGAAAAGAGCTTCAGCATACCCTGGGAGCACGAGAAAGACATGTTTAATGTTGTAAAAGTTGTTGTTCAGCCTTCAGATCCAAATGTGGTAGAAGCAGATGACAATGACGAGTATTCGTCATACAACACTTATAAATTAATTGTTAACGATTTGCCGCTACCACCAGATGTATTTTTTGATGGCTCTACAGTAGTGAAACGCATTGAGCCGCATACGAATAGATTCGAAATAAAAGTCAACGTAACAAACCGTGGCGAGTTGCCAGGCAATTACTATATAAATTATTACTTGGGAAACCAAAAATATTCATACAATGATTTCGCGATTAACGCCAACGAGACTATAACTTTCAGTACAGAAGTTCACTGTTTAGATGCATATCCGGATTACGTTAGAATAGAAATAACAGACGTAGATAATAATTTAATTGATTATGTGGTCGTGTATGTAAATCCCCAATTCCTTATTGTTGAAGGGAAAGTTGTTGATGAAGTCGGCAACCCAATCCCAAACGCAAGTGTTTACATAGATAATGGTAAAACACCAGTACTTACACGCGCAGATGGTTCGTATACTTTCAGACACTTACGGCCATTTACGACAGAGGGAAAGTATAAACTAACTGCTCATAAAAATGGATATGTTGATAACTCAACAACCATCAATTTCGTTTACAATAATAGCGATATAACTTATGTCCATGACATATATAACTACGTAGATTTTGTACTCGTTGAAAAGCCTAAAAATATCTATGTTGGGTATCCATCGAGCGGATGGTATAATATTCTAACAGATAAAGGACAGTATCGAGGAGAGTATGGCAAGATTAACGGCACCAGTGAAGAAACTGCTAAAGAAGTAATAAGCGCACCAATAAAAGGTACAAACGGTATAATTGTAATAACCTCATCAAATTGCACTGCGCTTATAAAGAATTTTACGATAAGTGAAAATGCTTTTGATATCAAAATACCACCACATGAAATAAAATGCTTACAACCAGATTCTGTAGATGATTACACGCCACTTTCACAGCCTAATCTTTTATGGTCAAAAACTTATCAGAATGAAATACCACATGTTGTTAAGTTCAGCAAGAATGGAAAGTACGCATATGTTTTAACAGTAGATAGCACAGATTTATTCTGTAAAATATATGCATATGACCTCTCGAATGGTAATCAATTATACGCCTATAAGACGAATAGTATGTGCTTGGGTAAGCAAGCGTCAACTCTTATACCTGCGTATGATGGTTCGCGATTGTATGCAGGTATCGCGGCGAGAAAAAATGCGAAAAGAGGAGATACAACACCTAAAGGATATCTCTTTGATCAAAACGGAAATGTAATTGAGATTTGGGAATGGCCAGAATATGCTGAAAGCCTAACTGATTCATCAGCAACTCCGTTGCTTGATATTATAACATCTTCTGGTAAATTTTATGCGCCCGGCTACGGCTATATCGACGAATGCCTCCTAAGTTCTGAGAACGATTGCAACGGAGAAACACATAACACAATTATAAGAAGATTAGATGTATCAAGAAATCGAGTTATAGGCGAATGCAATACATTTTCATGTATTTATACACTAAACTCTCCCGCCCATCAAATATTACGGTATATCGGCCAACGGGATAATGATGGCATACAATATAATGACGAGATTGTTCTTGGTTCATATGCTGATGAAAACAAGTTTGTTGCATGGAAATACAATAAAATCCTCTTTTACGAAAATGGCAGATTAAGAGGATATTTACAGAAAGACTTAAATGGAGTCTCGCTTTCCCCTGGTAGTAAATATATAGTTGAGTGGCGGGATCCTATGGGTATTGAGATGTACCAAGTTGTTAATTACACAAAGATAGATATAAATAAAACTTCACAGCTCATGCCCATAGGGATGGAAGCAACTGAAACTGGCATTTACGTTGCAGAATACAAAAGCGGGAAACTTAACTTTTATGCTCTTTCATCTATTGTAGAATCACAGTCATCAACAATATCAGGAGGAAGTGGCCAAAAAACCGGATTTATCGAGCAGGTGCTGAATTTCTTTAAAGGGGTTTTCAATTACTTGTTTGACTTGGCCAAGCAACTTTTTGGGCTAAGTTTAAGTAATGGTTGAAGTTTTGGATAAGAAAGGTGGTTAGATGCTTAAGATGATATTTACGCTCTTGACGCTTGGCGGCCTTCTTTTTGCAGGCACAAATTGCGAGGTGCAATGCTGCAAGGATTACAAGGGCAAATGGGATAAGGAATGGGACAGGTGCTGGAAACCGCAAGCAGGTTATGAAGAATGCGTATCAAACTGCACTGCTGAAACCATTCACAAATACTCAGGGCACATTGATAAGAGCGATATCAAAAATCCGATAGTCTGTAAGATAGGCGCTCTTATATTAGGAACTTTGCTATTTCTCATTTTAATAAAAAAGTAAATAAATTTAGTCTAATCAACCCTTCCTTTTATTATATAAAGACTGATTAGAAGTAAAATCATAAACAACCCAATTGTGCAAACGCCCCCATTAGCGCTTACACTACCTTCTGGAGGTGTTGAGTTATCCTCCATCCTACTTAAATCAACATCCTCTATGTTTTGTTGCATGTTTGGCTGAATCTCTTGTCCGAGCTCGTGAGTTAGTTGCTTTCCTGCGGTCAGTGAAAATTGCTGTTTTGTCTTAGAGTCAGTTACCACTACCTCTCCTTCAAGCACGGTCACGATTTCATGATCATCGTATATATCATATATCACATTGGAGTGTTGGTTGTATACCCATATATCAATGGGGCCGCCTTTTAGAGTATTCTTTATATAGAAATCCCTCAAGTCATGGTGAATATGGGAAACAGTTCCATAATCAGCGCCTTCCTGTATTTCAGCAGCAATTTGAAGAGGAACTACTGTAACGATACCTTTTTCTTCCTCAGTAGGTGCACCTGGATTTTTAATTTGTATCTTTCCTTTTGCTTCAACAACATTCTTGCCCCGAGATCCATCAACGTACTGCGAACCTGGACCTATATAAGAGATCATACCGTTCTTGTGTTTTATCCACACCTTTGTCTCTGCATCTGTTGATATGTAATCTCCAACACAGTGCTTAGCATGACTCACTAGCTGCAATATTGTAATTTCAGAAGAGCCGTCCTTGTTTATTGCGCGTTTTACTGGCAATTTTCCAGAAGCTGACTGAATAATGTACTCGCCATCCTCTATGCATCCATCTGCGCTCGCATCATCAGGCAAGCATTTGCCCGTGTTGCTATTACACCCTGTTTTGCAGTACATCGCTGGTGCATAAGTACACTGCACACCTTCGCTACATCTCACCGGAATCATAGAGTAATCAGCAGGGACCCACTGGCCGGTTTTTATATCATATCTATAATCCTTAAGGCAAAACATTTTGCATACTTTGCCACCGCATACCATCGCGTTCTCTTCTTTTTTCTCTTCTACTCTAACACAACCCATATAATTTGCATTCGCAGAAGTTGGGTCGCATACATAACCCGCATCGCATTTGCAGTCAAAACTACAAGTTGCACAATTCTCACCCGCAGCAGTACCACAGTAATGATACTCCTTCCCCACAATACCTCATCGCCTTTTTGATAGGTTTGCTTTGGTTTTACTGGTTTTTCTAATGCACAGTCTGTGCCATCGGCGTTACACCCAACTTGCAATAACCTTCATCATAAACACAATTTCCTGTAACAGAATCACATCTACAGTTTTTCTTTATTGTCGTGCCGCTGCAAACTACTTTTGGGCAAAAGTTAGAATCATCATATTTGCCGTAACATTTGTTTCCAAGCGTATAGAGATAGTTGCATTTCTAAGACATCCACCAACCATTATGCAATCATACTCTCGTTCGTGGCTGCCTTTTGGCAAACCCCCACACTGATACGCTTCGTTTATGTATGAAAAAAGGTATTGACGATGAGAACCAATGCAAAAAACCTATGTTTTGTAAAAATTCATTTATCTTGTAATACCAAAGTATAGACCTAAGCATAAAACAACTGTCATTAATATTACGGGAAGCGCACAAGATGAACTCGCAGGCTGATCGCCGCACTCTAATGCAACTTTGTGTATACACTCATCAGCTTCGTAATAGCAGTCAGCAACCACACCACTTTTGCAATCTTTTTCATCATTACCTGTTGAACTTTTAGATATACACGCAGACAATTGCGAGGTACAGGCGTCAACGCCAGGACATTGACCCAATGAATATTTTGCACTCATTATAGGGTATTTACCGCTTATACAAATCAGGCTTCTTTCCTTCAAATCTTTCATACATGCTTGGTCAATTTTCCCATTATCGCTGAATTTACAAGCTTTACATGCAGTTGAATATCCATCATAGGCACATCCAGCAAATAAAACGTCTACGAGCAGCAATCCAATAAGAAAGAGCAATTTAATTTTCATGAAAGCAATTAGAACAAAAAAAATTAATAATTAGTTCGCTTTTTTGTCGATATTTAGTTTTTTTAAGACTTGAATGGCTTCTATTGCACTTGTCTCTTTATCTTTAATTTCAAGCATTATATCAAAATCAAATCTTTTTGTAGAGTTTAAGAAATTTTTAAAATGGTTTAAATCTATGTGTTCAGCATGTTTTCCTACCCGTTGATTTGGCTCCTGCGAACTGTAATCAACCATAAGTATGCCATCTTCATTTTTCCACGTCTCGCTAGGAAGTTTAATGGCGTCGCACACTTTCTCTCCATTGTTTAGGCATTCGTGGTGAAAAGAATCAAAAAGAACTGGTACCCCTACGTTTTCACTTATTTTTAGACAATCCCTCAATGAGAAATTTCTATCGTCATTTTCAATAACAAGTCTTTTCTTTATGTTATGCGACAAAGCTTTGTAGTTTTGTATAAAACGGCTTATGGCACTTTCTTTATCGCCGTAAACACCACCCACATGTATCTGAACTTTTGCGCTGTTATCTAAATTCATCAAATCCAAAACATCACAATGCCATTTTAATTCTGCGATACTACTATCTATAATGGCCTTTTTGGTTGCATTTATAAGCACGAATTGATCTAGGTGCATTGATATCCTAATCTCGTTTTCTTTTATGAATTTACCATTTCCCTAAATCTTTTTTTGAAATAACCTCTCCAATTAAAAGTACAGATGGGGTGACTTGCAAATGGAACCAAATCTGAACTAATTCTAAAAAACAAAAATCCTTTTTCAACATTATAATTGAGGATCTTTTCAAGACAATCGAGGTTGTTATTTATTTTCTCTACCATATTTTCTTCTGAGTAGTTTTTTAGTCTAAATGTAGAATTTGCAGTACAACCTATGCTGGTGTTTATGCAAGGATAACCTATTTTCATATCTTTTAGTTACACCATTAGCATTAAAAACTTAAATAAAAATATAGAAGGCATGAAAATGATAAAAATAATTTTAATTTTAAGCTTTATCTTGATGTTTGGATGTATAATGCCAGAACTAAACTCTAAAAACGAAGACCAAAAAGGCAATGACACGACTATCTCAAATCCTGCCTCGGAATTCTGTATCAACCATGGCGGAAGATTAAATATAGTCCAAGAAGCAAGCGGAGAGTATGGAGTTTGCGAATTCTCAAATGGTGCTAAATGTGAGGAATGGGCATACCAAAGAGGGGAATGCTCACCTGAAAAACCAAACTATTGCGCAAATGATGCAGATTGTGCTTGTGGCACTCACATAAAAACAGGTGAGTGTTTTGTTGGTTCGAAAAATTTTGTAAATGTAGAGAAACAATGCCCGGATTACTGTACAGGCATAGGAGGTATGTTTGAAACTAAGTGTGTTAACCACCAATGTAAAATTGTAAAGAAAGAAGCTCAGAGCGAATCAAAAGTTGGCCCGGAATGCAATTCAATAAAAGACTGCCCAAGAGGAGCGGATTGTTATAGGTTACCCGGATATGCTAAACCTAGATGCTATTCAGGCGACCCATGCGAGTTATGTCCGTCTGATAAAAAGTGTATCTTATCAACATCATTCCCAACAATAGTTAAATGTGTAGATAAAGAAGAGAAACCAAAGGAAGATTTTTGTGGATGGTCAACAGAAGGACCGTGCACCACTGATAGCGATTGCACACACGGCGGTTGTAACTCGCAGATATGCCAATCAAAATCAGAAGGCATAATTATGTCAAGCTGCGAATGGAAAGATTGCTATAGGCCAACAACTTATGGCGTTGTTTGCAGATGTATCGAAGGAAAATGCAAATGGAGTTAAAGAATAACTATTTAAATTTTTTGCTAAAGATGGTATTATGACAAGCTATAGTAAATATATCTTATTTATTGGGTTAATGATCAGTGTAAGTTTCGCGGACATACTCGTTGATAGCTGTTCTAACCTTACTCAAGAAGGTGAAACTTATATACTTACTTCCAATCTTGTAGGAGCACCAAATGAACTACCAGGTTTTCCAGACAATGATAAAGCATGTATAAAAATAACAGCTTCTCAAATAACTTTAGATTGTAATGGCAAAACCATAACTTATAATGGGGACGGCGCTACTCCAACACATGGTATTTCTTTGCTTTCTGTTTCAAATGTTACTATTAAGAATTGTGCAGCTATTTTAAATTATACATATGGTATTCGTATTGAAAACTCGCAATACAATCAAATTTTAAATACAACTGTATATAACACGACTTACGGGATATATTTAATATCATCTTCAGACAACATTATAACAAACAACACTGTCCATAATAACACTTATGGTTTTGGTGCAATTGGAGGTTTTAACAACACTTTCTCAAAAAATTTTGTTTACTATAACGGAGATGGTTTCTTTTTGGGAGGGTCAACACATACTAACACTTTATCAGAAAATTTAATATACAATACAAGCAGAGGAATTCATGTTTCATTTTCATCAAAAAATAACATAACACTCAACGAAATATATGATAATTATTGGGGCATTTACTTAGATAATGCTAATGAAAATAATTTTTCAAATAACAAAATATATAGAAATAATAAATGTTTTGAGTTATATAAATCTTCTAACAATTTATTAACTCATAATCAAATATACGACAATATATTTTATGGTATTAAATTAAATGAGGAGTCAAACCAAAATATTATTTTGAGCAATACGATATATGACGCTCTGCAAACTGCCATAGACATAACCTCATCAAATGACACGGAAATAAAAGAAAATAACATCTACGGCTCCAATTTTGGTATATTATTAAAATTCTCTAACAATCATACCATCCAAACAAATTCTCTAAATAATAACACTGTTGGTCTAGAAATGATAGGGATTACAAATACGACAGTCAGCCAAAATATAATATATAGTAACGAAGTAAGTATTGTCTTAATTGCTTCAAATAATAATTCCATATTAGATAATGAAATATATGATAACAGTGACACGGCTGTAATAAGTGAGTCATCTAGTAACAACTTTTTTTCAAATAACAGCGTATATAATGCTACGGAAGGCTTTGTTCTTATCTCGACAAACAATAGCTTTTTCTCAAATAACAGCATCTATAATATAGCAGATATAGCATTTTCTTTATATACTTCATCTAACAATACATTAGATAAAAATATTATCTATAAAAATTATTACGGCCTCGTTATAAGTGGCTACTCTTCTAATAATACTATTTCTAATAATACTATCTATAATAACGATGGAATTGGTATCCAAATAGACGAACCTGCAGATAATAATACACTAATCCAAAATACAATACACAGTAACGAAGAGAGCGGTGTACTAATCTTAGGTAAAACGACTACGCTATTCGCTAGCAATACCATCTATAAAAATAAAATAAGCGGAGTTACTTTAGAAGACGGGAGTGTATTATTTATTCAGAAAGACCACTACTACAATAACAGCTATGACTTTATAGTTAAAAACAATGTGGGTTCTTTAATACTTACTTTACAAAATGTTATTTTTGATGCACCTGATGGTAAATTATCTCTTCGCAATTATGCAAATATATCATTAAACACTACATTAAAAAAGAAATATTCGTTTTTTATAAATTGGTCTGAAAACCCTTCTGGAACGCCTCCTACTGGTTATGCACTTTTCGGTAAGAGTATAAGAATAGGTAAATACTACCCGGCCTATTTATTAATTATCGATTCAATTACTTTTAGTTGGAATCCTAGTGAGGTAAGCGGCTATAATCCTTCCAGTCTTGAAGTATGGTTAAATAATGAAACCGATTGGATAGAAAAAGCCTCTAATCAAACAATAAATACTACAGCAAAATCAATCACTATAAACAATTTCGCTAACGAAAGTATCCTAACAATATTGGGCCGTAAACAACTTATCGAAAGTAGTAAAAGTAAAAGTGAATACTGCTCTCGAAAAGTTAAAATAAATTATACCATTGATTGTTTAAATGATATATTAATTATAAAACTTATTGATGAAACAAACAATAAACTAATAGATAATGAGTATATATTAATAAGCCATGGTAAGTATAACATTGAGCGTCTTAAGAGTAATGATAGTGGTGAAATATTATACAAACTACCATCTACATTAGATACAATTTTATATAATTTAGAATTTGAAGGAAGGGGCTATTATTGTCCCGCAAAAGAAGAATTCAATTACACATCTTGTCATGGGTGTAAGAGTAATCAAGAATGTAATGAAAAAGAATATTGTTATATAGAAAATGAAAAGACAAAAGGCGTTTGCAAATTAATCGAATGTAGCTGCGGTGAAATAGTTGATCATAAATGTATACAATACCAATGCTGCACTGACAGTGATTGTATTGAAAGTAATTTTTACTGTGATGCGAAAGAGCATATCTGTAAAGAAAAAAAGGAATGCATAGATAACACACAATGTAGTGAAAGCATGTATTGCGACCTTACAACAAATAAATGTAAGTTAATAGAAAAAGGAAAATGCGGCTATATTGCCAATCACTCTTGGAAAGATTATGAATGTTGTGAGGATAGCGACTGTAAAGGAGAATATAAAATAGTAGGTAAAGAAAAGGAGTTTATAGGTAACATTTATAAATTTACATTAGTTGGGCCTTATTGTGAAAACCATATTTGCCACTTAGGACCGCTAGCTAAACGAGATGTTTTATTAGAAAGTTCTTCAGGGGAAAGGAAAATTTTACAAACATCAGAAAACGGTGAAGGCCAGTTTGTGGTAGAAAAAGAAGAATATAAAATTTCTTATATAATAAATAATGGGCCCATAAGGTCCACACTCACTATAAAGAGTTTAGCGAAAGAGAAGGAAGAGACATCATTACCAACTACTCAAGAAAAGTTGAAACAAAGTAACTATCTCGATGCAATAATATGGATTGTTATAGTTGGCGGTATTTTAGCTATATCTTTCATCCTTTGGAATAAATTTGTTAAACCGCCTAGATAGAATATATACTGCCGCACTAGACTAAACAATTAATCAGACCGCACGTCAATCATCACCGAACCATGAGATGGCTCTCAGCGATCACCTTGGTCATCATCCAGAGGATTAGGATTGCGAAATATTAATAAATATAAGGCAGATAAAAAAATGATGAATAATATCAAAACCAACTTACTGCTTCTTTTAATGATTTCACTAGTTTATTCTCAATTAAATATAGATGGCGGAAACACAACTCAAACAACATTTACTATCTTTTCTAACTCTACCTATTGGGATGGAGTATACGGAAATGTCTTACTAGGAAATGGAGTGGTATACAATCATACTGTAACTGGAAACAACATAACTGAAATAAATATAATCGCTCAAAACCCGCCGTGCATTTACAATACGATTAAAATACATATAATTGCTGTGAATTCAAGCAATATTTTCTTACCACTCAAGGCAGGTAATTTGTCTATTCTTGATTCATTGATTTCGGGCACAGAAAACGGAACAAACACATTCAAAAACATAACCAATTTCACTCTCACTTATGGCACTTATAATAATGTTCCAACTACCTACACCTATGTAAATAATACCTCTTCTGATAATTTCAGAATAGGATACCTAAATGACGCCAATAATAATATTGTTTTCGTGGCGGAGGTAGTAAATGATAAACCAGGATGGAACGGTTCTCTTAATGATTATCAAATAATGCTACCAAAAGGTACTGCGGCTATGAATTACACTATCCGAGCTGATGTAAATTACACCTGCCAGCAACCTGGCACAAAACCAACAGAAGGCAAAAAGCACAAAATAGAAATAGAACCATTACCTGACTTTACGGCGATTATAGGACAAAAAATAAAGATACCGGTAACAGTAAAGAATAGCGGCGACTACTACATTGAAAATGATGTAGATGTTTATCTTGATTGTATTTCTTATTTTGATTGCACTTCTTATAAAATAACAAAACTCTATAAAGGGCAACCAGAAAATGTCAATCTTACTTTAATTGGTCATAAAGTTGGTACATACGTATTGGTAGTACATGCAAAAAATGCAGTGGCGTCAAGTTATAACGAATTTAAGATAACAATAGTACCAGAATGCATTAAAGATGAAGAATGCAACCAGTTTTCTTACTGTGAAGAAGGACTTTGTAAGCCAAAAAAAGATTTTAAGGAAAAATGTAAAAGAAGGGAGGAGTGTAAAAGTGGTTTATGCGAAAATGAAGAATGTGTTTTATGCAAAAAAGATAGCGATTGCGCAGAAAACGAAGTTTGCGAAATGGCTCAATGTAAAAAAATAATCTGCGAATGTGGATATATCCAAAACCATCGCTGCAACACTTATGAATGTTGCAAGGATAGTGATTGCCCATCAAATAAAAACTGCGTATCCAACAAATGTGTACAAAAAGAGCTCCAAATAAAGTTGATTGAAGGCGAAACAATAGAAGGAAATGAGCTGCTTATTCAAATCATAAATAATAAAGGTGAATTTATACCATACGCTAATGTATTCACTTCAGAGATGCAAACAATTGCCGACGAAAATGGTTTCACTAGAATAAAAACACCATATGATGGAATGATAATAGCATCAAAAGAAGGATACCCGCAAAGTGGAGTAATGTTACCAGTTATAAGATTAGGAAGAATAGACGCGGCAAAAGAAGCATGGATAGGGGAAAGAGTCATAATAAAGTTAGTCGATACGAAAGGAAAACCAATAGAAGGCGCAGTAGTAAGCATAGATGGCAAAAAGTATGAAACAGATAAAAACGGCGAGATCATCTATATACCTGATACTGTTGGTGAAAAAATAATAATAGCGACAAAAGCAGGTTATATAATAAAAAAAACAAGTATAAAAATAAATGAAGAAGCAAAGGCGATGTGCTATTTCCCTATGTTGCTTAATTGGTTTGCGATAGCGCCAAGTTATTACGTACTTTGGGTTATTACTATAATCTTAGCTATTTTTGGAATATTTATTATAGGCAAGAGATTAGAATGGGGAAAACTAAAACGTGTAATCTATTACAGTTTACCCATCATCCTTTCACTACCAAGTTTCTGGGTATTCAATATTTGCGTAATGTCGAATATCGCAATCTTACAGTTTATCTTTAGCTTGGTGATTCTAATTCTAAAAGAAAGCAGAAATAAAAATAAAGAAAATAAAAAATCTATTTCTTCTTCCCAACCAAGAAATAAACAGCGACTATGATGATCAAGAGAATTACTAAGCCAATAAGCAAAGTTTCATTAAAGGCAGTGCTACTTTCTACATATTCTTTCTCCACTCTTTTGTTAAGAAAAGCTTCGCGCGAACCATAATTGGCGCCTGCAATTATCTTGTTGCTATCTTTTCCAATTCCTATAAATTTAACTGCCCTCCCCTCGTTTGGTTTTAAGCTGTATACAACATTGTCCTCTATTTTAGTTGAGCGATTATTTATCTGCGTTAAAACATCTGCTCTAAAATAAGCTGGGATATTTCCAATATTTGTAAACACTACGACGATATCTCCGCTCGATTTGTCCACATTTATTGAAGTAATCTCTATCTGAGAGTTGTCTACATAATCTACTTTCCCAACATCAAAATAACCAATGATACCATTGTCAAGGTTCTTCTTGGATATACCGAAAAACGAAGTAATATTTACTGATATGCCACCTTCTTCTATATCAATTGGATAAACACGACCAAAAATAGCTCCTTTATCTAAAATAAAAGGTTCTTCATCACCAACAACCGATACTTTGTTACCATTCACGTAAATTGCAATAGTTGATTTTACATACTCCTGTGCGTTGCCGGTGTTTTTGTAAATAACTTCAATCGCTTTCTTCGCAGTGTTATATTCAACCTTCTCTATACTTAAACCACTTATAGGACCACGAAGAGGGAATAGCGGTACAGCTGCAGGAGAACCTTGCTGACCACCTGCGCTTTGACCGATTTTTGCTAAAACAGTAAATTTCTTTTGGCCTAAATCTTGGTTTATAGATTGTTTAAGATTATAAGAGGTTTGGAAATAATCTTTATCAACAACTAAACCGACAGTTATTTGATCTTTTGCAACCTTTTCTTTCAAATAATTGTAAACACTTATAGGCACTATTTGACCAATAAACAAAACCGGGTCATCGCCACCTGCAATCGTATCTTCTATACCATTTCCATCTGCAAGTATAACTTGCTTTTTAGATGGATTTTTGCTAAAGTATAAATTAAGAATTTCCATATTATCGTCGAATTTATCGCCATTATTTATTTCTTTGTATGCGATTGCATTTTTGGAGAGCGCGTCCTTGATTTCTTTATCGACATATCCGTAAATCAAAACCTCGTTTGGTTTAATGCTATTAATTGTTTCGGTTGCTTTGTCTAAATTCTCTTTACTCACAAATATCAAGAACATCTTATTTTGTTTTCCATATGCAAGGGTTGAAACTGTGTTATACCCATATATCGGATCAATTAAGATTAATCTTTTAACACCACTCTTCTTTGCAAGCTCTAGATTTGTTTCAAATGGATCTTTAGAAACAAAAAGTGTTACTTTATTTTCTCTCTGTTTGAGAGAATCCGCAAGACCTACAAAAACAGGATTTTTCTCTGATTGTACTAAAAAAACATTCTCATTAACTCCTACAGAAGAAAAAATATTTTGTAAATCAGAATCTGGGTAAGCAATCACTATTTTTTCGCCAATTAATGCAGCGTAGTAGGTAGCAGAGATTACATCACGGCCATCAAGCGAATTAACAATCACTGCTGCAAAAAGTTGCCCCATAAGAAGTAATAAGAACAAAAACACATTTTTCATAAACTCCCTCTACTTAGACAACATTAATAAGCAAAAACAACATTTATAAATTTATCAGGAGATGTTTTTTTGGTTTTTCGAAAAACGTGGTGATATAGTATGAAAAAAATTTTTTTGATTTTGTCGTTGGTAATGGCTTATGCTTTTGCCATTCAACCGGCCGAAACGTGGACAGTTGGGCAAATCGGTAGATACGAACCATTAACACATGCCAACGTCACAACAGAGGGCGGTAATGTCACTCAGTTAAACCTAACTGGTAATGTATCCACAGAAAAGTGGGCAGGTTTCTGGGGTGATGTGGCAGGAAACATTGTGCTTGCACCAAACACCACAGCTATATTTTACTCGTGGTCTTGGTCACCTGCAAACGGAGGAGTAGTGTGCGCAGTAGCTGCACAAACTGGTTTTGATTGGACAAATCTTAAGCCGATAACAGCAACTGCAGTTGATACTATTTGGGGTTTTGGCACAGCGACAGATAATGCAGCAAACACACTCACTACTTCATGCAACATAGTAGTCAATAATCAATCCGTAACAAACAGTGTAGGTACAACAACTGGTGGTTCATTAACAACATGTGCAATTGCAGATAGTGACACACCAGCTGCAAAAAGCGATGTTGCGTTCTGTACAACAATACAAAACAACGTACCCTTATTTAATGGCCAAAATGGCGATTACGAATTACTTACTGCAACAAATGCAGCCTTAGGCGCAACAGAAACATACTACTTCTGGTTGGAATTGGCGTAAACCTAAAATTTTTATTTTTTTATTTTTGTAAAACTAAAATTATGTATCGCTCTTCAATCTAATTCTAACCAAAACTCAACAACACCGCTTGTTCCTTTGTACGTACCCAACTCTGCTGGAACTCTTATATCATATTGTGGGTCATAACTTCCGTTGATCTCATTAACAAAAATCACATCTTGGTTTTGGGCTTGACTAAATTCAGGCCCTCCTTGCGATGAATCCCACATTATGCCGGTGTAGTGAACCCCTGCGGTTTGATAAGATGAATTTGCAAGTGGTATAAAATTAATCATTTTTCCATAAACAGAAATATTCTTTGTTATCAATGGATTACTGCCATCATAAGAGTAAAGATTAGTGAGATTGTCATATTCGTCCCCCATATTAAGTAAGTTATTTAATTCTGCAAAATCGTTTGTTGAGTTTTGTTCAGATATATTTCTGCCCAATGCAAAAACAGCTGCCCAGTCAATTACAGCATCTCCGTTTATAACATAGACTTTTCCCTTATTTGTATTCCATGTCCAGTTATAGAAAATCGATGTTTCATTTGGAGCAAGAAGGATATTACCGCTCACATTGCCAAAGAACCTGTGCCATATCTTAGAGCATGTGAAAGTACAACCGGGATGACTATTCTCAAACCAATTATACCATTTATCACATCTGTCATATGCACCTATATTACTGCTTCCGGAGTTATTTATGTCAAGGGTGTTGAAACATACGTAATTATCAGACATTGTGTTTAAATTGGATGAAGAAAAGAATATACCATAAACACTATTATTGGTGACATTGTTATCAGAAATTATTGCATTGTGACTGCTTGTTAAGTATATACCATTTTGCGAGTTTTTGTATATTGTATTATTAACAATAACAGTATTGTTGGAAAACTGCACGTAGATACCATGCCAATTATTGTTGTACACCGTATTGTTTGTTATGTTGTTATAATCAGATGATGACAACACTATTCCGTGATAATTATGGTTATGGATAGTTGTGTTTGTAATAATTATGTTACTAGAACTACCAATTGATACGCCATGATTTGTATTGTTATAAATCATAGAATTACTAATAATGCTATAATTTGAATTAGAAAATTGAACACCTATTTGAGTATTATTATATATATTACAATGATCTATGTTCTGGAAGTTTGAGTTCAGTATAAAAAATCCATAAGAATTGTTGAATAATGTGTTATTGTAAAATGTGTTGTTAACTGAATTTTGATAAACGTAAAAAGCGTAGTTAGTGTTATCGTGAATGGTATTATCGATAAATAGATTATCACTAGAGTTAGCGTACAAATAAACCGCCACTTGAGAAATTCTTTTTATGTCGTTATTAGATAACGTATTATTTGAACTAGATTGCAGAGTAAAAGCACGGTTTGATGTCCCATAGATTGTGTTATGGGTAAAGTTAAAGAATTGAGAATTGTATAAATGAACACCGTATGAAGTGCTATTGTACATAGAATTATTAATAAAACGATTGTTGTTTGACGACGAAGAATATACCAAATATTCAGAACTATTATAGATTTCATTATTGGTGAAGTTACAGAAATCAACATATATATTGTATATTCCTCTTCTATTCGAATATATCTTATTAGATGAAATCAAATTATAATTAGAGGAGGAAGTTAAGTAGAGTGCATAATAACTAACATTATATATAGTATTGTTCTCTATTGTAGAATTAGTTAAAGAAACTGTAATCAAACCATTATTTATAGAATTTTGCAAAATGTTGTTTACTACAGATAGATTATTATTTGAACTTTGCAAGTATACTAAAGAGCTGCCACCACTTATATTATTACTTCTAATCTGTGAGTTTTCTACACCAGAAAATGATATGCCATAACTAGTACAACCAATAATAAAGTTATCAACAACATTAAAGCCGAATCCGTTTGATACAGACAGACCGTAAGTTCCTGCAGTATTTCTACAATATATGTTATTAAGAGTGATGTTCGATAGATTAGAATATAAAAATATTATGTTATTAGAAATGTTTTTTAATGTATTATTATTCAAGTTTATAAAGGTAGCGTAATAAATATTAGAAAAAGAAGAAGAATTAAACGCGTAATTGTTTTTTATACTACCGTTGGTTACATTTTGCCAGTAGATGCCATTGGAAGCATCTACAATCGAATTATCTAAGATAAAAATTTCTTTAGAGTTTATAGCATAAAAACTATTCGTGGACAAATTATAAATTTGATTTCCGCTAGTGTTAATCTTCTGTGAACTGAATAGGTATACACCGTAAGATGACAGCATTATCGAAGAATTAGAAATAGTAACATTTTTCACTCCGCCGCCATAAGCACCAGCATCACTACAATTAGAAGCAGAAATATTATGTATAGATATATTTTCTGAGTTCGTAAATAAAAAGCAATCACCATACGTATCTTTTGATGTAACATTATTTACAAATACATTGTTAAAGTTATCAACGAATACTCCATCTTCTAAATTGTTATAAAGAAGAGTATTTTCAAAATTCGCTGTTGCACCAGAAATTATGTACACGCCATAGTAAGTATTATTATAAATAGTATTATTGATAACAGTTATGTTTGATGTAGCATCAGCTGCAAAACCACTTACTTCATTAGAATGTAATGTGTTATTAAATGCAGCGATGTTTACGTTACTGTAACCAAGCAACCCATAGGTATAATTTGATACATTACAATTCTTTATTGTTATATTGCTTGACGTTTCATCTATAAAAATACCGTACGAGTTCGACGTGCCATTGTTTATTATAGAATAGCCATTACAATCAAATGTTACATTCTCGGCCTGTATGTAAACGCAAGCATAACCACCATAACTCCATACTGGGTTGGGTGCACCGGTATAGTTTTTATTTTGTATATATGTACCTGGAGAAATTATCACTGGACAGTTTTCCATTTCTAAATTTTGTAGAATTGCATATGTTGATAATGGATTAAGATTTGTAAGCGAAAGACGGTTGGTAATAGTGTTTGGGGTATTATTGAGTAATGACCACCCGGAAGAGTTATATTTCCATAACTCAAAATTACTCTCATTATAGCCTGATAATTCACTCTCGACCCATACCCAACTTATCTTATCAATATTTACCGCCCCTCCTTCTTGTGTAATGTTTACGTATTTGTTTCTAAAACTCATCCTATCATTAGGCAAAGTAGCAGGTTGAGAGGACCATCTTATTCCATAAGCTTCTTCTGAAGTAAGATTACCGTATATATCTTCGATATCTAATATTGTGTAGTTTTCATAATTGCCTAAAGGATTGTCAAGAGTAAAATTAGAGATGCTAAGATTATAAAATATATTATCGTCAGCGCTGACTAAAAGATCTAGTTGTTCGTTGTTATATGAATGGGTGTTATTGATAAGAACATAAGCTGAAACATAAACTAATATGCCAACAGCATTATTATACACTTCAGATTGTGTTAGATTTAGGTATGAAGTATAGCTTATATCAACCCCATATTGTGAGTTATTATAAAACTTGTTATTTAGTAAATCATTAAAAATTGATGAAGAAAATTCTATGCCGATTGTATTTTTATAAAATTCATTATCAGTAAATTTGAAGCCGCTTACCGAATATAATAAACAACCAATCGTATTGTTATATACTGTGTTGTTATTTATATAATTGAAGGCACTGCCAGAATCTTCAAAATCAAAACCATAATAGTTATTATAAACTATATTATCTGAAATGTAAGTACCTTGCGAATCAGTTAAAAATAAACCCGCTACGTTATTGTAAAAATAGTTATTAGTCAAATTGTTGTAATTAGAGGTATAGATGTAACCGCCATATTCCGAATTGTAAGCGCTATTGTTTAGAACAGTATTATTATCACTTGAGTAAATATAAAGACTCAGACTACTATTATAAATTAAATTATCCAGCACATAATTATTCTGTGAGTTTGAATCAAGCATTAAATTTGAGATTGTGTTTGAATAAATAGAATTATTATATATTTTATTGTTTGTTATAGAATTACCATAAAAACCAATAGCTGAATGATTAAATATAATATTGTTGTATATTTCAGAAGCATTAACGGAATATAGATAAAAGCCACGAGTACTATTATATAATGTGTTATTATTTAATAAGCCCCCTTGAGCGATATAAATATATATGTTGTAATCAATACTATTTTTAACAGTGTTATTAAAGATATTTGTATTATTAGAATTATAAACAAAAACACCATATCTATAACTAGATATTTCACAATTTTTTATTGTTATATTATTCAAAGAACCGTTAATTAATATACCATACGTTGTACCACCCGTACCATTATTTGATATGGAATAGCCATTACAATCAAATACAACGTTTGAAGAAGTAATTTTTACACAAGCATACCCGCTTAATGGTGCTGCATTGTTGGGGGCCCCGCTATAGTTTTGGTTTTGTGTGTATAAACCAGCAGAAGTTATCAGAGGACAATTATTATTTTGTAATATGGCGTACGTACTTAGCGGATTCATATTTACAAAGGATAGTCGATTATTAACAGTATCTGGCGTATTATTTAATCTAACCCAACCGGATGTGTTGTATTTCCAAAGTTCAAACATGTTCTCGTTATAACCATTTAACTCACTATCAAACCATCTCCAACTTATCTTATCAATATTTACCGCCCCTCCTTCTTGTGTAATGTTTACGTATTTGTTTCTAAAACTCATCCTATCATTAGGCAAAGTAGCAGGTTGAGAGGACCATCTTATTCCATAAGATTCTTCTGAAGTAAGATTACCGTACATATCTTCAATATCTAATATTGTATAGTTTTCATAATTGCCTACTGGGTTATCTATGGTTAAGTTCGTAGTGGTCAAATTATAAACAGCAAAACTATCGCTACTTATAAGTAATTCAAAGTAAACATTCCCGTATAGATGTGTGTTATTTAGATTAGTATTGTTTGAATTATATACCTCTATGCCGCTACCGCTGTTACAAAAAGTATCATTAAATGAAACAACTTGATTAGTATACGCTAATCTCAAACCTATACCTCCGTTGTTACATACGATGTTATTTGAAAAATTAGTATGATTAGACAGTACGATTGATATACCATTATTTGATGAGGTTATATTATTTTCTTTAACTAAGTTATTATATGAATACTGGGAGAGTATACCTGTTGAAGAACTAATAGAATTGTTTGATATAGAACTAGATGAAGTATAATACAAGAAAATCCCATTTGTTGAAGAATTAATATTATTATCTGAAACACTTACATTATTGTTGTATCTTAATTCAACTCCGCTATAAACATTGTTTGAAAGATTTGAATTAAACAGAGACAGATTTGAAGTATTATAGGAATAAATGCCATAGTTGTTGTAATACATTTTTGAGTTACTAACAATAAGGTATTTTGAGAAATCAAAGTAGACTGCTGTCACTGAATTATTATGTATTTCATTATTAGTAAAATTGCTCCATTCAGCATAATAAGTATAAATACCATTTGATGTATTAAATATATGGTTATTATCTATAACAGAATTATTAGGCAAACTTAAGTAGATGCCCTCCTCGCTACAATTCATAATAGTATTGTTCCTAATAGTAATCTGATTAGTTATATACAAATAGAGACATTTCATATTTGAAATGCTTAATGAGTTATTTTCAACTATTGTGTTATTTGAATATTCTAAACGCACGAGGGTTCTGTCTGTATTATAAATTCTATTAGAGATTATCCTGTTGTTGTTGGATTCGTAAGATAAAACTAAATCTGAACCAACCGATATATTATTTTCTGTTATGTTATTTGAATTGCTTCCCATCCCCAGATATATTGCAATTGTATTATTATAGAAAGAGTTGTTAGAAATTAAGTTGCTAGTTGAACGATTAAGTCTTAAACCACTATCTGTGTTATTTTCAAATATGTTGTACCTTATCGTATTATTGTGTGAATCATCAAGATAAAGACCATACTGCGAATTGCCGAAAATAGTGTTCTCTATTATCGTATTGTTATAGGATGGATCAATCAGCATACCATGTGTAGACTTATATAATGTATTGTTCCTGAATAGAGAATGATTTACATTTGATAGAATAATAGAAGAAGAGAAATTTCCTATAATACAATTTATAATAGAAATATTTTGCACGTCTGCTGCAGCGATACCGGCCCCAGATTTATTTCCTATAACCGCAAAACCGTTACAGTTTATTTTAATATTACTAGATTCAATCCTAAAACAAGTACCATTAAAACTAAGATTTGAATACATTTGGCAAGACTCATTTACGATTTCACCACACATGAATGCAGTTGTTATACCCGAACAACCTGGGTATAAACGCAGATATCTTATTTCACTTATATTAAGATTTTCGGCAAAGTCAATTGCATAAACTTTATATTCATAAGTACCTGTTGAAAGCCCGGTAACGTTATAATACCAACTATCTCCTGACCCCTTGTTCATTGTATAATTAGTAGTCTTATTCCATTCCAAAATTACAGAAGAAACATTGACATTATCAACCACAGTTACGTTTATGTATGCCCAGTCCCATGGGTATATGTTTGAATTGTTTGCTGGTGTTGGGGAAACGAACGTTATGCTCGGGGATGTGCGGTCAATCTTAAATGCAATGCTATATGCTTCATACGTTGTAACTGTGGTATCAAGGGTTATTGCACCGTCGCCGTAATTCCTGAACGTGGGTGCTGACGAATTGACAGAGAAAGAACCAATATCAAAATTGGAGTTCAGACGCGCGCCGAGCACACGTACAGTGTCACCAACCTTTGTGTTTTGATACATCGTAATCCACGCGCCCGTACCTGCATAAGTTGATGTGGTTTGTGTTGGATTTGTACACTGAGGAGTACATAATCTGTAACTCAAAGTCGTACCGGTAGTATCAGTATCCCATACCAAATACCCTTGCCCTCCTTTGAAATCCCACTCAAAATCTGCACATCTTGCAGTTGAAACGTCAACTGCAGTATCTATGTTTGGTGTAACCGACCATGCGCTCCCACTCCAATACGCAGTTGTTAAATCTGAACCACTATCTATGAAAACCGCCTGCAAATCATCAGATGCCGGGTCTGCTTTCAGGTTTGCCCACCTGACATCAGCTACATCTGCTGGATCGATATCAAATGTTATAATCGCTGACCAGACACCGCCGCTCCAATACCGCGTATTAACATCACCTGTCGTACCACTGCCCCCTATAGCCATTCCCTTACTTCCATCAGCAGCATACGCAACTGCAAGAGCCTGATATCCGCTGGTTGAAGTTGCTGTATCGGTTATACTCACCTGGTTTCCCCACGAATTCCCATTCCACACCCACGCATTTGTATGGTTATCTGTTAAATCAAATCCAACAAGTATTATCTCTTCTTGCCCAACACGCGGGTTTCTTGCCAAACGCACCCAACTGTATTGTATATCTGTTGCGTGGCCAGTGTCATCAATGTACTGTTCAGTTGTGGTTGCAAAGCTTGAAGATGATGCAGGTAACACCCTATACGCAAGGTCCCTTGTCGTAACCGCACTTAAAACACCATAAACGACAACCGCATCACCAGTTGCAGTTTCAAACTCAACATCAAACCTTCTTTGTGCTGCCGCTGTCGTCCATACCTGGCCTATGTTATTTGTAACCTGCCAATTTGCCACGTTTGTGCAGTTGCCCATACATACGTAACCATCCAAATATCCATCATCGCTTAGAGTTACGAGGACAATTTTGCTAGAAATAGGAGACCACTTCACAACAGCCCACCGTACAGGTGACCCTGCGGTTGGAAGTTGAATCTCAGGGCCCCAACTGCCTTCACCGGTAGAATTCCAGAACCGTATCTTTGGAAAATTGAGGCCGCTGCCTGTATTCGACCTGTAAGCGATTATTGCATTATAATCACTATTATATTCTTGAATCGAATAAGAATAATTATAACTTATTGGTTCGCTCTCATTTACTGTTTGGTTTGATGGATAACCTGTATAAATTCCTAAAATTGCGTTATAAACGTCTATTCGTGTATAAGCATTATCGTTATGATTGACTAATGAACCAGATGTCTTAAACATTTCTTCAGCTTGATGAGGAGAAAGCGTTTGATTATAAGAATAGAGTAATGCAAATGCCGCGCTCACCTCTGCTGCGGATATTGATGTTCCTGAATAAAAATTTCCATCGATGTTTACATTTTCTCCTGGCGCAAGTAAATCAACCATTCCATTAATGTTAGCGAAACTCGCGACAGAATCCTCTTTTGTTGTTGATGAAACTGCGGTAACGTTTTTACCGCACGCAGGTGCGGTTATGTAATCTGCACCATCGTTTCCAGCGGATGCAATAATCGAAATACCATTATTATATGCGTAATCGGCAGCTTCCACTACTGGGTCGTAATCGCAGTAACCACTAAACTCTCCGCCGCCAAAACTCATTGATATAATTTTTATACTGTAATCGTTAGCGTGCTGCAGACAGTACGATATGCCTTGCATTATTGTTGATGAATAACCTTTCCCAGAAGAATCTAATACTTTTACAGGTATTATTTTTGCATCGGGAGCAATTGCGTTTATCACTTTTGCCATCCGTGTACCGTGACCATTATCGTCCAGTGCATTATCATCATTGTTAACAAAATCATAACCGCCTTCGATATTATTTACCGAGTTTAAATCTACGCCAGTATCAAGAAGACAAATCCCTATGCCATCGCCACTAAACCCAAACGAGTTTCTCGCTTCTTCTGATCTAATGATAACATCAGAATCTGCAAGCGAAGCCCTAACTTCTCTGTCAATATATATGCTTTCAATTAAGTTGCTATTGATTAGCTCTTGCAGTTCTTTTTCCCCTATGTTAGAGGAAACATAAATTTTATTACGATTAAACAGTTTTTTCTTTTCTATTTTAAGATTATTATAAGATTCGCCATCTTTGAGTACAACAATAACACGCTCTTTTTTTCCACTTAAAATTTTTTCATAAACTGCCTTTTCTACTTTTACATTTTTTTGAAAAATAAAAAAATCATTACTATTTTCATAGACAAGAGATGATTGATTTTCTTCTTTGCTCACGTCTTGGCTCACCAATTCATCTAAATTTACAAACTCATTTGTGTTAGTAATGCTTTCTACAGAAGTATTTTCAGAAGATGTAGAGACAGAAACATCTTCTTTTTGCTCCGTACTTGTATTTTGTTCTATTATTTCTTCTATATCAACAAAAGATGTGTTGTTTTCTTCGGTAGTGGTTTGAGTAATAACTTCATCCAAATCAATAAAATTGCTGACGGGAGGAGTAGAATTATCATCAGAAGAGAAAACTTGGGGCGCTATTTCATTTTGCTCTGCGCTTATGTTTTGTTCGACTACTTCGTCTATATTAACAAAAGATGTGTTGGCTTCTACAACGAAAGAAGCATTATTTTCCGTCTCTGCATTTTGGTCTAGGATATCATCGCTTATATTTTGTTGCAAAAATTCACTATGACTCAGCTCTATAACACTATCTGCAAAATAAACAAAAAAAAGTAGAGGAATAAATACTATTAACAATGAGAATATTAAAGCCGAGCGCTTTAATCTATCCATTAATCAAAACCCCGCGCCAATATTTTTAAAATAAAAACTAATTTAAAAATACATATATCATTTATAAATATTTCTTTATATACCAATCATAACCTCTACTCAGTGAGAGGGCGTCCCGAAGAAGGAACGGCCTTTTTTCAATCGAATTTTAGGCTGTTACCGACGGGCAACGCGAGGTGAGAGAATGGTAGACAAAAGAAGACCCAGAAAAGGGTCAATGGCTTTTAGGCCAAGAAAAAGAGCAAAAAGCGAAAACGTAAGGCTATGGTGGCCTGAGCGAGCAGAAAAAAGATTACTCGGAATACCTGGCTACAAAGTAGGAATGACTAATGTAGCATATATAGATCCAACTGAATCTCCTACTAAAGGACAAGAGATTGTAAGTGCTGCAACAATAATAGAAGTTCCACCAGTTCTGGTATATGGAATAAGATATTATGATGATAAAAATTCAATTGGTGAAATTCATACTGACAACGAGACAGTATTAAAAGCAAGTGGTATAAGAAAGAAAAAAGAAAACAAAAATATTAACATGGAAGAAGTAAAAGAAATCCGTCTTTTAGTATGCACACAACCACAAAAAACAGGCTTGGGTAAAAAGAAGGCAGAGTTTATGGAACTTGCTTGTGGCGGTAAAGATATTAAAGAAAAAATAGAATATGCGCAATCTCTTTTAGGTAAAGAGATAAGAGTTAGTGAAATATTTAAACCAGGGGAATTTGTAGATGTAAGCGCAGTAACAAAAGGTAAAGGATGGCAAGGGCCAGTAAAAAGATTTGGCGTAGCTATTCAAAGAAGAAAAGCAACAGGAAAACGAAGACACGTAGGTACATTAGGTCCATTTCATCCAGCAATAGTTGCTTATACTGTTCCGCAGGCAGGTCAAATGGGGTATCATACTAGAACCGAGTTCAATAAAATGATTATAAAAATCGGAACAAATCCGGCAGATATAAACATAAAAAGCGGCTATCCACATTATGGGGTTGTTAAAAATGATTATATAATATTAAAAGGTTCTGTTCCAGGGCCAACAAAAAGGCTTGTCAAGATAAGAGTTTCCGCAAGGAACACCAAGCCAGCAGATGTTAAATTAACTGCGATATCCACAGAACCAAGGTGATTAAATGAAAGCAAGCGTATATTCACTTGAAGGAAAAGTTTCTAGGGAAATCAAATTACCTAAATGTTTTGAAGAATTGCCACGACCAGATTTAATAAAACGTGCTGTTCTTAGCGATGAGAGCAAACTAAAACAACCAAAAGGCAATTATCCATGGGCAGGTTTTGAAACGAGCGCTAGATACAGAGGCAGAAAGGAAGATTATGGTGCGGTTAAAAATAGAGGTATACCTCATCTTCCGCACGAAGTCTTACCAAAAGGAAGGTTGGGAAAAGTAAAAAGAGTACCTCTTGCAGTAAAAGGCCATCGAGCCCATCCACCAAAACCAGAAAAAAAGATTGTTGAAAAAATAAATAAAAAAGAATACGAAAAAGCACTTAAAAGTGCTATATCAATGACAGCAATGCATGACATAGTAGCAAAAAGAATGAATGAAAAATTATCAATTTCTCTTCCGCTGGTAATTGATAGTAAGTTTGAAGAAATCAAAAAAACCAAAGAAGCACTACAATTACTACAATCACTTAATCTAAGTACAATAATAGAAAAAGCTAAAAATAATGGAAAGAAGGGACCATTGATAGTTGTTTCAAAATTTTCAAAAGCAGCCAAAAATATTCCAGGTGTTGATGTGATAGATGTCAAAAAACTAAAAGTTATGCATTTAGCTCCCGGTGCGCACCCGGGTAGATTAACAATATATACAGAAAATGCAATAGATGCTCTTGCAAAAAAATTTGGTGATAGAGTATGATAATAGAAGGACCGTTAAAAACAGAAAAAAGTCTTCAACTGATAGAAAAGGAGAATTCCATAAGGTTTTTTGTTAGTGAAAGGGCAACAAAAAAAGATATAAAAGCAGAAGTAGAAAAATTGTTTGGTGTTAAGGTAGTGGCTGTGAGAACACTCATAGACAGCAATGGAAAAAAACAAGCAATAGTTAAACTTGATAAGAATTTTAAAGCAGATGAAATTGCTGCAAAGTTAAAAATGATTGCATAGAGGTGCTCATATGGGAAAGAGGTTAAAATCACAAAAAAGAGGTGCTGGAAGAGGAAGATATCTTGCTACAACAAAGGGAAAAACTGATCTTGCTTATAGAAAGTACGATGATATTGAAAAAACAGGTGTTCTTTTAGGAAAAGTAATAGATATAGTAGATGATCCTGGTAGAACCGCACCCCTTATTGAAGTAGCTTATGATAATGGAGAAAAAGGATACCTACTTGCACCAGAAGGAATAGCAGTGGGAGATACACTTGAAATTGGAGCACAAGGAAAGCTTAAATTAGGAAGTGTTTTACCACTTTACAGAATACCGGATGGTGCTTATATATTTAATATAGAGAAAATACCAGGTGATGGCGGCAGATATGTAAGAACTGCTGGGTCGTATGCCATAATAGTTTCAAGAGAAAAAAATAATGTATATGTAAAACTCCCAAGTAAAAAAACAGTAATATTGTCAGGTGACTGTAGAGCACAGTTAGGCGTAGTTGCTGGGGGCGGAAGACTGGAAAAACCGCTTCTAAAAGCAGGAAATGCATATTATAGATACAGAAAAACATTGAAAAAGTTGTGGCCAAGAAACAGAGGCGTGCATATGGCAGCATATTGCCACCCACACGGTGGAAAACAACATCATGTTGGCAAACCAACCACAGTAGGAAGAGATACACCACCTGGTGCGAAAGTAGGACACATCGCAGCAAGAACTACCGGCAGAAAGAAAGGGAAGAAAACAGGAGAAGAAGTTGAAGAGGTATAAGTAAAGGTGATTAAATGGTTACTATAAGAAAAGATGTTTGGAAAGGAGTAGAGGAAGAAAAACTACTAAACTTGAGCATGGAGGAAACAATGAAACTTTTAAATGCGCGTGAAAGAAGAACACTAAAAAGATTGAATCTCAATCCAACTCTCAAAAAATTCATAGAGAAAGTACGAAAAATAAAAAAAACTAATCCCAAAAAAATGATAAAAACAAAAATAAGAGATGCAGTCATATTGCCCGAATGGCTCGGCTTAACTTTTGGTGTCTACAATGGAAAAGAATATAAGAGAGTAGATATAACATTGCACAAGATTGGAAAAAGGCTGGGTGATTTTTCTCATACTACTGCAAGAGTTTTACACTCTGGACCAGGAGTGGGCGCGACAAGAGGTAGTAAATTCGTACCTCTTAAATGATGTGATTAATATGAAAGGATATTCTTTAGAATTCTCTCCAGATGAATGCGCGTTTGCACGCGTAGAAGGTGTTGATGCCTCATATAAAGATTTAACAGAAATTTGTGGAAGAATAAGAGGAAAACAGGCAGGTTGGGCTATAACTTTCCTTCAAAAAGTTGTAGATGGCAAAGCAGCAGTACTTTACAAAAAGTTCTCTAAAAAAATAGGGCATCGAAGAGAACTCGGTGGCAAAAAAGGAAGGTATCCTAAAAAAGCAGCTAAAATAGTATTAAAGTTATTGAAGAGTGCGATTGCGAATGGTAATGCCCGTGGTTTAGGAGAGAAGTATAAAATAATAGGGGCGTGTGCAAACAAAAAGGCAGAGTACCCGCGGGTGGCACCCCGTGGCGGATGGATGCGTTCTAATTACGAGCTAGCACGAGTGGAAATCGTACTAAAACCACTTGAGCAGCCACAGAAAATAGAGGTAAAACCTCCTGAAAAAAAAGATAAAGATGAGAAAATGAAAAGCAAGGTGGGATGATGATATACAACGAAAAATTAATTGAGGAACCATTCTCTAAATATCAGTTGACAAAGTATTTAGAAAAAAAACTCGAAAGAGCCGGTTTAGCATCTGTTGAGATTCAAAGAACACCTATGATGACACGGATAACCTTAGAAGTTCTTAATCCAGCGCGTATAATAGGCAAAGAAGGAAGAATAATAAATGAACTGACAAACGAAATAAAAAATAAATTTAAAATAGAAAATCCGCAGATAAGCGTTGTTGAAGTACAAGAACCTTTTTTAGAGCCAGTGCTTGTAGGAAAACGAGCAGCTAAACACATAGAAATGGGGAAAAAGATAAGAGCAGTGCTTCACTTTATGCTAAAAGAAATAATGAGGGCCGGCGCGATAGGGGCAGAAATAGTAGCGGCTGGAAAGATAGGCGCAAAAGGTGCACGTTCTAAAAGACTAAGAGTTATGGCTGGGTATATACCAAAAGCTGGCGAACCAATGAAACTTGTAAAAGAAGCTCACATAAATGCAAACACAAAATCTGGCGTCATTGGAGTATTAGTCAGAATAGTACCACCAGGAACAGTATTCCCTGACAAAACGCCGCAAAAAATAGCGTTACCAAAGGTTATAGAAACTGCAGCCGCAATACAGGATAAAAGAGAGGGTTAAAATGGCGATTATAAAAAAGAATGAATTGAAAAATATGACGAAACAAGAAGCAGAGAAAAAAATAGCTGAACTTGAAAAAGCCATCTTGGAAGCAAGAGGCGAAGGTAAAAAAGAAAAAACAAAAGCACTTAAAAAGACAATTGCTCAATTAAAAACAATATTAAATAAAAAATAAGGTTGGTTGATAAAACAATGGGAAGCATCTGTCCTAAATGTGGTATGCCAAAAGAGATTTGCGTATGCCAAGAATTAGACAAACAAGGCACAGCAAAAATAAAAGTATACACTACAAAAGCCAAATTTAAAAAACTAGTTACAATAGTTGAAGGGATAGACCAAAATCAAATAGATGAAACTGCTAAGATATTAAAACAAAAGCTTGCATGCGGCGGAACAGCAAAAGAAGGGATGATAGTACTTCAAGGTAATCATGTAAAAAATATAGAAAAAATACTAAAAGAGATGGGCTATCCCTCAGAAATAATAGAAGTAGAACAATAAAAGGCGAGAATGTGCCCATAACAAAAAAAAATATCCTTCACTCAACTTTTATTGGTTTAAATGTAGAAATAGTTAAAAGTTCACAAAAACATCTTGTTGGATTAAAAGGAACAGTAGTAGATGAAACCAAAAATATGCTTGTTATCGAGAGTGAACAAAAGGAAAGAAAGATACAAAAAAACAGTTGTGTTTTTCGCTTTTTTGTTGACGACGGTTATGTAGATGTAGATGGAGAAAAAATAACTTTTCGCCATTTTGAAAGACCAAAAAAAGTAAAGAAAAACGCTATAGTAAGCAATAGGAAAAGTTTTAATTCTAATTTAGAGTAAGATTCAGTATGCTAAGAGTAACTTTCTTGGGAACAAGCGGAAGTGCTCCAACAAAAGAACGCGGTATGCCTTCAATTGCTCTTCAATATGAAGGAGATCTTATGTTGTTTGACATCGGTGAAGGCACACAACGACAAATGATGAAATATGGTGTGAGCTATGGAAGCGTTGATACAATTTTCATAAGCCACCCACATATCGATCATTATCTTGGCATTTTTGGTCTTCTTGAGACTCTTACTCTTTCACACACCAAAAAGAAAATAGATGTTTTTGGTTTTGCAGATTTTGAATGGATAAAGGACGAATACCAATTCGTAAATTTTAAAAAAATGAAAAAAGGAATATTACATGAAGGGTCTCGCTATACTATTTCCGCCTTCCCAGTAAAACACTGCAAAAATGCTTATGGTTTCATCTTCCAAGAAAAAGATAAAATAAAGTTCTATGAAGAAAAGGCAAAGGAAGCAGGCATCAGAGGAAAAATGTTTAAAGAAATAGAAAAAAAAGGTTATCTTATAGTAAATGACAAAAAAGTTAAATTAGAGGACATAAGCTGGATAAAAAAAGGGAGAAAAGTAGTTTACAGTGGGGATACACTTCCACAAAAAGAAACTATACTTTTTTCAAAAGATGCAGATTTGCTTATACACGAAGGGACGTTTTCACAAGAGAATGAAAAAGAAGCAAAAGAAAGATTACACACAACTATGGAAGATGCAGCAAAGATAGCACTCAAAGCAAACGTAAAAAAATTGGTCCTCACGCATTTTAGTCCACGCTATCCTGATCTAAGCGTTTTTGAAGAACGCGTTAAAAAAATATTTAAGAATACCTTTTTTGCTTATGATGGTTTTGTTATAGATGTTTAGAAAAGTTAATTGAAAATGCATTTAAAAAACAACAACATTTTAGATATTATAACAACATTTAAAAACTCTTATAATCACAAATAAATAAATTGTACGGGTGGATTTATGCAAAATGTTGACAAACAGCAAGATATGGTTAGAAATCAAAATATAGACAACCAAAAAACTCAAAATAAAAGATGGACTTCGTATTTAAATCCGATTAATATTTTCAGAAGAAAAAAAGAACAAGCAGAAACAAATCCTGAAAGCCAACGCCAATCAACATGCAAGATAGTCGTTCAAGGTAATGAAAAAACTGAGCAAAAAGCAGACCGAGATTTGGCTGTAGAGTTTATTTCAGCAATGTTAAATAATGTTGAGAGAGACCGTTCTATAGCCGCGCTAATATGTAGTGATGAATTTATCAAAGTAGTAAAAGAAGAAACATACCTAACACCATATGAAAAAGAGATTGTGACACCAGAGGACCAGTGGATAATAAAAGGCATACTTAAAGGAGGGGAGTACCAAAATCCCCAAATAGGCCTCACTATAAAAGAAAAAAGGAATGCGCTTGCGGCAAAGTTAAAGGCAAAAAAAGAAGCAATAAGGCAACTTGACAAATATGATACAGAGATAATTTTAGCGACTATAGGTTCAAAAGATGAATGGCTAGAGATGTTATACCTTGAACTTAAAGATTTTGCAGCAAAAAAAGATGATAAAAAACCTGGAGAGGTAATTGGAGGAGTTCTTGCTTTCTTAACGTCAGAACCGGCCCCCCTCATCGAACAAAAAATTAAACGATACACTAGTATGAGTTTAATACCAAGAGAGAAAATAAAAGAGATAATAGAAAAAGATTTTAATAAAAATGAAATAGAAGAAAAATTATGGAAGTTCTATGATAATTACTTAATACATCCACAAGCAGATAAAGAAACAAAAAATAGGATATTTTATCTACTCTATGGAACATTAACTAATAAAGATAAGGAAAAGCTTGCGTTTTGGCATCTGGAAACAGCAAACAGCTCATTTTTAAACGAGAAAAAAGCGACGGACTCAAAATTAGATGAAAGTTTCAAACTCTACCAAAAGCTCGAGCAACTTGAAGAAAAATTAGAAAAAGCGAGAGAACAAAATCTCAATCATCTTTACAATGAAATGGAAAATTCAATAAAAGAAGTAATAGATGATTGGAACAACAGCGTAAAAAGGAGGACACTAAACAGATCAGAAGAAGTTAAACTACTCTATTCAAATTATGCAAATGTGATGAACATACCGGAGGTCATATCTAATGTAAATGATAAAATAAAAAAATTAAGCAACATAATAAACGACAATCGTGCAAATAAATTTGAAGAACTAGATGAAGAAGCAGAAAAAACAAAAACGGCGATAAACTCTCTTAAGTGTAGGTTATACCCATCGATGGGTTTTGTGAGCGAGTTAAGAAAAGAGCTTGAAAAAAAAGACATTAAAGGAATTTCTCGCTTAGATTTACTTGTAGCACGGCAATACATAAGAGATCCTAAAATAGAAATACAAATGCTCCCAAATAATGAACAACAAAAACCAAAAGGATTTTTAGAAAGGGGCTGGGAAATAATCGAAAGAATTTCATATAAATTTTTAAAATGGTGGGGCGTGTGGATCGCTATCCAAATAGCTCTTGCGCTAGGCAAAGCATCATTTAAAGTTTTAGGTGTTAAAGCAATACGTGATAACATAAAGCATACTTATCCACATGCGATGTGGGGCTTCCTTCCCCGTAATATCGGTGTAATAATAAATACTACCATAACAAGAATCCTAGGGGGTATTTTGCTTCTCTATATAGCGAGTGGCGTATACCCAGATACCTTAGTAGAAGACCTAGCAATAAAACTTAGCCTAAGAGATAGACCCACGATTATTGAAAGAGTAGCAAAGAAAGATGATGATGGAATTCTTACTCTCGTATTAAAAGATCAAAACGGAAAAGAAAGAAAGATAACTAAAAGGTACATAAAAGAAAATTTTGGCGTAAAAAAGAATGAGAACATTGACTATGTTAGGAAACAACCAGAACTTGCGCTTTATTTTGAAGAAGTTACAAGAGGAGAAAGAATAATCAACAACGGACAAAAAGGAAAGGAAATAAATTGGATTTTGAACAAAGAACACGCAGACAATGTTGTAGAAATACTAAAAAGCATAGAAAATAAAGGAAAAATAGTTAAAGAATATACTTTAAACCCATTTGATTGGGAGATAAGAAAAAATGGTGCTGCATTGTGGAGATGGCCGACAAAAACAGAGTATGTTCTCTCTTATTCACAAATAAAAGAACAGGAATGGAAACTTATAACTATGAGTTATATTTACAATAAAGAAATAGATGGTTACAAGAATAAATATGGTCTTAACGCAGAGGATGCAAGATTCCTTTACAAGATAGCAATAAATTATCCAGAAATAGCAAAACTGCTAACAAAAGGTGCAGCCCCATATCATATAAAAAATGCCGCACAATTCATACAAAAATTAAAAAACGATGGGTGGAAAGTTGGAGATGAATTAAACATCGATTTGGAGCCATTGCCGCCATACTTAGAAAAATCATTAGACATAAAAGAAATGCTTGATCTAGACCCTTACAAGATAAAAGAGGAGAATGTCGAATATGTTATTTCATTAAATGGTAAAGAAAATAAAATAGAAAAACTAAAAGATATATTAAAGAACATAAGAGAAAAGTACACAATATCAAACGAAAATGATTTAATAGAAATTATCAGAAAAAGTGAAGAGAACGGCTTAATAAAGCTGAAAAACTTCGACTTGCAGAGTGAAGCAGGTGAAAACATCCTAAAAATACTTTTAGAAAAACAAGCACTAGTAGAAAAAGAGAAGAAAATAGAAGAAAAAACAGGAAAAAGACCATCAAGAGAAGAAATAAAACAAAATAGGGTAGAGGAACCAAAAACAGAAAGACCGTTTCAAACAGGGGAAAATCTTAATTCTGAAAAAAAGCCTAAAATAAAACAAGAGGGTAGAAAACCGATAAAAGGAGAACAGCCGAGCAGCAAACCAAATAATCCAAATAAACCAACAGATGAAAAGAAAGGCCCTGCAACAAACATTGAGTTTACTTTTTAAATCAAAAATTAGCCAGAAGACTTTTAAGCGAAACTGACGAAACAGGCGATGGAATGGAATCAGTTACAAAAACATAGTCACTCTTTTGCTTTAGTTTTGAGAGACAATCATTAAGGAAAAAACCATGGGTTGCAGCGCATAAAACTTTTTTAGCACCTCCTTTTTTAACATTCTCAATCGCCCTCAGCATTGTACCACCTGTTGATATCATGTCATCTATTATCAACACGTTTTTTCCTTTAACATCAAAATCCATTTCCACTCTCTCTATTTTTCTATAAGCAGTATCACCACTTTCATATTCTCCTCGGATTTTTTTCATGCTTTTGCCGCCAAAATCTGCTACTAAGTAATTTGCGCCCATATCCGGACTGATTACTTCCACATCTCCGTCCGCAAGCTTTCGCGCTTGCTCAACCAACAGATTCTTGGCAGAGAGATTTACTATCTCCAACTCACCATATTTGAATGTTCCTTCTTTTTTTAGAAAATGACAATCAACAGTAACAAGACGCGCAGCACCGGAGTAAAAAAGAAGATTACAAATTATCTCGGCACTTAAAGCCTCTCCTTCTTTAAAAAGCTTATCCTGACGGGAATAAGGAAGATAAGGTGAAACAAGTGTTGTCTTAATATTTTTTTTTCTAAGTGTGTTAAGCATAAGAAATGCTTGCACTAATGCGCTATCTTGCTCTGGATAAAGACGGTGGAATAAGGTTACATCGCTTCCTTCAATTTTTGGAAGGCAGATGTAGTTATCACCATCAGGGAATTTTTTCATTTGGATGTTCGGCTCAAAGTAATCAGAAAAATTCAGAGAAACAAGTCTCATAGATGAACATTATGCTAATCTATTTAAAAAACTTGGTTGGTATTTTTTATCATGGATTACGAGAGAGCAATAAAGATTTCAAAGAATGCACACAATTTGCGAAAAATAGAAAACGCCACCCACATCCAAGATGTATCTAATAAAAGATGCGGAGATAACCTCACACTCTACTTACTCATAAGAGATGGCAAAATCGAGGATGCATCTTTTGATGGGATGGGATGTGCTGCGGCAATAGCTGGCTTTTCCATTCTTACTGAAGCAATAAAAAATAGTAGGATAGAGAACACCATCACTATAGGCGAAGATGCAGTTAAAAAGGAACTCAAAATAGAAGAAAAAGATACCGGTTCAAAATGCGCGTTTCTTTCATTAGAAGCTTTAAAGGCGGCTCTGGTGAAAAAAGATGAAAAATATTAAACTTATAGCAGATTATATCTTAGAGGGACTTAAAAGAGGTAGAAAAGACATCGAAGAGATGAAAAAAGAAGCCGCACAATTATATTCCTACAGAGTACCAACAAACGCAGAAATTATTGCAACAAAAAAAATACCAACAAAATTTCTACCTTTATTAAGAAAAAAACCCATAAGAACGCTTTCTGGCATAACGACTATCGCGGTGATGGTAAAGCCGCAATACTCTTGCAAACATTCATGTATATATTGCGCATACACTGGAAAAGCTCCAAAAAGTTACACAGGAGAGGAACCGGCTGCATTAAGAGCAAGAGGAAGCAATTTCTTGCCGCACAAACAAGTTAAAGCACGTCTCGCACAATACAAAGCCACAGGACACCCGACAGATAAATGCGAAGTTGTTGTTATGGGCGGTACTTTTCTAGAAATGCCATTCGAGTATAAACATAATTTCATAAAATCAATCTACGAAACAATGAATGGAAAAAAAGCAAAAACACTGGAGGAAGCAAAAAAGCAAAATGAAAATGCTAAAAACCGCGTAATTGGACTAACAATAGAAACTCGACCTGATGTGTGCGGCAAGAAAGAGATAAACGAAATGCTAGAATACGGAGCAACAAGGGTAGAGCTTGGCGTGCAACATCCAGATAATAAGATATATAAAAGGATAAATAGAGGACACACAGTAAAAGATGTGGTAGAAGCCACTGCTCTTCTAAAAGATTCTGCATTTAAGGTGCTCTACCATATAATGCCAGGTCTTCCAGGAAGCAACAAAAGAAAAGACATAGAGATGATAAAAAAAATATTTCAAGACCAAAGATTTAGGCCTGATATGTTAAAGATATATCCAACACTTTGCATAGATGGAACCATTCTTTATGATATGTGGAAAAAAGGTGAATACCAACCATATACAACCGACGAAGCAGCAGACGTAATATCTGAAATGTATCGTTATATCCCACCTTACGTTAGAGTTATGAGAATACAAAGGGACATACCAGCGAATATGATAAGTGAAGGTGTAAAAAAGAGTAACCTTAGAGAACTCGTTGAAAGAAAAATTAATGAAAAACGCATAAAGATAAAAGAAATAAGGAACCGTGAAATAGGAATAAAAAGAAAAACAATAGAAAACATGGATTTAAAAGAGAGAAAGTATAAAGCAAGTAAAGGTACAGAATTTTTTATTTCATTTGAAAATGATGAAGTGATTTCTGGTTTTGTTAGATTGAGACTCCCCAATGGGTATATTTTTAGAGATGAAATAGATAAAGATACTGCACTCATCCGTGAATTACATGTTTATGGAGAAGAGAAAGAAATAGGCGAAAAAGGCGAAGTGCAGCACACGGGAATCGGAAAAATGCTTATGAATTATGCTGAGGAAAAAGCGCGCGAAGAAGGATATAAAAAAATAATAGTGATAAGTGGTGTTGGCGCACGAGAATATTACTATAAGTTAGGTTACAAAAAAGAAGGACCTTATGTATCAAAGAAGATTTAACGCTTCCTCTTTTTTCTTGTATTCTGCTATTATTTCATCACGAAGATTCAACAATTCAAGATATTTTTTCTGAACCTCCGCGAATTCTTTCTCTTCATCTTCGGTGAAATTTTTTATCTGTCTTTGAGCGTTTTTCCATTGAAGCTCTGGCTCCAAGCGAGCAAGTTCTGCCAGTATCCCATCCATCCTCTTTGCTTCTTCTCCCTCAAGCCAAATAACCTCCCTTGAGACGACGTATTTCTTTTCATTTATATTATAAAGACCAAAACGAGATAAAAGACGAACAAGATGTTTTGTTTTCTCGTCACTACATTCAATAGTTCTGCTCAATGGTTTTTGTGATCTTATGGCATCTGTAATGTCCTTTCGCAAGTTTTCATCTTTCATAGATAGAAGAATGTGATAAATAGAAGCTAATTCATTTCTCATTTCTAAATTCTTTTTTAAAATTTTTAAGCGATTTTTTATAATATCAAAAATCGGTCCTTCTTTTTTTTCTATCGCTATCGCTTTTTCTTCTGGAGGCACAACTGATAAGTTTTCGGTAGCAACAAGCTCATCAAAACCAAAGAGGTAGAATTGAACGTTATTAGAGTTTATCATATTCGTAAGATTAGAAATTTCTGCGTCTATCACTTTCATCTTTTCGATAAGTTCGAGAAAAGTTTTATTTACACTATCTTGCTTTTTTCCTTTTAAATAATCAACCTTCAATGTTACGCTTTCTCGCTCTGCGAGAAGCTCTATGAGCCGGGAGATTTTCTCTTTCATATGATCGCCCTTTCGTTTTTGGGAGGATGTATAATAAAAGAAAGGCAAGTAATATAAACATTCCCACTATGACAACACCAAAAATAGTGTCTGTTGAAAGATAGGGTAATGAAAGACCAATCCCTTTCTCATCTTTATCGGTTTTCTGGTTTATACAAACATTATGAATTTTTTCTAAAGCGTGGTCAAGATTCTGCGAGAACAAAAATAACGAATAAGCACCAGAATAATCTGATTGGGGGGAAGAAATCATAAAAACAGCCTGACTACGATAGATAGACGGCCATGTATATCGAGCATCAACTTTTGCCATCTCGTTCACGCTTTTTGAGATTTCAGATTCTCCTAAAATAGAAGAGTTAGCTCTTGCTTCATCCATTGATAAAACATATATAAAATCAAATATTGCTGCTAAATATTTCTTATCATTGTATAATCGTGTCGCAATCTCAAAACGCTCTTGTGTATCAGCTGAATGGATAGTTTTATTTGCTGCGATGTAATAATCCATTGCAATCTTTTCTAGCAAATTTTCATCTAATTCATTACCTTTTGCTTTTTCATTGGCTTTTTTTTCAAAATCTACAGCCGCAAGACACCATGCTTCGGCAAAAACAAGATCCTTATAAGCAGCGAGTTCTTGATCAAGTAGATGACTCGAAGACATATTTGCTTTATGAAGATTGTCTTCAGCCCATGCTTTTCTAAGATCAAAAGCAGCTACCCATTCCAAATTATCCTCAGTCAATTTTGGTCTTTGCAATGATGCAAGACAAGAACGAACTCTCTCTTTTTCTTCTTCATAGGAAGGTTTGCCAGTATAAACAAAGATAAGGGAACGAGTGTCAACATAAGCCAAAAAAGCTTTATTAGCAGCAGTGTAATAATATCCTTTCGAAGCTATTTCATCACAGTCTCGTGTAAGCGCTGAAAAATAATCAACAATCCAAACCTCTGCACTTTCGTTGAGTTCTTCGATGGTTTCTTTCTCGCGCTCTATCATTTTCTTGGCAATAGGCAAAAAATCTGCGCTCTTTTTTCCTTCGTAATTAGATATGTTTTCAGTGTAAGATACATATAGGAATTCAGTTACCGCAGGGGTCTTGTTGTATAAAATAAGTTCTATAGTTTCATTTATTGTTTTCACTGCCACTGTTTTCATTTTGGTTTTTTCTTCCACTTTTTTAACCATGATGTAGTCGTATAAGTCTCCTTTTGGAAAAACAAATAAATCGACTCCAGCTCTGGCCGATGCCGTAGCTTTTTCATAAAGACCCCCTACTGGAAGTACGATGCCACCAGGGCCAATCGCACCCGTTATAACGGGCATTTTATACTGAGATAAGTTGTTGCTCAATAGATACGCCGCAATTGTAAAAGCTGCGCCCGCACTGGGCCCTTCCATATACTCAGAAGAACTATCAAAATATACTACAAAACTACAATTTCCAGAATTTCCATATTTAATGGCATCCACAATTGAGCGCTGTAAATCTATCCCGTAATAAGGAGGTAGAGAAACAAAAATGTGCGGTGTCTCAGACTCAAAAGATTTAACAGTCACGTTTACAACACCACCACTATTAGAATTAGTAATGGCTGCGAGAGGGAAACTTATACTCTCATCACAAGCGCTAAGAATAGACAAAAATGCTAAAAGAAATATTAGTTTTTTAAGCAATACCTCACCCAACCTTTTTAACAGCAAGCACTCCATATTGAGTTGGGATAAACTTATACCCTAGCTCTAAATAAATTTTTTCTAATTGTGAACCAGACTCTTTTATGTAATCTTCTATACTCACGCGCGGTGTTTCCTTATCTAAAAGGGCGAGTACATATTTTAGACCTCGTGATTTTGCAAGTTTCTCACGTTCTTCTACAAGAATCTTTCTAAGACCTCGTCCTTCATACATCAAAAGAACTGCTGGCTCTTCAAGATAAAGAGCGTTGTATTTTTCACCAGCGACGATGGTCTTTTTATCAGAATCATAAACAGTAGGCCAAGAAAGACCCGCGGCTACAAGCATCCTATTGTCATAGCAACCATAACTAAAACCATAAAAGATTACTTTGAAAACTTCTTCTTTTGTAACATCAAACGCACATTTTTTCATAACAGCTACTGTGTTCTCAACGTCATCTGTGCCCAAAAGTTTTATTTCTATCTGGTCCTCGTCAAAAAGCTTAACGAACTTAGGGGGCTTCTCTTTTTTCTTTTCTTCTTCTACAGCGCTTTCCTTCTCGTCCGGCGTAATAATAAACTTCTCGTCCATCTTAAACTACACCTAAAAAATATTGAAACCAAGGTATTTAATTTATTGCTCTGATTGTTTAAATGGTGCAAATATGAAGGTGGAAGATAAGTTAAAAGAAGAAACAAGCCCTCTGCGAAGATTAAAGCACCACCTCACTTCAGGAAATATTTGGCTATATATACTTTCGCTTCTAAAAAAGGAAAAAGTATACGCTTATGCTCTTGATAGCGAAATAGAAAAAAGATTTGGATTTAAACCAAATAAAATAATGATTTACATTGTTCTCTATAAACTAGAGGCAGAGGGTTTAATTCAATCGACTTTTGATGGAAGGCGAAAATATTATAAGATTACTGAAAAAGGAAAAAATACGATAGAAAATGGAAAAAATTATCTAAAAGAATTGATGAATAAAATTTAGGTGCTTTTATGAAAATAGTAGTTACGGGTGTGCCCGGTACAGGAAAAAGTGAAATTTCCAGAAGGCTTGCTGGCATGCTAGGATTGGAGTACATATCACTTAGCGAGTTAATAGATCGCCAAGCCGCAGCTGAAATAGAAGATGGTGAAAAAGTAGTAGACATAAAGAAATTACAAAAAATAGTAGAAGATTATTTTATAGGAAAAGACAATTATGTGGTAGAAAGCCATCTTGCCTGCGAAGTAGTTATTCCGGCTGATTATGTCATCGTTTTACGAACGCATCCAGATGTACTAAGAAAAAGACTGGAAGCAAGAAAATATAGTAAAAGCAAAGTAGATGAAAATATCGAAGCAGAGCTTCTGGATTATTGCGTTCAACGAGTGATGGATGTATATCTCTGGAGACCAATAGAAGTGGACACAACCAAAACAACACCATTGAAAGCAGCACAAAAAATTGCTCTTGCCATAAAATATAAAAAAAGGGTAATTGATGAAGTTAATTATTCTCCAGAACTAAAAAAGAAACTGGGGTTGAAATAAATGGAAAAAGAAAAAAGATATATAGAAGCGGCTCTTTTTATATCTGCGAAACCACTAACGTTAGAAGACTTTAAGAGAGTGACTGGCATAAGTGCAATCGGTTATGTAAAAAATCTCGTTGATGAGTTAAAAAAAGAATATGATGAAAGAGGAAGCGCAATAGAGATAAATGAAATAGAAGGAAAATATGAATTAAGAGTAAGAAATGAATATATCGATCGAGTGAAAGAGTTTGCACAAGAAGCAGAAATAAGTCGAAGTGCTCTTAGAACGCTTGCCTTTATATCGAAACACGATGGTATATTAAAATCTGAACTAGTCAAGAAAATGGGCACACAAACATATGGAAATATAAAAGAATTAACTGAAAGTGGTTTTATAAAACAAAAAAAAGAAGGCAGAAGCAGTCGTCTTTTCCTTACTGAGAAGTTTAGAAGATACTTTGAACAAAAACCTCCGAGTTAATTATAAAAATGGGCCCGTGGAGATTTGAACTCCAGACCTTTCGATTTCAGATGCCCGATTATCAGTTTCGTCGCATAAAGCACGAACGCTCTAGCCGGGCTGAGCTACGGGCCCTTAAATTTTTCTGGTCAAAAGATAAGTTGCGACCAGAACGGCCGCGACGAGTATTGAGTAAAGAATAATCTCGCCAGGCATACAGATTAAAACAACCAAACTCTTTTTAAATATGTTTTTGCCTTTTTTTACCGTGAAAATAGGTATAATATCTGACCTTCATCTCGGTTATGCAAGATTCGAGGAAGACTCTTACACACAGCCAGAGGAAATGCTAAAGGAATTAGCCGAAAAAGTAAAAGTAGTAATAATAGCAGGAGATATTTTTGATTCGAGGATACCACGTTTAGAAACGATAAGAAGGGCTATAGAGATTTTCAAAAAAAGTAAGATAAGAATTATTGCGATACATGGAAACCACGAGAGAAGGTCAAAAGGTTTTGACAATCCTCTTAACGTATTGGCCACCAGTGAAGCTTTAGAGTACATCGATGCACAGAGAGTTGTGATAGATGAAGGTGATGAGAAAATCGCTATAATTGGTATTGGAAGTGTACCAGAAGAGCAAGCAGAAGAAACAATAAAACAAACAATTGAAAGATATCCACCGCTCCCAGACGCATTTAATATTTTAGTTATTCACCAAAACATAAATGAAATAGTAAATCAAAGTGGCCTCAGTCTAGAATTTATAGAAAAACTACCTTTTGATTTAGTTATAAATGGTCATATCCACAAGAGATATGAAAAAATAAATGGCAAGTTAATAGTTCCTGGTAGCACTGTGATAACGCAACTAAAAAAAGAAGAAACAGAACCAAAAGGTTATATTATATATGACACTAAGACAAAAAAAGCAGATTTTTTTCCAACAAAAACAAGAAAATTTATTTACGAAGAGTTGAATTTTGAAAAGGCGGGTGAGAATGAAGTCATAGCAAAAGTAGAAGAAAAAATAGCAAACTTGCGCTTGATTTACCCAGAAGCGATAATTGCAATAAAACTATGTGGTACATTGCGCGAAGGTTTAAAAAGCTCAGACATACGATTAAGGATAAACGATAAGCTTGTTTTTCTATCAAATGAATTAAACGCGGCGGATATAAGCGAAAAAATAGAAGAAATAAAAAAATTAAGAGAAACAAATATTTCTGTTAAGGAATTTGGAAGAATGAGATTAGAAGAGCGACTTAAAGGAAAATTAAAAAACATAAAAACAAGTGAATTTTTAGAAAAACTTATAGAAGATGAAGAAAAAGCAGAAGAGTATATAAACAAAATAATAGAAAATTTATTAGAAAAAAATAGAATTATAAATTAGGCATAAAATAATTATAAAATCAAAAAGCAGGGGTAGCAAAGCCTGGTCAAATGCGCAGGACTTAAGATCCTGTCTCTTAGTGAGTTCGCCGGTTCAAATCCGGCCCCCTGCATTTACTTAGGAAGTGACCTCAACAAATTTATTATAGAGACAAAGAAAACACGACGCTCAATGCTTGTACCTTTAACTTCCTCAAAAAATTTTTGTAGGTTTTCTATTGTTTTCTCAGGTGAAGTTTTAAGTGCTAAAAAAAGGCCATGTTTCGCAGTAGTGCTTTCTCCATTCTTTACAGCTACCTTGAAAGCATAGAAGAGTATGTTCGGATCTTTTTCTACCTTTAAAACTTTTTCTATATCCTCTTTTGCCTTCGCCCGCTCCCCTAATGCAAAAGACGGTATGGATTTGCAAATAAGAAATATATTTTCTTTAGTTAAATTAAAGAGTTTTTCAAAATAATTTCTTGCTTTCTCGTGCTCACCCAAAGCTTCAAGACTGCTGGCATAATAAAAAGTAAGATCTATATCATTTGGATGGAGTTGTAGCTCGCTTTCGCAAAAAGATTTTATCTCTGCGTATTTACCTTCCTTAAACATTTTCTGTAGTTTTTCGTAATAGACCATCGTATTTTATTTTTAGCACATTTTTTTAAATACTCTGTGAGAAATAAAGTTATGAGCGAAACCGCAAGAGAACTGATAAGAAAACTTGTAGAGAAAATTTCAGAAGAGAAAAAAGAACCTGAAAAAAAAGAAACAAAAACTCAACCAAAAAAAGCGCAAATTAGCAAGGGTAAAGAGAAAAAAATCTTAAGAAAGTCTAAAAAACAAATAAAAAGCAAAAAAGAAAAAAACCATAGAAAAAAAGTTAAACAAAATAAGAAAAAGAAAAAACGTTAGTCTTTCTTCGTTATAACTGTTCTTATTGGGAAGGGTATCTCTATCTTTCTCTTTCTAAACTCTTTTAACAGTTCTTTGTTTATTTCTCTAAGCACAGGAAAACGGTTGGAGTAACCATTCACATGATAACCAAAGCGAAATATTAATGCAAAATCGCCAAATTGTTGGAGTCTCACAAAAGCATTAGATGGATCAAGATTTGTGTTTTTCTCTGCGACTCGCTGTATAACTTTAAGAATTGCATCTTCTACTTCATCTGGGTCGCTATCGTAAGAGACACCAATTTCGTAAAAAACAAGCACTTTTTTATCAGGTGTTGCAAAATTTTTTATTATCGCATTTGAGAGTTTTGAATTTGGCACCACTAGTTCATTGTTATCTGGGGTAATTATTTTTGTTGTTCTCCAGCCAATACGATCAATTGTGCCCTCCATTCCATTATCCATCTGTATATAATCACCTTCTCTAAAAGGTTTATCCATTAATATGTGAATGCCAGCAAAGAAATTTCCAAGTGTATCTTGAAGTGCCAAAGCCACTGCTAAACCAGCTACACCCAATCCAGTAAGAAGAGCAGCGGTATCAAAACCTGCAAATTGCAATATAAAAATAAGGAATATCAGATGCACTGCTGCTTTAATCAGAGTACGCACAAATGGAAATATTTGCTTTGGTGAAATTTTTTTCCTCTCAGGAGGTTGAATGCTCATTCCATACCAAACTAATATAGTATCCAGTATCTCAGCTATAAAAAATGATAAAAGACCAAGAAAAAGAATTATGAAAACCTGTGTCTCATCATATTTGCCTAAAATCAAATTTGGATAAACTGTTTGTAATGATAAGAAAACTGAAAAAAGAATAGCAAAAAAATGCGAATATTTTTCACCTACTCTGAGTAGATCATCATCAAGCGTTGTTTTTGTTTTGCTACTTAAAAACTTAAGTATCGTTAAGACTATCTTAAGGATAATAAAAACTATTAAATATACAAGAATAAGTAGAGAAAGAAAAAAAACTAAATCCCCTCCTGGTAGTCCTTTTAAGAGAGAAAGAATGAAATCAGGTATAACCCCCTCTAACACAAAAAAATTTACCATGTTCTTTTTGTAGCTCGTGAAGATTTAAAAAGGTGACTTAAACCTCTTAAAACCACCTCCATTGGGTGAGTGTAAGCCTTTGCCATGAGATGATAGAAGTCAAAGGCTTCGTAAATAAAAAATAAACAGATAGAACACCTTAGGGTTTGGGTGAGCGTAAGCCTTTGCCATGAGATGATAGAAGTCAAAGGCTTCGTAAGAAGCAATGAAAATAGGAGAAAACATAAAAACCCCTGCCGGCACCGCTGAAAACCGGAGTAACGGCACATAGAAAACATTAGAAATACAGAGAAAACAGTAAGAAGCCAAGAATACAGTAGAAAACATAAAAACCCCTGCCGGCACCGATGAATACTGGAGAAACGGCACATAGAAAACATTAGAAATACAGAGAAAACAGTAAGAAGCCAAGAAAACAGTAAGAATAACTAAAAAGCCTCCGGAGGGATTTGAACCCCCGACATCCCGCTTACGAAGCGGGCGCTCTACCGCTGAGCTACGGAGGCAGGTGTTGATTAATTATTAACCTATGTTTTTAATTGTTGTCAGCATTTGTTTATACAATTAAAAAAGTTATTACAATGTAGACACCACTAATAAAAACAAAACTAAAAAACCAAGCAAAAAAATTCCATTTTCTTACTTCATTTCCGCCCAAAGAACCGATAGGAAGCATACTCACCATGGCTATGGTTGAGGACGCGCTGAATATACTTTGAAAAAATTCAGAAGGAAAAAAGAAGTTTAATATGAAAAATATAAGTGCAACAAAAATAGTGAAAAAAGATGCTCCTAAATTCATAATACCAGTTTTCCATCTTTCTTTTATATTCTCTGTTTCTTCAACCAAAACTCCTGCAAGACCAAAGGGATTCCCAAGCAAACTACTTACAAAAGTTATTATTGCACCACTTGGCCAAAATACATAACGCACAGGAATTTTAATTATTTTTGCACCAATCCATCTAAAGCCGTCGTAGACTAGAATAATGAAAAAACAAATTATAAAATTAAGAATAAAATAAAAGACAAAACTTCGGCTTAAACCTATGAATGTCCAAGTTATACCTAATGCAAGAACAAAAGAGGCTAAAACAAAGGAAAACAATTCCAAGCCATATTTCTTTATTTTGCTTTCGTTTTTATTTTCATTTTTCTTTTCTTTCTTTGCAAATTCCCCTAAAAACTCTTCAATAACAGTTTGAAAAAAATTCAATAGATGAAGAAAAATAAAACTTATTCCTGTTGCTGCCGCGGGTACGTATTCCCGTGGAACAAAAGATGCAAGAGGGGAATATTCTAAACTTTTTCTGGGCAAGTTGCTGTAACCTTTATTATCTGAAACAATGTATATCTTTGCTCCTTTTGGGGTTGTACCGTTTTGAACAATAAAACCATAGTAATTTATTTTACTATCTTCTTTAACCCAACCTAATGAAACTATTTTTTCCGATATTTTATTTTGGGTTGGTCCGCCAATAAGAACTATCACTTTTTCTCTGGTTGCGCTTTCTATAACATCAAATGTTTTTTCTGAATCATTAAGAGGAGTATAATAAGAAAGAAAATCACGATATTGAACTTTAAAATATTCTATTGCAGCAACTTCGGTTGTACTTAAACTGCTTCCTTCAACAATTATGAAATCATTAATGGAGGTATTAGCAAAATTATCATAGTACATTTTTTTTATTACATCTTCACTGGAAAAGTTTTGGCCATACGTTATGCTCATAAATAAAAAAATAAGTGAAATGACAAGAAAACGCATACACTTTTTAGAATATAAAATATTTAAAAGATTAGAGTATTCTCCCATAACAAGATTTTTAACGCCGAGGGCAGGACTTTCAGCCTGCTGAAGATCTTTGCTTCAGCGAAAGCTTTTGAACCTGCAATCCCAAAGGGATCGGTTGTCCTTTAAAACAGTTCAAGACCGACGCACTACCGGGTTATGCGACCTCGGCGCAAAAATGCAGGGGGCAGGGTTCGAACCTGCGAAGGCACTTGGCCCACAACCATTGCCAAAAAGCAATGGTGATGTTAAGCCATGGGGTCCTAAACCCCACGCGTTTGACCATTTCAATACGCAATAGTTTTTTTAACCACCACGTATCTTCGCTACCCCTGCGATATACAATTATACCGTTATTATATTCTTATGACAGTAGCGAGCTGTAAACGAATCGTCGTTTACACAATCGCTACCCCTATGATATATAGTTATGACACTATCACCATCTCAGGATAGTAGCATTTAGAAGGATAGATTTATTTTTAATCCTTCTTTTCCAAAACCCATTTTGGTGGGATATATGCTAAAGCAAACTGACCCGCAAATATATGAATTGATAAAAAAAGAAGAAGAATACCAAAAAAATACATTAAGGATGATAGCATCGGAAAATTACGCAAGCAAAGCGGTTATGGAAGCAACAGGTTCAGTACTCACAAACAAATACGCAGAGGGATACCCTGGAAAAAGATATTATGCTGGAAACAAATATGTCGATCAAATAGAAACAATCGCAATAGAACGCGCAAAAAAACTATTCGGAGCTGCACACGCAAATGTACAGCCACATTCAGGCGCATCAGCAAACATAGCCGCTTTTTTTGCTTTTCTAAACCCAGGAGACAAATTCATGGGTCTTGAGCTTCCGCAGGGCGGACATCTTACCCACGGCTCTCCAGTAAACTTTTCAGGCAAATGGTTTAAGGCAGTTGCATATGGAGTAGATAAAGAAACAGAAGCGCTTGATTACGATGCAATAAGAAAAAGAGCAATAGAAGAAAAACCAAAATTAATAATATGTGGTTATACTGCCTACCCCTTAATGATAGATTTCAAAGAATTCCGCTCTATATGTGATGAGGTTGGGGCAGTAATGATGGCAGACATAAGCCATTTTGCAGGACTTGTTGCGGGCGGAGTGTACAATTCACCTGTTCCATATGCTGACGTAATAACAAGCACAACGCATAAAACATTAAGAGGGCCGCGAGGGGCGATGATAATGGGCAAAAACGAAGAGATAGGAACAAAAATAGATAAAGCAGTATTCCCAGGTATGCAAGGTGGCCCACTAGAAAACGTAATAGCAGCAAAAGCAGTATGCTTCCACGAAGCACTTCAACCATCTTTTAAAGAATATGCAAAACAAATCGTAAAGAATGCAAAAGCACTTGCGGAAGAATTACAGGAAAATGGTATGCGGTTAGTAGCAGGTGGAACAGAAACCCATTTAATATTAGTAGACTTAACAAAAAAAGGAATAAGCGGAAAAGATGCGCAGATAGCTTTAGAAGAAGCAGGTATAATATGCAATAAAAACACTATCCCATTCGACACAAAAAGTCCATTCATAACAAGCGGTTTAAGATTTGGTACGCCGGCTCTTACCACAAGAGGGATGAAAGAAAGCGAGATGAAAGAAATAGGAAAAATGATAACTAAAATAATAGACAATCCAAATGACTCAGAATTAAAATTAAAGATAAGAACAGAAGTAGAAGAGCTTTGTAGAAACTTCCCAATTTATCGCGAGTGATAGAATGGAGGAACTACCTTTATTTCTAACTACTTTTTTTTATTTAATTATAATAATGGATCCAATTGCAAGCATACCTGTTTTTCTTTCTCTAACTAAAAAGCAAAGCCAAGAACAAATAAAAATAGCAGCAACAAAAGCTGTTGTAATCGCAGGCACTCTCGCTATACTTTTTCTTTTTATAGGGCCGCAACTTTTAAACATTCTAGGCTTAAGTTTGTCTGATCTAAAAATAACAGGCGGAATAGTTCTTATTTTACTCGGTCTTGAAGGAATACTCGGCATAAATTTCAACAAAGGAGAACAGGATGATATGAGCACGGTTGCAGTCCTAATTGCAACACCAATATTAACAGGGCCGGGTCTTATGACTGCTGTTGTAATAATGTCTAATGAAGTGGGCTATTTAATAACCACGAGTGCGATAGTTTGTTGCCTTTTAATATCGTGGCTTCTTCTCTACAATGCTTTTTTAATAAAGAAAATCCTGGGAGCACAGATAATAGAAATAAGTTCTAAGATTGTGGCTCTTTTTATCATGGCGCTAGGAGTATCATATCTTAGAACATCTTTTGGTTTTTAAGCAACATTTATAAACAAATTATAACATAATATAATACATTACGATATTTAAAGCGGGTGATTCTACTTGAAATATAACCGAAATATGAAATTAATTGAATTCAAGAAAAAAGTAGAGAACACAAAAAACCTAGGAAAAGATATTAAAAAGCAAGAGCCTTTGTTAAGTGAAGTGCTAAAAAGAGGGGACACTTTTGTTGAAAAAAGAGTAGTGTTAGCATATATAAAAAAGCATAATTTAGTTGTCTTCTCTAATGAGCTCATTCGTCTTTACGTAAAAGAGAAAGATAAATACATAAAGTCGACAATACTAGAGACATTAAAAAATTGGTTTGAAAGCAAAAAACTTAATAAAATACCAAAAGCGTTAAGCGAAGGTATAAAGAAAAATAAAAAAGATTATTATTATCTCTTCTATTTTCTTGCAGAATTTTCACCATCTCTCTTTGTAAATAAAACAATAAACCTTTTGAATGAAGATAGTATAGAGGCAGAAAATAAAATATACTTGCATCTCTTAATAGAAAATTTAACAAAAAAATATGAAGTAGAGATTAAAAGTTCATGCTTCTCCAAAAGACTTTTTAAAACAACAGAGAGGCTTGTTGAATTAAAGAAATATTTAGAACTTAAACAATTTTTGATAGATGGAGTATTAGAAAAAAAGATGCGCGAAATATATATTGATGCAACAATCACCGCTGACATCATAAAGCATTACAAGTTACAAAAAAATGATTATGCGCCAATTTTCTTTCTTCTTGATACACTCTTAGAACTTAAATTTTTTGCACCAGCTGTAGATCTCATTATGAATAGTCAAATGGAAGATCGTGAAAAAGTACCAACAATTGTGCAAATATACAATTATATCGAAAAAGTAAACAATGTTCTAAATCTACCTAATAAAGAAAAGTTAATAGAAATTCAAAAAAAATTGTATAATTATCTTCTAAATAAAAATATAGTACCTTTTTTACCAAATGAACAACGGAAATCATAAAGAAAGGGAGTGTTAAGATGTCATTTTTAAATAAAAAAAGTATAATGGAACTAAATGCTTTAAAAGAAGAGATGAGAAGAAATAAAAAAAAATTACGAAACATGATACCAAAAATAAGTAGCGTATTAACTGATAAAAAAAGTACCATAACTGAAAAAATAATAGCCCTCTCCTGGATTAAGGAATTCAATATGACAAGCGAGGCCAACTGTTTGGTTTTCTGCTTTGCGAACAGAGAGGAAGACAAACGAGTGCGATTAAAAGCATACAAACTTCTCGGTGAGTGGATTAAAGATGGAAAAATAAAAAAATTGCCAAAACAAATGATAAATGGCTTGCAAATAGAACCATTTAGATACGCTCGCTACATGACAGTATTATTTGAGTATAATCCAACCATGATTGCCGAAAAAATAATAGAGATATGTGATGACCAAAGATTTATTTACGATGTAAGACACGATCTCGTAAAAACAATAATACAAAAAATAGAAAAAAACGATATAAAATTTTCTACAAAAAAATACAAGAAGAAATTTCGCAAGATAATAGCCAATTTAATAAAAAAAGTACAAAAAATAGAAAGAGATCGAAATGAATTAATTGATTCACCAGCTATATTAACAGACAAAGTTGGCGAAATACAAAATGAAATAGAAGAACTTTATAGAGAAGCAAAAATTTTTGCTATTTATACTTGCGAAAGACTAATGGGTCAAAAAGAAGAAGAATGGCTTATGGATTTTGCAGAGCTTCTTTATGAAAAAAAATATATGGACTTGGCAGCACGATTCATTGCAAAAATAAAGACAGACGAAATGATACAACTCGCATTAGAACTCTTTAAATACTTTAAAGATGAACGCAAAAGAGAAGATTCTTATTTAAGATATATGCCACAAACTCAGGAAGAGATAGCTATCAAAAAATATCTGTATAGAAACGGGGTTATCCCTTTTGAGAAAAAAATTGAAATCTAAAATAAACTTGATGCCAACTCTAATTGATTAGCATTATTCGACTTATTTTGTGTGTTAAGTTCATAATAAAAGTTTTCAGCAGCACTAACTCCTTTATAACTGCCCTTAACTAATTTGCCGGTGGGCCTCACCCATTTTTTTTCAGCTGTTTTACTAACAAATTCAGCTGTTTTCCTCCCAAATCCAAAAACAGCTTTACTCCATCCACTACTTCCCTGAGCAATACTTCGAGCTGTGCCAACACCTCCTTCACTAATTGCGCTCAATATTTTTTGAACTTGTGGGGTATCCGCGATATACTTAAGCCCTTTACCAACAGCACTCATCCCGACTTTAGTCACACCCATCATCGCCACAGTAACGCCGATTTCTAATAAAAAATCTTTGTAAACGCCAAGTGCGCCCCCAATTGCTTGTGATGTTAAACCGACCCCCTCGGCAGCAATCTTAACATCCTGCAACGCCTTAGCGCTTTCCTTCATAGAATTTGCTAACTTTTCAGTATATGAATTTATTTTAGATTCATTACCACTGACAATTGCTTCTACAAGTGCTACATAATTTTTTGATATGTCTTCAAAGCTCTTGTTAAGAACAAAAACTGCGTTGTTATACCTATCTAGCGCTTTTCGCTTTTCCTCTACCATTTCGTCTCCTGCATAGTAGGCATCTCTTATCTGTTGTGGTGTAGCAACCTTCACCTCTCCCCCAATAAGAGGAACATAGGGACCAACTTTTTCAATGGCTTTAGCGTAAACATAACCAACAGATGCAAACACTGCCAAACTCTTACCAGCGGCCTTTAACAACGTTTCTTCTAAAACGCTGCTTTCTAAATAATTTAGTTTAGTTAGTTGCAATTTAGAAAGAGCTATCAATCCATCTATGGCATCACCATACTTCTCATAAATCTTTTGAGCTTGCTGCTGCGTTAGGGTTGGGTGGCTCATTCTTCCTTGCGCAACTTCCTTTATTTGGATTAACTGTTGAGCAGCGACCCCTATTTTTTGAGCAGGATTCTCATCTTCTCTATATTCTTTAAGAGCAGGCATTTTCTCACCTTAACATATTTTTAGTTTTTTCAGGTATATCACCATCGCTTCTCAATTTATCTGAAAAATCAAGCAGCTTTATCATTGTAACAAAAACTAATTTTGAAGTTTCTTTTAAGTCACCTTTAAGCAAATACTCCTTTATGTGATTATACATTTCATCACTACTCTTTTTTTCTTTTTTAAACAAAATACATGTTGCATAAGCCAAAGAAACAGAAAGAGGATAATTATTCGTAAAAACATTAACACTTGGCTGTACTGAAGAATAAACAAGACGAGCGATTGCCCTAAAACCATCATAACCAAAATAAGAAAAGCCATATGCAAGAGACTTTATTTCATCAACAAGATGTGGATATTTTTTCTCAAAAATTTGCGGAGAAGTAAATGTAAGCCCATAAATCCTAAAAGCATAGTCGTAGATATAACTCAAAGCTTTTTCACCGTATTTGTCGCAAAATTTTTTAATTACCTCTTTTTTGCTTTCAAAATTTTCTTTATCGCTATGTGTGAAATTAAAAACTATTTTAGAAGCAGATTTTATATCCCCTTTCTCTATTTCTGCAAGAACAGCATCTTTCGTATATCTCGATTTTGGTTTTATAGACAACAACGCCATGCAAATATTTCTCAACCAAAATTAAAATATCTTTCTTAATCAACAAGAGATGAAATGCGTATCTCCTTTATGGTTATGTTTTTATTAATCGCAATTTCATAAAGGTCGCTTCCTTCAAGAGGGTCCCTCCCCTCGCCCCCTATCCAATAATAAGGATGACCGTATGGGTCAAAACGCTCGTCTATATTAACACTAAAACGAACAGGTTGAAGTTTTTTTGGATACACTATCTTCGCATTCGCGAGATATTCAACAGAAGGAAGATTAACAACAAAGAAGATACCATTTTTAAGTTTCGGCTTTAGCATCAAAAATATTTCTTCTACTTTTTTCTCAAGCAACTCGCTTCTCCAATTACCTGCTTTTAGCCAACCAAGGCGGTCATTTGGATCCTTGTAAAGAGAGAACGCAATCGAGGGAACACTATAAAGAGCTGCCTTCCAGCAAGCACCAATAGTGCCTGAACTTATGAGTGGGGACATGCCTGCATTATCCCCCCAATTTATACCTGACAATATCATATCTGGTTTTGGAAATTTTTTAGAATGGATTGCAAATATCGCACAATCAGCAGGATTTCCACTAAGGGTATACACATCTTTCTCATGTTCTATCAAGCGAAGGGGTTTGTGAAGAGTAAGGGCAGCGGATATCGCGCTTCTTTGACGATTTGGTAAAACAGCATATGCTTTTTCTGCATGCTTTTTGGCAATGCGTAAAAGAATCATTGCTCCTTCAGTATACCCATCGTCATTGGTTACAGCTATTGTTTTCATAAAAACCACTACGGATAAAGACGGGTTCTATCGCGAGGGAAAAGCATTGCTTCCCGAATATTTTGTTGATTACATATCTTCATAACAAAACGCTCCAAACCAATGCTCCAACCAGCATGTGGTGGTGCTCCTGCACGAAATGCTTTTATATAAAACTCGAAATTGGCAGGATTAAGTCCTCTTTTCTTTAATTGTGTCTCTATCATTGCTGGCTGGTGAATACGTTGAGCGCCGCTTGATATTTCTAAACCACGGTACATAAGGTCAAATGCGTGACATATCTTATCATTTTCTGGGGATGGCATAGAATAAAACGCACGTACTTCAGTAGGCCAATCATATATAAAGTAAAGTTCATCTTTTAATATTTCAGAGATTTTTTTCTCAGCTTCTTTTGAGAAATCATCGCCCCATTTCATGGAAAAGTTTTCAGAATTTAATTTATCTACAAGCTGGGTGTAAGTATAACGAGGAATAGAAGAAGGAACAGAGATTTCACCAAAAGTATTTTTTATCTCTTCGCCTAGATTGTTTTTAACTTCGGTAAGAATGTATAAAACAACATCCTCAAGAATTTTCATAACATCTTTATGGTCCGCAAAACCCATCTCTATGTCCATCTGAGTTATTTCATTAAGATGAGTAGTAGTGTTATGCTTTTCCGCTCTAAAAACAGGCATTGTTATGAGCACGCGATCAAAACCTCCAATGACCGCAAGTTGCTTGTAAAGTTGTGGTGATTGCACAAGATATGCTTTATTCTCAAAGTATTGTAACTGAAAAACATCTGCGCCTCCTTCGGTAGCCGCACCAGTTATCGCAGAGGGATGAATCTCAACAAAATTATGATAGCGAATGAGACGCTCTCGAAAAGAATTTGCAACAATTGATTTAACTTCAAATAACAATGCTACTTCCCTCTTGCGCAAATCAATATATCTATAATCTAAACGAGTGTCTAATTCTGCGGGTACTCGACCAGTAGGGTCAACAGGTAGTTTTATCTCAACTTTATTTAGCTGTTGCACAGACTCTGCAACAAGCTCCACACCTGCTGCTGCGATTTTGCTTTCTTTCACAATACCAGTAAAAGAAAAAACATCTTCTTTATTGTAAGAAAAAGAAAAACACTCGTCTGGCACCATACCTTTTTTGATAAGAACCTGGATTATACCGCTTCTATCTCGTAATTGTATAAATTTTATCTTTCCAAGATCACGCATATCATGAACCCAACCTGCTACCGTTACTTTTTTGTCAACCTCTTTTTTTGCTTCGTTTATATAATGTGTCCTATACATAAAAATCCCGCTCGAAATATTTGTTCATTAAAACTTAAATTACATATATTTTTATTTGTAGCCATAATATAATAAAACAAGGTAATTATGTTACTGTCGTTCCCATTAATACTAATGTCATTGCCAACCGGAGCATGGCAAATAATAGGCATTTGCCTAGTAATTTCAATAGCGCTTGCTTTAATGTTTTATATTTTTGCTTCGATTACTCAACATCCTGATCACAAAGCATTAGCACAGGAAAATATAGCAGCATTCATTTTTTCTTTAGTAATAATACTTTTTTGGTTAAGCTTTGATAGCTTTTTGTTTAATGTTATATCTGCGTTGATAAATACAGCCGAAGTGCAAAGCGGTATGTTTAAGGGCTTGCCAATTGGCCATATCAATCTGGCATTATTACAATTAGAAGTATTTAGAAATGAATTATTTTCGCTTTATCTAAGATTGGCTCTTATAGACTTCTTTTTGGGTTTTATGTCAACACTAAGCTTTAACCTCGGGACACTGCCTGGCGGCATCGGTTTATTTTCACTTTACATCGCACCATATGGTGGAATAGGACTAATAAGCAACGCGCTCACTACTGTCGTAGACGGTGTCGGCTTACTTGTACTAGCTGTATGGGGAAAAAGCCTTCTTATGATTTTTGTTAAAAATGTTATACCTCTCGTACTACTCCCATTTGGCATAGTACTGCGGTCGAATCCTTTCACAAGAACTACTGGTTCAACAATAATAGCAGTTTGTTTTGCATTATATTTTGTATATCCTCTTGCAGTAATGCTTTCTTTCTATACAATATTTGATGTTTACGGATTAAAGTTTGATTACAACTATATCGAACAAGCTAGTCCGTTCAAAACACAAATGAGTCAAAGTGATATAAATAATATGATAAATGATATCAAAAACAAGGACCAAGCCATTCAAGAAAAGATGGGAAGTGAAAAAGGAGCAGAAGCTGCAAGTGCGGCTAAAAATGCATGCGGAATAATAGACAGTGATTCAAATTTGGCAAAAGCAGCAAAATATATGCTATGTGCTGTTGATAAGTTAGTAAAAGTAAGCACCAATATACCTGTAGTTGGTCCTTTTTTAGATGCGATATGGCAAGCGACGAAAGAAATGATTACATATAGCGGTGGATTTTTAAAATATCTTTTTGGTTCTGGAAGCATATTATTTCCTGTTGGCATGACATTAAGCATATATACTCTTTTAACCGATCAAATAGTAAAATTAGCAGAACTGTTTGTAGTTGTCACTGTGTCCACAGTAGCCGAGATAATGATAACAGTTACGATGTACAGAAATATTGCGTTGCTCATAGGGGGAGAAGCAGAATTGCCCGGATTGTCAAAATTGGTGTGAAAAATGAAAAAAACGCTTTTGTTTTTAATTTTGTTTTTTTCTTTGGTGGCTGGGCAAAGTGTGTTAGACATTGCCACGGATTGGGCAAGAACAGTAGAGGCACTTTTGATAGGATTAGTTATGCTTGCCTTAGTGGTGTCTGCGACAGCCTATATTTTAGCAGGATTTTTTGGTGCAGAAACTAGAGCAAAAATACAAAATTGGGCGCAGACTCTTATAGCTGCAAGTTTCGTATCTACTATTGTTCTCATTCTATTATATGCATTCTTGCCTAATTGGGTCACTGGTGGAGCACCGACACTAACACTTGACAAAATGATAGTTGAAGTAGCAAGACTTGCTAGAGATTCATTACTAAACCTCATAATACTACTCACTATTACAGCAGCTTTAGTATATATAGTTGGCCAACTTTTTGGTGCAGAAACTAGAGCAAAGGCAACAGATTGGTCACAAACAATAATAATTGCAACTATTATGGCTTCGGTTTTATATATAATTCTTTTCGAAGTTATTGCAAAATTCGCTCTACAGATACCCATACCAATTACTGATTTTTACAAGCAAATTTTAGCTCTTATAATAGTGATGATAGGCTGTATTGTACTCATTACATATCTGGCCTCAAAGGTTTTAAAAGTACCAGAATGGGAAGCATACCTTACAGTCGAACTATCCGATCTTACAAGCGCAATACTTATAATAATATTTATATTTGGATTTTTCTCGGTGAGCACAGAGTTCGCCAACAATTTAATGAAGAACTCCGGCATAAGTGGTTTAGAAAAAGCTCCCAGCGTACCTGCAGGAGCAGCCTTAATCTTAGAAAAAATAATAAAAGATACTGAAATAGCAAGAACAGATTGCTATACAATCCAAGTCTGCACTTCTGTACTAAATACATTTTATAAGAGAACAGGTGAATCAGTACTGAGCACGGTATATAAAATCTATCCAGGAATGGATACGTTTACCACTCTTTCTGGAATTTTAGCAAACAGCCTTATAATGTTGGAGGGAAGTTTAAAAGCACAATTGCTTTTGCTTTTGATAATAGATGCGCTAGTTGTGCCATTACTCTTGCCCGCAGGTGCTGTCCTACGTTTTTTTCCGCCAACAAAAGATGCTGGCGCTTTTCTTTTAGCCATAGTTATAGGATTGCAAGTTGTCTATCCCCTTACATATATAATAAACGCAATAGTGTTTAACGAGATAGGTATCACATATCGAGAACCAATAGAGCTGATAGCGCACATCTGTGGCGTTAACTTTTTTACATTAAGCGCGCCAGCAATTCTAATTCCAAAAATTGTAGGCGTATTTAGTTCATCTGCAGCCCAAACACTTTCCATAGCTCTTCAACCCTTAGTATTTGAAGGAACCATCATGCTCATAATGATTAGTCAATATATGACTATATTAGACTACATCGCAACAATATCGCTTTTTGGTTTTTTTGCTCCTGCAGTATCCATGGTCATTACGGTAGCGTTTATAAACGCATTGATAAAGTTTATTGTCAAAAGGGATTGAAATGGACACGGCAACATTCGTAGATGCGCTATTACAAAATTACATCGCCCTTACAGGAGTTTTTTTCATTATAGCTACTTTAATAGTGTCCATCATCTACTTAATAGGCTCATTTTTAATGAATGAAAAAATAAAAAGCTGGGCAAAAATGGAGCTCTACGAAATATTCTATTCTATTATAATAATTGTTTTGTTATTCTCCTTGGTACCAATAGTCACAATGATAACAAGCGCTGCACTTAATCTCGGACAAAGCAATACAGTTACTTACATAAAGGTACCCACGCCTTCAGGCTATGTAGAACAAAAAGTAGACCTTTGTAACGCTGGACAAAACATCTATGGTTACGAAAACATTTCTGCATGTCATTTGCGTCTTGCTATTTATTATTTAAGAACAATTTATGAAGAAGGAAGAATATTTGGATATAATCTTTTACGCACTTACTCTTGGACGTCTATGATTGCTGAGAGTTCTGTAACAATCCAAACAATATATGAAAAGATGGGAATGGAGATGTGGGTACCTTGGAAAGGTTTTTTCTCAAGAAGAAACCAAGTTATTGAATACTCTTTCAAATGGCTTACCAGAATATTGTTTCTAACGAAATTCCAAGAAATATTAATAAAATATTTCGCGATTGCCGTATTCCCAATTATGCTGGTAAGTGGAGGTATTCTTCGAACTTTTACATTTACTCGTCGTCTAGGAGGATTACTGATGGCTTTAGCCCTAACTGGTTATTTCATCTACCCATCAATATATGCGTTAGGTGGCTTGCTGCTTATAAAAATAAAAGAAGAAGCACGACCGACCTGGCTTTCTAATACAGAAGCAAATCCAAGAGGATCATACGACCCGCCCATAATAAACACGTTATATATAAACGCAAGTGGTAACACTACTATAGGTGGGATAACAATATTGGAAGATTATGGAAAAACGCAAGAGGTTGATGCTGCTCTCCAATTAATGACTCCGGATGAAAGACAAAAATACATAAAGGAAAAAGGACTCAATCCCAGTTTTGATTTAGGGTCAAAAACATCAGATAGCGAGAAAGAAAATATTGTCGTTGAAGCAGGAAAGTTTATGTTAGAATGGTTTACTTATTTCTTCACGCACAATATTGCTGTCGATACAGTCAATGATTGGAGAGATAATGGATATATAGACATAACTGCGAGAATCACCTTTTTCTCTGTTTTCTTTTTCATTTTCAGTATTTTTGGAAGTATAGCCGCAACACGTTCTATTGCCATGACACTTGGCGGTGATATCGAACTCGCAGGATTAACAAGGTTGATATGATGAATAAAAATTTTGTTTTTATAATATCTTTAATTTTTCTTTCATGCGCTCTTTATGCCCAACAAACCGCCCAGCCGACAGAATCAGATTTTCAAAATTTCATAAGTGACACTGTGGATACAATAAACAATGTAGCAGATGCATTCATAAGAACAGGAAGCGTAACTGTTACAGCGGCCAGCAGTGGCGTAACATTAATGTTTGCGGCGTTGAGCACTGGTAGTTGTGAACCGGCCCCCGTATTCTTTGACTACTTAGAACTAACAATTCTTGCTCTCATAATAGTGATTTTTGCTGAAGCATTGATATATATGATAGGGCAGATATTCCAGATGCCTAACTTAATTGTATTTGTCAAAAATGAATCGATAACAATATTGTTTACAATAATAAATGTTCTTGTCATTATAGGGATTATAACAAGTGGAAACTACTTTTATAAAATTGTAACTTCCAATATACCACCTACTGATCCAGTTTATTATGGAAAAGATACATATATAGATGCAGCAATAGCATTTACTCGCTTAATGGTAGCAGAGATATCAAAAAATTACACTGCAATGGTTCTTTTCAACACGCTTTTACACATTTTTTACACTGCAACAATGTATGTGGGTACTAACTTCCGTTCTATGTATAATTTTAATCTCGGCACTGCTCTTAAACCTTTTATTGACCTTGTTTCAATAGGACTACAATCAATGGGTTTAGCATTAGGTGAATGGTTGGCCCAAGGTATACTTTTATGCTTCATAAAAAAATGGAGTTGGTCATTATTCATTCCCTTATCAATATTTTTAAGAGCTTTTCCTCAAACAAGACAAGTTGGTGTTGCTCTTTTTTCTTTAATGATTGCATTGCTCATTATGTATCCAATTATGTTTATAATCATGTACGAAACACACAAACTTCTTCAACCATATCTAGTAGACAACTTAGAACAACTAAAAGACATTGTTGCCAAGAGCGGTGTTTTTGGCTTGACTGGAATGGCCCTTGCATTCGGCATATTAGGTGGAGGGGCATTAATTCCCCTAATTTGCGGTGTGATTGCTGTAGGAACATACGATCTTCTTAGGAATAGCGTATACTATGTGGTAATTATGGGAGCGGTACTTCCATTCTTCTCAGTGTTCATAACATTAACTTATGCTAGAGAAATTGCAGGACGGCTAGGTGCGGCGGATGTTAATTACATGTCATTCCTAAAAATCATATAAGGTGAATAAATGCTTACTGCTCAAGAAATAATAAATTCGGCTTTGGCTGGTTTCCCAGGAGACCTTATAGCAAATTCTACACTTGCATTAACAACCTCTGCCATACTTCTTGCTTTTGTATATATTTGGGCAACACTTTGGAGAAATGAACAAATGAAAGGAAGTGTAAAACTCGAACTTACTGAACTCATTGTTTCTGCGATAATGCTCTCTTTTATAGTTATGATTGTAGGCACCTTAAATAATATAACAATTGGAACAGTAGTACCATCAAACTTTATACCAGCTGGAACCGCACCGACTAAAAACGTTTATGATATTACAGGTGATTATTTCATAAAGGTAAAAGAAGATATTTTAGGTTGGGTACAGATAACCTACATATACAATATGCCCATTGATCTTATGTCTTCTGCAAATCCACACACAAGGCCTTTAGGAGTTGGTTTTGTATCAACACCGCTTGCAGGAACAGCAGGTCCGCTAAAACAATTGCTCAGAACATCAATGATAACCCTCGTGGTTGCGTATATAGTAAATTATGCCCAATATTTTACTTATCTATTTGCACTGGATGCTTTTCTTAAATATTATTTACCTCTTGGAGTTTTTCTTCGTTGCTTCACGCCAACACGAAAAGTAGGGGGCAGCATAATAGCAATAAGCGCGGTTTTATTAATCGCTTTTCCGCTATTGATAACGTTGGATTATGTCGTATTATATTCTGATGACGGGCCTCTTACATCTTTTAATAACTTCCTTACGCTCGCAAACATAACAAATGACCTAACTAACACAGTAGAAACAATAAAGAGTATGATATTTGGCGATTTAACTATATGGACGCTCATATTCTCTCCAGTTTTTATGATTTATAAATTCATACAAAATTTCTTTGGCTCACTATTTTTCACAGTAGTTGCTTTTGCTTCAGGAATAATAGCGCGAGCTTTTCTGATTGGTGTTATGATTCCGCTATTCAATACTTTTATTTTTGTGCAGACGGCGCGCGGTTTGAGTAAGTCTTTAGGCGAGGAAGTTGATTTGAGTTCATTTATGAGGCTGATATAATGAAAAAAATGCTTTTGTTTTTAATTTTGTTTTTTTCAATCGTGCGTGCTCAAACATTTATGAGGTCAGCATATGCAGATTGGATGACGTTATCCATAATTATTTCTGGAATCGCTATAGTGGCTGCGGCCGGACTAATAGTTCTATCAAGAATATTCTCTCTTAAAAATCTTGAGCAAATAGCAAAAACTGAATTTGTATATGCTATGTCAACGATTGCGATTGTTATAGTAGTAGGGTTTCTAATTGCTATAGGAGAACCTCTTTTAGATGATGTAATACTAAAAACATCATACTTGGCAACATTCGGTTGTTTTTCTCCAACTGCACAGATAAGTGCACCTATAAGCGCACCTTCGGATTATATTGATCTTTATCTTTCTCCTACTAAAAACTGTGCTATAAGAACACTCGACGCGCTGTATGTTTTGAGTATTCCAGTAGATGCAGCAGCAAGTTGGTATAGTGAAATATTCATGTCTGAACTTGCAACTGGTTTTGGTATTAAACCTATCGCTGAAAGAATAAAAAATGTTACAAGCATATTGTCATTCTATCTTTATGCGTATTATGTTTTGATGTACATAATAAAATTCATTAAAGTATTTGCAGGCTTCTTTTTCACAGTCGGGGTCGCACTTCGCGCTTTACCGCCAACAAGAGGAGCTGGAGCTTATTTTATGGCTGCTGCTATTGGATTTTATTTTGTATTCCCGGCTGCGTATGTAATGTTCTCTTCTATAAGTCTTCCCTCTACATGGGAAACAACTTCTCTGACCGCGCACAACTATCAAAACCCCCTTCAAGCAACCTGCACCCCAGAACAAATAAATTTACATTACGAACAGCTATGTAGCGTACCTGATTTCTCAGAAATAAAAGAAGGTTGCGGGTGGGGGGGCTTTTCAAGCGTAACGAAAAGTATAACTTTCTTAAAAGCGTATAAAGATGCGATACAAAACTTTCTTGGACTTGGTGGCAAAGGAATACTGATATTACTACAGACAATGGTAAATGCTGTGTGCATCGCGCCCTTAATCGCAATGATTATAACTATGACATTTGTACTCAATAGCACCAATCTGCTTGGTGGCAACATCCCGGAGGTTGGAAGAGGTTTGGTTAAATTAATTTAAAATTTAGGGTGGTTTTATGGCATATGGTGGGTATAAATATACAGACTTAAAATACAAACCAAATAAAAATAATGATTTTGTAGTTCTTTTCTGGGCGAAGGGAAAAGCAAATATAGAAAATATAGCAGAAGCGATAGCTGCTGAGAGCAGCGTAGGCTCTTGGACCAAATTAAAAACAATGAATGATTTTGTTTGGAAAAAATACAGAGCACGTGTTTTTAGAATAGATAAAGTGACAAACAACTCTGGTTTTGTGTGGATTGCATATCCAATCGAACATTTTGACACTAAAAACATATCCCAATTCCAAGCATCTGTGCTTGGCAATATATTCGGAATGAAGGAATTAGAAGAATTATATGTTTGCGATATATCCTTCCCGCTCGATTATCAAAAACTTTTTAAAGGACCGTTGCACGGGATTGAAGGATTGCGTAAAATTATTGGTACACAAAAAACAAGAAGACCACATGTAGGTACAATAGTAAAACCAAAAGTTGGTCTTGCACCAAAAGAATGGGCAAGCGTAGCTTATGAATCCTATGCTGGTGGATTGGATTTAGTTAAGGATGATGAAAACCTAGTGGATCAAGATTTCTGCAAGTGGAAAGACAGATTACACGAAGTAGTAAAAGCAATAGAAAAAGCAAAGGACGAAACAGGTGAGAATAAAGTATATTCAAGCAACATATCAGATAAATATGAAAAAATGATAGAGAGAATAGATTATCTAAACTCAATGGGATTGCAAAAAAATGTCATAGTTATGCTGGATGTTTACGTTATGGGGCTTGCCTTACTTGAAAGCGTGGTAGAGGTGACAAGAAGATATGGCTTCGCGACGCATGCTCATCGAGCGGGTTTTGCTGCTGTGAATAGAGGTACTTTTGGTATCAATTTTCAAGTATATGAAAAATTTTATAGATTAATAGGAATCGATCAATTACACATAGGAACAGGGGTTGGAAAAATGGAGGGAACACCTCTTATAATAAAGAGATATCATGATATCGCAGATCAATATAAATTAGAAGAAAAACTATATTTTGGCTCGCTTGCGATGGAGTTTGCGCCTCATATAAAGCCAGTTCTGAGTATAGCTTCTGGTGGTTTAGACGCAGGTAGAGTGGATGCGCTAATAGCATTACATGGCAATGACACAAACATACAAGCAGGAGCAGGCGTTCATGGTCATCCTGGTGGAACATGCGCTGGTGCGATTTCAATGAGACAAGCAATAGAAGCAGCTATGGAAGGGATTCCTGCTCCTAAGTACGCAAAAACCCATAAAGAGTTGGCACAAGCTCTAAAATTATGGGGGTATATAGATCCAAAGCCAATAATAAAACAGCTAGAAAATGAAAAAAAGAACGCCACGCGCCTTACTGCAATTGCACTAAAAGGAGGAAGGAGGAAACTCGCAATATAGCAAATTGCAAACCAATAAAAAGGTTTTGTAGCAAGAAAGAAACCTGCTAATGCTTTATTTATATTAATCTAGAGGTGCTTTAAATGATTGAAACCTGTGAAAGATGCGGCGCGCAGAGCGCCAAATTAGAGCGTTGTGATTATTGCAACAGAAAGCTCTGCAACGCGTGTATTAAAAGTTCAAAAAGAAAGAAGGTCGGCCACTTACGTATATGCAAGGATTGCTGGGGCCAAATGGATAAAAGAAAAAAATTCAAATCTTATATTGAAGACTAAAACCGATGAGATAAAAAATTGAGGTGAAAAATATGGCGAAATTGGTTGATATAGAAATGCCAGGGGATTTAATACCACAGATATTGGAAATGCTCTCAGTAGCAAAAGAGAGCGGCAAAGTAAAAAAAGGAATAAATGAGACGACCAAAGCAGTTGAAAGAAAAACTGCACAAATGGTTGTTATAGCAACAGACATAACACCAGAAGAGATAGCGATTCATCTTCCAGTACTGTGTAAGGAAAAGGGTATTCCCTATGCTTTTGTACCAAGCAAAACAGAACTTGGAAAGGCAGTAGGAATCGGTGTACCAACTGCGGCAGTTGCAGTAGAGAATGCGGGCGGTGCAACTGAAAAATTACAAGATATTATTAAGAAGTTGCCAAAACCTACTGCCAAACAATAGGGTGAATATAGAATATGGCAGGATTTCCAGTTGAAATAGTAGAAATAAGAACAAAAACAGGAGTGTATGGAGAGATCTACCAAGTTCTTTGTAAGGTGCTTGAAGGGCCTGACGCAGGAAGAGTTATACTAAGAAATGTAAAAGGACCAGTGAAAAAAGGCATGATAATAATTCTTACAGATACTGAGAGAGAAGCAAAAGAGATAAAGACAAGGTGATGCTATGGCGGTATGCTCATTTTGCGCCGAGTACATAGCAAAAGGAAAAGGCATAATGTTCGTGAAAAAAGATGGCACAACATATCTCTTTTGTTCAAGCAAATGCAGAAAAAACCTTCTTGGTCTTAATCGAACTGGCAGAAAATTCAAATGGACAAAAGCCAGCAGAAAATTCAAAGAGGCAACAGCTACAAAAAAAGAAACAAAAGAAAAAAGCAAATAGGTGAAATGAATGCGCGAAAGGACGTTAATATTGCTTAAGCCAGATGCCATACAACGTGGATTTGTAGGAGAGATAATTTCGAGATTTGAAAAAAAAGGACTAAAGATTGTGGCCTTAAAGATGTTAAAGATGACACCTACCTTAGCAAAGGAACATTATGCACATTTGGTTGAAAAACCATTCTATCCCGATTTGGAAAAATTCATGACGACCCACCCTATAATCGCAGCGATAATAGAGGGAAAGGAAGCGGTTGAAGTAGTAAGGACAATGTTAGGGCCAACTAATGCAACAAGAGCACCTGCAGGCACAGTGAGAGGCGATTTATCGAATAGTACTTCCAGAAATGTAATACACGCTAGCGACTCAAAGGAAACTGCACAAAAAGAAATAGAACGATTCTTTAAAAAAGATGAGATATTCGAATACGAATTTGCTACTGAGAACTTCCGCTACGCGAGCGACGAGTAGTTTTTTTATCTAAAAATTTTTTTGTTTTTCTTAATAAGTGCAATAAATAGCCTTTTTCAAATTCGCAGTTCTCTGCCAAATGTAGAAACTTTGGTGATTCGTTATTAGCAACAATAAAGTTTAAAGTTTTCTTCAATTTTAATATACTACTTTTTTTCGTTAATATAGAGGAAGCAATCTGCTCAGTTGTCAAACCTTCTTTTAGTGCAGCAATAATTTTTTTTCTAAGTAAAAAAACAACACCATCGGGGGGAATAGAAAAGCCCTTCAATTTTCCAAATTTTAAAAAGCAGTCTATTTTTTTATTGATAGATTTTAATTGTTGATTATAGAAAAAAACAGATTTTGGAAGATCAACATAGAAGGGTGGAGCAGCTGGTTTTAGTAAAATATCAACAACTTCGCGTTCACTTTCTCTTAACAAAGGTGCAAGCTCTTTCTCGTATCTTTCTTGGCCTATTTTTTTAAAATTTTTTCTAACTTTTAGAAGAAGACTGCGTCTATTTTTATCAATAGATGGTTCAGAAGATAACTTTTTTATTAAAGAGTGAGCAGTGTAAAAAACCCCTGCGGGAACAATAGAAAGTTTACGAGCCAATTCTTCACTTTTTATATTCACATCATTATTAATTATATACTCAAGTAACTGGTATTGAGTAAGCCAAAGATTATAGTCCCATGCGATATTAGATAAGGTATAACCATTACTAAGCTTTTGCAAAGTTAAATTTTTCAACTCAGTTAAAGTTTGAACAAATGGTTTTTTTTGATTAATTTCTTTTTTTGTTTTTTTAAAAACACCACGCTGCTCCCATCTCTCTAAATAAAAAAGAAGGCGTTTTATGATATTTAAAGCAGCAGTTTGACCTATGACTTCCCCAACATCCCTCATCCTTGGTTGATCTTTTGAAATAATAACAGAAATTGCTTTTTTCTCTTGCTCATTTAAAAAAGGCAGAATTTCTTTATGGTACCTTTTGCTCTTAATCGCTTTATTCACTATTTCTTTTATACGATCAGTATTTTGTTTTTTTAATATACGCCCATTTTCAAACCAATAATCAATCTTTTTTTCAAGAGATTGGACTCCGCTATAGAATGTGGGCAGTTTTATAACAGCCAAAGCATTTCTAACTATTTCCCATTTTGTCTTTCCATCGTAAATTCCATTAGCAATAATCTTTTCTGTATTATTTAAATATGGCAAAAGCTCTTGTGAGTAGATTCTCCTTGGAATAGTTAACAATTTCTCACACACTCTTTCAAAACACGTGTGTTTTTGTTTCGTATTCTCATCAAAAAGTGGCGATTTACTTAAAAACGAATCTTCCATCTTTTTATGAGTAAATAAATTTTTTTTAGAAACAAGATAGGACATACATATATATATAACAAAAAAGTTTTAAAAAATGATATGCAGTGTAAAGGATAAAAAAACAGAAAAATAAAGAAATATTTTAATTTAATACTTCTCTATCTTTGAAAAGGTGAATGTATGTTTAAAAAAATAAAAGAAGTGCTCGCACAAAAAGAAGGCGAAAATGTCGCAATAAGAGGATGGGTTTACCGCCAAAGAACGAGTGGAAGTTTAGCATTTGTAATCATGCGCGACTCAACGGGAATAATACAATGTGCGATAAAAAAAGATAAAGTTGATGCACAGAGTTGGGAAGCGGCAACGACTTGTTTTATAGAGAGTTCAATGGAAATAAAAGGAGAAGTAAAAAAAGATGAAAGAGCGCCTGGTGGAGTAGAACTTCAAGCAAAAGAGGTAAGATTTATATCAAAAGGAGAACCTTACCCGATATCAAAAGATTTGAGCGATGAATTTCTTTTAGATGTACGCCACCTTTGGCTACGCTCAAGAAAGATGACTGCGATAATGCAAGCGCGCCATTATCTTGTTGGCTATCTCAGAGAATTTTTTGCGAAAGAGAATTTTTTTGAACTAGCCCCCCCAATAATAACAAAAGCAGAGTGTGAGGGAGGGGCAACGCTTTTTGAGCTTAATTATTTTGGTGAAAAAGCATATCTCACACAAAGCTCGCAATTGTACGCCGAGGTTTTTGTGTACGCTCACGAAAAAGTATATGTTCTTGCACCTTCTTTTCGAGCAGAGAAAAGCAGAACAATAAGGCACCTTGCGGAGTATTGGCACCTTGAGCCTGAGATGGCGTGGTATGATTGGAAAGACAACATGAAGCTTCAAGAAGAAATGATATCGTATGCAGTACAAAAAATGGTAAAAAATCATCCTGACCTTCTGGAACAGTGTGGGAGAAATCCAGATGATTTAAAAAAGGTCGTCCCACCTTTTCCGCGTTTAGATTATTTAGATGCAGTCGCAAAAGTGAATGATTTAGGAGGAAACATGAAAGAAGGTGATGATTTTGGTGCAGACGAAGAAGCGCTTTTAACAAAAGAGTACGATGTCCCTGTTTTTGTTCATCATTTTCCATCAGCAATAAAGGCGTTTTATATGGAAGAAGACCCAGACAGGCCGGGATATGTGCTAAATGATGACTTGCTTGCACCACAAGGACATGGCGAGATAATAGGCGGAAGCCAAAGAATATGGGAACTTGATAAACTTGTCACAAAAATGAAGAAGTTTGGGCTTGATCCGAATTCACCAGATTACAAATGGTATGTTGACCTTAGAAGATATGGCTCTGTGCCACACTCTGGATTTGGCTTAGGCATCGAGCGTCTTACAAAATGGGTCCTTAACCTACCGCATATCCGCGATGCAATACCCTTCCCCAGAACTATAAGCAGACTCTACCCATAGATTTTTTATAGTTCTCTGAGAAATGTAATTATGGGAAGAATGCAAATAAAAAAAGAAGAAAAAAAAGGGGAGGGTACACTAGGTGCAATACCAGTACGTGAAGAAAATTTTCTCATAACTATAAACTCATTAAATGATGTAAAAAAAGGTATAATTTTTGTATTCTCTTCAAAAGACCTAAAAAACAAAGAAGAGATAATAAAAAAATTAACTTTGATAAGCCAAAAAACAGGGATAAAGTTCTACTTATTGGATTATGAAAAAGTAAATGATGAAGAACAAGATATTCTTCTTTCAGAACCTTATAACTTTGCCACGGAATACCCATTCTTCTTAATAAAAGAAAAAAATGCGACATTTAGTAAACCGCCAGATGAAGAATTTTGGGCTTTTCTAAAAACTAATGGTTACACCCTAAACATCGAACTAAGCACCAAAAAATACTTTTTTGATGATGGTCTCTTAAATATACAAGAAATAGAAAAAGAGATGAAAAAATACGCTGATATTCCCTTTTTAAAGAATGACGTGATAAAATTACTTGGGGAGTACATTGGCGAAAAAATAGCTAAGAAACAAAATGAATTATTGTTTAGACAAATTTTAACGCTAAGTGAGAAAGAAGAAACAAACCTTTTAGCTCTGTGGTCTCTAGGGAAAGCCATTCAATTAGGCGCAAACATAAAAAATTTTCCTCAAAGCGAAGAAGGTTTTTTAAAATTTTTAAAAAAGCAGTTACAAAAAGGAGAACCTACTACAAATCTTGCGGTCAGTTATTGCCTCTTTTATGCATTACCACAAATAAAAAATAATCCGTTAAAAGATAAAGAAATCAGCAGCAAAATAAAAGAATTAATTATATCAGAACAAAAAGAACCGGTATTACTTGGAATAACTTTGTATGGTGGTTTAATAGAAAAATTTGGAGTGGAAAATGTAGATAACGATATTACAGAGAGGGTAAAAGAAATCGCAGAGAAATCTACTGATGTTTTATTAAGGAAAAGCGCAATAGCGTTTATAGGTGCGCTAGGCATTCACAAAAAAATATCTGAATATGAATTCGATGAAACGATAGAAAAATTACTGGGTGATGAAAACAAAGATATAAAGATAGCAACAATAGAAATGCTTGGCAACATGATAACACAGACAAAAGAAAATGAAAACATTGCCCTCTTGGAAAATGATAACATAAAAAAAATAGTAAGTGACCTTAAAAAAAGTGATGACGAAAAAATAAAAGAAATGGCAGAAGGCTTATTACAATTAATGGATGAAATAAAAAAATCTCAAAAAAAGAAGGGGTAGCATGATACCAAGAACAATGTCTACGCAGCATCCTGACAATGTACGACAACCATTTTTTTGCAACAGTAATGTTTTCGATTGGGAAGACGAAATAAAAGAAGCATTCTATGTTTTCTCTCATTTAAAATGCCGCGAGCAACTATGGGATTACGAAGGAAAAGAAGTTGATAACTTTGTGGTTAAAAAACTACTTGCAAAGTATGAAGCATTTTTTAGGAGAAAAAAACCAGGTGTTGATGTCCGCCTTACCTATAGAGTGCCAAACCCAGCTGTTGAAAAAAATGATGCAAAGGTTCTTCTTGAAACACTTATGAGTATAGCAAGAAGCGCAGACACGGCGACATTTTTCTATGGAGAAAGAGTGACGCCTGTTTTTGAAGTTGCTCTACCAATGTGCTCCTCTGCAACTGAAGCCATAAAAGTAAAGCAATTTTACAGAGATTATATCTCTAAAATAGAGGAAAACTTAATAATTGACCAGAAGATTAAAGAATGGGTCGGAGAGATAGAGCCAAAGGACATAAAAGTAATTCCTTTAGTTGAAACAAAAGAAGCAATAATAAACGCAGGCAAAATAGCAGGAGAATACCTCGAAAAAACAAAAGAAGAAGAAATGCGTTTTTGGATAGCAAGAAGTGATCCTGCTCTTAATTATTCATCCACTGCGGCAGTCCTCTTGGTAAAACTTGCCCTTGATAGGCTAAGAGAAGTAAGTATAGAACAATCAAAAACAATTTATCCAATACTCGGATGCGGTTCTGCTCCTTTCAGAGGAAATTTTAAACCAAGTAATTGTGATCATATATTAAAAGGGTATCCTTCAGTACACACCTTTACAATACAATCATCATTCAAATATGATAACGATGAAGAAGAGGTCCGAGCAGCAATAGATAAAATCGAAAACACACCAACTGGCCAACCGATAGCAGTAGATGAAAGTAGAATAATACCGATTATAGAGAAAATAATAGCACAGTATGAAAAAGAGATTGTGCTAGTAGCTGACAATGCAAACAGAATGAGTGTTTACATACCAAAAAGAAGGATGCGAAAACTTCACGTTGGTCTTTTTGGGTATTCAAGAAAAAGCAGGATAGGTATTGTTTTACCGCGCGCCATAAGATTTTGTGCTGCTTTATATTCGTATGGTTTTCCACCAGAAATTCTTGGGCTTAGCGCTTTAAATCAAAAAGATATAGAAGAGATAGTTGAGGTCTACCCAAATTTTCTCAATGATATAAAAACAGCATTACCGTTCTTAAATAAAGAAAATCTGAAATATTTTCCTCACCAGTTAAAAACCAATATCGAACATGCTATAGCCACATTGGATGTAGATTATGAAGAAAACTATGCACACAACAAAATAACGAGCATAATAATGAAAAATATGGAAAGACAATTAGAAGTAGAAGAGGATATACTACGGGCAGCATGGGTCCGCGGCTTCCTCGGCTAAAATTTTTTTACTATTATTCTTTTCTCTGTAATTATTTCATCCATTGGTTCATCAAAATTATGAGATGGTAGTCTATCAAGCAACTGAAAATCATAACAAACTCCAATTCTATATGCATTTGTCGTTTTCAAATAGCGGTCATAATAACCTTTTCCATAACCTATCCTATGCATACATAAACCAAAGACAACACCTGGCACAATTATAACATCAGGGGGCGGGCCCTCTACCTTTTCAATCGGTTCAGAAATGCCAAAACGACCTGGTTTTAGTCTTTCAAAGCTCTCAAAAAGTACCATCTCAATATGGTCATTTGTAATCGGCACGAGCACATCCTTACCATCTTCGATTGCTTTCTCAATAGCGAATCTTAAATCAACCTCGCTACCTTTGGCAAGATAAAAAGCAATACACTTTGCTTTTATAAAATTAGGGCGCTGAATTAAATTAGCGCATATTATCTCGCTAAGTCTTTTTTGTTCTTCTAGAGGTAGATTATTCCTTTTTGCGAGTATTTCCTCCCTCAAAGCCATTTTCATAGTTCCACGACCCAATAGAGCATATAAAAAATAAAACAATAAGTTTAAATTACTCGTGTGAAAATTATTAGTATGTATCGTGTACTCTCAGGAAAGGATGCCGCTGATGCCATTCTTCTAAATTTAAAAAGAAGAGTGCAATCACTCCCAAAAAAACCATCGTTAGTAATAATTCTTGTTGGAGAAGACCCTGCCTCTGAGCTCTATGTTAATAACAAGATAAAAAAAGCAGAGAGCATAGGAATAAATGCAAACCTAATAAAGCTTCCTGAAAATGTTCCTGAGAGAGAATTACTCGACTTAGTAGAAAAACTCAACAATGACAAAGAGATAGATGGTTTTATAGTACAGGCGCCCTTACCACAGCATATAAACCAAGACAGAGTGATAAATGCAATATCCCCAGAAAAAGACGTAGATGGTTGGACAATTACAAATTTAGGAAAATTATTTGTTGGTATGCCTGGTTTTCTCCCTGCCACGCCCGCAGGAGTGATAAGGCTTTTAGAATATTATAATATACCAATAGAAAAAAAGCATGCAGTGGTTGTAGGAAGGAGTAATGTAGTCGGAAAGCCTCTTGCCATTTTACTTTTAAGAAAAAATGCGACGGTTACTATCTGCCACTCAAAAACTGAAAAACTTTCTGAGCATACTAAACAGGCAGACATATTAATAGTTGCTGCTGGAAAAGAAAAACTAATAACTGCTGACATGGTAAAACAGGATGCAGTTGTAATAGATGTTGGCATAAACAAGACTGCGGCTGGATTTGTTGGCGATGTAGATTTTAATTCAGTAATAAAAAAAGCGAGTTGCACCCCTGTCCCAGGCGGAGTGGGGCCAATGACAGTAGCAATGCTTCTTGAAAATGTTGTGGAGGCTGCTGAGAAGAATGTTAGAGCCACTGGAAAAGCTTGGCACTGATCCAAAACCAGGATTAGAAAGAATAAAAAAATTTATGGATGCAATAGATAATCCTCAAAACAATTACCAGACGATATTGATAACTGGCACAAATGGAAAAGGTTCAACAACTGCATATCTATCACAAATACTGAAAGAAGAGGGATATCGAGTTGGCTCGTTTTATTCTCCTCACATAATTTCTCCTTGCGAGAGAATACAAATAGATGGAAAGTGGATAAGCGAAAAGGAACTTTTAGATTACGAAGAGATGATAGTCAAAGAAGCAAAAAAGAATCCTATCACATACTGGGAAGGATTAGCCGCTTTAGCTTATCAGTATTTTAACGATAAAAACATTGATTATGCAGTAGTTGAGATATTGATGGGTGGCAGGTATGATGCAACAAATGTAGCAAATCCTGTCATCTCAATAATAACAAAAATAGAACTCGACCATACAGAAATGCTTGGCACTACTTATGAGAAAATAGCATGGGAAAAAGCTGGCATAATAAAAGGTGGAAGTGCTATAACTGCTGCGGAATATGGTTTATCTATAATAAAAAAAGAAGCAGAAAAAACTAAAGCACATTTGCGTTCTTTAGGTGAGGATTTTTTTGTAGAATGCGTTTCAACAAACGCAAAAGGCAATGTTTTTGATTACCTTGGATACGATTTTTATTCCCGATTACAAACCTCTCTTTTAGGACATTACCAAATAACAAATGCCTCGTTAGCAGTTGCAGCAGCAGAAGAGATAGGGGTTTCTGAAGATGCTATAAGAAAAGGTTTAGAAAAAACCATCCATCCGGGAAGGCTACAAGTGTTATCCCAAAAACCATTAGTGATAGCAGACGGTGCGCATAATCCAGACGGCATTGGAAACCTTGTAACAAACCTTTATATGTTTAAATATGAAAATCTTGCGGTTATATTCGCGGCAAAAAAAACAAAGGACTGGCAGAAGATGTTAGAACTGCTTTGCCCCTACGCAACCATCTTTATTGCAACAGAGTATGGCGATGAAAGCGTGCCTGCTGAAGAGATTTCTAAAGAAGCAAAAAGGTACACTCATAGCGTAGTTGAAAAAGACCTCAAAAAAGCATTCTCAACTGCAAAAAACACTGGCGCAGTTTTAATATGCGGTAGTCTTTATCTTCTCCGTGCAATGCAACAAAAAGGCATAATAAACCTTCTTTAATTATTTACAAATTTTTAAGTTTTCTTCTATTATACTCATATCGTTTTTATCTATAACCCCATTTACTTCACCAATATTTTTTGCCTCATTCAAAAGATTTCTGCCCTTGATGGTGTTTCCATTGGCACACTCGTCCACACCAGAACTTACGAGATATTCTACTTTTATTCTTAGCATTTCTTTCTTTTTTTTATCCCCTAACGAAAGAGCAAGGGCTTTTTCCGCATATTGATAGGCACTAACCAAATCATCTTTTTTATGGTAAAAATTGGCAAGATTGCAAAGAACATAAGGGTCCTTCTCATAAATAGCAACTGCACGCTTGTAATATTCAATCGCTTTATCTAAGTTTTTAGAATTTCTATAATAATCGCCGTATTCCCTATAAAACATATATGGTAATTGTTCAAAAGACAAATCTGCTATCACAGTATAGACGGAACCATCAAGCACTTTATTTAAATCGTCAGCTTGCGGGTCGATGATTATCCTATTATTACCATCCTTAACATAAACGACAATATGCTGCACGTCCTCAGATGCATTTTTCATCTTAACAAGCAATGCACCACCGCTTAAATGTAGTTGCTTAATTGCCGCAGCTATTACAAATGCGAATTCACTACAATCTCCGCCATTTTTAAGTGTTTCATCTATAAGTCTAGGCGCCCGTTTGCCATTTTGAGATTCATCTATTTTCAAACCTTTGTTTTTAACTGCAAACACATCATAGATTATCTGAGCTTTTTCTTTGGTCGAATTTGTAGAGGGAATTTTTTTCAGTATTTCATTAATTTTTTTGGATTGATAAAAATTCTGACCAACAGAAAAGTATTCTTCTGCGAGAACTGGCTTATTATAAAAATTGGGTCGGCAACAATCAAAATTAAACGCAGTGTTATAAGTAAAGGCAGCAGCTATTGCAAAAACGATTGTTTTCTTCATATTGTAAATTATGTATAAGAATGTTTAAAAAAAGAAATCATAAAAAATATAAAACAATTTAAAAAACATAAGAGATATAATCTTCATTTTATCGAGGGAAGAAAATGTACGATTACAAGAAAATAGAACAAGAAATACTAGAGTTTTGGGAAAAAAACAGAATATACGAAAAAGCAAAGGAAAGAGTTGCAAAATCGCAAGTAAAGTTTTACTTTTGCGATGGGCCACCTTATGCTACTGGTCAAATCCATCCAGGTACAGCTTGGAACAAATGCATAAAAGATGCCGTTTGTCGTTATCACAGAATGCGTGGGGAGGACGTAAGGGCACAACCAGGGTATGATACGCATGGGCTTCCTATAGAGGTAAAGGTAGAGCAAGAGTTGGGTATAAAAAACAAGAGAGAAATCGAAAAACTCGGAATAGACAAGTTTATAGAAAAATGCAAAGCGTTTGCAACAAAATACATTGAAGTAATGAGCGGACAATTTAAGAGATTGGGAGTTTGGATGGATTGGGATAAACCTTACATTACATACAAAGACGAATACATAGAATCTTCATGGCATACGTTGAAAATGGCTTGGGATAAAGGCTTAATGCATGAGGGAGTTTATGTACTACCATATTGCTATCGATGCGAAACAACGATGGCTAATTATGAATTAGAGTATGGAGAGGAAACAGACCCCAGCATATTTGTTAAGTTTAAGATAAAAAATAAAGAAAATGAATATTTGATAATATGGACAACTACTCCCTGGACACTTGTAGCAAATATGGCGGTCATGGCACACCCAACTTTTACATATGTAAAAGCAAAGGTCGACGATGAAATTTGGTATCTCGCAAAAGACAGATTGGACTATCTTATGAGTATAACAGAAAAAAATGCAGTTGTCCTTGAAGAAATAGCTGGAAGAAAATTAAAAGATATAGAATATGAACATCCTTTCCAAGATAAGATAAAAAAGATAGCAAACAGAAAAGTAGTATTAAGCGATGAATATGTAAACTTAGAAGATGGAAGCGGATTGGTGCATTGTGCACCTGGACATGGGCAAGAAGATTTTATAATAGGTAAAAGATATGATATCGAAGCGTTTTCACCAGTAGATGAAAGCGGAAGATATACAGAAGAAGCTGGAGAAATGTTTATAGGAAAAAATGTTAGAGAGATGAACTCCCAAATAATAGAGCTCTTAGAACAAAATGGAAGTTTGGTATATGCAAGTAGAATAAAACATCGTTACCCGCACTGCTGGCGTTGTAAAACACCCCTCATATTCCTAACTACAAAACAATGGTTCATAACAATATCAAAAACAAAAGAAAAAATGATGGATGAAATAAATAACATTGAATGGCACCCAAAATTTGCAGGAGAAAGATTTAGGGATTTTGTCGAGGTCGCACCTGATTGGTGTATTTCAAGACAGAGATATTGGGGCATACCATTGCCAATATGGAAATGCGAGAAGTGCCAAAAAATCCATGTAATAGGTTCAAAAAAAGAATTGCCAAAAAATGTAGAGTTGCATCGACCATATGTTGATGAAATAGAGATAAATTGTGAATGTGGCGGCAATGCTAAAAGAGTAAAAGATGTGTTAGATGTTTGGTTCGATTCTGGTAATGCAGTATGGGCATCGCTCACAAATGAGGAAGCGAAAAAATATGGTGAAAGAAGTGAAATAATAATAGAGGGCCAAGACCAAATAAGAGGATGGTTCTACTCTCTTCTTGGCTCAGGAATTGTAAGGTACAACGCCTCACCTTACAAAAGATTGCTCATGCACGGCTTTTTCGTAGATGAACATGGAGAAAAAATGAGCAAATCGCTTGGGAATTTTGTGCCTATTGAGGAGATAATAGAAAAAAATGGCGCGGATACTTTTAGAATGTGGGGCTTAAGTAATACAATATGGGAAGAAATAAAATTTAACTGGACAGAACTTAAAACAGTGTACAGTGATATAAACATAATTTACAATCTAGGCACTTTTCTTGAAAGATTCTATCCGAATGAAAAAATAGAAAGGGATGGTTTAGAATTAACAGAAGAGGATAAATGGCTGCTTAGCAGATTAAATAGCACGATAAGAGATTATAACAACGCTTTCAAGAATTATGAAATAAACAATGCAGTAAAGAAACTCCGAAATTTCATAACAAATGATTTAAGCAGATTTTATATGAAGCTGGCAAAAGATAGGTTGGCCAATGAAGAGAAAAAAAACGAAGCGCTTTATGTGATCTATCAATCCATTCTTAATTCTTTAATAATGCTTGCACCAGTGTCTCCATTTTTAGCAGAATATATATACCAAAAGTTTTTCAGGAAGTTCGAGAAAGAAGAATCTATCAATCTCTTCAGTATGGTGGTAGAAAATCCAGCTGAAATAGACATGCTAAGTGAGAAAAGAATGGAGATTATCCAAGGGATAATAACAGCAGGCTTACTGGCAAGACAAAACGCGAAAATAAAAACAAGATGGCCAATAAAAACAACATACATAGAAACTAAATCTCAAGAAGTAAGCAAAGCAGTAAGTCAATTTAAGGAAGCTATCTGCACCACGCTTAACGCAAAAGAAACAAAATTAGTAGAAAGTGCACCCAGTGGCGAATACGCTTCTTCACCCTTTGAAGGAGGGGTTGTGCATATAAGCAAACGCATTGAGCAAGAGCTTTATGAAGAAGGTATACTGAACGACATAAAGAGAAGAATACAAAACATGAGGAAAAAGGCAAAACTTGTTGAGAAAGACCGGATAACAGTAAAATTTTCAAGCGATAAGGAGATAGAAGGAATAGTCAAAAAATATGAAGAAAGATTGAAACAGATAGTTAATGCAACCGCCGTCTATTATGAAGAAGATAAAGGTGCTGAAGAGAACGAAATCGATGGGAGAGTAGTAAAGATAAGAATAATAAAGAGTGAGTAAATGTATAAGCAAGTAATTGTTGTTAGAAGCGATTTAGAGATGGGCAAAGGAAAAATTGCGGCACAATCTTCCCATGCTTCTCTTATTTCATATGAAAAAGTAAAAAAAACAAATCCAGAAGTAGCAGAAGAATGGATTAGGGAGGGGCAAAAAAAAGTAGTTCTTAAGGTAAAGGGTGAAGAGGAACTTTTGAGATATTTTGATATTGCTAAAAAAAATGGAATCCCGTGCGAACTCGTTCGGGATGCTGGCCATACGCAAATAGAACCAGGTACGATAACTTGTTTTGCAGCCGGTCCGTGGGATGAAAAAAAACTAGATGAAATTTTTGGAGAACTTAAGTTGCTTTAATCACAACCTTGTCAAAACTTTTTTTATGTCGCTTATTGGCATTTTAGTAACTATTATCGGTAGTTTTTCTTTCTCAGATATTTTTAAAGCCAACTTATCAATCTTTGAAGGCTCAATATTGTGAAGGACAACTGCGGATGGCTTTGATGGACTAACGCGTAAAACAACCATCGGGCTCCTGCCAGTACTAACGCCCATAAATATAAAAACGCGCTCGTTTATGTTACCATAAAGGTTCTGAAAATAAGAAAGAGGCATATCAAGTATAACCTTTATGCTATCTATTAAGGTGTAACCATATATTTTCTTGCTTTCGACAATATCCTTGTTTGTTATTATTTCTCCTTTTATTAGATTAGCAAAATCTGATAATGGGATGCTTCTTGCAAATTCGTGTGTTTCAAAAAATTCTTGAGGAGATTTCTCACGCTCCGCAAATTTCTGAGTTATCTTACCGCCCTTGGATGCATCTATCGCAAAGAGCGCTTCAACAAAACGATGAATAACAGCAGTGCCGGGTGATTTTCTTCTTCCGCCTTCGTAATCACTTATTGTTGAAACAGAAACTTTCATAAAGCGAGCAAGCTCAACCTGACTTATTTCGAATATTTCTCTCCACTTTCGCATAGTTTCTCCTGGGTTAGAAGATAATGTTATTTCTCCTGCAATCTCCCGCTTTACTTGCTGCACACAACCACCACAAAGTATACAACGACAAATGTTTAAATCACTTTCGTTAATTGTAAAAAAGTTTCAATGGCGCAATGTTTAAATATATATCTAATATAAATAAATTTCCACTAAATCTGGCATTTTATTTGGTGATTAATTGAAACGATGCACAAGTTGTGGTAGGAATACAAAGGAATTTGCAGAATTTCCTTGTCCAAAGTGCGGTGAGAAAATAGTTCGCTGTAACTTTTGCAGGAAGAATAGAGTAAACTACGAATGCAAATGTGGCTTTATTGGTCCTTAGTAGGTGAAAGTATGGAGTACAATGTTGTTGCAAAAATAAAAGTTTATGTTGATGATCCTGCTAACATAGAGAAAGTAAAAAAAGAACTTGAGAAAGTGGCAAAGGTAAGCAAAATTTGGGAAGAAGAGGTAGGTTTTGGGATAAAGGTAATAAAAGTAACATTTCTGTTAAATGATAATGCTGGGGGAATGAACGAAATAGAAGAGAAAATACCGAATATCGCCCACGTTAGTGAATATGAAGTGGAAGAGGTAGGTAGAATAGGGTGAATGATTATGGCAGTAGGAAAAACACCTCCGAAAAAAAAGGCAGAACTGAAAAAAAAGGAAGAAAAACAAGAGGAAAAAAAAGAGAGTGGAAGAAGAGGGATAGTGAGAATTGCTGGAAAGGATATGAAAGGTAATCTTACATTAAAGAATGGCCTATTAAAAATAAAGGGAATAGGGCACACTATGGCAGCTGCTGCAGCCAACATAATAAGTCAACAGATGAATATACCAATAAATATGACAGTTGGAGAATTAACTGATGAACAAATAGAAAAAATAGATAGCATACTCTACAATTTAGATAAATACGGAATACCGGACTGTATAAAAAACAGAAACAAGGATTACACCACAGGAGAAAATAAGCATTTAATAATGAATGACTTAATTTTCGCTACTACCCAAGACATTGAAAGAGAAAAGAAAATATATAGTTGGAGAGGTTATAGACACTTCTATGGACAAAAAGTAAGAGGACAGAGAACAAGAAATACCGGTAGAAAAGGAATGGCAGTAGGTGTCATGAGGAAATCAGTAATTGCTGCGCAAGGGGGCGCAAAACCAGCAGAGAAAGGTGGAGCTGCTGGACCTGCAAAAGCATCAGCTCCGGCTAAAGCAGCTGCCCCGGCCGCAGAAAAGAAGAAGTAGGTGAGTAAATGGGAGACCCAAGACGCTTAAGGAATAAGTTTTCAAAACCAAAAAGATTGTGGGACGAAGATCGAATAAAGAGAGATACACAACTAAAGAAAGAATATGGACTTAAAAACTCAAGCGAAATATGGAAAGCGGACGAAGAACTACGAAAGTATAGAAGAGAAGCCAGAAGATTATTATCGCTTGGTGAAGAAGAAAGATTGGCAGATGCTAAAAAAATACTGACAAAACTTTCAAGATTAGGAATAATGAAAGGTGGAACTATAGATGATATTCTTTCTCTATCAGTTAGAGATATCTTAGAAAGAAGATTGCAAACAATCGTATATAGAAAAGGTCTTGCAAAAAGTCCAAAACAAGCAAGACAGCTAATAACCCACGGTTTTATTTCTGTTAATGGTCGAAAGGTAAATGTACCAAGCTATCTTGTTTTAGCAAAAGAAGAAGATACAATAAAATATACAAAACCAATAGATTTATCAGCTGGTGAGTTTAAAGAAGAAAAAAAAGCACCAAGCGAAGGTGAAAATAAAATGGAATAAAAGAAGCGGGTGGTCGTATGGATGAGAAAAAAATAAAAGAAAATGTTTCTAACAAAGAAGAAGAAAAACAACATACACAGACAACAAGCAGTGCATCTGCAAAAAAGAAGAAAACAGCAGTGCTTAATGTCTATTCATCAAAAAACGATACTATCATAACAGCTACCGACATATCTGGAGCTGAAACAATAGCCTGGGCGAGTGGCGGTATGATGGTTAAAGCACATCGCGAAGAAGGAAAGCCATATGCAGCTATGCAAGCGGCTTTAAAAGTTGCCACCGCTTTAAAGGACAAAGGAATAGGTTATGTTAATGTAAGAATAAGAGCGCCAGGGGGGGTAGGTGCAAAAACTCCGGGCCAAGGCGCACAAGCCGTAGTGAGAACAATAGCGAGAAGTGGTCTGCGAATACTAAAGATAGAAGATGTAACCCCATTACCAACCGATTCAATGAAGAAAAAAGGCGGTAGAAGGGGAAGGAGGGTCTAGATGGAATTAACACTTTCAAAAAAACACGAGAACAGAATAGAATTTATCGCAAAAGACATATCAAATTATTTCGCAAATATGCTGAGAAGATATTCTATGGTTAAGGTGCCTGTTCTCGCTATAGAGAAAGTTGAGTTTTACGAAAACACAAGCGCATTTTGGGATGAGTACATCGCGCATCGATTAGGCCTCATGCCAATCGTAACACCAAAAAAAGTCATCAATGAAGAAGTCACTTTTTATTTAGACTTTGAAGGTCCAGGTATCGCGTATGCAAAGGACATGAAATCAAGCGACAAGGATATCTATATTGCAAAAGAGAACATACCGATAATAACACTTGGTGAAAAACAAAGGGTAAGATTTGAGGCAAAAACGGCACTTAATAGAGGCACAAAACACGCCAAATACCAATCAGGCTTGGTTAGTTATGGTATAAAAAACGACTCGTTTAATTTTTTCGTTGAAAGTTTTTACCATATGCCGCCTGCAGAAGTAATTTTACGCGCTTGCGACGAAATAAAAACAGAAATAAATGAAATAAAAAAAGCACTTAAGTAATCCTTAAGCAGGGGTGGCGGAGCGGTCAAACGCGCCAGCTTGAGGGGCTGGTGGGTTAGTCCCTTCTAGAGTTCAAATCTCTACCCCTGCAATTCTTACTGTTTTTGATGATTTTTTGTTATAGAAAGTATTAAAAAATGTATTATATTATATAATAACATGAAAAGTACATATATTAACACAAAAAAAGAATTAGCAAATTCCGAGAATTTACTAAAGAAGATTAGCGAAATATATAATTCTAGTAGTAAGTTAAAAAAAATGGAAGGATACGCTTTATTGGTAGAGGATCTAAAAAAAAGAGAAGAAATTATAATAAAAAACAAAATATTAATGAAATATCAATCCAAAGAAGTTATAAAATTCTTTAATGAAAATAAAGATAGCATAATATTTATCCAAAACGAATTAAGAAAAAACAAACAATACGAACTATTAGAGCCACTCCAAAAAGTTATACTACAACTAAGTGAAAAAATCAAACAAGAAGATTACAATGAAGTCTTAAATAAAACAATATCATTTTGTAAAATAATGATTGTATATGTGATAACTAGTCTTAACAACCACCTCATGGACATAAAAAATAAGGAATATTATGGTGAAGTAAAAAAAATTATAGATGAATTCCAAAAAATTCAAAAGATAGAAATGGAAAGCCACTATTTGATAAAAAATTTATTAGATGAAATAATAATGTTACTAAAAAGAATAAGATTAAGTGAAGAAAAAACAGAAAATCAATATATTATTTGTGATGATACATTAGAAAAAAAAGTGAAAGACATTCTAAATAATTTAAAACTTGTAGAAGGAACTAGAGTGGACCCAAAAAAAGTTGCTGAAAAACTTAAGAAAGTAGAAGAAGAATACAAAAAAGTATTAGAAATAAGGTTAGCCGAAAGAAAAAAATCATATGAAATGAAAAAAGAGAAACTACCAGAAAGTATAAGAAAGATTTACGAACAAGAGTTAGAAAAAGAAAAAAAAATATATACTCTTTACTTTGAAAACAATATAAAGATGCTTCTTTTAGTTGGAATGGATATAAGCGAACTTTTTGATTTACACACTGAAGACGGAAAAGGATTATTCATGAACGTTAATGAAAAAAACGCAATAAAATTTAAAAATAAGGAGAACGCTGTATGGTTAATCCCATTAAAAACATAAGAAATAAATAAATACACTGCAAAATTTACATATGCCAAAGCAGACACACGGTGGAGATGACGATAGCGAATATGCAAGTGGCAGTGAGGAGAAGCCGAAACTAGGCAAATTTGAGTTAGGCCCAGATAGAAACATAAGAGATGTTTTTTGGGAGATAATAGAAAAGAAAAAAGAAAAGAAAGAGATTGATGAAGAATTGTTAAAACTTGCATACGAGCAAAGATTCACTTTTATAAGCATTGTTAAGTCAATTATCGAGAGAAAAAGCTCAAAAAAGTATGGGATAAGCACGGCAAAACTTTTGGAAATGATTTTCTCATTATTCTTGAATAATAATTGGAAAGATGCAGTACTGGGGGCATTAATAGAGTTTCAGGAAAAAGAATGGTTAAGTGAGGAGTTACTTAAATATTTAAAACAGGCGCTTAACAAAGATCAAAAAGAAAAGTTAATAGAGTTTTTTAAAGAAGTGATAAGAAATCCTAATTTCTACCCAGTTGGGCTTTTTTATATTGCCTATTTAGAGAATAAAGAACTCGCCATGTCAGTAAAAAGAGAATTAAAGATATTCGCGCAAGGAGACAGTATAGAAAACCAATTAAGGGCAATAGAAGGTCTTCGAATAGCAGGAGACGAAGAAAGTGTAGAAGTGATATTATCGCTTCTTTCAAATTGGGACGTAAGTATAAGACGAGCAGCTGCGGAAAATCTTAGTAAAGTGAAATTAACTGAAAGTGCAGTAGAAAAAATAAAAAATCATCTTGAAAAAGAAACTGATGAAGAAACTAAAAAAACATTGAGGAGGATAGTGATAAAATGGAAGAAATAATAAAAATACCAGTTGAACGAGTCAAAATTATAAAAGATAAAAAAAATAAAGAACTACTCGAAAAAAAATGTAATATAGAAATAGAAATTAACGAAGAAAACGAAATCGCCCTAAGAGGAGAGCCACAAGACATTTACTTCTCAAAAAACGTTATAATTGCAATAGGTAGAGGGTTCGATATTAGAGATGCGCTATTACTAATAGAAAGAGATTTTGACCTCTACATATATCATCTAAAGGATTATTTCAAAAACGAAAACAGTATAAAAAGAGTAAAAGGAAGAGTTATAGGAGAAAAAGGAAAAACTAAGAAAGAAATAGAAAGTGCCACTGAAAGCAAAATAAGCATTTATGGTAATACAATTGCAATAATTTCAAAACCAGACACGATGGAATATGCAAAAACAGCAGTAGAAAAAATTCTTAATGGTGCTATGCATTCATCTGTTTATCGTTATCTTGCAGATGCAAGAAAAAAAATATTTGAAGAGAGGTTGAGAGGGAGATGATAGAAGCTTTAGTAAACGAAGAAGACTTTTCGATATTCAAACAAAAAATTGATGGAAAAAGATTGATCTATCTTGATTCGGCTGCGACCACACAAAGACCAAAAAAAGTAATAGATGCAGTAGTGGAATTTTGGGAAAACAAAAACGCGAATGTAGCACGCAGCTTGCATAAACTTGCAGAAGAAGCAACCGAAGCATATGAAAGTGCAAGAAAAAAAGTTGCTTCTTTTATAGGTTGTAATGAAGCTGAAGTTGTATTCACTAAAAATACAACAGAAGGAATAAACATCGTTGCACGCGGTTATGAAAAAATGCTTGGTTCTCGAGATAACATAACAACAACCATAATGGAGCACCACAGCAACTTTGTGCCGTGGCAATGGTTAAGCAAAAGAAAAAACTCTGAATTTATTGTAATTGATATAAAAGAAGATGGAACACTGAATGAAGAAGAATATGATAAGATAGATAGAGCAAAAATCGTTGCTGTAACAATGGCTTCCAATGTATTGGGAACGATAAATGATGTGAAGAAGATATGCAAAAGAGCGCACGAAACAGGTGCAATAGTTGTTGTCGATGGGGCGCAAGCAATTCCGCACTTAAAAATAGATGTAAAAGAGCTAGACTGTGATTTTTTTGCTTTTTCAGGCCATAAGATGCTTGCACCATTTGGCATTGGCGTGCTTTACGGAAAAAAAGAACTACTTGAACAAATAGAGCCATTTTTATACGGAAGCGAAATGATAAGAAAAGTAAGCATAGAACAAAGCATTTGGAACGACATTCCTTATAAATTTGAAGCAGGCACACCGCCAGTTGATGCAGCAGTGGGTCTTAGTGCAGCAATAGATTACATAAATGAAATAAGGATAGAAAAAATAAGAAAACACGATATAGAACTGACTAACGCAGCCATTGAATGCATAGAACGATGCGGTGCTAAAATAATCGGACCTCTTGATAGTAAAAAAAGAACTGCACTTGTCGCATTCTCAATAAAAGGTGTCCACCCGCATGATGTTAGTGTTATTCTTGATAGAGAGGGAATAGCTATAAGAAGCGGTCATCATTGTGCCATGCCGCTCCACACAAGATTAGGATTACCAGAAGGTAGTAACCGAGCAAGTTTCTATATTTATAATTCACAAAAAGATATAGAAGCTTTGGAAGAAGGGCTAAAAAAGGTAAAGGCCATATTCGGGTGATGATTATGCAACTTAAAAAAATAGATAAGGCAATATGGAAAATGGAACAGGACAAAGATATGCGAGTGCCTGCTTTCATATTTGCTAATGACAATATAATAGATGGTGTCAAAAAAGATAGAACATTAGACCAGCTAAAAAATGTCGCAGGATTGCCTGGAATCATAAAACACGCATTACTCATGCCAGATGGACACGAAGGATATGGTTTTCCAATAGGAGGTGTGGCTGCTTTTGATGCTGTTGATGGAATAGTAAGCCCCGGTGGAGTGGGGTATGATATAAATTGCGGCGTACGTCTTCTTACGACCCCGCTTCACAGAGAAGAGGTAAAACCAAAAATAAGGCAAATATGTGACACGCTTTTTAAAGATGTTCCAAGTGGTGTTGGAAGTGAAGGAAGGATAAAATTAAGCCATGAAGAATTAGATGAAGCTGCTGTTTTAGGTGTTGATTGGGCGTTAGAAAAAGGATATGGTACAAAAGAGGATAAAGAACATTGCGAAGAATATGGAAGAATTGAGGGGGCGGATCCAAAAAAAGTATCCCCAACTGCTAAAAAAAGAGGAAAAAGCCAATTTGGCACTCTTGGCGCAGGAAATCACTTTCTTGAAATACAGGTTGTTGAAAAAATATATTTGCCAGAAGTTGCGAAGGCTTTTGGTTTAGAAGAAGGAAAAGTTACAGTTATGATACATTGTGGCTCACGTGGTTATGGCCATCAAATATGTAGCGATAGCATACCACCTATACTTAATCTTGCAAGAAAGAAAAATCTATGGCTTCCTGACCCAGAATTGGCTTATGCATCGCTTGATATAGAAGAGGCACAAAACTATCTTGCAGCCATGCGGTGCGCTGTTAATTATGCTTTTACAAATAGGCATATTATAGCGCATTGGACACGCGAAAGTTTTGATAAAGTCTTTGGTAAAGGTATCGGTGATGAAATAAGGCTCATCTACGATGTGGCACACAACATTGCAAAGTTTGAGGAGCACGTTGTTGATGGAAAAAAAAGAAAATTAATAGTTCATAGAAAAGGGGCAACAAGAGCATTCCCAAAAGGAAGACCAGAATTACCACGGGCATATCAATCAATCGGCCAACCTGTAATAATACCGGGTAGTATGGGGACTGCAAGTTATGTTTTAGTAGGTAATCCACGCGGTTTAGAAGTTGCTTGGGGAACAACTTGCCATGGGGCAGGAAGAACAATGAGCAGAGGGGAGGCAATAAGAACGCATCAAGGCAACAGAGTTGCAAAAGAACTATGGGATAGAGATGGAATATATGTTAGAGCAACAGAACCTAAGGTTATAGCAGAAGAAGCACCTGATGCTTACAAAAATATAGACGATGTTGTCAAAAGTGTAGAGGATGCTGGTATAAGCGATATAGTTGCAAGACTAAAACCATTGGGTGTTGTAAAAGGATAAAAAATAAGCTATTCAATTTCCAAGTATATTGTTACAGTATCTGTCGAACCTTCTGATGTAGCCAAAGTATACGGAATCATTGCCAAATAATTATACACTCCGTACGCATCTTCTACTTCGTTTTGCTGAGGTTTAACAACCCAAACAGTAGATTGAGAACCATCATATTCTGTTCCGCCATCAGACATATCCCACATTATACCAGTTTTGAAAATTGTATCTGGTAAGGTTGAGTTTGCAACCGGAACATAATAAACATCTCTTCCATAAACAGAGTAATCATCTGTTTCTTTTGGAGTGCTTCCATCTGTAGAGTAAGTTGTTTGTATATTATCTGGGAAAGAACTGCTTAGGAGCGCGTTATCTAATTCAACAAAATCATTTGAGCTTGGCGTATTTGATGTTGTTCTTCCGATAGCTTGTAGTTGTTGCCAGTCAATTACAGCATCGCTGTCAGCAAAATAAACATTTTTTACTGATGCACCAGCCCATTTGAACAAATACCTATCTGTAGCGCTGTCATTATCTGTTAAGTAGATTGTCCCGTTAGCACTGCCGAAAAATCTATGCCATAAACCAGAACAGGAATATTCGCAACCATAGTGATTATTCTCACTCCAGTTATACCAATAATCACAACGATCAAGCTGGCCAGTATTTGTATAACTGTAAGAAGCGCTGTTATTTATATCCATACGATCATTGAAACACACATAATTATTTGAAATCTCAACTGACATAGTGTTAGGATCAAAATAAATTCCCATAATGCTATTATTTGTTATGTTATTATCTGCAATAAACATCGTATTAGAGTTAACAAGATTAACACCAATGCGACTATTATTTATGGTGTTGTTATATATATAAATCCTAACTGATGTAAGTGAATAAATACCACCGTATTGAGCATTTGGGTTCTCTATTTTATTGAATGTTATAAAGTTATCATCGGAGGAGCCTATGATATAAACACCGGAGTATAAATTATCGACTAAGATATTGTTTGTTATATTATTATTTCCAGAGCTATCGAGCATTACGCCGTGTTGGGTATTGTTATAAGAAGTAACATTTCTTATAACTGATTGAGTAGTTGCAATAAGGAAGTAACCAGAATAAGAATTGTTATATGATTCACCTTCACTGATATTTATGTAATCAGAAGAAGACACTATGAAACCCTGTTCGGCGTTTAGGTATGCTGTATTGTTTAGAAGGTTATTTTGATTAGATTCAAAAATTTCAATACCGTTCTTTGAGTTATTATATACTATATTATCAATAAGCAGGTTCGAATTAGAATAATTAAGGAAGATTCCTGTAAATGATTCGTTTATTATATTACTTGCAATATAACCGTAATGAGTATTATTATATAATATCCCCATGCCATTAGCAGCACCATAAATAAGGTTATTACTTGTGTTAACAAAACTACTATCTGTTATATATACTCCATTGTTTTGGCTCAAGCTCATATTATTATTTAATATTCGTGTAACAGTAGTTGTAGAAGCGTATATATGATTATAGTTGTTTCTAAATAGGTTATCGCTTATAAGACAATTTAATGAACTATCGATGTATACGCCCATAGCATTTGGATCAGTGTGGTTTTCGATTATGTTGTTGTGTATATAACCAGTATCAGAGTATTGCAAGAGCAAAATACCAACTTGTGAATTGTTATAAATATTATTGTAGGTGAAATTGTTTGAGGCTGAGTAAACGTACGCCCCACCGCCTTTCGAATTTTCATATAGAGAATT
>JAVZJR010000001.1:360711-393582 GCA_038870635.1 Candidatus Bilamarchaeaceae archaeon | reverse complement strand
AGCGGCGCTCTCCTAAGGCGAAGGTCAAGGGTTCAAATCCCTTCGGGCCCGTTTTTAGTTATTCTTACTGTTTTCATTGCTTCTTACTGTTTTCTCTGTATTTCTAATGTTTTCTATGTGCCGTTACTCCGGTTTTCAGCGGTGCCGGCGGGGGTTTTTATGTTTTCTCCTATTTTCTTGGCTTCTTACTGTTTTCTCTGTTATACTTTCTGTTTTCTATGTGCCGTTACCCCGGTTTTCAGCGGTGCCGGCGGGGGTTTTTATGTTTTCTACTGTTTTATTGGCTTCTTACGAAGCCTTTGACTTCTGTGTTATAATTGTGTAAACGTCTATACGTTTACAGCTCGATAGCATAGCTATCGATGGCAAAGGCTTACGCTCACCTAAAATATAAAATTCCCCATACTCAAGATACTCAAATTGAGTAACTTTTTAAACATTTAGCATCATATAGTACAACATATAAGAACTGACAAAAAGCTCAGACGAAAAAGCGACGAAAAAGTTAGAGGTATTTTTACCGACGAAAAGAACAATATTTAAATATAACAAAAAATAAAGTAAAGTAGGTGATTTCTTGGCAAATAAAAAACATAAGGATAAATCAAAAAAAATAAAAAAACCTAAAAAAAACCTAATAAAAAAAGCAAAGACAGCAGTTGTCATACCTGTTAAAGAAAATAAGAAAAAAACAGACAAACAAAAAAAAGATAAGAAAAAATTACCAACTAAAAAAAGTATTAAAGTAAAGGAAGAAAAAGAGAATGATGTATATACGCTCACTGCTGAAGAAATGCAAAAAATAAACGAACTTTTAGCACGACCAATAGTAAGACAAACACTTATAGAAGTCGGAGGAGAGAACGCCCTTGCAATAATAAAAAATTTTGATAAGGCACTAAGTGACGAAGACATTGCTAAAAGATTGAAAATAAAAATAAGTGATGTAAGAGCGGCATTAAATATCCTTCATAGTGAAGGTATTGTTATGTATAATAGATATAAAGATAATGACACTGGCTGGTACTCTTATAGTTGGTACTTAAACAAAAACAAGATTTTCCAGTGGGTAGAGGAAAAAACAAAAAAATTCGGCGCAGTAACCTCAAACAATAGTGGGGAGTACTATATATGTCCTTTTTGTGGTGTGTCTACAATAATAAGTTTTGAAACAGCAATTGACCGAGGATTTAAATGTGAGATATGTGGGAAACCTCTTGAATTCCTTAACGAAGAGCTTATGCAAAAGCTAGGGATAGTTGAAACAAAAACTTTTGTTAGAATAGTGAAGTAGCGGTATTTATGAAAATACAAGAAACAAATGTTTATGTTCTTCTTTTTAATCAAGATAGAGTACTTTTACTTAGAAGAAAGGACGGAATTTGGGAATTCCCAGGGGGAAGCGTAGAGTGGGGGGAACATCCAGAAGATAGCGCGGTAAGAGAATTGCAAGAAGAAACAGGAATTTCAGTACAAAAACCATTAAGATTTATGGGTGTTACTTCAGCAGTTTACAAAAAAGGAGAGAACGAAAAACACTCTATTTACTTAGTTTATGCGGCAGAAACGAAGAATATGATGGTTAAATTAAGCAAAGAACACGATGAGTACAGGTGGTTAAACAAAACAGAAATAGGTTTTATAAGAAATACATTAAATATAGGTTTAAATGCCGAACCCATAATAGATATGATATAAATTTCATATCGTTCTTAATTCCTTTATCATTTTTTCTAACTCGGTTATTGTTAGCAATTGAATATTGTTGCTCTCAGCCTCCATTTTTAATATTGTTTGGATAAAAGAAGGTGATTTAAGCAATTTTTTGAATTTGTTTTTCTTTACCTCATTTTCAAAAAGCACTATATTTATACCGTCCTTGACGTTTAGTAGAATCTTTTTCAAAAGAGAGGCAACATCAATATTTTCATAATAGAAATGAACAAACATCTTTTGGCCCATAACATCAATTTCACTATCAGCTACCTTAGACTCATTCAAGCCTGTAAAAGGCACAGCATTGTTTATACATATATCACGCAATGCTCGAAGCATGCTAAGATATACAATCGACTTCTGTGATTTCTCTTCCCATATCTTAGGTGCGTAATAGTTTAATATCTTAACAATTTTACCTTGTTTACTCATTTTATCTAAAATTATTTCAGTGTTATAATCAGTTATGTAAATAGGATTACCCTTATAGTGTATTTCTTTAAAACCACTTTTAATTTCTTGGAGAAGTAAAGGTGTGAATTTCCATTGATAGTTTGCGTTAACTTTTTCAAAAATGGATAGCACCACATCAGTCGAAACAGATATCTTTTCACGAGTAAGAGGCGGGAAATCAGGAATATCGATGGAAAATGTAACATCTTCTTTACGAGCGAAAACAATACCGACCCCTACTATAAGAATAGCTAAAATAACTCCTCCCAAAAAAAGCGGATCACCGAATAATGGAATTGAAGGAACAGGAACATTAATGTGGTATTTTTCTACAAGTTTACCTACTGTAAACTCAAACGTATGATTACCAGGTGGTAACGCATTATTACCTGTATAATCTCCCACATTAACTTCAATATTAGAAAAAACAGAGTTATATGTAAATCTTCCATATTTACCTTCATCTACGCTCACAATCACTTGATTTAGTTGCGTTGGATTTCCATTCATTGTAATTGAGAATACATAAGAAGAAGGGGAAGCACCCCTCCCTTTGTAAACTATTTTTAAACTAGTAACAGTGAGATAAGAAGCGGCATATTGCTTTCCGCTTTCATCCACTACCACTAAAACATATTCGCCACTAGGTGGATCGATATTCAAATCAATATCTTTTTCTGATTGTGTACTTATCTTACCGATTGGCACTTCTGTAAATATATCTCCAGAACTATTCAAAATGATTAATTTAAGATTTAATTGCTGCGCTTGCGGCTCTGCTAATAAAACAGATACTCTAATGCTACGGCCAGAAATGCTTGTTGGTATAACATTATTACCTCCAAAGATAAACATCTTACCATTTATATTATTTGAAACACGTATAACTTTTCTGTCAACAACACTTAAAGTCTGATCACCTATTTTTTTCTCTCCATAAAAGAAAACTAAAATAGACTGCTCATTACCCTTGAATTCTTTAGTTAGGAGATAAGTTGCATCCGCTTTTGGTTCAAGAATATAAACTTTACCCTCAGGATTAGTGGGTGTTGCCCATGGCATGTCAAGCAAGATTTTAGTTACATCTTCTGCTGCATACTGATACGAAGGAATGGAAGGATTTTGGGGGTCAATCTGCCAGCCACTGCTTAAAGTCTGAGGAATAAAAACAAAAGCGCCATCTCCTTTTGTAAGTACCGAGACTGAGCCATAGTATATGTCGCTCATCCATGCTGGTGCGGAGACAGAATATAGAGGTTGATAAAGATGAATGCCTTCGGATCTTAAAGAAGTTTTCTCTTCAAAATTAAAAGGAATATTTTTTTTCAACTCAGTAGGTGTGTTAATAACTATGCCATTGCTATACACTCTTGAAAATGGTTTGCCGACATATAATACTACTACTCCTCTAGCAGCAAGGCCTTCTGGTGTTACTGTACTTCCACTTCCTCCTATTAATTCTATTGGTAAATAACCAGAAGGTATAATAACAACTGAGCCACCAGGTATGGTTTCGAGTTCTTGAATACTTATCTCGTTGAGATTTAAACCTATTTTCTTAAGCTCAGTACGTAAAGAAGAAACGAAGTAAGGATAGATATCTGCATCCTCTACATCACTTTTAAGGATAAAAACTTCTGAATAGATGTTTTTTTGATATGTAAAAACAGTTGCTTTATAAGTATCTAATCCGCTTGCATTATAATTGAGACCAAAAGAAGCAACACTCATAGGAGCTAACCTATCACCTGAAGTAATAATCATACCATCGAAAAGAGTGTTTTGTATAGTAGGTATTTCTAAAATTGGAACAGTAGTTGAAGGGACTTGTTCCATACTTCGTAGGTTCAGCCACATCCACAAAGAAAAGATTAACAGAAATGCTACTAAAAAAGCACCACCGATTATAATTGGATTAAAGGTCGGCGGCTGCTTTTCTTTTTTTAAACCACTTGTCTTTTTCTCTTCCTTTGTTGTTTTAAAGAAAGAATAAAGGTAATTTTTTAGTATTTCAAGAGGTGGTTTTTGTACGATTTTATATCGTTTCTCATAAGAATATTTTTTCTTTATATCAAAGTTATATGTTGTTTTTTGGAGTTTTATCTTAGGTAAACCGGCCATTTTACTTCCCTCAATCCACTGATATTAAATAACCTTCACTTACAAGTTGGTTTAATATCTCTTCAACCTTACTTTCCGCAGTCCCATAAACCTTACAAAATTCTGGGATATTTATACTCCCATTATGCTCTGCAATCCAACTTTGTATTTTAACTTTAAGAGTGTCATTAGACATTGTCTCATATTTTTTAAGCTTTAAACGTAACTCATCATTTTCTGATTTCAATTCATAGTTATAGGCACTTAAAGCGTCTACTTGCTGAGCGAGCATCTCATTTTTCTTTTTTAAGTCTGCTACTTCTTTTTTTAATGCGTCATATTCTGTATAAAGCTTTGAGTAATCAAGGCTTACAGATTCTGAAACTCTCTTTACAGCATCCTCTATGAGTTGAAAGAGAATTTTATTATCAACATCATATTCATCTCCTATAAGGCTCACTAAATTAAGAAAGTATCTAATAACATCAAGTCTTCTTTTAGTAGGACTTATTTCAGAAGGTATAGAATAAACAACTTCTATTTCGTTATCTTTTAATTTTATGATAGAGAACAGATAAGGGTTTTTATTTATATCACGACTTTCAACATAAGCAATATTAATCGCGTTTTTTTCTTGTGCTATTTCAATAAATGAGATACTCTTTAGTATATCAACAATATTGCTTATTTTTCCTTTTAGATTGCCTTTTAATTTAAAACCATCAACCTTTGGAGTTTTTCCTTCTGATGATGTTTTTATTTCTTCTGCCATTTTCTCACCATTTTTTTAATTTTTTGATTTTTTCCTGTCTTTTTTTCATTTTCTGTTTGCATCATTGATTGCACTTCTTGTTGCGCTTTGGTATTACCCTCTATCAGAACAAGCTCGGTGTTTTCTACGGCAGGAGTGTATTTTGTTATTATTACTAAAAGAAGAATAGTAGCAGCAACAACGAAACCAAATAAAAGAAGACCAATATTAAATACACCGCTTAAAATAATGCTTACTAAAGAAAGTAGCAAAACCGCGGCAGCTGCTATACCGAATATTAGCATACTTTTCAAAAACTCGCTTCTTTTTTGTTGATTTTTTTTCAAATCATCTTCGCAAACATACAGTTCATTTTCTTTAGCGGTTTTTGTAGCCCTTTTTATATCTCTTAAAATTTTTAGGATAATGTCATCTTTAACCTTAACTGCTTTTTTACCATAAACAAGATTACCACATTCTATACAAACTTTTTCACCCATCCCAATCAATCCTCTAGAACTACTTCACTCAATTTAGCACTGGTAGAGCTGATACCTCCTTTTTTGAGATCAACTTTTGCGAATATATTAATTATTGTGGCATCATCAACTCCGATTTCTTTGAGAAAATCACTTACGCTTCTTCTTGGCACGCCATAACGCTCAAGAGTCATTACAAAATTTATGACATCCATTCTCCTGCTACTCCTTTCAAATAGACGAGTAAATTCTTCAACTTTGTCATCTGTTAAACCATACTGCCTTAATTTTCTTCTAAATTCATCCTTCAAGAAAGAAATACTTCTTGCCACGGAAACATCACCTTTTTGTTTTTTAGTAAGCACATCTGTAAGGTCTATAAAGAATTCCTTAGATGGCTCCTCGCCTTCTACCTTATTCATAAGGAAGGTCGATGGATATGGAATCGAGGTTGTAAGCGCCATATTTACGGCGCATTCACCAACACTTAGCCTTCCTATTTCTTCTCGCATATAATTACTGAAATTTAGCGAGCCTTGCATATAATCTAAAAATCTCTCAAACTTTATTTTAAATATAAATGTAGTACCAGCGTTGCTGAAGATTGCTTCGCTGATGTCAGTTGGGTTTTGCGATGCGATAATCATCCCAAAGTTATACTTACGACCTTCACGAACTATCATGACAGCATCGCTATTTTCTTCTTTTGATATTTTCCAGGCTTCATCAAGCACGACAAACAAACGTATGCCTTTTGCTTCTGCCAACTCTGTCAAACGCATTTTTTCCTTTATGAACTGCAATATAGTCAATGCAGCAAGAGCACGGAAACGCTCGTCTGGAAGACCAGAAAGGTCAAGATCAACTATGCCTGAAGATATCAAAAGATCAAGCTTAACAGTACTCTGCTGTGCAAAATAATCTTCACCGGCCTTAGTAAATTGTTTTAAACGATAAATTGCATTTTCTAATTCTGCGGGGAATTCATAAGAACCAGTAGCGGACTGTTCTTCTAATATTCTAACCACATCTTTAAGAGTAGGTGGTTGCAACGGTCTTCCAAGCTCGTCTTTTTGCTCTCGCGCGTCCATTCTGAATTTTGCATCAACATAGGCTTTTTCTATTGCTTGTTCAGTAAGTCTACGTTGCTCAGGATAATGCGCAATATCAGTTAGTAGCTCCAATGTCCTCATTATTTGTTTTATCCTATCGTAGGGTTTCATTCCACCTAAATCAAGAAGATTTAAGTAAGAACCCTTACCTAAGGCAATCACTTTCCCATTGGCTTCTTTTACCCAATCCTTGTACTCACCAGCCCAATCAATTATCAGGGCATTGGTGTTCCACACATAAGAAGAACGTAACAAGAATGTTTTAATAAAGTAAGATTTACCAGAACCAGAAATACCAACAACTGCTATGTGAGGGTTCGCAACATTCTTAGGATTCCAATAAAACGGTACATTAAAGATTCTTGTCCTACCAACGTAAATCGAATCTAATGGATTTGCAAAAAGAATACTCATTGGCGGTTCTGGAGGCCAAACTAAGATATTCCTTTTCGATATTTCTTTGTTTGAAATTTTATTTATTACTAGTCTCCCTCCGATTACCATCAGAAAACAGCCTCCTCTAATTCCCTAACTGATGCTGGATAAAATTTTTCCCATTCAAAGCATTTTAACATTTCATCGCCGGTTAATTGAAGCACTTCTACATTTAGAGCATTTGCAAGTACAGTTTTTAACTCATTTGCCTGTGTCCTTGCTGCTGCTATGGCTGCTTCTTTACTTATACCTGTTGCAGTAGTCATTGCATAAGCGATAACACCCATTGGTTTAACACCTTTTATTAATTTTGCAAGCTGTGCATCCCAGTGCGCTACTTCTCTTTCATATTTATCTAACTTTAATACATCAGGTTCTGGTTTTTCCTTTTCTCTTGCCAAACGCAATTGTGCTTCTGCTCTTTTAGTCTCTAAAGTCTTTCGTTTCTCTCCAACATCTTCTACAAAAAGCAGATAGGCTATTTTTGTAACATATTTAAGGTTCGAAATCGCCCTCTCAAAATATTGATTATAAGAAATATTTTCATCTACTGACTTTTCTGTGGCGGATTCGTATATTCTTAAAGTAAGGAAACAAGAAGCGTAATATACATCGTTTACATTTTTCACTATAACGTCTTGTTCTGGTGGAATCTCATAACCAGTGTCAGTAACCACAACTGTTTTTGTTCTCTGCATCAAAAGTGGTATTATTATGTAGCCATATTTCCATAACAAAACGCCGCCTAATGCGCCAAGACCGGCTAGAAAACCTCCTATTAAGGTTGCTATCGAAAAACCTGCGCTCCCACCAATCAAAGCAAAAAAAGCGCCCAATACACCTACTCCTATAGACCCCAAAATATAAGTTCTTGAACCTGAATACTGCATCCTTATCCCTCAAAATTATTATTTAGAAGAGATTTAAAAACGCTTGTTTTTATCAAATAAGAACTACAATCCATTTAAAAATATGGGATTGTGCGAACGGAGTGAGCACTGCTGCAAACTTGCTAAAAACATCTAATTAAGAAAATAGAAAGAAAAGAAAGCGAATGTAATGAAATGGAATGAGCGTACAGGAGATATAGATATGCTTAGAAAACAGTAATCAGACGCTGTTGGCCTCATCACCAATCAGAGGTTGTTCACGTCATCATCAATAATTATTTTGTTTGTAATATTTTAAAAAGAGAAGCACAAAAAAAGAATAAAAATAAAAAATTATCTGGAAGGAACCGAGCCTATCATCTCTTCTTGTGTGCATGCTTTTGTTGGTTTTGTAAATATATCATCGCCAAATGTTCCGACAGTGCAACTATACTCCCACTTTGTAGCTTCTTCATATTGCCTTAATGTATCAGAAGGATTTGTTTCTGGATCACCTTTCTTTACCTGGATTTTCATCCACTCACAATTATTAATTGGGGTAGAAAGGCGAACATAGGCATAGCCATCGCCAGGCACAATGACTTCATTCGTAGTTGTCTTTCCTTCAAAAACAACAGTCATTACGGATTTCATTTTTTCTCCTTTAATATATGTTTTTGTAGTCACTGGTACGGATGGGTCTTTTGATTTTACCACGCACTCATAAGGAACAGTACTACCAAAAACTTCGCTTATTTTTAATGGACCGCCCTCTTGTTTTTCGCCACTGCTCTGTTGTTCTTGTTGCTGCGTACTCTGTTGATCCGTTGTTGATTGACCTTCACCGTATTTTGTTTGTTGGTTTTCCTGAGTCTGTTGTCCACCTATACAGCCAAAGCTGAAAATCAGCAAAGCTGCTAAAACTAGCAAAACTATTTTCTTATTCATCAATTCACCTCTTCCGAGTAGTTTAATCAACTAATATATTTATTAATAGTAAGCAAAAAGACTTGTTTGTTTTCCTTCAAGACATTCTTTAAGAATAACGCTGCTGTGCACAAAGCGACTAAGAGGAAGTTTAATTTTACTTGAAATATAGGCCAATGCTTCTCTAAAACTCATAAATTCTTTCGGTGTTTGTCGCATTGCTTGCCTAACATTTTCTCGGACGTTAAAAACACCAAGAGGTATATAACCAGAATAAGCTTCACGAAATACTATAGCACCAGCCTGCCTCTTCATTCTCTCAAGTGCTTCTAGTATTGCAAACTTACAACTGTAATAGCAACCACCAACAGAAGAGTATTCTTTTTTACCTTTATTTGTTTCATAATCAGAGAAAACAACGTCTTTATTATCAAGAACATGCAAAAATGCTTCCATCCATTCAAATTGCCATGCTGTGGGAAGGAGCAGTATAGCATAGTAATTGTTAAGAGAAGAATATTCGAAAACTAAATACTGGTCAATAATTTCAAAATGACGCACAGAATCAAGATAATTATCAGCAAGTATGCTATCACACGCAGTTATTGCCCAACGCGTTGGCACAAGTTTTCTTTGTTTTTTTAAGCCAAACGCGCCAACTGAAAGAGCTTTTTGCAACTGTGAAAACTTAATACCTCTTTTATAAAGAGAAACTATGGCCTCAGATGCCTTTAAATCATAATCATAATAGGCTTTTTCAAGAGCAGAATTCCAATAAGTATTTTCTACAGAAAAATCAGCTAACAAAGCGCTAGGTCCATAAGGAAGGTGATCTTCACTTAGACTAAGACCTGAGGGTTTATATTTAAAAGTTGCTTGGCTTTCAACAGAATTCTTTGCAAGCGCGATTTCTTGAAGTTTAAGAACTGTTTTGTCATAAAGGTCAGTAACTCGAATCTCTTTCTTTCCCCGTACCATACTTAACCTATACTTGAGTATTTCTTCAGTTGTTTTATTTAGTACAAGCCAATCTTCTGGTGTATCAAGAATAGAAGTATCGCCATGCTGTGGAGCAATCAGAGGCCCGACAAAAACACGTGGATAATTCCAACTACCTATAAAAACAGATGGGGGTGTGCTACCCTCTATTTCCTTACCTACGGCAACAGACTTAATTTTAATTTTTGAAGTAAGCGCACGAAGGTAGGAAGATTTAAGCATAATAGTTTTACGTTGTTATATGATATAAATCTAATCTTTCACAGCATTCTCTACTATCTTAACTGCTTCACCTATATATGTCGAATAGTCGAAAATCTTTTTTGCCTCGTTTTCTGTTATTATCTTTCGCTCAACTACAACATCTTTGAGATTCTTTTTATTTGCGAATGCATATTGGGCGGCTTCTCTTACTTTTTCGTGAGCCTCTTGCCTACCAATACCATTTTCAGTAAGGTAAATCATCAGCCTTTCCGCCATTATTAAACCATTAGTCAATTCTATATTTTTCTTTATATTTTCAGGATAGAAAACAAGACCGTCAAGAATGAAAATCATTTGTTTTAGCATATAGTCAACTGCAATAAAAGATTGTGAAAAAATAATGCGTTCATTTGCGCTGTTAGTAAGGTCTCTTTCATGTTCAAGTGGTATGTTTTCTAATGCAACAGCAACATTAGCACGCACAAACCTCGCAAGACTGCAAACCCTTTCGCATTTATGTGGATTTCTTTTTTGAGGCATTGTAGAAGAGCCGACTTGTTTTGCGCTAAAAGGTTCAGATATTTCTAATATCTCTGTTCTTTGAAGATTCCTAATTTCCTTTGCTATTTTTTCAAGCGATGCTGCAAAAAGAGCAAGAACAAAAAGTACTTCAGCATGCCTATCTCTCTGTATTACCTGAGTGGTTATTTTGGCTGGTGATAAACCAAGCTCTTTCATAACTAACAATTCTAACCTGCTTTTATATTTACCAAATGTGGCTCCAGTACCGACAGCGCCACTCATTTTTCCAACTGCGATTCGTTCGCGCGCTTGTCTTAATCGTTCAATATTTCTCTTAATGTCTTGGTAATAAAGAGCAAATTTCATTCCATAGGTAGTGGGTACTGCATGCTGACCGTGTGTCCGTCCTATACAAACTGTTTTTTTATGCGCAAGCGCCAATGTCCGTAGGATAGAACAAAGTTCTTGTGCTCTATCTTCTATTATGTCGATTGCTTCCAAAAACATAAGAGCAGTAGCTGTATCTTCTATATCATAACTAGTAGCTCCAAAATGAACATACTTCCCAGCGTCACCCGCCTGTTCGCTCAAGGCTTTCACCATTGCCATAAGATCGTGATGAATCTCTGCTTCTATCTCTGCTATTCTTTCTGGTCTTACCTTTTCTATAGCGTTTTTTATTTTATCTGGTACATCTTTTGGTATTTTACCTAATTTTGCCCAAGCCTTGGCCAAAGCATATTCAACTAACATCCATTTTCTATATTTATTTTTCTCATCAAAAATTTCATTAATTTCTGTCTTATACCTCTCTTCGAAAGGAGAAATCATAATACCACAAATAGCGCTCTCACACAAAAAATAAAAAAGTTGCTAAAAAATTAAAAAAATAAATTAATCAGCTACTAGTTCAATTCGCATAAGGAAGCTTTGGAACAAGGCAATAATATTTAAAATCTGTAGAGAAAGTAGCAGTTTTTGAATCAGGTGTATACCCTGCATCAACTCTGTAAAGACGAACTTCTAGCACATCATTGCATACCTTTAAAAGTTTTGAAGAAGATGGTAGGGATATTCTTTTCGTCTCCCCTTCTGATAGTTTAAATTTTGTAACCATAGAACTATTTTTATACAATTCAAAAGCTGCACCACCTGAATTATTCAAAGCAGGTGGATAGATATCGACAACTTTTAAAACATAGCCCCCGCCCACGCCTACATTATCACCTAAAGGAACAACGTGCACAATCATTGTAGCACTTACTAACCCTGCTATTAAAAGAGCAGCAAGAAATCCAAAAACCAATCTCACTCCATCACCTCAAATAAATTTGTTATAATATATGCAATGATATGTATTTAAATCTATATGTTTTGGAGAATGGTGAGTGGTTTTTAAGCATTTTCAATATATTAACAAACAAAGGTGACCAGATGAAAAGAAGAGAAAGTGATAGGGTAGAATTAATAAAAAATGAGAGTAGAAAAGTAAAAAAAGAATTTATTAAAGATCCAAAAATAGAAGGATTGATTTTACAATTGGGTGAAACAGAGAATAAAAAGGTTTTGTTAGCGTGCGGCGATCTTCTATTGCATCTCGAACTTAATCAACTAATAAAAAGTCAAGAAAAAGATAAAGCGAAAGAAGTTATAATTTATGAAAAAATGAAAGCAGAAATATATAAAATACTTGAGGACCTTTCATCAACACTTACCTACCGTGATTTTGATTTTATCAAAAATAACGAAAAAGAAGCAATTATAAGGGTTTTGAATTTTCTTATAGAAAAAAATAAAGAAGGATTATTATTAGAAATAGCAAAAAAGTCAAATGATGATTACATTGCAAAACACGTAGCTTGGTATTTCATAAGAAAAGGAGATAATGAGAAAATAAGAGAAATAAATGCAGAGGCAATCTGCCTAACAATAAAAAACCTTACTGCTCAAAAAGTAAACTAGGTTGGTTAAATGGAAAAAATAGAAATATACAATGACTTACTGAAATGTGGCATATCTGAACTAGATGCAAAGATTGTTTTAGACTGCATAGTTAAGAAATCCTCTTGTTCTTGGATAAATAACGATGATATGAAAGAAGGAGCGGAACAAAAACTTAATGATTATCTTAAACAGTATAATCTTATAGCAAAAATAGAACAACAACCAATGACCGGCAGGTATATTTGGGAGGTTAAACTACTAAAAAGATAAACCAAACAATAAATGATGCAAAGTTAGCAATAAAACTTATTAGAAAACATTTTCTAATTTCTAAATTAAAAAGACGAGAGTAAAGAAAAGCTTCGACCACAAAAGCAAATATCTCAGAAGCAATAATAGAATAAAAATATGGCAAAAATAAGGGAAAAAAGAACCAGACAAAAAAGATAGTAAAGGTGTTCGCGATAAAAGAATTACGAAATATGGCAAGATAAGAATAATAGCTTTGCAAAAGAATTATGAGTACGGCTGATTCTAAAAGCAAGGTGGTTATATATGCGAGAAGAAAATTCATTTTATTACCAAGTAAAGGCCAAAAATAGTAAGTAAGATAAATGGGGATGAAAAGCAAAAGCTAGAGTAAAACTTATGGAATTCGCCTTTGTCAAGATCAATCACAAGATTATATGTGTGTGAAGTTAATTGAGCGTCATGGCTTATGTTGTATGTTTTATCAAGTGTTTTAACAATAAAAAAACCTTTTTTAGGGTAATAGCACGGATTAAATTTATAGAACCATTCCTCATTCTCGCACACGCCTTTGTTACACGAAAATTGTACCTGTCTTGTGCCGATGGCACTACTTTCTGAACCACCTTCTTCTGCGCAGATATAAACAAGTGAAACATCACCTATATAAGGGTCTCCGTTTTTAATAAAAGTTATTTTTATTCTTGGTTTTTCAGGTGATGGACCAATATCAGCAAAAAGCAAAGAGAAAAAAAGCAAAAACAAAAATATTTTTTTCATAACTAAAACACCTAAAACAAAAACTATACCAAAATTATTAAATCTTTTTAGCCAAAAATCTAAAATTAATGTTGTTTTATCTATAATATTGCGGATTCAAATATACGAGAAAAAAATAAACTTTTTTAAAATATTCCTTTTATACCCCCTTAGTATATATAATATATATTATATATATTTATATATGATTATCTAAGGTGAGAAAATGAAAAATGAAGAAATAAATTTGGTGGATGAAGGGTTTGAAGAGTTAAGCAACCAAAAAAATGAAGTCGCGGATAGCAAGCAACCACAACAACCTGGCGCAAAACCAGATTTTAGAGTTGTACAACCAGATCGCGACAAAAATGGGAATATTGTATATATAAACGTTGGTGGTATGTGGAAAAACGTTTCAAAGAGCGGAAATGAGTTTTACACTCTAAGGATAGGTCAACTAAAGCTCTTAGTCTTCCCGAATAACAGATAGGTGATTATATGGCTTCAAAAAAATTATATAGAGAATTAGAAGATCTACCTGGGGTAGGGGAAGCTACAGCTGAAAAATTAAGAGCAGCAGGATATGATTCCTTCTCAGCGTTAGCAGCAGCAAACCCCCATGATCTTGCAGAGCTGGTAGGCATGTCAGTTGAAGCGGCCAAAAAAGCAATTGATGCATCGAAAGAAGCAATAGATATAGGAATAGAGAGTGGTGATCAAGTTTATGAAAGAAGAAAAGTAATAGGAAAAATAACAACAGGTTCAAAAGCACTTGATGAGCTTTTAGGAGGTGGTATAGAAACGCAAGCAATAACTGAAGCTTATGCGAGATTTAGTTCTGGAAAAAGCCAACTCGCATTTCAATTGGCCGTGAATGTTCAAAAACCAGAAAACCAAGGTGGTTTAAGTGGCGCTGTTCTCTTTATAGATACTGAGCACACATTTCGCCCAGAAAGAATTGCACAGATAGCAGAAGCAGCAGGAATGGACCCCATAAACGTACTAAAAAATATTTATGTTGTAAGAGCAGAAAACAGCGACCATCAGATGGTGATTGTAGATAAGGCTGCAGAACTTATAAAAGAGAAAAATATAAAGCTGATAATAGTGGATTCCTTAACTTCACATTTCCGCTCTGATTATATGGGAAGAGGAGCACTCGGCGAAAGACAACAAAAACTAAACAAACACGTTCACGATTTACAGAGATTAGCAGATGAATATAATTTAGCAGTATATGTGACTAATCAAGTAATGGATGACCCAGGCATGATGTTTGGTGATCCTACAAAACCGATCGGTGGCCATGTATTGGCGCATGCTTCAACTTACAGACTTTATCTCAGAAAAGGAAAGGATGAAAAAAGAATAGCGCGACTAGTGGATTCACCAAATTTGCCAGAAGGAGAATGTGTTTTTAAAGTAACAAAAAATGGCATAAGTGATTAACCCTCTTTTTTTATTTTAGGAACTTTTTTAAGCCCTAACATTGTAATAAGTTCATGAGAAAATTTATCATGATTTTACTATTTTTAGGGGCCATTAACGCACTTCACGTCCTAGCGCCAGTGGACAAAGAGGTAAATGAAGGTGACATAATTTATATAGGTGAAATGGGCCCAGGCCAAACAATAGAAGTATTAATAGACGAAAAGGTTATGAAAGGTGGCAAATTCGGCGAAGGAGGGATATATGATTTAGCAGTTGTTGACAGAGTACCCACTGATTGGAAGGGAATACAAAGTAAGCTTTACGACCATCCGCTAAGAGTTGCTATTACAGCAGACCCAAATGCCAAAGAAGGCGAATATTTAGCTAAGATAAAGCTAATTGATGAAGACAACTTAGAGGAACTTGGCGAGAAAAGTTTCTTTGTTAAGATAAAAATAACTTATGATGTTATGGATGCAAAGATAGAACCCACCTATGTTAAAACAGGACCAGGACAACCGGCAAAGTTTTCAATAACTATAAATAACAAAGGATCCACAGGGGATGTTTTTGTGATAAATGCCGAAGGCCCAAAAAGATGGGAATTAAAAAGATCAGTTTTTGTTCCTGCCAAAAGTAGCAGAACAATAATTTATGAAATTGTAGGTGAAGAAGAAGAAATATTTAAAACAGAAGTTAAGGTGCGCTCTGCAGCTAGCCCAATTATCCATGCAGAGAAAAACATCACCATAGACATACACTCGGATATTTTTAGCGATATGAAAGCAACCAACAACGGCGTCTTAATTTTTCCAATATTTGAGGGAATAGTGTATTCTTTCTTTGGTTTAATATCTAATCTCTTTTAATCAATAAGTTGAAGACGGCGCATAACCTTCAGCAAAAAACCAATCTTTTTATATTTAACATCAGATAACCAAAAATGAACGTTATCAAGAAAATCTTGTTGTTCTCTTTTTTTGTTTTTTTTATTGCTCCGCAGTATCTATGGGCTGTTGATAAAGACAAGATGAACGCTTGTCTTTGCGAGTGCAGCTGTTGGGAAGCAGGTTGGGATTGTAGTGTTGTTTCTTGTTATTACCAACCAAAAGCAGTTGATGCCAGTCCAGCTTGCGCAGATGTTTCTGGTGGAGAATGTGTTTGCCAAGGGTTTGGATGCGGCAGGGCTCCAATAATAGATAAGTGCAGAGAGGAATGCGACAAAAGGTACGGGCCGGAGTGCCAAAAAGACGAAGTAGAAATAGAAGGAAAATGTATTAAGGAATCAGAAGCATGTAAAGGTGAGTATCAAAGCTATGATTATAATCTAAAAAGATGCGTTTGTGATGTTGGTTATTACATGAAAGATGATAAGTGTATAAAACCAAACAGAGAGAGAATAGATTGTACAAAAAATATAAAAGGGCTTGGCTTTTCTGAGCAGAAGGGACAATACGGGCAAACATTCACAAAAACATATACAATAACTGCTAGACCAGATGCGCAAGGAGTAAGTGTTTTTTATCCAGGTAAAACTTATCCAAATTGGGTAAATAAATATGTAACATTCAATCCTCCAAAACTATACCTTGAACCAGGAAAAAGCGGAACGATTACGGTAACTATAAAAGCAGACCCAAGCGCTTTTCATTCCGAGCAATATATGCAGATTTATTTTTTAGGTTTAGACGATAAATATCAATGTGTCGGCCATGATGGCATTTCTTTTCTTCTTTCTGATCCGAATATAGAGCCAGAATATGATGAAGTAGTGAAAGATAACACTAAAACATATTACGAAAGTAAACCTCCTCCTGCTATGCCAGAGGAACCCAGCGGAAACATTTTCGAAGATGTAAAAAGAACTATAAGGGCTGCGGCTTTTGGTACGGAAGCTGCAGCAGAAATGGAATCTTTAATTGATATGTATGCTTCTGACCCAGAAGGCGATAAAAATCTTTTAACAGCTCTTGCTGCTGTAGGTCTTTTTCCAGAAGATAAAATATCATTAGTGCTAACTGCAACTAGACCAGACGCAACAATTGGAAGTATCACAAAAGCAGTTGTGGATGACTATTTAGAATCTAAAAAAGAAGAAGCGCTGAAAAAAGTTGTAGATGTCACTGGTCTATTAAGCGAAGATGCTAAAGGAAAGATATACGAAAATCTTGGCAAAACTCTACCAAAAATGCTTCAATATAAGTATACGTATGAAGCAACTTATAAGCAATACAAAAAAGAATTAGAAATACAAGACAGACGTTTACGGGGAGACGAGGATTGATAACATGAGAAAAGAAGTTATGTTTATCTTGGCTGTTATTGTTTTTTGTTCTTTATCTTATGCAGAGTACACTTCAAAAGATGTAATTAGAGAAACACTAAAGCATTATGGATTAGAAGTTACAGATGTAGGTCTAACCCCTGAAGGGGCGGTTATTGAATACGAACAGAAACCAACAACCTCCCCCGCTAGAATATTATCAGATAATACGCTGGCGATGGTTGCAATTGCAGATGAATACCCTCAAACAGATATGGTTTTTGTGATTACCCGAATAGGGGGACATCCAGTTTTGCTTACTTACGCAAAAACAACAGATGTTTTGGGTTACGCAAACGGGACGCTTAGCGGAAAAGACTTTGCTACGAGGATTTATGGAAAGATATTAGTGCCACAAAAAAGCAGCGATTGTTGCGGTTCAGCTTTAATTTTAATTGGCTCTTTACTTGCGGTTATAATAAGGTACTAATTTATTTTTTACTGTATTAATAATATTGGCGATGAAGCTCGCCTTGCATAAGCTAAACCGCCGATAGGCCGATAGCTTCTACTTTTAAAAAAGGCAGGTTATGATGAATTTAAACGAATATGTTGATATAAAAGAACTTTTAGACTTTGTAAAATGCCGACTCAATAGTGACGGAGGGTATTCGTTTTCATATCCAATGTATGGTGTCGAATTTCCATCAAGCGTATCAGAAACATTTTATGCAATAGCTATTCTTTCTCTTCTTGGTGAATATATACCGTCAAAGAAAAAAACAATAAGATATTTAAAGGAGATACAAAGGCCAGATGGAAGCTATGATTCTGTAAATGTTGCGTTCTATGCTATTAAAACTCTAAAAATTTTAGGCGAAAGAACTGAAATAAGTGATTACTATGCGCAATTTTTACACTCAAAATTAAATAGGTCCCATATCGATATAGAAACACTTAATGATGAATTTCTAACAGCAGATTATGATACCACGGATTCACCATTTAAGACAGCATATCAAATTGCGGAAATTTTGCACACCTGTAAAGATAAGATAAAAAAAGAAGATTTTTCTTGGTTGAACAAGCAAAATAATGAATGGATGTTTATTCAAGGCCATCTAGATATCGTCAGCACATATCATGTATTAAATACTTTAAAGTTGGCTGGTTACGATGTATCATCTTTTAGGCAAAGTGTTGAATTTGTATTAAGGTGTGAAGTTAAAGAAGGCGGCTATGCCATTGCTCCGGAAATATTACCTCCGTATATAGAAACAACACACTTTGCTGTTGAAATATTAAAAATGTTTAAAAAAGCGATAAAAAAAAGAAAAAACCACATAAACTTTATAGCTCATCTTCAAAACGAAGATGGAGGTTTTAGAAGAGCAAAGCACATAGGAATATCCACATTGGGCAATAGTTATTTCGCTATTAAATCACTTCTAGAATTGATGGGGGATGAATATGAAGATTGATGCTGAAAATTTTAATAATAAAAATAAAGAAATTTTAGATTTAATAGAAAAAACAAGAAAATTTGATGGTAATCTAAATGAAAAATTAGATAGGCTAAAAAAGAATATAGAAAATGAATCATTTACTTTAGCAATCGTTGGCCAGTTTAAAAGAGGAAAAACAACCACTATAAATGCAATTCTCGGTAATAATTTACTGCCAACGGCTGTACTCCCCCTAACTTCTGTGATAACAACTATTCATTATGGTGCTCAACTAAAAATTAGAGTAATCTTTGAGGACAACAAGCAAATGGAAATAAAAAAAGGAGAAATAGAGCAGTATGTAACAGAAAAACTCAATCCAAAAAATGTAAAAAAAGTGCAAAGGGTAGATATCGAAGCGCCTTCAAACTTTCTTGCGCATGGGGTAACTCTTGTAGATACCCCCGGAATCGGATCAATATATAAACACAATACAGATGTAGCTTTTAGTTTTCTTCCGGAAGCTGATGCAATAATATTTGTGCTTTCTGCAGATCCGCCCATAAGCGAAGCTGAATGCCAGTTTTTAGAAGAAAGTGCAAAATATGCATACAAGTTCTTTTTTGTATTAAACAAGATAGACTATCTTGAGTCCTCTGAAATAAAAGAAGTAATCGATTTTAATAGAGGCGTAATAGCCTCAAAAATGAAGACAGAAAAAGAAACAATAAAAATATTCCCCTTATCCGCAAAAAATGCTTTGGAAAGAAAAATAAAAGGAGAGGAAGATGAAAGACTTCTAAATTTCGAAAGAGAATTAGAAAGTTTCATAGTTTCAAAAAAAGGTAGTTTTGTTTTAGGAGTGGCCGCAGCAAGATTAAGGCGTATCGTTGAAGGTATAATAACTGAGAGACTAATTGAAAAAAGCAGTTTAACTATCTCATCTGAAACATTAGAACAACGAATAAAAAAATTCGATGAAGAATTACAAAAAATTTTGCATCAAAAAGAGTATAATGAAGAATTAATAAATATCGAGCAAAAAAAGATATTGGAGATAATAGATGAGGATTTAGATAAACTTAAAAAAGAAATAACCCCGAGTTTAACAAAAAAAATAGTGGATTACGCAACCTCATTAGAAAATAAAAATAACACTCAGTTCGCAAATGCCATTGATGATTATAGACAAGAGAGCATTCTTCACGAATTAGAACAGTGGCGAAACGCGGAACAAGAAAAAGTAGTGCGCATTTTTTCTGAACGAATGACAAAATATTCATCAAAAGCCAATGAAGTCATAACAGAAATTGAAAAATTAGCAACGGGCCTTTTTGATGTTAAGATAGAAAGCAAAAAAACTGAAGAAAAATTCATCATGGAAAGTGGTTTTTACTTTAAACTCAGCAAAGAGGATGAAATAAAAACAATTTCAATGGTTCAAAAATTGCTACCAAAATCTATTTTTAAAAAGCAATTAGTAAACAGCTTGCCAGTGGAGATAGAGGAAGACATAGACAGAAACTGCGGTAGAATGAGATATGATTTTTTAGTAAGGCTGCAAAAAAGCGCAATTAAATTTAAAGGGGCTTTAGAAGAAAAAATAGACATTGTAATTAATTCAATTAGGGAAGCGAATGAAAAAGCAAAAGAGGTTCATCTTTTAGGAAAAGAAAAAATAGAAAAAAGAGTAAAAGAAATAGAGAACGAAATAAAAGAGCTAAATTCAATTATTAACAAACTAAATGAAATTGAAAAAGATGGTTTTGATGAATAAGGGAATAATTGCGGTTTTACCTTTTATAATTTTGTTAAGTTTAGCGGCGGGATTGGTCATTGCTTTATACACATATATGCATTTTCCAAAAATGGAGCCGCAAAAGAAAATGGCTTTAAGTATAAAAAATGCATTTTATATTACAACAGCTTTGCTCGTTTTGATTTATATTTTTGCATTTCTGTTTTTTCAATAAGTTTGTGTTTTAGAATTGTAAAAAAATGCAGGGAGAGCAAGGCGAGACCGCATCTTAGAGCAGAACCCTTTGAAAATGTCCTTTCACGTACCAAAGTGGAGCATTAGACGTTTAAAAACTCTATGCTGGTTTTTAGCTTCCGGGACGAGGACGGGCTCGTCACGACCAACCGAACTGAGTATTTCAAAACCTTCGCCGTGTTTCTTGAATCGCAGATTACGACCAATGTTTTGCTTCCATGCAACAACTTGGCGCTCTGGGGTCTCATTTCGATTCGTGGAGAATTCGGCATTTTCATGCACAATTATAAATAACAGGCTCGAAATAGTACTTATGAAAGAATATCACATTCCTTCCTGCGAAGAATTTTGCCGAGGACGCGATGAATTCACAAAACATGAAAAACGAGACACTATGTGTCGTGTTGCAACTTTTCTCGTAAACCATTGGTGGGGAAAACCGGGAAAATGTCCAACGCGATCGGCGTCTTAATGCTAACATGGAATCAAGCATTTTATCGCTATGGACGCTTTGATTTTTCAAGACTCGAAAAATTTTTGGAAAAGAATATTTCCGTTTTGGCGCAATTTCGAAAACGAAGTATTCGCGAACTAAATCATGACTACGAAAAAGAAATACATAGATTATTCATTGAGTTGCTTGACACCTTGAAGATAGAAACTGAAAACTCCAAGGTTAGTGAAAGGAAAAGTCAGGTAGCGGTTGTCAAGGCGTTGCGTCTGTTGGCGCCTAACTTCTTTCCGCTTTAGGACGACAAGATTGCAAGAGCCTATTCAGTATACTGCGGTCAGCAACCAGATATAAAATATATCAAATTCTGTTGGATCAATAAAGACCTTGAAGAAAAACTGAGACCATGTGTTAAGAATTCCGAACAATTCTTGAAAAGTATGGACGAATTCAACTACGCAAAGTATACGATGGGTTGGATTTGAACAGAACTATTTTTTTCCTCCAACCAGCAAAGCGTCAAAATACAATGTAATCGATTGAGTTTTCTGATTGTTGAATGCAACACCGACTTCGAGTCACCGGTCGTTTTGAACCGGCACTTCGGCGACGAAATCCGGACATTTAAATTTTATCAAGTTTACGTATTGTTGATCGTGCGGTAGTCGAGATCAGTCTTGCAAGTCAACTGGTGAACGCTGCGCCCTCCCATGGAATCAATTCCAATAGTTTGAGCATCATGTTGTTTGCAACCACTGTGAACAACGCAACGGCTACAATCCTGCTCAACTGGGCTAATTTGCTTAGCCACTGACTGAATGCTTCTTATAGAATTTCTGTCTCTCAATCGCTTCCTAGAAAATTGCTAGAACAAAACGAGAAATGATAAACAGAACAAGCGAAAATTAGACTGAATTAACTAATTTCTTTAACTCAATTACTTCTAAGGGGCAATCTGGCCAATCGTGCTCCCAACACACAATAATATCACATTCCTTTGGGTCATGACCATGTTGTTTGAAGTGCGAGCTTTTATATTCAAATTCTATCCAAACTTCTTCCCAACCGCGAGGAGTTTTTCGCCTTCCCCGCGCGTCAGGAAAAGTTGCCTGTATGCTCTCGACTACTATTCCCAATTTATTTTGCAGTTTTGCAAAAAGAAATATCACTCCGTTTTCATTTAATGGTCCATAGACCAAACCGCCAAAATTTATTGGTTCCCCAACAATAGAGCGTTTCTTTTCAAACCTTGCTTCTTGCTGTAGTTTGCGATTTTCTTCTGCCTCAATTTCTTTTTTGATAACGCTCAGATCCAATTCCCTTAGACCAAAGCGATTTTTCCCAAGCTGAACAAACGGAGACTTTTTCGATTTTACGTCCATGTATAACTGGGCGGCCATGGTGGCCCATGGAGTTTTTCCAGATGTTTTAAGCAGTCCTCGCTTTTGAGCCAAGGCCAATATTTCCTCAGAACGTAGAGGACGTCCCTCTTCTCTGAGAACTTGAAATGCTGCTCCTTTGAAAGAATTCTTCTTGAATTGTGGAGTTGAGTCGCGGAGGGCGAATTTTCCTTTTCCAACTTTTTTAAATTTAGAGTCTGCGCCTTTCGTTTTTAAATCAACGTAAATTCTTGCACCAACAGACGCCCACGGCGTTTTACCTCTAAACTTAATTAAACCTGATTTAATTGCTATCTCACTAATTTCTTTTGCAGTCAAAGGCCGGTTTTCCTTACGAAGAATATTTTCGATTGCGTCGAGCATGCGCATATTTTAGTTGTGAGTCCCAGTTATTAAAAACATTTCTAACAGGCATACTTTTGCTGAATTCAGCACAACAATGCGAATTGGCTAGTGCTTAGATACGGGGATATAGTGCAGGGGAAGGGATTTGAACCCTTGAACCCACTGAGGGACCAGACCCTGAATCTGGCGCCTTTGACCGCTTGGCTACCCCTGCAATCAAATTAAGTTTATTAGCTCATTATTTGGGATGGTACTCCACTCTTCTTCCTTTAATAACAAAAGTACCTTTAGCAAACATATCTATTACTTTAGGATAAGCATTATGCTCATGCTTAAGTATTTCAGCTGCAACCTCATCTCCATTTTTGCATTTACTTATATCTACTGCTTCTTGATATATTATCTCTCCCCCGTCGACATCTTTGCTTACGAAATGAATTGTTAAACCACTTATTTTACAACCATAATTAAAGGCATCATGTTGAGCGTGCGTACTACCTTTAAAAGCAGGTAGTAAAGAGGGATGAATATTTATTATTCGATATTTATATGATCCTAATAATTCATCAGAAAGAATGATGCGCATATAACCGGCAAGCACTACCAAATCAACATGATACTCATCTAGGGTTTTTTTAATTTCTAAATCAAACTCTACTCTATTTGGAAAATCTTTTTTATTTATTATTTTTACAGGTATGTTGTTTTTTTGGGCGATCTCTATTGCTTTTGCAGCAGGATTATCAGTTATAAGAACACGAACGATCGCATCACACTTTTTTTGTTGTATAGCGTCTAGTATTGCCTGAAAATTACTTCCACGGCCAGATGCAAGAACACCTAAAGCCAAAACCATAAATAAAATAAACACACTCAATTAAAAATTATTTCCTTTTTTGCTCAAGCAAACCGTCAAAAATCTCATTCATAAGTTTTTTTATTTTTTCATTAGTCAAGTCAGAGATACCCATCTTTACTGATATCTCACGTATTGGTTTTGGGAAACCGTCATCTAATCCCCATCTTAATGAAAGAAACTTAATTATAGTGTCAGTTGTGCTTTTTTCATTATCTAATTTTTTGTTAAAAAGAGCGGCGTATTCTTCTATTTTTGAATATACATAATCAAGCCGAATAGAAGAAAGCCTTCCCCAAATAAGATCATTTATCTCTTTATCATTAAGACCGAATACTTCTGAAAGAACCTTCTTCTCATTTTCATAAATGTTTATATAAGGCCTCGGTCGTTTTGAGCCCTCTACAACTTGGCCAAAATGTTTTGATATGGAACGATTAAAAGATTGAACAGAGTTTGCTTTCTTTGCAAGCTGTTCTAAGTTGTTGACGTTTATTCCTCTTTGTAAAGCACAGATGCAAATGCGCTTAGCTAAATATACTGCTTCCTCGCCATCATAAAAAAGAAGAAAATCATCTTTCTTAGGAAAATATTTTGTAGCTATTAAATGCGAAAGCGACATAACGAAGTCTTTATTAAACATCTTTTTACCTATAAATCCATTTTTCCCTAAGTGTTCTTTTTCTTTAGATAAAATGCACATGTTTATACCATATATAACTTAAAATTTAAATATTTTATGAAAAAGTAGGATTAAAGTTTTAATTATTTAAGCGATAGATTAATTTGATGGGGCTTCTTGAAAAGATAAGAGAACTTGAAGAAGAGATAAAACGGACGCAATACAATAAAGCTACTGAATTTCACATAGGCCAATTAAAGGCAAAAATAGCAAAATATAAGAGAGAATTGATAGCGCCTAACCGAGCAAACGCAGGCAAGAAAAGCGGCGGATTCGATATAAAGAAAAGTGGTGATGCAACTGTTGCTATAATAGGGCTTCCAAGTGTTGGTAAGTCTACATTATTGACAAAAATCACTAATGCACAATCAAAAGCAGCAGCATATGCATTTACGACACTAAAATGCGTACCTGGTGTTTTGGAATACAAAAAAGCAAAAATTCAGATATTAGACCTGCCTGGTATAATAGAGGGCGCAAAAGATGGAAAAGGAAGAGGACGAGAGGTTATTGCAGTTGCTCGTTCTTCTGATCTCCTTTTAATACTTTTAGATGCTACCAATGCTCAAGCAGAATTAAATATAATAATAAGGGAGCTTCATGGTTTTGGGATAAGAATAAACACCACGCCTCCCAACGTTGTAATCAAGAAAAAACTGCGAGGTGGACTAACAATATCTTCCACTGTTCCATTAACAAAAATAAGTGAGCGAGAGGTACAAGCAGTATTGGGCGAGTATGGAATGCATAATGCAGATGTTGTTTTTAGAAGTGATATAGATATAGATGAATTTATAGATGTAGTAGAAGGGAACAGAGTTTATTTACCTGCGATATTTGTAGTAAACAAGATAGACCTTGTGGAACGGCCTCCAAACCTTCCTTTTGAATACATTGCGGTATCAGCGGAAAAAGGATACAACTTAGAAAAATTAAAAGAGGAAATATACACCAAACTACATTTTATAAATATATACACAAAAAGAAAAGGGGAAAAAGCGGATATAGAAGAACCATTGATAATGAGAGAAGGAGCAACCGTCGGTGATGTTTGCGAAAGGCTGCACAGAGATTTAAAAAAAGATTTTCGCTATGCTGTAGTTTGGGGTAAAAGCGTAAAACACCAAGGCCAACGAGTTGGATTGGAGCATAAATTAGTAGACGGCGATACAGTATATATAGTAAAAAAATAGCAGAGGTATGAAAATGCCAACCAAAGAGGAAATAGATAGGGTAATAGAATGGTGTGAAAAAGTGAAAAGAGAAAGGAAAATATTGAGTGGGATAGAACGCAACCCTTTTCGTGAAGAGATAAGTTGGTTAAGGAGATATCCATTTATAGAAATAGACCGCCCGCTTGAAAGTGCATCAAAATTCAATATCGTTTATGATTCTACAACAAAGAGATTATGGTATTTTATGAATGGAAACTGGCGATGGTTTGAACCAGAAATAATGATAACATAAAAATCTTTCTTGATTATATATGGGTATGCCTGGCCGTATTGAAATAACCACTAATGAAAATATAAAAGATGTAGTAGCGATTAAAACTTCAGAAAAAATAAAAAGAATGCTTGGATTAGAAAAAAAACTGCATTTCTGTGATGTCTATAACTTTGGAGGAGATGAAAGCGAAGAAGAGCTTAATAAAATAGCGCAAGAAGTTTTTTTAGATAGCATAGCACAACGCTATTCTACAAAACCAATATACCAGAATTTATGGAGAGTAGAGATAGGTTTTTTACCAGGCGTAACAGACAATATAGGAAAAACAGCAAGAGAAGCGGTCAAAGAAAAAACTGGTAAAGAAAGTGAAGTATACTACAGCAGGTTATACGCAATAGAAAACGCAACAAAAGAAGAGTGTGAAAAAATAGCACAAGCATTACATAATCCTCTTGTCGAAAAAGCAAGAGTGATACCGCCTAATGAGATTCCCTTTCCCTATTTACCAAAAGTAATAATAAAACATGAACCAAAAGTTGAAAGTATAAGCTTGCATATGAGCCAAGAAAGATTTGAGCAATTAACTAAACAAAGAATGTTAGCACTTTCAGCAGAAGAGTTTAAGGCGATAAAGGCTTATTTTAGAGACGAGAAAGTTATAAAACAAAGAGAAAAAGTTGGCCTAGATAACAAAATAACAGATGTTGAGTTAGAGTGCATAGCCCAAACGTGGAGTGAGCATTGCAAGCATAAAATATTTAACGCAAAAATAACATACAAAGAGAATGGGGAGAAGCATGCTATAAATTCAATTTTTAAGACATTCATAAAAGGCGCCACAGAACAAGTAAAAAAACCCTATGTTGTAAGTGTTTTCAAGGATAATGGTGGCATTATAAAATTTAATCCTGAGTACGATATAGCAGTTAAAGTAGAAACACATAACGCTCCGTCTGCTCTTGACCCTTATGGAGGCGCTCTTACTGGTGTTTTAGGAGTGCAAAGAGATGTTTTAGGTACTGGGTTGGGTGCATGCCCCATCGCAAATATAGATGTTCTTTGTTTTGGGCCACTCAACATAAATGAAGTTCCCAAGGGTGTGCTACCGCCACGAGTTATTTATGATGGTGTAATAAAAGGAATAGAAGATGGCGGTAACAAGATGGGTATCCCAACTGTGAATGGCTCTATAATATTCCATGATGGTTTTATATGTAGACCTCTTGTTTATGCAGGAACTATAGGTATAATGCCTTCGGAAATTAATGGAAGAAAAACTTCAGAAAAAAGAATAGAACCAGGCTATCTTATCGTAATGGCCGGCGGGAGAATAGGTAAAGATGGAATCCACGGTGCTACTTTTTCTTCGCAACAAATAGATGAGAGTACACCCCAAAGCGTTGTGCAAATTGGTGATCCAATAACACAAAAGAAATTGTTAGATTTTATTTTAGAAGCACGGGATAAAAATCTTTATGAAGCAATAACAGATAATGGTGCAGGGGGTTTATCTTCAAGCGTAGGAGAACTCGCACAACTTTCAGGTGGTTGTGAACTACAACTCGCGGCTTGTCCATTAAAATACCATGGCCTTAATCCTTGGGAAATATTTGTTTCAGAATCACAAGAAAGAATGACTTTAGCAGTACCACCTGAGAAATTAGAAGAATTACAAAAAATCGCAAAAAAACATGACGTAGAAGTTACAGTTATAGGAAAATTCACAAACAGTAAAAAACTGCATGTCCTTTACGGAAATAAAACAGTAGCTTATTTAGATATGAAGTTTTTGCATGAAGGTGTTCCTCAATACCAACTGAAAGCAGAATGGAAAAAACTTATTTTCCCTGAACCAAAAATAGTCGATCTGCCTTTAAATGAAATTTTAATAAAACTTCTTTCTTCGCCGAACATATGTAGTAGAGAATCAGTAATTAGAAGGTATGATCACGAAGTAAAAGGAATGAGTGTAATAAAGCCGATAATGAGTGGGCCAAATGATGCTGCAGTTATCCGACCACTATACACTAGTAACGAAGGAATAGTAATAGCTCATGGAATTTGTCCTAAATATGTTCAAGATGGTTATGTAATGGCACAGTTAGCATTTGATGAAGCAGTAAGAAATGCAATAGCAGCAGGTGCAAAATTCGGCTATCTTGCTGCACTTGATAATTTCTCTTGGCCAGATCCGATAAAATCAGAAAAAACTCCTGATGGAGAGCAAAAACTAGGTTCTCTGATAAGAGCATGCCTTGCTCTTTATGATTGCGCAACTCAATACGGAATACCTTTTATATCAGGAAAAGATAGCATGAAAAACGATTATTATGATGGAGAAAAAAAATACTCGATACCACCAACTCTTTTGATAACTGTTATAGGAAAAATAGATAATATAGAAAAAGCGTGTTCAGTTGAATTCAAAAATCCAGGAGATGCAATCTATATTCTTGGAACTACCAGAAGCGAGTTAGGCAGCAGTGAATATTATGCACTTTTTAATGGTATTGGAAATGAACTACCAAAACTTCATCCCGAAGAACACATGACGATTTATAAAAAACTCTCCGACGCTATATCTGAAGGATTAGTGGCATCAGCGCATGATATAAGTGATGGTGGCTTTGCAGTTGCCTTAGCAGAGTGTTCTATATACAGACCGTTTGGAGCAGAAGTGGATATATCCAAAATACCATCGACAACAGTAGATGACAAAACTATTTTATTTTCAGAAACCCCTGGCAGGTTTATAGTAAGTGTAAAACAAGAAAATATAGAAGCATTTGAAAAAATTATGGCAGGAGAAGTATTTGCAAAAATTGGAAGAGTAAGAGGAGATAAAAGACTTATAATAAAAAATAGAGAGCGTATTCTTCTAAACGAAGATATATCAAAATTAAAAGAAGCGCATAGCAAAGGGGTGCCTTAATGGATATAATAGAACAAGCGGCCAAAATAGTGGCAGAAGCAATAGAATATGATTATGAAAGTGTTCGCGCTTGTACTGACTTCTCACAAAAATTTGGCGACATAAGCAGTACTATTGCTTTTGAAATTGCAAAAAAAGATAAAAAACAACCAGCTGTGGTTGCAAGTGAGATAGTAAAAAAAATAAGTAAAAATGAAAATTTCGATAAAGTTGAGGCACAGGGACCGTATATAAATTTTTATCTTTCTGATCAGTTTTACCTCTCACTTATTAAGAAAATAATAGAAAAAAAAGGTAAAATAGATAAAAAAAATAAAAAAAAGATAATGGTGGAGTATTTTGATGCCAATACGCATAAAGGAGTCCATATAGGTCATATAAGAAATATCTCTTTAGGAGAATCTATTTGTAGAATTTTAGAAGCAACAGGAAATAAGGTCATAAGGGTCAATTATCAAGGAGATATAGGGCCACATGTCGCAAAATGTATTTGGGGTTTTATAAATATTTACAATGAGCGAGTACCAAAAGATGTAGAAAAAAAGGGAACATGGTTAGGAAAGGTCTATGCAGAAGCATCAAAAAAAATAGCAGAAAACAAGGAACTAGAAAAGGAAGTTTTAGATATAAACCTAAAGATATACGCAAAAGAGAGACACATTTACGAAATATGGAAAAAAACAAGACAGTGGTGCTTAGAAGACTTTGATAAATTTTATGAGGAGTTTGGGGTTAATTTTGATGAATTTTTCTTTGAAAGTCAAACAGAAAACATAGGAAAAGAGATAGTCTTGAGTTTATTAGACAAAGGGATTGTAAAAAAAGACGAAGGCGCGATTATAATAGATCTAAAAGAGGATGGGCTGGGTGTGTGTGTTCTTCTTACAAAAGAAGGATATCCCTTATACCCTACAAAAGATCTTGGCTTAGCAAAATTAAAATTTGATAAGTATGGTGATCTTGATCAAAGTATACATGTAGTTGGAAAAGAACAGGAATTTTATTTTAAACAGCTTTTCAAAATTTTTGAAAAAGCAGGAATGAAAAAAGCAGCTCAAGTATCCTACCATCTTATTTATGAACTCGTGATGCTACCAGAAGGAAAAATGTCATCACGCGAAGGCACAATGGTGCTTTACGAAGACCTTAGGAAAAAACTCTTAGAAAAAACTATTAAAGAAGTAGAAGTTAGACATCCAGAGTGGAAAATTGAAGAGAAAGAATTGATAGCTAAAAAAATAGCGCTTGCAGCGATAAAGTTTTCAATGTTGAGAAGAGAAAATAACAAAGTATTACTATTTAACTGGGAGAAAGCATTAAGCCTCGAAGGAGATTCCGGCCCATATTTGCAATATGCTTATGTTAGAACAAAAGGTATAACGAATAAAGCTGAATTTAAGGAAGATTACCCGCAAGGGTATAAATTTAACGAAGATGAAAAAAGACTTTTAAAAAAGCTACTTCAATTTGAAAAAACAGTAGAGAATGCTTCGCGCACTCTTTCGCCGCATATACTTTGCGATTATCTGCTTGACTTAGCTTCGGAATTTAATAAATTTTACTCTACATGCAGAGTTTTAAATGCGGAAAAGGAAGAGGAGAAAAAGGTAAGATTGGCAATAGTAAGTGCGGTTGGTTTTACTTTAAAAGAAGGTTTATATTTACTCGGTATAGAAACACCAAACGTAATGTAATTAAACTGTTTTATGTAAAATAGTATTATGGCAAATGCCTTCGTATTAGAATACAAAAAAATAGTAGTAAAATGTGAAAAAGTGAAAAACAACTCGTTTAAAATAAAAGCTGAGAGGCTTTTGCAATATGAAAGTATAGATTTTTTTCAGGGTTATTTTGATTTTAAAAAAATACTCGCTATAAAAATAAACAATGATGGTGAAACACTGTGTATAAAAAAGAGCGATGATGAATTCAGAGCATATGCTTGCAAATCTATCAAGAGTATTTTTGTAAACAAACAAATAGAAAAACGTTCTTTTTTACCTTTTATAAAGAAGGAAATAGTGATAGAAGATATTAGAGGTTAATGTTTTATCCAATTAATTATTTTTTGGATGTCATAGGAATAACCAAATTTAGAAAAATAACGGAGAATGTTTCTAACATCTCTTTGCAAAAACTCCTCTGCTTTTGGATGGCCTAAAACAACACCCTGCCCAAAATCAATAAGATATGGTTTATTCCCCATGAGAATGTTATACTCGCTTATATCTGCGTGTACAAAACCTCCCTTATACATTTTTTTAATATCGTTCAATAAACTTTTCAGATCATCTTCACCATGTAATGGTCCAACTAAATCCATTCTCGGATAAGGAAGACCATTTTCACCAAGAAATTCCATAACTACAATGTTTTGTAAAAGAAAGATCGGTCTAGGGGCGTTTATGCCAACTTTCGCGCATATTTCTAAATTCTTAAATTCCTTTCTCGCAAAAAGGCTAACAAGTGTTCTTTCGTCTTTTTTTATTTTCTTAAAACGAGGATCGCCTTCTAAATATGGCAAACGTCTAAGAAAGCTAGCTGTTTCAATTTTATATATTTTTATAGCAACATAATTCCCTTCTTCAGTTGTGGCCCGAAAAACATTAGCTTCTTTTCCAGTGGAAATAGGATAATCCACAGTTTTGAATATTCCTTTTTTCATAATTTTTGCAAGGGCTACTAGAGTACTTCGGTCAAAAACCTCACTTTCTATTTTGCTTCGCTCTTTGATAAGATACTCATCCTTCGATGGAAGTTTTCTTTTAGATACTTTCTTTGCCATAAAATAAAGAAGGGGAGATTATATATAACCTTTTTGGCGTAGAGCACTGGCTTGGAGAGGAGTATAACGGTATACAATATCACCTTTACTATCTCCTTCGATGGGCCACGGCTCCACAAGCACTACGTCGCCATCCTTCACCCACATCTTATTCTTAAACTTACCTGGAATTCTACATATTCTCTCTTTTCCATCTTTGCAAGAAACTCTCATTCTGCTACCGCCCACTATCGCTATAACAACACCGAAAACTTCATTTTTTCTTGGCAATCTGAGTCTTGTTTCCTCTTCGCCACCCTCTTCTTCCACACCACCACCTATTCTTTAACCGTTCTTCTGGCTCCACAACTCTCACAAATCATTATCAACATGCCGCGACCAACTTCTTGAATATTAGTGTCAGGTCTAGAACATTCCTTACACATAACAAATTTGTTTATAAATTCCATAAGTTTTTTTTCAAGAGTATCGCCGACCACTTTTCGTTGCAATACCATCCGTTCTCCTTGAATTTCACCAGGTACTGCAAGTTCTTTTGTAAGAAATTTAAGCAAAAGTTTTGGATTTCGCCTAAGTTTCTCACACACAGTCTTAAAGTTTTTTATTATCGTCTTATTTCCTTCTATAAAATAATCAAACTTTGGAGGTTCGAATCTTTCACCACTATGTTTTGTACGCTCTGGTAGATTAGAATAAATATTATCCAACAATTTTTCATAATCAGACATAAGTAAACTTTAGGAGAAAAGATTTAAATAAGTGTTTAAATGGAATTCAAATAAAGTGGGTGTTAAAAATGACTGTTGTTTTGTCTATTGGCGGAAGTTGTATTAACCCTGGTGGTAAGCCGGACACAAAATTCATAAAAGAGTTTTGTGAGATTATAAGAAATTCAAAAGATAAGATAGGTATAGTTGTCGGCGGTGGGCGCGCCGCAAGAGAGTATGCAGAAGCCGCACGCGAACTCGGTGCTTCAGAATTTGATGCTGATGACATAGCAATAATATCAACTAGACAAAACGCAATGCTACTTTTGGTTGGTTTAGGAAAAGATGCGTATCCAGTTGTTTTAACGGATTTTGCGAATGCGAAAAAAGCGGCTACAACAAGTAGGATAATTGTTATGGGTGGTACTATCCCTGGCATAACAACAGACACAGACGCAGTTCTTCTTGCAGAGGCAATAGGTGCTGAGAAGATAATAAATGTAAGTAATGTTTCTGGTATTTATGATAGCGATCCGAAAAAAAATCCGAATGCAAAAAAATATGAAAAAATGACGTATGATGAACTAATAACATTAGCTAACAATTCTGATAA
>JAVZJR010000001.1:343628-360614 GCA_038870635.1 Candidatus Bilamarchaeaceae archaeon | reverse complement strand
CTAAGAAGATAATAAATGTAAGTAATGTTTCTGGTATTTATGATAGCGATCCGAAAAAAAATCCGAATGCAAAAAAATATGAAAAAATGACGTATGATGAACTAATAACATTAGCTAACAATTCTGATAAAAGGATGGCAGGAACAAATTTTGTTTTTGATATGCTTGCATGCAAACTTCTCTTGCGTTCCAAAATAGAAGCACACTTTGTTGGTAAGGATATAAAAGAAATAGAAAAAGCATTGAACAATAAAAAACACAACGGAACAGTAGTAAGTTAGCTTTCCTTTTCTGCACGAAGTGCCTTAAAGAGAAGATCTACTTTTTCTATCAGCACCAACGGTTCGTCTTTTATGTCAATATTTTTGTATTCCTTAAACTTTTTTATATTCCTTTCTCCATAAGCCTCCTCAAGTTTTTGGAGTATTTCTACAAAGGTTCTTTTAAGTATAAGATCATTATTTGATATACTTTCAGCCTCTTTTTTTGCACATTCAAACTCTAATGTAAGCTTTGCAACTTTCTCAGCATTTTCCCAACTAAGCCAACTAAAAAAAGGTAGGTAGGAGGAAGCAGCGGAAGCGTATTTTAATTGAAGTAGTTTTTCCTCACCTATAAGCTCTTTCAGCCTTTCAAAATCTCTTTTTTTCCAGTACTGCTCTAATTCTATATTCAGCTCTTTTGAAGCTTTTGCCAGTACACGCTTTTCTTTATTTATACCACTCAACATATTCTTAAATAAAGCCACCATAATTAGATTTTTGTATGTTTTATTTTTTAAAATTTTGTGTTTTTAGTTTTTGGGCGTACGTTCTAACAAAACATAGCACAAAAATAAATAGTTTTCTTTCCATAAATAAACGGACACTTTGTCCGGTGTTAGTATGTTTGATGATATTATAAAATCAGCAAAAGAGTCTATTGTTGAAGAAGAAAAAAAAGATGATGAATTTTTTAAGGTAAGAATAGCGGCGATTGGTGTTGGCGGAGCAGGATGCAATACCATAAATAGAATGGTGAAAGAAGGGGTTAAAAGCGCGCGCATGATTGCAGTGAATACTGATGGCAAACATCTGAATATGATTTCAGCAGATAAAAAAATATTAATAGGAAAAACGATAACAAAAGGGCTTGGCGCAGGCGGGGATATTGAAATTGCAAAGAAATGTGCAGAAGCAGATCGCCAACTTCTTAAAAGGGAGATAGGAGAGAATGAATTAGTATTTTTGTGTGCTGGCATGGGTGGCGGAACAGGAGGTGGAGCAGCGCCAATAGTCGCAGAGGTAGCAAAAGAGAATGGGGCCATCGTGGTCGCAATGGTAACTTATCCTTTTGCGTTAGAAAGAGTTCGCTTAAAAAAAGCACAACAATCAATCAGAGATTTAGTAGATGTTTGTGACACTGTTGTAGTGATAGACAACAATAGACTCTCAGCATACGCACCCAATCTTCCTATAGATAAAGCATTTGCTCTTGCAGACTCAATTACAACAAGAGCGGTAAGAGGTATCGCAGACACAATATCTTTTCCAAGTTTGATTAATGTAGATTATGCAGATGTAAAAACAGTAATGGAAAATGGTGGCATATCTATGATATCTCTTGGCGAAGCGTCTGGTCATGATAGAGTAGAACAAGTGGTAAAGAATACTCTTGAACATCCGCTCTTAGATGTCAGTTATGAAGATGCAAAAGGCTGCCTCCTTCACTTGGAGGGTGGACCGGATCTTACATTAGGAGATGCTATAAAAGTAGGAGAAATGATAACACAAAGTTTTAATGACGATGCAGCAATAAAAATGGGCGCTAGAGTTAATCCCGAACTAAAAGGCACAATAAGAGCAACTGCTATAATAACTGGAGTAAAATCCCCATACATGTTTCAAAAAGGCGAAAGAGAACGTCTAGAGGGAAGCGAAGAGCTTTTAGGAGAAGATAGTGATATTTACAAACTGTAAGGTGGTTTTTTGTTTTTAGTATTTGATCCGTATCTGCTATTGTTAATAATATTTTGTTGTTTTTTTGTACCTGGAATTTTAATTAGCGTAGCGCTTCTAAAAAACAGCAAAGTTGGATTTTTTGAGAAGATAATAATAGGTTTAGGTCTTGGGTTTGCAGTGCCGCAACTTATACCATTTCTCTCCTATTTCTTGTCAGGAATAAAATACACATATAATATGGCGATAATCACAGTTGGCCTCTGGTGGTTGATAGCAATAGCACTTGCAGTATGGAAAAGAATAGATGAAGACTTTTCAGGTTTGCCTCAACAAATCACAACAACCTTCCAAAAAGATAAAAGAAAATTATTGATAATCACATCAATTATTTTTATAGGAATTCTTACATTTTGGATAAGATTGGGTTCGTATTCACCAGTATTTCAAGAACTTGATCCATATTATTACACCTATGTGGCCCAGCAAATAATACAATTAGGACACAACCCACTAAATGACCAAACTGCATGGTGGCCGACATTAGAAGTAAGCCATAGAGCAATTCCTGGACTTGCTTATATGGAAGCGTTATGGTACTCTCTTTACAACGGAAGTAATGATTACAACAACATGCTTTTAGCAGTCATAGCATCCGTATACCCACCAATTGCTGCAATGCTTGCAGTATTATTTTTTTATATTTTTCTTTCTAAGATAATAAAACCAGAATATGCTGTGGTGGGAGCAGCAATCGCATCCTTGGCACCAATTTTTATAATAAAAACAATGGCTGGGGAATCAGAAGTGCAACCATATGCTTTCTTCGCACTAACATTTTTCTACGCAACCTATCTAATAGCGCTTAAAGAAAAAAGTAAAGCTATTGGGTTCCTTTCTGCTCTGACGTACATAGCGTTAGCAATAGGTTGTGCATCGGAGATACTTGCGCTTACAACACTTGTTATTTTTTGGATTTTTTACGGTTTGTTACTCTTCTATAAAGACGAAAATGCAGAAGAGATAATGAAGCTTCTACAAGTCAATGCAATAATCTTAATACTTGGCACTATCTTGACGGCTGGAATAATCAAATCGTCGTTTTATAATGGTATTATCTCTTACTCAACAACCCATATAGCAATAGGTGTGTTTATACTTGTAATTCTGGGCGCGCTCTATTTTATACAAGTTAAAAAGAGAGAATTAGGATTAGCAGGGGAAAACCGCGTCAAAGTGCTTTTTGTAACCGCTTTCTTACTACTTATACTTCTCCTCTCTCCTATAGGCGAACCAATAAAAGGCCTTGGTAGAGCAGGTTTAAGTGTTGTGGAGTATAAAACAGCATTAGAAAGGACAATAGCTGAGCAAGGGATGGCAGGTCATGACTTTGCTGGTGAGATGGGTTTTGTTGGTGCGAATTACTACGCCATTGCAAATTTTCTTCTCTCTCCGCTAAACAATTTAATTACCAAACCAGAAGGAAAAGAATTAATCACTAATGTAGGTAATGGATTGGGTAGTTTGTTATCTATGATATTTATTTTATTCTCTTTAATAAGCAATATAATCCTTAGTGTAGTAATGGGAATCATAAACATCTATCTTAATTCAAACGTAGTTTATGAATGGAAAGAAAATAGCTTCCTAATGTTCTGGACTTTCTTTATGATATTCTTTTTTGCATATGTAGTGTACAAAAAGAAAGAAGAAAAAGCAGAAGAAACAATGCCTATCCTTCTCTTACTCCTTGCGGTATTTTTCCCGTTCATAGTAGGTATAATGAAGGCAAAGTATACTATTTACGCTGCATTTTTCTTTGGCGGCGGTATTGCGTTTGTGCTTGCAAACGCAGAAGAAATTTTAAAACAAAAGAAATGGATCCCAGAAAAAAATGAATGGGTTTTAACTTTTGCGATACTGATTTTAATAGCACAGTTCTTTTTTAACGGTTTGGCGTATGGTCTCGCAATAAACAATTTTGAAACAAGATTCCAAGATAACCCTCTTGCAACAAAGGCAAAACTTGACATAATATGCCAAAAAACAAATGAGCCCACTGTGTGTGCAGCTGCTGCTGACCCTTTTAGATATGCTTCGCTAGGTACAAACTACCAATATGACCAAAAATTGTGTGTTTTAACTGCTTTACCAGATTATACTCTTTTAGAAAATCCAGAAAAAGCCAAACATATATATTACGCAGTGCAATTAAGATGCAACAGGTTAAGCGATTACTGGATATCTTCAATGGAATGGATAAGGTATAATACTGAACCAAACTCAAGAACGATATCTTGGTGGGATTACGGACATTGGATAAATTTCTTTGGACAAAAAAACACAGTCTTAAGAAACGAACATTCATCTTTAAATATGATATATCGAGTCGCGAATGCATATACTGAAGGAGATGAAAACGACCTTTTACAAACAATGAAGGACTATGGAGCCGGCTATGCACTTTTCGATATTGAAATTCTTGCTTCAAGTAGTGGATTTGGTGCGAAGTACGGCGCCCTTAATTATTTAGGTTGTGTGTATGTAAATCGAACCAACGTTTCCTATTGGCCAGGTCAATCAATTTGTGAAATAGATAATTTATGGGAAACTATATATGTGTCGCCAAATAAACCATGTGTAATATCAAAAACATCAAATAAGACAGGTTACGTGGCCTCTAAAGTTTATATATTAGGGCAAAAAGGTGAGATGATTTATACACCATATTACCCCAATGAATGTATAGGCGAAGTAAAAAATGAAATAAAGCAATTCTGCAATTATGGTGTTAAACTTGAACCGGTTTATTGTGTAGGTGAAGTTGAACTTGCGAATGGTCAGAAAACAACTGGAACATATTATTTAAATAAAACCTATCCAAATGGTGACTTAAAGCTCAACAAAGCACTCCTTACTTTTCCCTTCACAATAGAAAAAGCATATGGCCATGGAACGCTTTTTGGTTTTACCACAATTTATACAAAAGATAAGATATGGTTAGAAAACGGAACAATAGTTGATGGGTATGAAGATAGAAAAGGACACTTCTATGATTCTAACATATATAAAGCACTTGTGCTCAATAAGATAGAAGGTTTTGAAAAGGTTTATGATAATGGTGCAGTAAAAATATACAAACCAAAAAGTGAATAAAATGTACTCTGATAATATTGAAAAAACTTTAAAGAAAATCGGAGCAGAAATAGGAGATGAAGTAGAGATAAAAAAAGAAGGAAAAGGATACTTTGGAATACTAATGCCTCGAACGCAAGGCGACCCAGATACTCTTGTTATAAAACTGGAAAACGGCTATAATATAGGGATATCTTTTGAAGGCTGTGAAGTGAGATTAATAAAAAAAGGAGAAATGAAAAAAACAGAAGAAAAAGAGAGTGGGGAAAAGGGCGAGATTTCCATAATCGGTTGTGGTGGCACAATATCGTCAAAGATAGAGTACAAAACAGGGGCGGTTTATCCTGTAATCTCCCCTGGCGAGCTTTTAGCTACTTTTCCACAAATCTCAAACATTGCAAAGATAAAAGTGCGAAAACTGTTTTCTTTGTTATCAGAAGATATGGCTCATGAGCACTGGGCCATTCTTGCCAAAAACGTAGCAGATGAAATAAAAGAAGGGGCAAAGGGCGTAGTAGTTATGCATGGGACAGACACGATGGGGTACACTGCTGCTGCCCTTTCATTTATGCTCCAAAACTTACCAGTACCTGTAGTACTGGTAGGGGCTCAGAGAAGTAGTGACCGTCCATCCAGTGATAACGAATTAAATCTATTAAACTCTATCTGGGTTGCAAAAAAAAGTGATGTAGCAGAGGTAACGGTATGCATGCATGCAACTCAGGATGATAGTTATTGCTACCTCCACCGCGGCACACGAGTGAGAAAATTCCACAACTCCCGTAGAGATGCGTTCAAATCTGTGAATTCTCTACCGATAGCCGCAGTAGACTACAGAAAAAATCTTTTTGAAAAAATTAATGATTATCAAAAAAGAGATGAAAAAAGAAAAATAGAACTTGACACAAAAATAAATAACAATGTAGCTATGGTATACGTTCACCCAGGCATAAAACCATCGTTAATAGATTCTTTATCAAAATATGACGGCGTAGTCATGATTGGAACAGGGCTTGGCCATTTACCTACAAACCCATTTAATGATGCACACGCTCATTCAATATACAAAAATGTAAAGGAACTAATTGCAAGCGGTGTTGCAGTCGTAATGGCGTCGCAAACAATATATGGAAGAATAAATATGAATGTTTATTCTACTGGAAGACTTCTAAAAGAAGCTGGCGTCATAGGAGACGGCGCTGATTGGACACCAGAAACTGCTTTTGTAAAGCTTTGTTGGGTACTCGGACACGAGAAAAAACTAGAAAAAGTAAAAGAACTTATGATGAAAAACATTGCTGGTGAATTAAGTGAAAGAAGCCCAGTGCAAAAGGTGCCAGAAATATGAAAATAGGTTTAGAGATACACCAACGTTTGCTATCAAAAAAACTTTTTTGTAGTTGCTCATCTGAACTAGCAGAAGAAATGCCACACGAATTTATAGTAAAGAGGCAGTTACGTCCTGTTGTGAGCGAGATGGGAGAAATGGACGAAGCATCGCGACAGGAATTTGAAAACAGAAAACAATTTGATTATCTTGTATATCCGAAAAATAATTGTCTGGTAGAACTAGACGAAGAACCGCCTCATGAAATGAATAAAGAGGCACTTGCAATCGCTCTTGAAATTGCATTACACCTAAACGCCAAACCTGTTGACGAAATACACGTAATGAGGAAGATAGTAATAGATGGAAGCAACACTTGCGGATTCCAAAGAACTGCAATAATCGCGCTTGATGGTTGGTTAGAGACTGGAAAAGGCAAAGTCAATATACCGACAATTGCTATCGAAGAAGAAAGTGCGGGTATAGTAAAGGCAGAAGATGGAAAGATTACCTATCGTTTAGATCGACTGGGAATCCCACTAATCGAAATATCAACTGCACCAGAAATTAAAGATGGAGAACATCTCCTTGAAGTAGCTGAGAGAATAGGAATGATAATGAGGGCTACAGGAAAAGTAGCAAGAGGTCTTGGAACTATAAGGCAAGATGTAAATGTATCTATCGAAGGGGGAGCAAGAGTAGAAATAAAAGGTGCTCAGGAACTTAAAATGCTTCCACAATTAGTTGAAAATGAAATTAAGCGACAGCAAAAATTGATTGAGATAATAGAGCAATTGAAAAAAAGCGGGAAGATTACAATAAAAAAAGAATTTACCGATGTTACGCATATATTCACGGCAACAGAAGCAAAGATTATAAAAAATGGCTTGGCTGCAGGTCAAAAGGTTTTTGCACTGGCATTACCAAATCATGCAGGTTTACTTGGTATAGAAATCGGACCGAATAGAAGATACGGCACTGAATTAAGCGAATATGCAAAAACAGCAGGGGTAAAAGGAATAATACATAGCGATGAAAGTATGGAAAAGTACGGTATAAAACCAGCAGAGATACAGGAATTAAGGACAACGTTGAATCTCCAACCACAGGATGCTTTTGTACTGGTAGTTGCAGAAAGCAGCGTTGCAAAAAAAGCATTGCAAAAAGTCCATGAAAGAGCTATTATGGATTTTGTTCCAAAAGAGACTAGGAGAGCAAACCCAGACGGCACAACTTCATATATGCGCCCTTTACCTGGAAGAGCAAGACTATACCCTGAAACAGATGTGCCGCCAATAAAAATAACAAAAGAACTACTAAAAGAAATAGAAAAACAAAAAGGTGCAAGCCTTGAAGAGAAGAGAAAAACACTTTATTCTATGCTAAACAAAGAGATGGCAGAGCAAATGCTAAAATCTAAAAACCTTAATTTATTTGAAAGACTTGTGGGGTCTTTTCCATCGGTAGAACCTACTCTTATTGCAACAACTCTGGAGAATACACTAGTATCGCTAAGACGTGAGGGAGTTCAAATAGATGATATAGAAAAAGTAATGTTTGAACTCTTAGAAGAATACCAAAAAGGTTCGTTTGTTAAAGCAGCTATACCAGATATACTAAAAGCTCGAAAGAAATATAGCACCATAGCAGAAACAATAAAAAAAGAAAATTTATGGAAAATAAGCGGTAAAGAACTCAAAAAAATAGCTGAGGAAAATAACTACGATGTAAAAACAATAATGGCGAAATACCGTCTCCGCATAGATGCAAATGAACTTAAAGAATATCTCAAAAAAGGTGATTCTTGATGCTATTAGAGTATATAAATAATGATTTCTTTCTTATAGTTGGTGGGATTTTCATAATTTCATTTTTATTTTTAGAGGTACCACGAAGACTAAAATTGCTTGATGAAGAAACAGAAAAAGCGATATACGGACAAAAAATGAAAGCTGTGGATATATCCTTCTTTATAGTTGGTTTGGTTTCTTTTATATACTATACCATCCATTCAAATGACATTATTTCTGCTATAAGAATGCCAACTTTTTCATTAGCCTTTGCTGTATTATTGATTGCTACACCCCTTCTCATATTCCTTAAATTTATAGCAACTTGTGCGAAGAGAATAGATGAAAAATCTTTTTCAAGATTTTTAACATTGTTAGTTTTTGATTTTACCTATACCATTTTCCTCATGGGTTTCTCCTTTATAGTGCTCTCAATATTGATATACTTTTTTGTAGATTATATGTACTAACTATTTGTTTAACATTTTAGACATCTTACGCGTCAAGTCGACTAAGCGATTAGAATATCCATACTCGTTATCGTACCAAGCAGAGATCTTCGCAAGATTACCAATACATTTCGTAAGTTGGCCGTCAACTATAGAAGAGTGGGGATTACCTACGATGTCGCTTGAGACCAAAGGCTCTTCGGTATACTCAAGTATACCTTTTAATTCTTCTCTACTAGCCCTGCTCAACTCATCGTTTATTTCTTTAGCAGATGCAGCCTTTTTCAAAAGCAAAACCATGTCGTTAAGAGAACCATCAGGCACAGGAACACGAAAAGCTACCCCATCCATTTTTCCATTTAATTGAGGAAGCACTTCACCTATTGCTTTGGCTGCACCAGTGGTTGTGGGGATTATATTAACAGCTGCCGCGCGTGCTCTTCGCCAATCTTTTTCATGACTTCCATCAAGTATTCTCTGATCGTTTGTATAGGCGTGTACAGTGCTAAGGAAACCACTTTCTATTCCAAATTTACCATCTACAACCTTTAAAACAGGCGCCAGACAATTGGTGGTACAAGATGCAAGAGAGATTATCTTCATTTTTTTAACATCAAGTATGTGGTCGTTAACACCAGGTACAATAGTCGCGTCAACACCTTTACCTGGCGCAGAAAGAAGAACATAAGATGCCCCTGCTTTTATGTGTTTTTCTGCATCCTCTCTTTTTGTAAATTCTCCTGTGCTTTCCACGACAAGGTCAATACCAAGTTCCTTCCAAGGTAATTTTAAAGGGTCAGTTTCACGCACCCATTTTATTTTATGACCGTTAACCACCAGATGGCCGTTATCTTCTTCAAGAGTTCCTTCAAACTTGCCAAAAACTGAATCATATTTGAAAAGATGAAGATGCATTTTTATATCGCTTCTTGTGTTTATAGCGACTATGTCGAAATCTTTGCCGAGAGCACCTTGCGCAACAGCGGCGCGCAAAAACATTTTACCAATTCTACCAAAACCACTAATCGCTATTTTCATAACTACCCTCCAAAATGTCCATATATCAGCAAAAAAGTTTTTAATTAATCGTAATGAGTTTATATTATGACTTTTTCCGATATTGATATAAAAAAAGCAATGAAGGAAGGGAAAATAAAAATAAAACCTTTTAACGAAGACCAACTTGGTGCCGGCAGTGTTGACCTTACGCTAAGCGATGAATGGTGGTTTTTCAAGAAATCTTATCTTGATAAAGTAGTGGACCTTGCAAAGGTTAGTTATAAAGAAGCCCATCAAAAAGTAAAAGCAAATAGTATTATACTTTTGCCTGGCGAGATGTGCCTTGGGAAAACAATTGAGAAAATAACACTTGCTCCGGATATAGTCGGAAAGCTCGAAGGACGAAGTAGATACGCCCGTATGGGTCTTTCTATCCATATAACATCCGCGATAGTACAACCAGGAAGTAATAACCGACAAGTACTCGAAATTGTCAATCTTGCACCTTTTCCTATAATGCTGCATAAAGGAATGAGAATTTCTCAGATTATGTTTCACGAACTTAAAACACCATCATCAAAACCATATGCAAAATATGGAGATATCGCAAAGGTGCAATAATGAAAAATGAACTAATAATAAGTTTTGTGTTTTTTATAGTGCTCGTTATCGGAGGCACGCTTTTCTTCTCCCCCCCACCTCCAATAATACACGAAGAGTTAGTATACAAAGAAACACCATTAATAAAAAACAAGGATTTTGCCATCCAACCTGGTGAGAAATTAGTTTATACAGTAAGGGGGAATTATTCGAGTAATTTTACCTTCATTGCTGCAAAAGGCAATGGTTGTATATGGATGTTTGCTGAGGGGGGAGAACTGCTCTCATGTATAAAAAACGATGGTACTGATGGTGCTAATTCTAATATTTCTTTGAAGGACCCTGCTATTTTTTTCTTTAAACCATGGATGTTAGCCATTCATGATGATTGGCAGTGGAGTGCATATGCTTGCACAAAAATAAATAACGAAACTTTTTGTGATATGCCTATAAAAATAAAAGTAATAAGAATTGATTACATAAATAGTAAGAAGAACTATGTAGTAAAAATAGATTTCATAAATATAAGCGTCTACCAATGGATAGAAGATGAAAGAAGAATAGTTACAAAAGAGATAGGGGAAGGATATGAACTTACTCTGATAGAATAGCCTCCCTCTTAACAACAAGCGGTATTACGCCTTTCTTTAATTCTTCTTTTGCTACTTCTATAAAACTTGCCCCGCTTTTTGGTTTTATTAATGGTGGAGCACCTTTTGCCAATTGAAGTGCCCTTGCGCCTATTATTCTTGCTTCTTCATATTTTGTGAGTTCCATAAGCATCACCTAAAGCACTATATACACTTCTCCTTTTTTACCAATAGTTATTACTGTTTCACCAGAGGATTCAAAAAGTTTTGCTTGTCCTCTGATGACTTTTAATTTCATGCCTGGAGCAACAAACTTGCCCCGTCCGTCATAAAGAAAGATTACTCCTTCATTTCCTTCTTCATCATTAACAACAATTCTTGTAGCTAGCCCCATTTCTTTGGTTCTTTTGTTTTTTATATATTCAATATTTTCGACTTCCTTAACCAACAAGGGGTCAGTGTTTATATTCCTCATACCATCTCTTATTTTGGTTATGTTGGTGATCTTTTTCTCCTTAAACTTTCTCTTTGCAAGCTTAAATGCCAATGTTATATCTTTCTCCGCATTCTTCAGCATTCTCTCCATCTCTCTGTGCATTATCTCTTCATCTCCACCTGAAAGCATCATTACCTCATAAGCTTTCTTAAAGAATGTATCCGGAAGTTTCTCTATTTCTTTTTCTTCTTCTATTTCGATAATCTCATCATTTTCTATTCGCTGTAAGTCTTCAACCAACTTATCTTCTATAACTTCTTTTCCAACTTCTGCTAATTCCTCTTCTTTTTGTTCAGCATTCTCATCTTTAACAGCAACTTTTACTTCTTCAGCTTCTGCAACAATTGACGTTGTAGTTTTTGGTTGGTTTGGCTTTATCTCATCAATGTCAGAAAGAGCCTCAAGATAACTAGTGAGAAATTCCTGGATAACTTTTCTCCCTTGCTCTTCAGGTTCTTGTTTTTTACCACCTATGGACTGATGGTATATCTTTTCTATGGTGGGCATCATTTTCTTTTTAACAAGTTCTGCCTTCTCTTTTCCTAAATGTTTCTCAAACATTTTTGATATTGGTGATAATATTTTCTCTTTTTTATCCAAACTCATCGGCTCTTCTTTATCGCTTTTCTTTCCCTGTGAAAATAACTCAGCAAATGAAAGAAGCTCTTCACCTCCACTCTCTTTCTTACTGCTTATTATTTCTTGTGCCTTTTTCCTAACCGCTGGGTCTTTATCATAATTAAGCTCCATAAGAGCAAAAACTGCTGCGGGGTCGTCATATTTACCAAGAATCTCAGCGGCTTTCATACGGACCGCTGGATTTTCATCAAAGGTAAGTGAGATTAACTTATTAAGATCTCTTGTCTCCGCCATTTTTATCAACTAATGTTTTTGGTTGTAAAGTTATTTAAGTTTTTGCTATGAGGAAATCAAAGGGGATAATGTGGAAGAAAAAGAATTTAGAGATTGGTTAAGCACATACACTAACGATGAAGCTTTCTTTTTTGCGTTAAAAAACCAAAAAAATACTTTTAGGGTAAACACAATAAAGATAAGTAATGAAGTTTTTGACGAGATTACAAACATAGAATGTGAAAAATATGGATGGTATAAAGATGCCAGAAGTTGTGCAAGTAGGTTGCAGTTAGGCAATACTTTCGAGTATTTTCTTGGCTATTTGCATCCCCAAAGTCTATCGTCCATGATACCGCCACTAGTACTCGAACCACAAGAGAATGAATATGTGTTGGATATGTGCGCCGCGCCAGGATCAAAAACAACACAGATTGCTGCCATAATGAAAAACACAGGAACATTAGTTGCCAATGATCTTCCTGAAAGAGAAATTGCAATCATACCAAACATCGCCCGTTTGGGTGTTTTAAATGTCATAATTACGAACAGAGATGCAAAAAACTATCCATTGAAAAGTGAATTCAATCGCGTGCTTCTTGATGCTCCTTGCACTGCTCTTGGTTCAAACCTTAATGCGATTAGAAGATTTAGTAAAGAGATAGCAGAAAAAATGGGTAGAATACAAAAAATGATGATATTACGAGCTTTTGACGCACTTCGGCCAGACGGCATTCTGGTTTATTCTACATGCACAATAACACCAGAGGAATGTGAAGGGGTAATACAGTTTCTATTAGAAAAAAGAGAGGACGCACGTGTTGAAAAAATAAACCTTGAAATAGAGCATAGCAATGGATTGAGCGAATATGGAAAAGAGTTAGAAAAAACGTGGCGAATATACCCTCAACAAATAGGAAGTGAAGGTTTTTACATAGCAAAGATAAAAAAGGTGTAAAAATGGGATTTAAAAACGGACCAGAATTTAGAAAATTTTTAAATGAAAGATTAGGTTTAATTCTTCCTCAAAATGTACAACTAGCAAAAACAAAAAAACATGGTATAAGAGTTTATGTAAAAGGGATAAAAACTGATCGTGTTTTTGGTTTGCCTGGTTTTATGACTTACTCGAAAAAAAGTGGGTTAAACCCTTATTTTTTCCAGCTTTTCGGTCATCTTTCAAAGAAAAATATAATAGCTCTTACAGAACATGAAGCAAAAGCCTATGCGGCTGGAGAAGCAGTCCAAAAAAAGATAAAAATAGATAAAGGAGTAGTTGTTCTAGTCCACAAAGGGCATGTACTCGGCCATGGAATTTATGACGGACGAGGAAGTATAAGTTGTCCATTACGTAAAAAAAGAAAGAGGGCACTAAACAACTCGATAAAACCCTGGCCTGGAAGACAGCTTTAAAAATCTAGATGTGGATTAATATATAAATTTTTAAATATATCTGAATTATGATATATTGATTGCAATGAAAAAAAACAAAGAGAGCATAGAGAAAATGCATAAAGTAGCGATGAGAGTAGTAAAGAAAAGCGCTATTCTGTTTATACTTTGGCTTTTATCTAAAAAAGAGATGAATGGTTATGAGATAATAAAAACTCTCGCAAAGGAAACTATGGTGAAAGCAAGCCCTCGACCGGCTATGATATACCCAATGTTGAATAACTTATGCAAAAAAGGACTTCTCGCATGCGAAGCACGAAAAGAAGGAAGAAGACTAAAAAAATACTACAAGACGACAGAAAAAGGAAAGATATATTTAGGAATAGCAAAAGAGGAGTATAACAAATGTCCATTGTTGAGAAAATTCGTCAATGAGATGATCCTATGAAAGCAATCAACAAAAAAAATGAAAAGAAAGGAAAAGAAGTTATAAGATTAGAGAATGTTTGTAAAGTCTACAATATGGGAGAAGGAGTCGAAGTAACCGCCATTTGCGGTGTAAATTTTGTTGTTGAGGAAGGGGATTTTGCTTGTGTACTTGGACCGAGCGGTTCAGGTAAATCTACTCTTCTCCATATAATGGGGCTACTGGACACTCCAACATCTGGAAAAGTGTATATTGATGGAATAGAAACAACAAAGATGAGTCCCGACGAACAAGCATCCATCAGAGGAGAAAAAATAGGTTTTGTGTTTCAAATGTTTAACTTAATAAATTCAATGAAAGCATGGGAAAACGCAGCTGTACCGCTTACCATAAGGGGGGTGCCTCTCGCAGAAAGAGAAAAAAGAGCAAAAGAGCTTTTAACACAATTAGGATTAGGTGATAGGTTAGACCATTACCCGAGTCAATTAAGCGGTGGTCAAAGACAGAGGGTTGCAATAGCAAGAGCTCTTATAAACAATCCGGCAGTCATACTGGCAGATGAACCAACAGGCAATTTAGATTCAAAAACAGGAAAGGAAGTTATAGATATTTTAGTAGACTTAAACAAAAAAGGAAGAACAATAGTGCTCATAACTCATGATAATTCGTTAACAAAAATAGCTAAAAAAATATGGAGGATAAAAGATGGAAAATTACAAAACGAGAGTTGAGGTGTTAAAATGAATGGAATGAAAAATTTAGTTTTGTTTTTAGTTTTTGCTGCGATCGCTTCTGCAGCACTTTCAATAACTGGGTATACACTATCACAGGATAATTATTTGCCCGGTACGCAGGGTTATGTTTCTATTACGATAACTAATCCAAGCACTGCTTCTGCAGACTCAATGACTGGAGTGGTAGCATCAATAAGTTCGCCAGCAGAAATAACAATTTCTAGCCAAGAAAATATAGGGGATGTCGAATCACTTGGAACAAGAGTGATAACACTGCCATTCAGCATAAAACCTGATGCAAAAAGTGGTTTTTACTCTATAAACATAAAAATAGGGGGGTATACAAAAAACCCGAGCGCATCTTCTCAAAGTTATTATAGTACTTCAATATCCGTACCGGTAAAAGTTGTTCAAATGCCGATATTCTCTATAGAAAGCAAAGAAAATATCTTAACTGGTGTAGATTACGTAAATTTCAAGATTTCAAATAATGGAGGAATTGCACGCGATGTTATCGTTAGAGTAGACAGTTCCTCTGGCGTCGGAATGCTTGGTGAGAGTAAACTTTATCTTGGAGATGTAATAAAAGAAAAAGAGTTTACAATGACATTAGACTCAAGAAACGCAAATGACGGACCAATAGAAGTACCTATAATAATTGAATATAAGGATGCGATTGGTATAAAGCATGAAGAAACAGGAAAAGTCAGATTAACAGTGAAAAAAGAGCAACTTGACCTACTTTTTACGCAACAAAGCGAGATAATAACCAAAAAAGAAGGTTTATTGGTACTAAAAGTAAGGAATAACGGGAAAGATAAGATAAGCAATCTAAAAATATACTTTATTAATGAATCTATAAGAATGAAAGATGGAGATTCATTTTTTTATGGAGATTTGGCGGCAGGTGAAGAAAAAACTGCGCAAGCAATAGTATTTACAACATACGCGCCCGGTCTTAACCGCATACCTGTAAAAATAACATGGGTAGAAAAAGACATAGAGAAAGAGGAAATAAAAAATATCCCTCTTACAATAACTTCTGACGCTGATGTAGCGGTTTATATAGAAGCAAAACCTGCTCCTTTAACAACTGGAACAGAGCACACACTTTCTGTTTTAGTTTCTAACCTTGGCTCTTATGAGATAAATAATGTCGAGGTCGAGATTGAGTCAGAGGCTCTACAAAATATTGATGTAAGCAATAAACAGTACATTGGCAACCTAGCAACAGATGATTTTAGCACAGTACAATTCAAAGTAAAAACAAAGGTTGCGCCTGGTGATTATAAAGTAAAACTAAACATTAACTATCGGGACGCCTCCGGCGAATGGAAAACAAAAAAGATAACGCAACAGATAAAGATATATGAAAATCAAAAGCAAAATGGTAGTGATATCTATCTATTTATTGGAGTGGCAGTAGTGGTAGCTCTTTTAGCATGGTATTTTTTCTTAAGAAAAAAAGGTAGTGAAAGATGCAGTTAATTGAAATGGTGCGGTATGCCCTTGGTGCTTTGCGATATAGAAAACTCCGTTCATGGCTTACGATAAGTGGTATAATAGTGGGCATATGCACCATTGTTGTTTTAGTTGGCCTTGTGCAGGGCTTAAAAGATAGCATAACAGACCAGATAAAAGGATTTGGTTCAAACACTATAATTATATCTCCAGCAACCTTACAGGGAACAGGAACAGCAGGCACTGCTTTCTCCACAGCAAGAGGAAAACTTTATTTGAAAGACTATGAACGAGTTAAAAAAGTTGCTGAAATAGAATACATAACGCCTGTTATAACAGGAGCTATAAACACAAAATATAAAGACAAGCAGCTAACACTTTCGGTTTATGGTGTTGAACCTGATCTTTTCAGACAAACAACAAGCACGATAAAGATAGAAAAAGGAAGATTTCTTGCAGATAATGAAAGAGGGGCTATTGTTTTGGGGCATAACACAGGATATACAAAATTTGACCAAAAAATAGAACTTGGGGCCCCAATCTACCTTGGCGAAAAAAAGTTTAAAGTAATAGGTGTTTTAGAAAGTATAGGAAGCTCTTTCACGAGTTTTGATGATGCTGTTTATATCTCAATAGAAGATGCAAGAGAACTTTTTAGCAATAGACTTGCTGAAAATGAAATAACAGCTATTAGAATCACTACAAAGGAAGGAACAAATGTAGAAGAAGTAGCAGATGAGATAAATCAGATTATGCTTTCTTCTCATAGAGTTAAAGAAGATGAAAAGGATTTTACG
>JAVZJR010000001.1:339000-343530 GCA_038870635.1 Candidatus Bilamarchaeaceae archaeon | reverse complement strand
ATGGGAGCAAGAGAAAAAGAGATAAAAGAGTTATTTTTAGTCGAAAGCGCAATGATAAGCATAGCTGGTGGAATAATCGGGTTGGTGTTGGCTTACTTGCTAATCAACTTGATAAATTTTTCTGGTGTAGTGCCAGCAGTATTTATTCCATGGGTTGCTGTAGGTGCGGTATTATTCTCCGCAGCTATCGGTATAATCGCAGGTTATGTACCGGCAAGCCAAGCGGCAAAACTAGACCCTGTTGAAGCATTGAGGTACGAGTGATAGTATGAAAGTCCATGACGCGTTTTTTTATGCGATACAAAATATGAAAAGCGCAAGCTTGCGTTCTTGGCTTACTATAATTGGCGTAATCGTGGGGGTGATAGCCTTAATTTGTATAATGGCTGTGAGCGAAGGAGTGCAGCAAGAGATAAAAAACCAGCTATCCGCTTTTGGACAGAACATGATGTTTGTAGTGCCTGTCAACCTTGAAGGACCTGGTGCATCCATAACTACCCTTTTCGGAGCACCATCAACCAGTGGTAAACTTACTGAAAGAGATGCACAAGCAGTAGAAAGCGTGCCTGGAGTAAAAGAAGTATCAAAAATGATAATAGGAAGGGCATCAGTAAATTTTAGGGATAAAGGAGTAACTAGTCCGGTTTATGCGAGCGATGCGAATGTTTTTGAAATATTTAAGGGTGATTTTAAATTAGAAAGCGGAAGGTATTATAGAGATGGAGAACGGAATGTCGTTGTAGTAGGAAATGACGTCAAGACAAAGCTCTTCGGAAAACGCGGTGTTGAAATAGGAAGTACTCTGGTTATAAACGGAAAAAATTTTCGTGTAGTGGGAATCCTAGAGAAGTTTAAGGGGTCTTTCAGGCAAAGCGATGATGCGATGATACTTGTCCCTTATGAAGATGGAAAAGAACTTTTTTCAAAGCAGCTTGCAAAAAATGAAGTTACTATAATATATGCGGAAGTTTATGAAGGATATAATACAAAAGAGATAAAAGAGAGAATAGAGGAAAGAATAGCATCCAACCATAAGGTTTCTCTAGATGATAAAGATTTCTCTGTAGTAACTCCTGACTTTGTAGAAAATCTCGTAGGAAATGTGTTTTTTTTATTGAGTAGTTTTTTGATTGTAGTGACCCTTATCTCTTCTGTAGTCGCGGCCATAGGAGTTTCAAACACTATGTTTATGGCAGTGTTGGAAAGGACAAGAGAGATAGGTGTGTTAAAGGCTATGGGTGCAACTGAGAAGGATATAATGCTTATATTCATTATAGAAAGCGCTCTCATAGGCCTCATAGGCGGGCTAATAGGGCTAGCGATAGCGTACGGAATTTTGCAGCTTATCCAAAGTTTTGGTGTACCTGTATGGCTTCGATTGAGAATAATAGGGTTCTCTATTATTTTCTCTATGCTTGTTGGCGCGATAGCTGGAGCGATTCCTGCAAGACAAGCGGCAAAACTAGACCCAGTAGAAGCGCTTCGTAGCTAATTTTAATCTTGCTATCCAAAAATCATTTATGCGAATTGGTATTTTTATAGACAAAAACGTTCATGAAAATGCTGCATATTACTATGAACTTGCAAAGGAGGCTAGAAAAAAAGCCGTAGGAGTAGAAAAAGCGATAAAAGAAACTGAAAAAGCTATTGAAGATGTAAAAAAGAAAAAAACTGAAAAAAAGATAAGAATAAAGAGAAAAAAAGAATGGTATGAAGCTTTTCACTATTTTTTTACATCTGGCGGAAAGTTGGTAATAGGTGGTAAAACTGCGCAGCAAAATGATTTGGTATTTAAAAAATACATGGAAGAAAATGATCTTTTTTTTCATGCAGATATCCAGGGTGGTTCAGCCGTTATATTAAAGAATGGATGCGCAGCAACAGAAGATGAAATAAGAGAGACTGCTCAATTTGCTGCTTCTTTTTCAAACGCATGGAAGAATGGTAATGCATCTGTTGATGTTTATGCAGTTAAAAAAGACCAACTCTCTAAACATGCGCAAGGAGGGTATATAGCAGCTGGTGCCTTTGCTATAAGCGGTGAGAGAAGATGGTTTAAAGCCACACCGCTTGGCCTAAAGGTTGTTGTAGAAAACGACGTACCAAAAATCCTTCCAGCAATTTATAAAAACAAATTTGAAAAAGAGATATTTATCTATCCTTCAAAAAGCGGAAAAGAAAAAGGAGAAACCGCCCGCTTTCTAGGACGCATTCTTAAGACAGATGAGGACGAATTATTGAGCATATTACCAGCAGGAAAGACGATAGCAAGAAATGAAAAAAACAGATGAGATTTAAAAGCAAATAGAATTAACTAAGGGCAAAATGATGGCTTCCATTTACTCTCATATGGTGGCTTCCATTCGCCTTTTAAGAAAGAGATATGAGCTTTTCCAAATGTTTCTCTCATAACAAAATCAGAGGGGCCATTAAACTCTATATAAAATTGGAGTTCGTAGTCACTCAAACATAATAAATTTTTAGATTTGCATTTATTTAAAGAGGATGAAGAAGAACTATAAAGAAAATCACATACAGTATTGATTTCTTCGGTGTAACTCACAATACCATCATTATTTTCATCAGCGTAGGGTAGCTTTCGAACTATAGAAGAAGCCTCTGAGACAAAACCCCAATGTATTCTTTCTTTAATTTCTTCTTGTTTTTTGTTATAGATAAACGCCCCGAGCATCAACGCTGCACTGATAAACATGACAGCAACATATTTTAATGCACTCATTAAAACTTTTTTCCAAAAACGATCGATTGCTTTTTGATTATAGATTCCTTTTCCAGTATTTACTATAACTACAATATCATCTCGTTTTAAGTTATACTTTTCTGCACCGCAAAAAGCAACAGCTGCTGATGGCTCTACACTAATACCAATACTGTTTAAGTAGTTGTATTCTTTATAGATTTCTGATTCGTCTACCTTTATGAGCTCCACCCTCCCTTTTTCTATAAATTTTTTGATTATGGGCTTAAATTTAGAGTATCCATTAACTAATTTATCTGCTATGTTTTTTCTATTTATCTTGACAAAATCCTTATTTGAAAGAAGCACATTTTGCTCTATAGTAACCCCAATAAGCTTAGGTGGATTCTTTTCCCATACCGACTCTGCTGCTGCAGCAAGCTCAGTTAGAAGCTCACCTTCGCCGACTGGGCAAAATATATATTTTGGTTTTATGCCACTAGCAGCTATCTCTTTTATTATATTTGAATAGCCGTTTTCAAGAGAATAATCCTCTACATTTAATATATTTTCCTCTGGTCCATTATAGCCAGTTGCTTCTTTTGCGATAGTTTTCATTTCATCTGAGGTAATTATATTTTTTGAGATATCTAATTCTCTTATAATTGAGCATTTTCGCAATCTTTCTTTTATAACTGCAGGAGTATTTTTTGAAATTAAATTTACTACTTTTATATCCTGCCCGCTTCTATCTTTTTTTTCCTGAGCCAACATACCTAAGCTATAGCCAGAATTTCCGTTGGTTATCTGAACAAAAACAATTTGACGTTTATCTTTGTATTTTTCAAGTAAAGCGGCGCAACGTCTATCTTTAAAGGTACCAAAGGGATTTTTATCCTCTCTTTTAATATAAACAATGGCGCCATTACACCTACCGCACATTTCAATACTTTTCTCAAGCGGGGTTTCACCTATTTTTAAAACCATTGTATTCCCCATATATATTCCTCAATAAATATTTATAAATGTTTGTTTATGTTAAAATGTGTAAATAATTATATTTATAATAAAATTTAAATGTATTTAAATGCAAAGATGTTATTATTTTAAAATTCGAACGTGGCTAAAAAGCCGCTAAACCATTGTAGAGCGGCCCAACAAATAAATATAAGAATAAATAATAGTGTTATTAGGTGTTATAAGATGGAAGTAAGGGAAATAAGTTTGTATACAGAAAAAGTTAATGAAGAACAAATTAGAAATTTCTTTGAACAAATAGTTAAAACAAAGATACCGTTATTGGGTTTTATAGATCTTTCACAAATTTTATCGATTAATGCAATACAACTTATAATTAAAAGAAAGAGCAACACGCTAAAGTTGTACATAAAAGAAAGAAAAGGCCTTAATAACGTATCACCACTAATCTTCCCTTTAAAGATAGGTGAGCCTTATCATATAAAAAGCTTACCTGGTTCACTCTTGCCACTTCCTCGTTTCTATATTATTAGTGGAGACGACTACGATTTCATAGATTTTATGCTTAAAGAAAATATAGAAGAGTTATCTATTAATATAACAAAAATAATGGGGAATTTTGTAGCTACAGGTACAATAAACGATAATAGTGGGCAAAAAGGTATTTTTATATGTATAAAACCACAAAAATTTCTCGAGATTAATCTAGAGAATAATCCTTCAATATATATAGAATTACTCGAACCACTACCAAAAAGAATTCATTTAAATTCAGAATATCCAGTATTTGAAGAAAGCGGAACTGCTATAGGAGTTGATAATTATGACCCTCTCCAACACACATTGATAGTAGG
>JAVZJR010000001.1:291699-338900 GCA_038870635.1 Candidatus Bilamarchaeaceae archaeon | reverse complement strand
GGCGCTCGCTATATTGATAAAAGCAATAGAAAGGAAATATAAGGATAACGTAAGAATAATTATAATAGACCCACACGGTGAGTTCTCAAAATTCTTCCCGCATAACAAACATGTCAACTTCATAGATAATTATATAGAACCCTTAGATGTTGGCGGACAAAAATCACCAATGCTCACTCAGCTAATAGCTCAACTTATTGCTTCTTCGATAGGACAAGAAAACAAATATTCTGAAAGAGTATTGTTTTACGCTGTTCATTTGCTATCATCTATAAATAAGTTGAACCTTAGTAATATGGGTGCTCTTCTGACAGATCCAATGGTAAGAGCACAATATACAAGTGAATGTGAGAATGATGAAGTTAAAAGATTTTTTGATGTGGAGTATATTGATATATATAACCAACATTTCAACAGCGCCATATTACCGATTCTTAATTTTATTGGCGAATATCAACTCTATTTAGGCAAAGAAAAAAAATGTGAAGCGCTGTTAGATGTGTTAAAGAAAAACAGAATAACTATTGTTTCATTTGACCCGAGCTTTTTTGGGAAAAGAATGATAAGCTTCCTTGCTGGTGCTATAATTAATCAAATGTACATAGCTGCAATAAGTGAAAAGTTAATGGACAAACCAACTATTCTTGTAGTAGATGAGTTTCCAAGAGTAGAAACAAGAGTAACAAAAGATATACTATCAGAAACAAGAAAGTTCAATTTGTATGCTTACTTATCTTGTCAGTACCTTGGTCAGCTTAGTAAGGAAGTTCTTGACAGCATAATATCTAATACTAAAAATATAATATCATTTAAAGTTAACAAACAGGATGCATCAATTCTAAGTTCAATTATGGAAATAAAAATAGAAGAGTATTTTAAGAAGCACCGTGCAACCACAGAAATTGAAGAATCAAAAAAAGAGATGTTCGTTCGATTAAATCAAAGAGAATGCATTGTCAGATTGTTTGACGGCCAAAAATATCTTTTACCAATGAAATTACGAGTGGTAGATGCAAGTAACTGGGGAATGAGAGATGGAATAATGGGACAAAGTTTCAAAAATAATGAAGAAGACCATGAAAAAATAATAGATACGGGGACGGTAAAAAGAGAAGCAAGAGTAGGTTATAATATACAAGAAGTAGAGAAACAGAGGGAAGAGACAAAAAATGAAAAAAAACACCGACTTATGTACATAAATATAATGCAAGAACTCCAAAAAGAACCAGAACAAACAATTGATGAAGTTAATAAAAGTTGTGAAAATGAAAAAAATTTACCTCCACCAATGATCGAAGAAAATAAAAAAACCAAAAGAAAGAAAAAATAATACCTTACAATCCGCCTATATTATAAATATCCCATTTTAGGTCCCCATTTTTATTTAACTCATTTCCTATTTGCTCTATAAGATTCATTTTTAATATTTTGTATTTGTCAGATGGAAGAGACAGATTACCAATTGTATTTCTTTTTGCTTTTATATTAAAGCAAAACATACAATCTAGTAAACCCTCACAATTATGGCAAAAAAATGAATCAGAACATTTTGTTGAAGAGTCTAATTCAAAACACCTTTTAAGATAAAGAGAATTATAACATTTTATACAGAACTCAGATTCGAGAATACGATAACAACCGAAAACATATTTAGAATTAAGAGCCATTGAGCAAACACCGGCATAAAGAGTAAAAGTAGCATCATATACCTTGTATATATCTGAACCATTATAAACGAGGGGCGAACTTATTATATTGCTTGCCCTGCCACTTCTCAATTCAACTGTAAAAAAAGCAATTTGGTAAAGATTTTCAATAATACGCGCCAGCGATGTTATATCTTTTTCTTCAAGAGATAAATTTCCGAGCTCTATTCCTTCATAAAAAGAGACTAAGCGGTGGGGGGGCATTTTTGGTAAACATGGGAACTCTGTACCTTCTAACATATATGTAGGATAACCAAAAGCGGATTTGATATCCTTTATTCTAGTTAAATACTTAGATAACCATTTTTCATAGTCAACTAAAGAGGATGCCTCTTTCTTAAACAATATGTTAAATGTAGAGGAAAAGGCTCTTTCTATTGGTTTGATATCACCCGCCGCTTCTTTTTTTGGTGCTAGACGGATATTTTGTAATTTTTTATTTGAAATAATCTCAAAAAGCGAGGGAAATTTTTTATGTTTCTTCAGTTCATATGCTAATTCACTAATGATTTTATTTTTTAGGGAAAAATACTTATCTTTCGAAAGTTGGAGATTCCCTATACAATAACTTTTATTTTTCTGGAAAAAAGAAAATAAAAGTTCATTACAACCTTCGCAAAGATGAGAGAAATAAATATCACTGCTATCGGTAATTATAAAACTTTCAAAAACTCTTTTTGCATTGAAAAAAGCTCCTGTCCGAACGATAAACTCCCCGTTGCCGCCAAAATGAGAACCAAAAATATATTTGCTTCCTTTTCTTATGAGCGAAGAACCAAAAACATATGTTGATTCTGATATGTCTGCAGAATCAATTACATATTGGGAATCAATTATTAAATCAGATGATTCAACAAAATTTGAATTACCTAGAATTTTATTACCTGCATACATCCATTTTTCTGATACGGCATTTATTATAGAATCTATATCTTTTATCTCATTTATAGTGAGTGGTTTCATCTCTATATCTTTTATTTCGTCCGCAGAAATAAAAAGCGCACGAGAAGGATAGTAATCACGTACGAGTGTAACTTCCTTTCCTGAAACATAAGATTTTCTTTTTCCAAGAGCTGGTAAGTATTCTTTAAGCCACTGGGCGTAATCGCTAAGTTCCCCGATTTCATCCTTAAATATTATTTTTGTTGTGGATAACCACTTACTATTTAACATAGCATAGGAACTACTCAAATGAAATTGTGTCATGTTTATTTTTCATTAATTTTATTTAAAAAGTTGATGCCGTATAAGAATGGCTATACCTTATGCATTATTTTTAAGAGGATAGGCATTATCTTTGCTTCTATTTTTCTTAAATGTTCAGCAAGAGTGGATGGTGCCACACCAACAAGTTCCGCTAGCTCATTTATCGTTATCTTTTTCGGGTTGTCATAGTAACCATATCTGCAAGCAAGACTAAATATTTCGAACTGTTTTGCGGTTAGCATCTCTTTTGCAGTTTTAAGATCAAAAAAACCGCTTGTTTTAAAGATGTTTAGTGATACAGAATCTTCTGGCCTAAGATAGTGTTTTCTCTTTAACTTTATCTCATTATAATTCTTTTCTTCTTTTAACCTATTAAGAAATTCAACCATCGCCTTATATGATGGCGCCAGAAGGATTTCAGAATCAACACCTTCTTTTGTTATTGGTGATTCAAGGAGGACAACGTTTGACCTATGAAGAATTTTATAAGTCATGGCTTGGTAGCTTGAAGTGACAAACAAAAGCGCGCTGTTAGGAGTGATATTAACGACTTCCACTTTTTTTACAAGAGGATGTTTTTTTATAAATTCAATAACTTTTTTAGGATCTGGCGAAGAGAGTTGTATAGTATTAACTATCAAATCGCCCCAAAATCTAGAAAAAGTAGAAATAATAACTGTATCGGGATTTTTTTCAGTAACGTCGCAAAACCAACAAAGGTGATTTATATCAACTTCAAAAATAAGTGGCATTCGACTATATTTTATTTTTCTTTTATTTTCTTCTTCGCCCATATTAATAATTCTTCTGCAAGATATTATAAATTATCGCCATGAGTTTGACAATATGCGAACACTTTTAATTCGTTTTTAACATGTGTTTATTGTGAAACAAACGCCCCGAGCATATCAGCTTGCGATATATCATTCCATACTAGAGAAAGGAAATACATTGGTAGTGCTACCAACAGGCATGGGAAAGACACTAATAGCCCTTATGCTCATAGACAAATTTAGAGGGAGGGGGCGCTGCCTTTTTCTCACCCCTACAAAACCGTTGGCAAAACAACACTATGAGAGTATAAAAGAAATAATCGAAGTAGAAGACAAGGACATAGAACTTATGACTGGAGACAAACCAGCAGATAAGAGAAAAGAACTATATAAAAAAAACATAATTGTTGCAACACCACAAACAATCGCAAACGATATTGAGAATGGTATAGCGCCACGTGATTTTGTTCTGTGCATTTTTGATGAATGCCATCGGGCGGTAGGAGATTATGCGTATGTGAAAATAGCGGCAGCCCTCCCAAATGCCTTAATAGTCGGCATGACCGCTTCCCCTGGAGGGAAAAAAGAAAGAATTACAGAGGTTTTAGAAAATCTTAAGATAAAAAATGTTGAGATAAGAACGAGCCAAGACCCTGATGTGTCGCCTTACATAAAGAAAAGCACAATAAAATGGATAGGTGTTGACCTTTCGCCTACTTTGAGAGAAATAAAAAATGAACTCGATACCCTTGTAAAAAAATATTCGCAAGAACTGGCTGCTCTCGGCTTTCCTCCACCATTAAAGCACAAAGGACAATTTATGTTGCTTGGAGAGAAGATAAGAAACATACCAACCGGAAAGAAGTATCCAGCTATGGTAAAATATTATGCCTTAATGAATGTTCTGCATTTAACTGAGCTGCTCGAGACACAAGGTTTGCATGCGATGAGAACATACTTAGAAAAAGTCGATACTAAAGAAAGCAAATCAGCAAAGATGTTGCTAAAAACACCAGAGATAGCAGAAATAAAAAAAATAGTTTATGGCACTGAAGAAGAGCATCCTAAACTTAAAAAATTAGTCGAACTAGTAAAAGAATTAAGAGGTAAAAAAATAATTGTATTTGCGCAGTACCGTGATCAGATAAAAAAAATAGAAGATGAGCTAAAAAAGAATGGAATAGCTGCTAAACAATTTGTCGGAAGAAAAGATGGTGTAACAAGAAAGCAACAGGAAGAAACAATAGCTGAATTTCGCGATGACAAGTTTTCTGTTTTGGTGGCGAGCAGCATTGGTGAAGAAGGTTTAGACATACCTAAGGTTGATGCGGTTATTTTTTACGAGCCCATACCAAGTGAGATAAGAAGCATACAGAGAAGAGGAAGAGCAGCAAGATTAAAAGAAGGGGAGGTTTACATCCTTATGACAAGAGGAACAAGAGATGAATATTATTATTGGGCTTCAATAAATCGTGAGAAAAAAATGAAGCAGATACTTTATGCTATACAAGCAAAACAACAAAGAGATGGCAATGTTAAAAAAATTGAAAAGAAAGATGAAAATGTAAATATAAGAAAGATTGGGCAAACAAAAATATCACATTTTTTTTAAAGTTTATCTCTTTCAAAAACTCGGAGAAAAGCTATTTCTTCATCTTCAAGAAGATATTTTTCCGATAAAAGGCTCTCGGGTATTTTTGCTAAAAATTTAAAATAAGAGCGCGCTTCAACAGCGTTTGTGTGTGTTATCCTTCCAACTTTCTCTCCTATAGCAATAAGCATTCGACGAGTTTCTACAGACGCGCCCATTTTCTTTAAATATGAAGGATACTGATATTTAGTAAACTTTCGGTAAACAGTCTCTTTTGCTAAACCCACTCCCGCGCTCATAAGGTCCAAAGAGTATTTCAGCATTACCCAATCGCCCCTTTCTGCTCTTCCCAAAAAAACATCAGAACGAGAAAGCCAAAAAAAAGCCTTTGCTAAATCTTCCTTCCTCTCGTATTCTTCAGGTATGTTCTCGTCTAACCACAGCAACAATAGTTTATAATCTAAATCACCTTTTAACGCTTCTTTTGCCTCTGCGTATGTATTAGCCTTAAAGATAGAACGAACTCTCCAAAATATATCTTCTTCACGATCTCGTGGACTTGGCCGCTTTGCTTGAAGGTCGATTATCGCAGAACGCACGTCACCGTTAGAATTTTGCACTATGGCGTCTAATTCGCTCTCGTTTATCTCTATTCCCTCATTTTTTGCGATAGTTGCGAGATGTTTTTTAATCGCAACCCTGCTGACTCTTTTAAATTCAATCCTTTCACACTCTACGCGTATCGGTGCTAATTTTTTATCCCAAATATCTGTAGCGGTCAGTATTATCGGGTTGCTTGTTTCTTTAAGTGCTCTTACAACTGCACCCAAACCACCAGTATCCTTCTTACCTATAAATATATCCACATCATCTATTAGAATAAGACGAAGAGAGCCACTAAGCGTGCTCATATTGGCTGCGTTAAGAGCAACTTGCTCAACCCTCTCCTTATTTCTTAAATCACTTGCATTCATCTCTATTATCTCAAAACCATACTCAGAAGCAAGAGCATAAGCCGTGCTGGTTTTCCCCACCCCAGGGGGGCCATAGAGCAAAAGCGGCTTTCTTTTGTTTCCAGAAAGCCAGTTTAATGCCCATCTTCTTATTATTTCTTTTACCTCATCATTACCAATCAAATCGTTTATTTTTTTTGGAGAATATTTAGAAGTGAGCGGCTCTACCATTATCTCACCAAACTGGTTTCAAAACAATTTTTTTTATCTCCTCTAAAAGCTGCTTTTCTTCATCGTTTAGAATGTTTAAATTTTTCTCCCATTCGTCTATTTCTTCTTTTGAAATATAAGTGTAAAGAATATCTTCCTCTTTTGCATCTTTACCTAACACAAGTGAATCACAAGATAGAGCGATCTCCATTCCTCTACTTGCCTTTTCCAATTTTGTTTTCTCATGCTGCATTTCTCTTAATTCTCCTATAATCTCGCCCTTTGCGTTCATTAGTTTTACGCCAGGTTTCAATGCGCCTCGCAATACCTTAACACCAAATATGGCTGGTTTGCACATTCTAAAACAACACCCTGGCAGAATTTTTATCTCTGCTGGCCAGGGAAGTTTCTCGCCAATACTTTTCTTGCTCCTATCTTTTTCTTCTACTACCCAATTTTGATAATTCTCAACTACTTTGTAGATTATATCGCTTATTATCAATGGTATTTTTTTGTTTTGTGCTTCCGCGATTGCATCATCCATTGCATAAACGTTAAAACCTAAAACAGCGCCGCAATAGCGATCATTTGCAGCCACCACCTCTGCTTCCAGTACATCTTTTTTAGTTATCTTACCAATCCCAGCAGATCTTATAGGTATTTTTGCATCAGTAAGTAATCGAATTAAAGCTTCTAAGGAGCCAAGACTATCTGCCTTTACCACAACCCCATCGTCTACTTTTGAGAAGATTATATTTTTATAAAGATCAGCAAATTTTTTCTCTTCATTTGTGCTCTCTACACTAGTTTCAATTGGAGAACCAGAAATAGCGTCCTCAAAACCAGGAGCAAAAAGTCTAACACCAGCGGCTGCTGCAACTTTTTCTAGTTGTATGTATTTCTCCTTCCCCCCTTTTATGTTTGGTAAGAGAATGCTTCTTATCTTTGTCTTTTTTGGGCCATTCATGCTTAAAAAGATCACTTCATCGCCTTTCTTAAAAACACCATCATAAACGATGACATCCACCACTGTTCCAAGTCCTTTATCTTCTTTAACTTCCAATATACTTCCTTTTCCATTACCATTCTCATCTATCTCCAACTTGTTCTCTAAGAATTTTTGACTGAGGCCTGCCAAAAGCATAAGCAACTCGCTTAAACCTTCCTTTGTTTTAGCGCTTATCGGTATTATTGCTACTTGTTTTCTAAAATCAGTAACTCGATCAAACCTTTCACAATCAAAACCATGTTCTGAAAGTTTACCCATGAGGACATAAATTTGTTCTTCGAGTTTTTCCTTGACGTGCGATGGTTGTTTTGAAAATGAAGAAATAAAAGAAGTTGTTCCCTGCTCTTTCCAACCGCTTGTTAAGTCTATTTTGTTTGCAGCAACTACAAAAGGGGTCTTATATTGTCTTAATATGCGGATACTTTCAACGGTTTGCGGTTGAAAACCTTGTGCGATATCAACCACTAGTACTGCTATGTCAGCAATGCTTCCGCCACGATCTCTTAAATTAGTAAATGCTTCATGTCCGGGCGTATCAATAAAAAGTAGGCCAGGTATTTTAAGATTGAAATTCATTTTTCCTCTAAGATCTTTTGCCACCTCTTCAATGTCTTCTTTTTTTACATAGCTTGCGCCAATCATTTGTGTTATTCCGCCCGCTTCCTTGGCCGCCACTCTGGAACCTCTAATAGAATCAAGAATTGAAGTTTTGCCATGGTCAACATGGCCAAGAACGCAGACTATAGGCGAACGAATTAGCATAAGATAGGATTAACCTGTTTTAAATTATAAATATTTCTTTTATTATAAAGCGGTGTTGTATTCATTTTTAAATGTTTTCAAAGTTATTAAATAAAAAAGAGGTGCTAATATGTATGGAGTATCACCACAAGCATATGATAGAGCGATAACTGTTTTTAGTCCTGATGGAAGGTTGTTTCAAGTAGAGTATGCCAAAGAAGCAGTGAAAAGAGGAGCAACTGCAATAGGCGTCTGCTCAAAAGAAAGTGTTGTTTTTGTAGCATCAAAAACAATACATTCAAAGTTAGTTGTACCAGATTCTTTGAAAAAAATATTTGAAGTTGATAACCATATTGCAGTGACAGCAAGCGGCCTTATAGCAGATGCAAGAAGATTGGTAGAAACTGCGAGGGTAGAAGCGCAACGACATAGAATAACATATAACGAAGACGCCCCTGTTGAAACAATTGCAAGAAGTGTTGGTGATTTACTGCAAATATACACACAATACGGCGGGATACGTCCATTTGGTGTTTCTCTTTTGATTGGCGGCGTGGATAATTCTAAAAAACCAGAGCTCTATGAAGCCGAACCAAGCGGTGCAATGACGGCTTATTATGCTGATTCAATAGGTGCAGGTAAAAAGGAAGTTGACGAGTACATAGAGAAAAAATACAGAGAAGGAATGACTACTGAAGAGGCCATTCGACTTGCAGTGGATGCTTTGAAAAAGACTCAGGAAGAAGCAGCTACCCCAAATAACATAGAAATTGCGTATATACCAGTAAGTACAAGAAGGTATACTGTACTAGGCGATAAAGAAATTGCTAAATATTTAAAATAATGGTGAGCGCATCGTAACTGATTTTGTTTTTAAACCTTTTAAGGAATGGCTAACCTATATAAAAAGTAATTTCTTGAGATGTTTTTTCCAGTTTTTTAAGATAAACCTTACCTCCTCAATTGCGCAGCTTTTTGTAATATTGTTAGTACAGCTATTAATTAATTTATTTTTTGCACAAAATGTTGAATCAATTATACTAGTTTTATTAAATTTAATAGTGTTTTTTATTTACTTTTATTTAAAGGTTGCAATCGAAATCTCAAAATATTTTTTTATAAATGCTGAATTCGAAAAAAAACCATTTGAGGGAATAATAAAAACTTTCAATAGAGTAAAAATTATATCTTTAAAATATTTAGTTCTAAGCATTTCTTTATTTTTAATATTGGCGTTTCCTTTAATGATATTATTTAGCTTAATAAGTAGCCAAAGCTCTTTGAATTGGGGCCTCATAACAGCGGTTATTCTTTTTATATTTATAACTCAATTTTGGCCGTACAATGTTTTTCTTAGAGACATGGGTGTAAAAAGCGGTCTGTTGAAAAATTTTGAAATGATAAAAAGCAAACCTATAGAAATAATATTGTTTGATATTATATTTGCAATTTGTGTTTTAGGATCATTTATTATTTTATTTATAGTTATAATGACAGGTCTGCTCTTCGTACCATTAGCAGTTGTTTTTACTTATCACTGGGAGTCATTCATTATCTTATTGCTTGAATGGCTATTCCTAATACTTGTAAGCAGTGTCGTAGAGACTTTTGCAATACCCACCTTCTATTTGTTCTGGAAAGAATTTCAAGACAACATACAAGAGAAAGATAAGGCAGCTGGAGTAGAAGGAATAAATGCAAAAAAAGAAGAAGCAAGCATAAGATTTTTTAAGAGATAAGAGTAATAAAAAATATGGTTGAAAAAAAAGTAATAGACGAAATAATAAAAAGCTACAAAAATTTTAAGATAGCTACCATATGTTCGCACTCTTCTTTACAGATATTCCATGGTGCACGCCTCGAGGGAATAAAAACAATAGGAATTGTGCTAAAAGATAGAAAAAACTTGTATGAATCTTTTCCACTTGCAAAACCTGATGAATTTCTTATTGTCGATAGTTATAAGGATATACCAATAGATGAGCTAGTAGCAAGAGAAGCAATAATAATACCGCATGGGTCTTTTGTTGAATATACTGGAGATAAATTTGATGATTTAAAAATTCCAATATATGGAAATAGAAAAAGCATTCAGTGGGAAAGAAGCAGAGAAAAAATGTTTGAGTGGATGAGAAAGGCTGGAATAAGAACTCCAAAAATCCTTAAACCGGATGAAATAGATAACAATGGCCCAGCATTGGTTAAATTTCCTGGTGCTAAAGGAGGTCATGGCTACCTTATTGTAAACTCTCAAAAAGAATTTGAACAAAAAGTAGGGGACCGGGAGTGTATGATCCAAGAGTTTATAATAGGGGTACGCGCTTATCCCCACTACTTCTCTTCTCCTATAAGTACTCGTGGCTACAAAACGAAATATGGAGATATAGAGCTACTGGGAGTTGATAAAAGAGTTGAGAGTAGTGCTGATGAAATAGCACGCGCCGTATCAGCAGGCTTAAAACCACCTCTTTCATTTACAGTAGTTGGAAACGAACCCATGGTACTCCGTGAGTCATTGCTCTTTGAATATATGGAAATTGGAAGAAAAATATATGAAACATCTTTTGAGTTGTTTGGTGGTATTTTCGGCCCGTATTGCATAGAAACAATAATAAATGATGATATGGAAATTTTTTCATTTGAAGTGAGCGCAAGAATAGTTGCAGGCACCAATGTTTATGTACCAGCTTCGCCTTACTCCCAATTCTACTACAAGGAACCAGTCAACATGGGCAGACGAATAGCGATGGAACTAAAAATAGCAAAGAAAAAGAAAAAATTAACCGAAATAATATACTAAATAATAGAAAAAGTAAGGATTAAATAAGGGTTTTTTTAAAATAAAATCATGGAGACATTACCAGCTCACATTGCTATTATACCTGACGGTAATAGAAGGTGGAGCGAAAAAAATGGAAAAACCAAGGAAGAAGGCTATGCAATTGGCATAAGGCATATTGGAAATGTAATGAAATGGTGTAAAGAGTATAAAATAAAAATGCTAACAATGTGGGGTTTTAGTTTAGACAATTTTCAGCGAGACTCAAGCGAAGTAAAAACTCTTTTTGAACTTTTTAAAAAGAATTTAAAAAAAGCTTTAGAAAGTGATGAGAAAAATAAGCACGATTTGCGTGTTCGTTTTTTTGGAAGACTTTACCTTTTCCCACCTGAAATCCAACAGATGATAAAAAAAGCAGAAGAAATAAGCGCCAAAAACAAAGAGTACCAATTAAATCTCCTTTTATCTTATGGAGGAAGAGCGGAAATAGTAGACGCTATTAATGCAATTATAAAAAAGGGATACAAAAAGGTAGATGAAGAAATCGTAAGCCAACATATGTACACGGCAGGAATACCAGACCCTGATCTTATTATAAGGACGTCGGGTGAACAACGTCTTAGCGGTCTTTTGCCATGGCAAAGTGTTTATAGTGAATTTTATTTTTGCAAGAAACTTTGGCCGGACTTTAGCAAGAAAGATTTTGAAATGGCTCTTCGTGAATACTCGAAAAGAAAAAGGAGATTTGGAAAATGAGAGTGGTAGCAGACCTTCACGTACATAGTAAATATGCAAGAGCGACAAGTCAAAGATGTGATGTTGAAGGGTTATCAGAAGGGTGCAAGGTAAAAGGAGTAAATATTGTTGCTACTGGGGATTTTACTCATCCACAATACTTTAACGAATTAAGAATAAAATTAAAAAATGAGGAGAATGGACTGTTTCCATACGGCGGAGTTTATTTTATATTATCTACAGAACTAGCGCTTTTTTATCAAGTAGGAAAGCATCAATTAAGAATACATAACGTTGTATTGGCACCTGGAATGGAAGAAGCAATGCAACTTAACGACAGTCTTAAAAATTATGGTTCTCTTGAAGCAGATGGACGACCAATGTTAAAGATGTCTTCTGCAGAATTAGTAGATGAATGTGAAAAGATTTCTAGTGATTTCTTTATTTTTCCTGCGCATGTATGGACGCCCTGGTTTGGTATTTTTGGTTCTGTGACAGGAGTCGACAGCATAGAAGAAGCATTCGAGGACCGAGCTGATAGAGTATACGCCTTAGAAACTGGACTGTCAAGCGACCCTCAAATGAACTGGATGGTTAGTAAATTAGATAGATATACCTTAATATCAAATAGTGACGCACACAGTCCTGAAAAACTTGGAAGAGAAGCAAATGTTTTCGATCTTGAAAGCATAACATATGGTGAATTGATAAATTCGATAAAAACACGCAAGGGTTTCATAAAAACATACGAGTTCTATCCAGAAGAAGGAAAATATCATTATGATGGCCATCGTAATTGCGGGATAAGGTGGTCGCCTTGGGAATCAAAAAAACACAAAAATATCTGTCCAGTATGCAAAAAGCCAGTCACGATAGGTGTTCTCCATAGGGTGGTTGATTTAGCAGATAGAAAAATGGGGGAAAGATCAACTAATGCAGTGCCATTTCAGTACGTTATTCCTCTTAAACTTCTTATTTCAAAAGTCTTAAAAAAGCCAGAAACAGCTATCGCTGTAAAAAATGAGTATGAAAGATTAATAAAATATTTTTCAAATGAATTTGCAGTATACGAAGCAACCGATGATGCTATAAAAATGGCGACAAGTAGTGATATCGCGAAAGCTATAATTAAGGCAAAATACCAAGAAGTGAAATGGTTACCTGGTTATGATGGTGTGTTTGGAGAGCTTATTATAGATGAGAGCAATGATAAAAAACCAGTAGAAAAAAAACAAAAAAATCTTTTAGAGTTTTGATTTCTTTGGCAAACAACCTATGTTTAAAAAAGGATTATTTAAATAAAAAATTATGAATTTACGGATATGCGGGCTTTTATTATTACTAATATCAATCGCTGGCGCAGAATTTATTCTTACAAGTGTAGATGTAACGATAAGAGACATAAAACCAGATGGAACTGCAAAAGTTACTGAAAATATAAAGATTATGCTGGTAGGAGAGCAGGCACAAAATGATTACGATGCAGGTTTTTCAAGTAATGACATTTCATTTTGGAGCAGCACAACGAAATTACAAGATGTCAGATATCATGTAAATCCGGCAAAAGTCTCAATAAAGGAGTTGCGCGTACTTCCACAACCAAGAAAAAAATGCAACCCTCTTCAAGGAGTTTGCCACGGCGAGTTAATAATTCAATATGAAATCGAACCCTTATACAACGACACTAATGGAAGTAAAACAATAGTTCGGGATAGCGGTCTTTTTTTTGTAACAAAAAGCAAACCCCGTACAACAACATACCGCTTGAACCCAGAGGCATTGTCTTTTATCACTACACCCCAAGGAAATGTATTGCTACCTGAAAATGTCAGATTGACTATTGAATTACCGAGCAATAGCGTTGTAACTGATTTAAACCCCACCCCAGAAAATGTCAAGATTGACTTACCTGCAAAATTGAAAACGATAAGCTGGACAGATACGATATTAGTAAAACTAAGTGTTGTATTTGAAGTAGAAGAAACATTGGAGGGAGAAGTTAAAGATTTCTTCTATAACGTCTACCTTTCATTCTATAATATTCTGACGGGCGAACATGGATGGGCGCTCATTGCAATAATTGTAATTATAGTGAGTGGATATGTATACATAACAATTGAGAAAAAAGGAAGGGGAGCATAATGATATACAAAGGTGAAAGAGAGATTGCGGAGTATATCAAAAACAAAAAAACAGCAACAATAGAAGAGATTTCAGAGTCAACTGGAATCAAAAGTGATGCGGTTAGAAAAGCTATAGAATCTTTGAAAACAAAAGAGATAGTCAAGGTTGAGGAGAAAGAAACATATGTACTGATGCCAACAGAAGAATACAAAACATACGTATCAGTCGGTTTCCCAGAGTACTCTGTTTATATAAAGTCAAATAAGAATATTTCTGTTGCAGAATTAACAGAATGGGAAAAAAAGATAGGCCTTAAATGGGCGAAAGAAAAAGGTTTTATTAATATAGAAGGGGGAAAATTAAAGCCAAAAAAAACTTATGAAGATATAAAGAAAGAGATAAAAAAATTAGAGGATGCTTTTAGTGAAATAAATAAAACCGGTAGGTGTGATAAAGTTGTAGAAGAAGAGTTGTTCAAAAGGCACCTCGTACAGAAAAAAAACATAAAACAGGAGATAGTTAGTTTTATTGAAGATGCGAACATAAATATCTTAGAAAAAGAAGGAATAGACTTAAATGTTGAAGCCGAAGATGCATTAACAGGAAGGCTGCATCCCTTATCTCAATTCACGGAAAAGATAAAGGAGATTATGGTTGAGTTAGGTTTTGAAGAAATGGAAGGAAGCATAATACAATCAGCATTTTGGAACTTTGATGCGCTTTTCCAACCACAAGACCACCCGGCGCGCGAGCTTGCTGATACTTTCTATATAGATAAGAAAAGCGAATTGCCAAAAGAGATTGATATTGTAAAAAAAGTTGCAAAGGCGCATGAAAAAGGATGGAAGATGAAATGGAAGAAAGACATTGCAGAAAAAACTGTTCTTCGAACCCATACAACTGCTTTAAGCGCGCAGTACCTATCTGGTATAAAGGATAAAAAACCACGGAAATATTTTGCAATAGGTAGAGTTTTTAGGAACGAAGCTACAGATTACAAACACTTGGCAGAATTCCACCAAATAGAAGGTATAATTGTGTGGGAAAAGGCAACTTTCCGCGATCTTTTAGGCGTACTAAAAGAATTTTATAAAAGATTAGGCTTTGAAAAGATAAGATTTAGACCAAGTTATTTTCCTTATACAGAACCAAGTTTAGAAATAGAAGTATTTTACGAAGACAGAAAACAATGGATGGAATTGGGTGGTGCTGGCATGTTCCGACCAGAGGTTAGCATCCCCCTTTGCGGCGTATATCCAGTACTCGCATGGGGGTTATCGCTTGAAAGACCACTTATGCTATCCCTCCAAATGACAGATATAAGAGATTTTTATAAAAATGATTTAGGATTTTTAAAGAGTAACAGGTTGAAGTTATGAAATTACGAGATGTTTTGATAGCGTCGGCCCTTGTGATAGTCTTATTTATAGCATACTCTGCTTTTACTTATGTTTCCACTGCTCCTGCAGAGCAAAAAGAAGTGAAAAACATATCATTCAGCATAAAAAAGATAGATAGAGCTGGAAATTACGCTTATGTTGTCTATTCATTAAATGGAAATGCCAATATAACGCTCTTAGGTTATGAAGTCTACGCCCCTCAAAAGATAACAGTCATAAAAGATGATGAAGGAATGGATAGCGAAAGAGTGCCGGAACTCTTTGAAAAGATAAAAAACTTAGAGGATTATGGTTATTCCTTAACACTTTCTGAAAGACGCACTTTGAATAAGGGAATAAATATAGTAGCAACAGGAGCAATGCCAAATTATATAATAGACGCGATTAGAGCAAACGAAAGCGATGGGGTGGTTATTTATATAGGAAAAAAAGACAGGGCGCTTCGTTCTGGTAGTATAATAGAAGAAAAGTGGTACGAAAAACTTGATGAAGAACAGAAAAAAAGAATAATAGTATACAATGGCACGCTCGCGACTTTTCTCAATGAAGGATTAGAGAATAAAATGATGGACGACATATTAAAAAATGCTTGGGCAAACGAAAACGTAAAAACTTTCTCAATAGAAGGCGATGGCAGCATAAACACAAAAATAATAGAAATAAACCAATCAAAATATATAAGAGTTATTTATGAAATAGGGCGAAAAAAAGGAGTGGTGGATTCCTCTAAATTGCCGCCCCCACCGAATATAATACTAAAACCAGAACCAGAAACAATCTATCCTTGGCAAACTTCGATATTAGAGTATAAAATAGAAAAATCTAATGGTACAGCTTATTTTTCAATATATAAAAATCAAATGGAAACACAAGCAGAAAGATTAAGAAGAGTGGTTGATGGTAGTTATTTCCATGAAACTTTAACCCAAAAAGAACCTGGGTATTACATACTAATCGTAAGTGATAATAGTGGAATAATAGGTAGCGGAATTCTTCACGTAGCAAATTTAGATATAAAATACTCTAGCAAAGTGTACAATACGTATTATTTTAATGTAATAGTTGACGGGGAGCCATTAGAATCTGCAGTTGTTTATGCAACGCTTAATGAAGGGCAGGAGAAAAGAAAGTATTATGTTTCCAACGGCCAACTCGCGATAAATGCTCTTCTACGCAAAGGAGAGAACATATTTAACATAGAAATAGAAGGTAAAAAATATAATATAAAAGTAATAAATACTCAAGAAAGTATATGGGATTTTTATCTTACTTATGGAGTACCTGCATTTTTGATCGTGTTGGCGGTCTATGCTTTTGCACGATTTAGTAGAAAGGCTACATACACTTTAAGAATAAGCGAAGGTGGAAGGGAAATAAGAAATGAAATAAAAGTTAGTGAAACAGAAGTGTTAGAGGCGATAAGAAAAATAGAAAAAGACGCAAAACTCAAAGATTACCCAATAACAACCGCAGAATTTGAAATAGCTCTTAAAAGATACATAACACAAGGTGCAGAGGTTACAGAAGGAAACGTAGTAGAAATACTGCGCAGGCTTGTAAAAAAAGGAAAAATAGAGAACTATGGAGAGTATTGGCAAATTGTAGGTAAAGGAGATATAAAAGAAAAAGCAATATTAAGACAGATAAGAGAAAAATTAATAGAAAACGGTGTAGCTTTTAAGGAACTAAAAAGAGGGTTTGCTACAAAAGACTATGATATTGTGCTGCGAGGAGAGAAATGGGGAAATAAGAGAACAATAGTTGTTTTTGAAAATGAAGATGAGATAAGGGAGATAGAAGGCACGATAGAACCTGAAGAAAGAGCAAAAATAAAAATTAAACAAGCAAATAATCTGCTTGTTTTTACAACCTTAAACAATCTATCTAAATATATACAGTGAGAAAATGAGGGTAGTATGCTTATTCGTATTCCTCCTATTTTTATTAAATATTATCTTTTCGTACACGGACCCACCTTTTTTTACAGTAGAAAAAGAAAATTTTCAAATCGCATTGTTATACAACAATAGCATAGATAATTACAATTACAAAAAAGAATCACTAAAAATTTTTAGTAAGGATATAGAGGTAAGCGGTACTATGTATATCGCTGGGTTTACACCTCTTGTAGATAACTGTACGAATGGTACAATGAGAGTAATAGTAAGAAAAGGAGCAGCCATGAGTCATTTGTGGGATAATGGTTTATGCGATGAAAAAAGAAAAAATGGTCCGGGTTGTGATTTTGATAACGATGGTTGCGCAGAATATGAAAAAGAGATAATAGTAAATTATAGTATAAATGGAATTTTTTTATTAAATGAAGTAAATTATTCGGGTGTAAATAACTCAGGAAATATCTTAACTATGCCAGAGCAACTGATACCACTTATAATGAACTCTTCTGGTAATGAAACACTAAAAGTAAAACTCTACGGAAAAATAACATTCATATATGTAGTTAATGATCAAGAAATGAAAAACGGGATATGTGTTGCTAATGAAAAAAAGTATATACATAGCATGGATTTCTCTGATGAATATGAGACATATACATGCGGTGCGCAAAAGTTTTTTTTCCTTGAAAAACCCATCTTAAACGAGCATTGGTATAGAGAAAAAGAAATCGAATGGCTTTTATTCTCGCAAAGAAAAGTATATTACATTGAGAAAAAAGAAAATAATGAGAATAAGGCCATTTTTCTCTATGATTTTAACATCACAAAAAATAGAAATAATATAAGCGAGATAGAAACCATAAATAAAAGTGATTATTTTTTTGTTGGCAGAACAATGATCAATGGTAGTACGCTAAGTGGAAACACGAATAACTTCTCCTATCTCTATAAAATAAACCATAGAGACGATGAAGCATTGGGAAAGAAGAGAATAGAGATAAAGGTAAGAGATGTGTTTATGAGTGAGAACGAAAGAGCAGAAGAAATTTATGCCAGACAACTCTCAATAGGCCAAAAAACTGAAAGCGAGACGCTACCACTATGGGAAACAACAAGGAAAAGTTTCTCTTTTACTGAAGAAGATGAACAAAAAATAAAACTGGTATTTGGCGTTTTGGGTGTTTTTTTAATTGTGTGGGCGTTGATCTCTTTTAAACCAAAATTTACCTAATCTGTTAAAAACAAAAAGTTAAAAGCAAATAAAAACTTATCCTTAGATAAAATAACATGAGTGAGCAACTTAATGTTGATGAGGACTTGCCAGTTTTAAGAAAAAATAGATGGTCTACAGGCATAAGAGAACTCGATATAATGCTGGAGGGAGGGTATAGAAACCCAGGCAACATTCTTCTTGTAGGGCCAAGTGGTTTAGAAAAATTTGCCTTTGCCTATCACTTCGCGAATGGTGCCACAGAAGAGGAAAATGTATATTTTATATGTGGTGGAATATCTCCTGAAGAATTAATTAAAAAAGCAGCGACCCTTGCTATAAATCTCAAAAAACCAAATATCAAGTTCATTGATTGTTATACCAGTACGCTCGGTGGTGTGCACCCAACAGAAAGTGAAAACATAAAAATAGTGCCTGGCCCACGAGCATTAAATGACCTCTCACTCGCTATAAATGATGCGCTCAAAGAGAGTAGTGGGAAGAGGATCAGATTTATATTTCACACTCTATCAGTTTTTATATTATATAACCCTCAAGAATCCATAAGAAAATTTATGGATGTTATAAATGGGAGACTAAAGGCAGCTGGTGCGACAACCCTTTATCTCGTAGATGAAGGAGTACATGATAAACAGATGATGGGAATGATAGAACACGGAATAGATGAGAAATATATAATAAATGAAAAGGATGGAACGTTTAGTTTAGAACTTCCGATAATAAACTACTCAGTTAGTTTTAGATTAGGGCCAGCAGGAGTAGTGTTTTTGTAGGTGAAAAAATGACGCTAACTGAAGGTAAGATCGCAGAGATAAATGAAATATTAAATAAGATGAATGAGGAGGGAAAAGTAGCCGGCGGTTTATTAAAGATAGATGGAACTATGGTAAAGACAACACTTGCATTGAATGATATTGCACCTGCTCTGATAAGCAGAATAGCAAACATCTCGGACGCACTTTTACGAGAAGTCGGAGACAAACAAAAAGAAATTGAGATGACAAGCGGTTCGGATACGTTAGTTATAGTACGAATTGGCAATTATTTGTTTTTTGGGCTGGCAAAGAGCAAAGAAGACAAAAAGACAATCATAGATTATGCAAAAAAATTAGAAAGTGTGTTGTAATGTTCGGCTTTTCTAATTATGATTACGCAGAGGTTAGAAAAGAACAAATTGAACTTGTAAGGATTCAAGCAAAGGAAGAGAAAACTGTTGTGATTGGTTTAGAAGAAGGTGCTTCAGCACGAGTTTTAAAAAATGGCGCGTGGGGATTTGCCTCCACAAACAATCCTAAAACAGACATAAAAAACCTATTAAAAAAAGCCTTGCAGCTTGCTCATCTTGGCGGAGGAACCGTAAGAATAGGAAAATGCGAAGGTATAGTAGAAAAAAAAGAGGAAAAAATAGATTGGATAGATGCTGAGAGCGCTTTAAACGAAATAGAAAATGCTAAAAAAGAGATGGCTGTTCCTAGCGTTTTTTCTTCTTCTATCATATTCTCAGCAAAAAAAACAAAAAAGATATTTTATAATTCAGAAGGAAGCGAAATAGAAATAGACACTGCTCATTTTTACTTAGGTTGTACTGCTAGCGCACGTGAAGGAGAGAAAACAATTTCTCTTACAGAAACCGCAGCAAAAAGACAAAGTTATAGAGGTATAGATTTTTTGGATAAAGCAAAAAAAGCAGCGGAGAAAGCAGTTGCGCAACTAAAGGCACGCATGGCTCCAAAAGGCAAATTTCCAGTAGTGCTTGACCCTGGCATGACTGGAACATTTATTCATGAGGCAGTTGGTCATGCGGCAGAAGCAGACGCGATAATAAGTAAGGAATCAACTTTTTGTGGAAAGCTTGGACAAGAGATTGGTAACGAACTTATAACTATATATGATGATCCTACGCTTCCCTACTTTGGTGGATATGAATATGACGATGAGGGCACAAAGCCAAAAAAAGCGATGTTAATAGAAAAAGGCGTGCTTGTTGGTTTTATGAATTCGCGAGAAACAGCAGAAGAGCTTAAACATGAAAAAAATGGCCATGCACGAGCAGAAAGTTATGATGCAATCCCTATTGTAAGAATGAGTAATACTATAATGAAAAGCGGGAACGCCTCTTTAGATGATGTTTTTGATATAAGAGAGGGGATTTATGTCAAAGGGAGCAGTGGTGGGAGTGTTGATGTTTTCTCAGGAGGTTTTATGTTCAAAGCAAAAGAAGGGTATATGATAAGAAATGGGGAAATCGCAGAACCATTAAGAGACATAGTTCTTATTGGAAACATTAATAATGTACTTAGAGACATTGAAGTTGTCGGAAAAGATTTTGCCACCCACCCTGGAATTTGCGGAAAAAGTGGGCAAGCGGCACCTGTAGAAGACGGAGGTCCGCATGTAAGAGTGCGGAGTATCGCAATAGGATGATATGGGACTTATAATAATTTTTCTTGCTGGCATTCTGTTGGGTTTGCTTACTGGTTTTTTGCCAGGAATTCATCCCAATCTCGTAGCCAGTCTGCTTGCACAAACAACTTTTTTAGAAGATGAAAAAGCACTTCTATTAGTAGGGATGGCCTCAGTTAATATTGTTGCATCTTTTATTCTCGCAATATTTTTTGGTATACCCGACGAAAGCGTTGTAGTAAGTATATTGCCTGGTCAAAAACTAACACTTGCTGGAAGAGGCCTGACTGCATTACGCATATCTCTGATATCTATGGTATTAGCCGCTGCGGTTTCCCTTACTCTTTTTGAGCCTGCCCTTTGGTTTTATCCTCAAATCTATGTAATGCTCAGTGATTACATAAAATACATTGTTCTCCTGCTCGCAGTTTTAATGATAGTAAAAAGTAAAAAACCACTTATAGCTGCTGTGGTATTTGCGGCCGCTGGTTTACTTGGATTTTACTCTTTCCATATGATGTTGCCTGATCCTTTTCTCCCTCTATTCTCGGGTATGTTCGCTCTTGCGTCTTTGGTTAACATCACAAAAACAAAATTACCAAAACAGGAAAAAGAAGAGGCATTAGAAAGAAAAATAATACCATATATCTTTCTTGGCGTTTTACTTGGGTTTTTAGCAGATCTTTTGCCTGGAATAAGCTCGCCCGCTCAAATTGCGCTTTTTGTAGGTATTCTCATATTTCTTGAACCGTTAGAATATCTAAGTTTGATTAGTGCGGTTGGTGTGTCGCAGGCCATGTTTTCATTTGCGACAGCGGCAACGATAGAAAAGGCAAGAATAGGCACCACTGCTTGGCTTTCAAAAATAACTGACGTATCCCAGCAACCGTTTTTCTTTGCAGTACTTTTCTTTTTTGGATTGATTGTAGCGGCGACAATTTTGTATTGTTTAAGGAAAAACATCAGTGTAATGGCAACTTTAAACTCCCCTTTAATTGCAGGCGTGCTAATAGCATACATAGCAATAGTTTGCTTTCTTATTGATGGATGGGTAGGGCTAATGATAATGGTGTTGGGAGGTATTCTCGGGTGGCTTACACTTCAATTAAATGTCGAGCGCACGCAACTGATGGGCGCGGTTGTCGTACCAACTCTCCTACTCCTTTTTAGAATTTTTTTATAATTGATTTATAATAACTTTCCAATATAAAAAATAATATGAATGGTAAAGTAGCGCTCCTTGGCCAGCATTTTTATTATCGAAAATTTTCATCAAATTTATCAAGAAGCAAGAATTCACCTTTCTTTTAAAGAAATTTTTATGTTCTTAAAAATACCATCAGCATCAAGCTCGTATTTTCTAAAAAGTTCCTTCAAGTTTCCAGATTCACAGAAGCGATCGTATATTCCATGAATTTTCATTCTAGTTGGACAACATTGAGAAAGCAGTTCAGCAACAGCAGAACCCATTCCACCGTAAACTTGGTGTTCCTCAACAGTAAAAACAAAACCTGTTTTTTTAGCATATTTTATGATAGTATCCTTATCAAGAGGTTTTATTGAACAAACATCTATAACAGCTGCTGATATTCCTTCTGCTTTTAATTTTTGGGCAGCAAGTAATGCCTCGTAAACCACCATCCCGTGAGCAAGTATGGCAACGTCGTCTCCTTCCATATAAACGTTTGCTTTTCCTATTTCAAAAGGAGTGTCTTCTGTAGTGAAAATAGCCGATTTCTCACGAGCAGTTCTTATGTAAACTGGTCCTTTTTTCTCTATTGCAGCATAGGTTGCCTTTTTTGCTTGGAGGTAATCGGCAGGAGACAGGACAACAATGTTTGGAAGAACACGCACCATTGCTATATCCTCTAATGCTTGATGAGAAGCGCCATCTGGCCCAACATTAAGACCAGTATGAGATGCGTGAATCTTAACATCAACATCGTTGTAGCAAATCGAAACTCTTATCTGATCCCAATTCCTACCTGGTGAGAAGACACCATACGCAGAGATAACAGCAGTCTTTCCTGTTGCTGCAATACCTGCCGCTGCGCCTGCCAAATTTTGTTCGGCAACCCCAACTTGAACAAATCTTTTTGGAAATTTTTCTGCAAAATGGTGCATCCTTGTTGATTCGGTGACATCAGCGCAAAGGACCCACAAATCCTTATTCTTCTCGCCTATTTCAGCAAGTGCAACCCCAACCCCTTCTCTTGTTGGTTTAAAATCCTTCGGCTTTGTTATGTCATCTATAATCATTTACTCCTCCTCCATTATCATATTTCTTTCTCTTTCAAGTTCTGCAAGAGCAGCTGCTGCCTGTTCTTTTGCTGGTGGTTTTCCATGCCATTCACTAAGGAATTCCATAAAAGATATGGGTTTGCCAGGCACGGTATGGGCAATGATTGCAGTCGGTTTCTCAAATACTGCTTTGCTCTCTTCGCAAGCATCTATTATTTTCTTTATATTATGGCCGTCTATGTCAATAACATTCCAACCAAAAGCCCTGAATTTTTCTGCCAAAGGTTCTAAAGGCATAACTTCCTCTGTATATCCATCAATTTGAATATTATTGCGATCAACGATAACAGTAAGATTGCCCAAACGATATTTATTAGCTAACATAACTGCTTCCCAAGTTTGGCCCTCCTGAAGCTCACCATCAGATACAAGACAATATACACGCCATTTTTTCTTTTCAGTCTTTGCAACTATTGCCATGCCAACTGCCTGTGATAAACCTTGGCCGAGTGGTCCAGAAGAATTTTCTATACCTGGAAGACTTCCTCGGTGAGGATGACCTTGCAATCTGCTCCCCAGTTTTCTAAGAGTAAATAGTTCCTCTTTAGGAAAATAACCTGCATTAGCTAGTGCGGCGTAGAGAACAGGAGCGATATGCCCATTTGAGACAACAAAACGATCGCGCCCTTCCCATTGAGGGTTTTCAGGATCATGATAAAGAACATTAAAATAAAGCGCAGCAAATATGTCTGCAAGACTGAGGGAACCAGCAGTATGACCAGAACCGGCCTCTAAAAGCATTTTCACTACATCCTGACGAATAGTATTCGCCACTAATTTAAGCTTCTTAATACTAGTTATTTTCTTGAATAATACCATCCTATCCACCGCCTCATTTTAATGATGATAATATATTATCGATACCTTCTTTAATACTATTTCTGCTAAAAATGGCAGAGGCTGCAACTAATTTATTGGCCCCGGCGGCTACTGCGCTTTTTGCAGTAGATGAATCTATACCGCCATCGACTTCTATGTTTGCGTCCGGTCTTAGTTTGCGCAACCTCTTTATTTTTTCTTCACATTCTTTTATGTATTTTTGGCCTGAAAAACCTGGATTAACGGTCATAATAAGAAATTCATTTGTTTCATTGATATATGGTAATAACGCATCAAAAGGAGTAGGAGGATTTATTGTTAGGCCAACTTTTTTTACAAGTTTTTTTATTCGCAACCATCTTTCTTTTGTGAGTATTTCCACATTTACGAAATGCAAATCATTGGGAAAATATGCAATACCACTTTCTGGATTCTCGTACATCCAATGAAACTCATAATTAAAATAACGGTCAAGAGGAGGAAGCTCGCTAACGCTTAGGGTGGTGTTGGGAACAAACTTGCCGTCCATCATATCTAGTTGTACTGTTTTTAAGTAAGGCTTCACTAAGGAAAGTTTCTTCAGCATATCTTCTGGTGTTTTTGATAGGATTGCAGCAATTAGTTCAACCATAATTAATTAGGAGCGAGATTAATTAATATATGCTTTCAAAGAATTTTGATGATAGAAATAGAATTATTAGGAAAGAAGTGGAAAAATCCTACTGTGCTTGCATCAGGAGTGCTCAGCACTACATTAGAAAGCCTTGAAAGGATAGCTGAAGAAGGAGCGGGTGCTGTAACTACAAAATCACTTACGCTTGAACCACGTAGCGGACATCCTGGCCCAAACATAATAGAGGTTGAATGTGGATTACTAAACGCTATGGGTTATCCAAACCCTGGTATAGAAGAAGGAATAAAAGAATTCTCAAATTGGAAAAGAGAGGAGCCACTTATATTAAGCATAACAGGTAAAAATGTTGAGGAGTTCAGCCTACTCGCAGAAAAAATAGAGCAAACTCGTTTTGCACCGACTGCAATAGAGGCTGCCATTTCCTGTCCGCACACACCTGGTTATGGCTTAATGGCAGACCAAACAGGACCGGATTTTGTTGAAAAAGTAGTAAATAAAATAAAAGAAAAAACAAAAATACCACTTATAATAAAATTATCTCCTTCTGCGCCTGGTGAAGTAGCAGCTGCAAAGGCTGCCGAAAGAGCAGGTGCAGATGCAATAAACATGGGTAATACGATAGGGCCTGGAATGAAAATAGACATAGAAAGAAAAAAGCCGATTCTTGGTTTTGGCAGAGGTGGGCTGAGTGGACCTGCTATAAAACCAATAACTATGCGATGCGTGTACGATATCTACGAAGCTGTCGGTATACCTATAATAGCCACAGGCGGGGTTGTAAGTGGCGAAGATGCAATAGAGTACATAATGGCGGGAGCAACGGCGATAGGTGTTGGAAGTGGAATCTATTACAGAACGACGAAAGTTTTCAAAAAAATTTCATTAGAAATGAAAAGATGGCTCCATGACCACGGATATAAAAAAATAGAAGAAATAAAGGGGATTGCTCATGAAAGATAATGTTATCACGGCTAAAATAAACGAAGTAGAGAAAGAAAATGATAACATAACAAGCTATTCTATTGATTATAAAATAAGGGCAAAACCAGGGCAATTCATAATGATATGGTTACCTCAAGTTGGAGAGAGACCGATGGGCATAGCAAAAGACGACCCTTTAACAATAACTGTTGCGCATGTTGGTGAGTTTACAAATGAAATTAAAAAACTTAAAAAAGGGGATTTGTTATCATTTAGAGGGCCATTTGGAAATGGTTTTACAAAACCAGAAAAAAGCGAAAACATCCTCCTTATAGGTGGCGGTACAGGTGTGGTGCCGCTTTATTTTCTTGCGCAAAAAACAGAATGTAAGAGTATAAAATTTGTATTTGGCGCACGCTCTAAAAACAACCTTTTTTATGAAAAGAAATTAAGAGAGGTTGTAGATGAGTTAATAATAACCACTGATGATGGGAGTGAGGGTATAAAAGGCAACGTATTGGCAGCGATGGAAAAGATCGATCTAAAAAAAATAGATAGGATATACACTTGCGGACCAGAAAAAATGATGGCTGCTGTAATAAGAAAAGCAGATGAATTTGGGATAGAAGCAGAGGCAAGCTTAGAAAGATATATGAAATGTGGATTAGGAATTTGCGGCTCATGCATGTTTGGACCTTATCGTGTGTGCGCAGACGGACCTATTTTTGACAAAAAAACATTACTCAAAATACCTGATTTTGGAAGTTATAAAAGAGATGCAACAGGAAGAAAGATATCCATATAAAGAAACCATCGATAGCTATGCTATCGAGCTGTAAACGTATAGACGTTTACACAATTATAACACAGAAGTCAAAGGCTTCGTAAAAAAATAAAAATAACCGGTAGAATACCTCAGGGTTTGGGTGAGCGTAAGCCTTTGCCCTTGTAACACAGAAGTCAAAGGCTTCGTAAAAAAATAAAAATAACCGGTAGAATACTTTAGGGTTTGGGTGAGCGTAAGCCTTTGCCCTTGTAACACAGAAGTCAAAGGCTTCGTAAGAAGCCAAGAAAATAGGAGAAAACATAAGACGGCTGCGGTGGCCGATGAAAACATAAGTCCACCGCACATAGAAAACATTAAGTATAACAGAGAAAACAGTAAGAAGTCAAGAAAATAGGAGAAAACATAAAAACCCCTGCCGGCACCGCTGAAAACCGGAGTAACGGCACATAGAAAACATTAGAAATACAGAGAAAACAGTAAGAAGCCAAGAAAACAGTAAGAACAAATAAAGTCAGCAGCAACGCGCGTTCCCGTGCGAAGCACAGTACTTGCAACGTCGTGAAGGGGCTTAACTTCCGTGTTCGGGATGGGAACGGGTGTTTCCCCCTTCCTATGACCGCTGACATTTTTTTATATTAGTAATAGGGTTTTTAATTCTAGCGGTAAACGAAAGATAACAAATGTTTTTTATTTTTATATAGAGATATGAAGCTATGGCGCTTGAAGATATAGTAGCAACATTTGGAATTTGTGGATTACCATTCGCATTCATGCTAGTTGTTGTCTTAGTAAGTTCAATTCGTATAATTTATGAATACCAAAGAGGGATATTGTTTACCTTGGGACGATTCAGCGGTGTAGTAAATCCTGGCATCAGGATAATTATTCCATTCATACAGACTATGAGAATAGTAGATACAAGAATCAAAACTGTGGATATCCCAAGGCAAGAGGTTATGACTAAAGATAATGTACCTGTCGGAGTAAACGCTGTTGTTTACTTTAAAATAGAAGACCCAAAGAAAGCAGTGCTTGAGATTGAAGATTATACTTATGCAGTTGCACAATATGGTCAAACTGCACTCAGAGATGTAATAGGTAATAAAGAACTGGATTTTGTGCTTACAGAAAGAGATGATATAGCAAATGAAATAAAGACAATTGTGGATAAGGAAACCTCGAGTTGGGGTGTTGACATAACTGCTATTAAAATACAAGATATAGAATTGCCACAAGATATGAAAAGAGCGATGGCAAGACAAGCTGAGGCTGAAAGAGAAAAAAGGGCAACCATAATTATATCAGAAGGTGAAAAAATAGCTTCCGCCAATCTTGCTGAGGCTGCAAAGAAATTAAGCTCGGTTCCTGGCGCATTACATCTCAGAACATTACAGACGATTAGTGATGTTTCTGCGGATCAGAGCAACACAATTGTAGTTTTGACACCGGTAGAACTTTTAGAGGCTTTAAAAGGATTTACCGCCAAAAAGAACAGAGAAGGTTAATATTTTCTTTATTTTTATTCAAAAGATGATTAAATGGAAATAGGATTCTTGTTTGATTTTGACGGCGTGGTGGTTGAATCAGAACCACTTCACCTAGAGACATTCAGAGAGATAGTTAAACCCCTCGGAATAGAGATAAGTGATGAGCGATGGTATAGGGAATTTGTAGGTGTAGGAAGCCCTCACATAATGAAAACATTGCTTGGTGAAATTGGAATAAAAGACGAAAACATAATAAAAAAATATGTTGACGAAAGAAGAGATTTATTCCAAAAAAGAATACTGGAAGGAAAACTACAACTAAAAGAAGGAATAGAAAAATTTCTTCAGGAAGTAAAAAAAAGAAATATAAAAACAGCGATAGTTTCAGGTGGCCACAAAGAAAACATAAAAGTAGCGCTATCAATATTAAAATTAGATAATTATTTTGATATTGTGGTTGGCCGAGAAGATTACGAAAAAAGAAAACCAGACCCTGAATGTTATTTAGTTGCTGCAAAAAAACTAAATATATCTCCTACTGATTGCATTGCTTTTGAAGATTCACTCTCAGGTTGTCTTGCTGCAAAAGCAGCAAAAATGAAAGTAGTTGCACTGGAAGCTCCTTTTGATGTAGAAAAAGGAGGCTGCAAAACGGATTTAAAAATAAAAAATTTTGTGAATAAAAAAGTTGATTTTTTTATAAAACTACTCAGGTAGTAATAAGATCCATCTTATTTTCTTTTTGTGCTTGCTTCACTTCCATTGCTATTCGTCTACCGAAGCTGATGCTTTTTCTGAAAAGATAGGATGAGTATGGTGTGAAACGAGTGCCAGGAGAGCCAGGCATCCTAAGCGAAACGTCAAAACAAACGAAATGCTCTCCGTCTCTTTCTTCTATCGCGCCCTGCAAAGCAAATGGACCTATGATACCATTTTTGTAAGTTTTGTTAACCGCATCTACAAATTTCTCTCCTATTTCAAAAGCTTGTTCTAAAAGTGATTCGCGTAAGGTACATGCGACATGACCAACCTCAATTGTTGATGGTTGCATATATTTTAAGAGTTCGTTTTGTTGATCTGCTGGCAATCGTAAAAAGCCATCTAAGTTCGTCTGTCTTCGCATATCTATTCCTAATAATTCAAGTTCGTTGTTCAAAGGTGAAAAAAAGAAGTTAAGATTAAAGTAAGCACCGACGACATACTCTTCTATTTTTGCTTTTTTTAATCCAGCTTCGCTTATCTTACCTTCTGCAAGCATCTCTCTACTCTTCTCTACATACTCTTCATAACTGGAAACTAAAAAAAATGCACGTTCATAAGTTCTCTTTGCCTCGCTTACTTTAACAATACAAAGCTTATCTATCTCTTTCGGTGATTTTATCTCACTTGGATAACGAATGCCTGCTTTTTTCATTAGGTAATACTGGTTCTTTTCAACATCACGCTCTTCTGCTCGAAGAAGATATTTATTGCCGAAAACAGGAACGCGAAAGTCATTTTCTATTGCATCATAGCCAACATACACAGCAAATGAGCGGTTAGGTACGAATATTGCTTCTTTATCTAAAAGCTCTTTTTGGTTTTGTTCTTTAACAATGTCTTTGAATTTATCAAGAACGAGGATATCATCTATGATACCGACCTCACCATCGTTTCGCTGTCTAACCTTGTAGTATTTCATATATGTTTTTTCTCTTCCTCTCTGGCAAACAACAATAGACCTAAAACCTTCTTCTTTTGCTCCTTCGCTAACATCCAAAGCCGAATGACTACCCAACGTTGCGATGCTTACCATTTCACCACAAAAAGATTACACTGATTAATTTTATTAATGAAACTCTTCGATCAAAGATTCTATAATCGTCTGCTCATATCCTTTTTGAAGGTGAATGGCTGCTGCTGACGAATGGCCGCCCCCAGAATGAATAAAATCAGAAAAGCGTTTAGTAAGTCTGTCTATAATCTCAGAGAAATTGATTCCTCTCGAAGCTGCATTTTTGTTTGCACGTAGAAGAATTACTCCGTCGCGGTAACCTATCACAACTACTGGCTCATCTTCACTTGTTTTTTCCAATATTGCACTAACGATTTTGCTACTGGTGGGGAACTCTCCTTTTTTTACAATATCATTAAGCGGCACAATAAAAACAATAACATCATTTTTGTTTAATTTTTTCATTCTGCTCGCTGCGCGCCCAGCAGCATCTTCTATACTTTCACGCGCTTGTTGAAATATTGAAGAAAAAAGTTCTTTTTTGTTGAGAACATTTTTATAAAACTGAAGATTGTTTCCGTAAGTAGAATGGCTTGCAAGATAGTCCAAAACCAAAGCTGCATTTTTATCCTCTTCACTAATGTTGATTACATTGCTTTTATCACCGGCGCAAGCAATTCGTGCATACTTTTCAGATGAGATACCGAGCAAACTGGCGATTTCAGAAGCAATATAACCAGCAGTATAAGAAGATGGATTTTCAACTTCTGCCAACCACGGAGATAAAAATAAATGTGGCACTTTAATGCACTCTTTATCAGGGGGGTGGTGGTCGATAAGTATAACTTCTGCACCAGCTGCTCTAAGCAACTCTATCTGTTTTGAACTCTTGTCATTTGAACCAAAATCTAAAAGTATGACAAGAGGATGCAGCTCATAGCAAAAAAAACTAAGATCAGAAACGACGTCTCTCTGACCGTAGACCGCGCTGTTTTGTTGTATTGCTTTGAAAGATAAAAAATCGTTTAGAGCAAGTGCACCTGCGATACCATCAGCATCATGATGAAAACGTAAAAGTATAAAGCGGTTAAGCTCTTTTGCGCTGTAAAGCCTTTGTGCTACAGCAAAAAAATTATCTTTAAGATATTCTGTAATCTTGTTGTGTAGAATAAAATTACCTGGCTTCCATTTGCCCTCTATCGCCGCTTGCACATTTTCATAAACTCCTTTTGTTTCATAAACTTTGGTCTGTGATAGTGAAATAGGAAATAGAGAAGAGATAACACCACTTACCCTAATTTCAGCACCTTTAGAAATGTTATCGCTAGAATAAAAAATTACTTTCTCCTCTTTAGTTTGTATAGTGTACTCGTAAGATCCTTTAAAAAATCGCGTAGCAGTTACCACTCCTTCAAAATCTACGGTATCCCCTAAACTGTAGCCAGCCATAAAAATCATTCCGCTAAAGTTATTTGAACAGAGTCGCCTTCCTTTTTTCCTAAGGTTTCTCTTAGACAAACATCAGAAATAAATTCAATTATATTGTTTTTGTGATGAGTGCGGTAAGGAAAAATAGCTGCACAACGTTTTTTGTTAATAAAGCATGGGAAAAAAACCTTTGCACCGCCAAGCGTCCGTCCTTGAAAGTTAAATGAAGGGATTTCTATAGAATTAGAAATCATATAATCTTTTCTCCAAAGATCCTTCTCCCTGACTTCAACGTTTAAAGTTCCTTCGTAAGGAATAAAACCAACAATCCGAGTTATGCTGTTTTTATAGGGCGGAATAGAAAGATAGTAACGACCTTCTCCTAAACCATTCCTTATAAAACCAGTAAACACATTTTTGGTTTTATCAAACGCATTTCTTAAAATTGAGTATGTTTTTCGAGCTTCCTCTTTTCCCAATTCACCGACCGTAATCAACTTACCTTGTCTTTTTATATAGCCGTTTCGCTCTAATAAAAGAAGACGATAGGAAGCATTTTGTTGTGTCATTCCTAACGCCTCGCCCAACTCTCGAGTAGTAATAGGGATGTTGTTTTTCAAAGCGCCTTTTTTAATAAGGTATAAAAGAACATCATCCATACAAATATTTTTGTAGGTATAGGTTAAAAATGTGATGAAGGGGTAAAATGAAGATAAAAACAAATAGCGATGTGTATGCGCCAGCAGAAGATTCCTTTCTCCTTGCTAAGTATGTAAAAAAACTAAAAGGAAAAATATTAGAAGTTGGATGCGGAAGTGGAATAGTTGCGCTCGAATGTGCGGCTGCTGACAAAAAAAATATAGTAGAAGGCGTGGACATAAATCCAGAAGCAATTAAAATCTCAAGAGAAAATGCAAAACTAAATAATATAAAAAATATAAGATTTTATGAAAGTGATTTATTCCAAAATGTAAAAGGAAAATATGATTTTATCCTGTTCAACCCCCCCTATTTACCTACAAAAGAAGAAGAAAAAATAAAATCAAAACTAAATTACGCATTTGATGGAGGAAAAAATGGTTTAGAAACTCTATCAAAGTTTGTACGTAAAGTCAAAAAATATTTAAAGAAAGATGGAACGGTGTATCTTATCGCAAGCAGTCTTTGCGGAATAGATAAAGTAAAAAAGCTACTAAACAAAAATGGTTTTAAGGTTGATGTAATAGAAGAAGAATGTTTCTTTTTTGAAAAAATTGCTTTGTTAAAAGCAAAGATAAGATGATGTTATGCGAGCAAAAAAAGAAAGCTGCGATATATGCGGCAAACCTGAGATATTTGGTATTGTGGAAGTTGAAAAGGCAAAACTTAGAGTATGTCGTTCTTGTGCTTATGGCAAAAAAGTGCTTTATTTTCTAGAAGAAGATGAAGAACAACAACCAAAAAGACCAAGTAGGCAGAAACCAGAAGAAATAGAGGAAATAGTAGAAGGATATGGTAAAATTGTTAGAAGCGCGAGAGAAAAACTAGGCATTCCTATAGAAGTTTTAGCAGAAAAAATAAAAGAGAATAGAAGATATATGGAAAGAATAGAAAGAGAAGAGGTCAAACCGACATTAGAAACAGCAAGAAAACTTGAGAAAGAATTAGGAATAAAACTAATAGAAAAAACAGTAGAGGTTAGTCCAAGTATTAGTTATAAAAAACAAAATGTAGAACCTACACTGGAAGACCTGCTAGAGAGGGAAGAATAATGGGTGTAGACCTCGGTGACATTGTTGTAAAAAATAAAATAACGCTCGCTAATTTAAACGGCAAGATTATCGCCATAGATGCATTTAATACTCTTTACCAATTTCTTGCTTCAATAAGACAAGAAGACGGAACCCCACTTATGGACAGTAAAGGAAATATAACTGGCCACCTTTCTGGTTTATTTTATAGAACAGCTAAAATGCTTGATAATGGTATAAAACCAGTGTATGTTTTTGATGGAAAATCATCTCAGTTAAAAGAAAGAACTAAGGCTGAGAGAAGTGCAGCAAAAATGGCAGCAAGAGAAAAATGGCAAAAAGCAATAGAAGAGGAAAGATTGGAAGATGCAAGAAAGTATGCGCAAGCCACGTCACAACTTACAGAAGAAATGGTAGAGGAATCAAAAAAACTTTTAGATGCGATGGGGGTACCTTGGGTGCAAGCGCCAGAAGAAGGCGAAGCGCAAGCAGCAATGATGGCGAAGAACGGAATTGTTTATGCGGTTGGTTCTCAAGACTATGATGCATTACTATTTGGCACTCCTATCTTAATAAGAAACTTATCCATAACAGGTAAAAGAAAAGTCCCCCGACAAAACAGGTTTGTTTTAATAGAACCAGAGGAGATAAAATTAGATGAAACACTGAAGCAGTTAGAGATAACGCAAGAGCAACTAATAACGATTGGGATATTAATAGGAACGGATTTCAATATCGGAGTTAAGGGTATTGGGCCGAAAACCGCACTAAAGATTGTGAAAGAACACAAAACATTTGACAACATAATAAGATATGTTGTACAAAAATATGGCTATACTTTTGAGGTCGAACCAGAAGAGGTTTTAGAAATTTTCAAAGAACCTAGTTATGATGAAAATATAGAACAGCTTAAATGGAAAGAAATAAATGAAGATGAAGTGAAAAAAATACTCGTCGACACGCATGATTTTGCAGAAGAGAGAATAGAAAGTGTTATAACTAATCTAAAAACAAAACAAAAAGAAGAAAGAACGCAGAAAACATTAGAAAATTGGTTTTAAAAACCTCCTAAAAATAAAAATGAATGATGATGGATAGCCTTGGTGTTAATTTTAGCATACTTCTTCCTATTGCTACAGGAGTAGTTTTATTCCTATTTGGAATAGAACAATTTAGTAAAGAGATATTAGCAGTAGCTGGTTCTTTCTTTAGAAATGCTGTGCAAAAAATGGCCAAAACCCCAATCAGAGCTGCGATAAGTGGCGCAATTGTAACGGCAATAATCCAATCAAGCACAGCCACAACTGTGATAACAACAAGCCTTGTTAACGCAGGTCTTTTAACTTTTTCCCAGAGTATTGGTGTAATTTTTGGAGCGAATGTTGGAACTTCAATAACCGCGCAATTAATAGCGTTAAAACTTACTGCATTTGCGCCAATTTTTCTTATAGTAGGGTTTGTTTTGGATATAATTGGTGGTAAATACAAATTTCTTGGAAAACCATTGTTTTATTTTGGATTGGTTTTCTTTTCATTGATTTTAATAGAAGAAGTCGTCAGCGACCTAAAAAACGATCAGCAACTACTTGAATGGTTTACCCATTTTACAAATCCAATAGTAGGGATAATCGTTGGATTTATCATAACAAACATATTAATGTCAAGCTCAGTCACCAGCGGCCTTGCTGTCGTCTTTGCCCAAAGCGGTTTGATTGGGCTTTATGATGCGGTGTTAATAATACTTGGTGCAAACATAGGCACTACAACAACAGCTCTTCTCGCATCGACGAGAATGAGTTTATTTGCAAAGAGAACAGCGATGGCACATTTTGTATTCAACTTGTTAGGGGCTGCAATTATCCTCTTTTTTCTTAACCAATTTATTGCATTTATCCAAAGTCTTGGTGGTAATGCGGGCCAGATGGTTGCAAATGCGCACCTTATATTTAACCTAAGCGCAGCCATAGTTTTTCTTGTTTTTATAAATCAGTTCGAACGCCTCGTTGTCTATTTAGTGCCTGGAAAAGAAAAAGAAATTTTATTGAAACCTAAATACCTTAATAGCAATTTACCAAAAGATAGAAAAGAGGTGTTAGAATTAGTAGAAAAAGAGATAAAATACACTCTTGAGGTAGCATTGAGTGCATACGAAGAAGTAATAGAAGCTATAAAAACAAAAAAAGATTGTAAAGAAAAGATAGATAAACTAGAAACATATGCTGATCTTCTAGATAAAGAGATTACAGATGCTTTACTAGAACTATCAAGGCAACCTCTTGAAAAAGAAGAAAGTAATAGAGTAGCGGATTTAGTAAGAATTTCAAATAAAATAGAGCAATTGGCAGATATTGCAGCAAAGATGGGCAACCTCTATGTCGATTTAAAGAAAAGAGGTGTTTTTCTTTCTGAAAAATCATTGATAAATTTATTAGAAAACTATCTAATTCTAAGAGAAAACTTTAACATATTAATAGAATGTTTCCCTAAAATAAACAAGAAAAGAATTGAGCAGATGAGAAACAATGATGGCAGATTACAAAAATCAATTGAAAAATCCTATAACGACCATATTCATAGAATGACAAAAGGTGAAGCATCTGCTGGTGGAGCATTTATAGAGATTATCTCTTCGATTAGCACAGCAAATGATCATTTAAGAGGGATAAGGAAAATACTTGAATTAGGGAACATATATTAATTATTTGAAAGAAAGTGATTTTATGTTAAAAGAAGAGTGCGGAGTAGTCGGTATTTATTCAAAAACAAAAAAAGACGTTGCACCTTTGCTTTACCGCGCCCTCATAGCATTACAGCATAGAGGGCAAGATGCAGCGGGTTTTGCAATTTTTGATGGAAATAAAATAATAGAAAGAAAAGGGCTAGGTTTAGTTGACAGTATCTACAAAAAAGAAGATTTACTGCTAAAGGGGAGTATTGGCATAGGGCATACTCGCTATCCAACAATAGGGCAGTGCCAGTTAAAAGACGTTCAACCCACTGTTTTTGAAGACGTAGCAGTAGCACATAACGGCCATTTGGCAAACTACGATGAACTCAAAAAAAAGATAGAAAGCTGGGGTTACAGTTTTAAATCAACAGTTGATTCCGAACCAATGGTGTATTATATACACAAAAATAAGCTGATGAACGGCATAAAAGAAATTATGAAAGATTTTGAAGGTGCCTACTCTGATGTTTTAATATATGAGGGAAAACTTTACGCTTTTCGAGATCCTTATGGTATAAGACCACTTGTTTGGGGAGAAGATGAGGATTATTTAATGATTGCATCAGAAAGCGTTGCTCTTGACATAAACAATATACCAGTAAAAGGCGAAATAGAAAACGGTTGTTTATTCAATGCTCAAACAAAGGAAAGAGAAAAAATAGACAAAAGGGAAAGAAAAAACTGTATGTTTGAGTATGTTTATTTTGCTCGACCGGATTCAATAATAAACGGGAAAAGTGTTTATGAAGTTAGAACAAGACTTGGAGAAATACTTGCAGAAGAGGCACCAGTAGAATGTGATGTTGTAATTGCAGTGCCGGATACTGCAAGAACAGCTGCTAGAGCATACGCCAAAAAATTAAATGTGGATTTTGACGAGGGTTTAATAAAAAACAGGTATATAGGCCGAACTTTTATTATGCCATCGCAAGAAAAAAGAAAAGAGGCGGTTAGATTAAAATTAAATGCCAATAGGGCAGTTGTAAAAAATAAAAGAGTTGTTTTAATGGACGACAGCATCGTTAGAGCCACAACAATGAAAGAAATCGTTTCGCTTTTAAGGAACGCTGGTGCAAGAGAAATCCATGTCAGAATAACAAGCCCCCCAATAATTGCACCGTGTTTTTACGGTGTCGATATACCAACATATGATGAATTAATAGCGAGCAAACTTAGCGTACCTGAAATAAAAAATTATATTGAAGCAGATAGTTTGGCGTATATTTCAATAGATGGTTTAAAAAAAGCAATAGGTTTGCCGATATGTGAAGGATGTATAAGCAAAAAATACAACAGCGAGTACATCCAAAACTTAGCACTAAGAAAAGTATGGCAAAAATGTAAATGTTAGGTGTGTATATGGTAGCGCTAGGCTTAATATTCATCTGTGTGCTGGTATTTCTTTTGCAAAATATAGAAATAGTAACCAACTATGCAATGATAACTGGCTTAGATTTTGTGGAGCCTTGGCGCTTTATCACTAGTATGTTTTTGCATGCAGATTTTTCTCATTTATTCTTCAATATGTTTGCGTTATTAATGTTTGGCCCCTACTTAGAGAGAAAAGTAGGAAGCACGATGTTCTTAAGTATATACCTGCTTTCAGGCATAATTGGTGGTCTTGGTTTTGAGTTGTTTAGTCAACCTGGTGTGTTAGGCTTAGGTGCATCTGGCGCAATTTATGGAATATTTGGGGCGTTGGTTGTTTTAGAACCAAAAATGGTTGTTTATTTATATTTTGTCCCAGTACCGATAACTGTGGCTGCTGTTTTTTATGCTTTAATAGAGTTGGTCAGCATGGGTGCTATTGATAATATAGGGCACGCTGCGCATCTTTTTGGGCTTATGGGAGGATATTTTTTAGCAATTATTCACAAAAGAATGAGAAGTGATGATGTATGGTCGTAGTGGAATTCGATTATGAAGAATTCAAAGATATTTTTAAAGAACCAAAAGAGAAAGTTATAGAAGTTTTAAATAAAATAGGCGCACCTGCTGAAGTCGATCCTGAAACTGGAAAGATTTTTGTTGAGATAACACCAAATAGGCCAGATTGGTATTCAGTGGTTGGTCTTGCAAGAGGGGTACGCGCATTCGAAAGAAATGAAACTAAAAAATATAAAGTAAAAAAAGGTGATTACAAGGTTTTTGTTGATAAAAAAACCAAAAAAATAAGACCTTACACTGCCTGCGCTGTTGTGAAAGGTTTAAAACTAACTGACAGAGAAATAAGAGATATTGTTCTTCTCCAAGAGAAGCTGCTTTTTACATTAGGTAGAGTGGTTAAACGTTTTGGTATAGGTGTTTATCCACTTGAAAAGTTAAATTTTCCTCTTTACTATACGACAATGAAGCCAGATGAAATAATATTTCACCCTTTGAACTACCCAACAGAAGCAAATGCAAAAGAGATATTAGAAAGGCATCCAAAAGGTCAATCTTATGGTGGGATAATAGTTAAAGAAAAAGAGTATCCAGTTTATCTTGATGCAAACAAAAAGATAATGGCTCTTATTCCAATAATTAATTCAGAAGAAACAGGTAAAATAGACATTACTACAACTGGTGTTTTTATAGAAGTAACTGGAGTAGACAAAGTAAGTATAAACCAAGCGCTAAACATAATCGTGTGTCATCTTGTTGATTTAGGAGGAGAAGCATACACTGTTGATGTTGAGTACAGTGATAAGAAAATGACCACTCCTCTTTTGGACTATAAAGAAGTAAAAGTAAACACAAAAAAGGTGAAAAAAGTTTTAGGAATTGATATAGACACAAACGAGATAAAAAAAGCTTTGAATAAAATGGGTTACTATGTCGATGGAGAAAAAATATTAGCACAACCATACAGAGTAGATATAATAAGTGATATAGATGTTATAGAAGATATAGCAATCGCGCATGGTTATGAAAATTTTGAACCAACAATCCCAGACTTTTTCTATCCAGGTAAAAAAAATAATAAAAAATTAGAGATTGATGGATGTATGAGCAGGATGGGGTTTACAGAAGTGATTACACCTATATTAACAAACGATGATGAGTTAAGTGAGTTTGAAACAATAGGAATGAAGGTCCTTAACCCTAAAACAAAAGAATACACAACTGTGAGAAGTACAATGTTTCCCTCTATGCTTGAAGTAATAGAAAAAAACAAAATGGCAGGCTTACCACAAATGTTTTATGAAGTTGGTATTGTGGTGGATGGTGAAAAAGAAAAAAACATTCTTTGTTTGGCAGTAGTTGATAAAAAAGTTGAATTCGAAAAAGCAAGAGGGTATTTACAGGTCTTCTTTAAGGAACGTGGGTGGAAATTTGAACTTAAAAATAAAAAATACAGCTTCTTTGAAGAGCCTTACAGTATGGATGTTTTTGTTGATGGTAAAAAAATTGGGAGAGGAGGAAAACTCTCTAAAAGTATAAGAGAAAGGCATAAATTAAATACAGAGATATTTATGTATGAAATAGAAGTTTAGATTTTTGTTACAAGCACTAACTTAATGTTTATTAATGTAATTATAAATAAAAAAACCAATGACGATGATAGATGATTTTAAACTTTTAGAAAAAAACAAATTTAAATTACTACCTTATGGTTTAGCAAAAAGCGAAGAAGAAGCCACAGCAATCGCAAAGAAAATAGGGTATCCGGTTGCTTTAAAAATTATATCCCCAGAGATAGTGCACAAAACAGATGTTGGCGGTGTGAGGCTTAATATAAAAAATGAAGAAGTCCTTCGACTTACTTATAAAGAGCTTACTGAAGCCGTAAAAAATAAAAAATTAGAAGGCATTCTTGTACAAAAAATGGCAAGAAAAGGTTTAGAGTTAATAATAGGTGGTGTTTATGATGAGCAATTTAGCCATATGATAATCCTTGGTTTTGGTGGGGTGTATGTTGAAGTTTTTAAAGACATAACAGCACGAATATGCCCAATAAATAAATATGATGTTATAGAGATGGTGCGGGAATTAAAGTCCCATCCAATAATAATGGGAACAAGAGGAAAAAAGGCGATAAACATCCAAGGACTTGAAGAATTGATGATAAAAGTTTGTAGATTTATGCAAAAAGAAAATGTCGCAGAAATGGACCTTAACCCTGTTATATTTGATGAAAAAGGATATGATATAGTAGATGTAAGGTTTAGGTTGATGGAATGAATGAGATAAATAAAATATTTGAACCAAAAGCTATCGCTGTAATCGGTGCAACACAAAAAACAGATAAAGTTGGTTATGTAATCCTCCGCAATCTTATTGAGGGGAGATATGCTGGTCAGCTATATCCTGTTAACCCAAAGTATGATGAGATATTAGGATTAAAATGTTACAAAACTGTTTTAGATATTAAAAAAAGAGTTGATTGTGCTCTTATAGCAGTACCCGCCCCAGCAGTTCCATTAGTAGTGAAAGAGTGTGGATTAAAAGGAGTGAAGGGGGCTGTGATATTAAGTGGTGGATTCGAAGAAGTTGGGCGAAAAGATCTTGCAGATGAAATAAAAAAATATGCAAAGGAATATAACTTAGCAGTAATAGGACCGAATTGTCTTGGAATCTATAACCCTTATAATCACGTGGACAGTATTTTTTTTCCAATGTATAAATTAGGTAGACCACGCGCAGGGGACATCTCCTTTATAACTCAAAGTGGCGCTGTTGGGTCTGTTATGTTGGATTTAGCTGCTAAGTATAACATAGGTGTTTCAAAATTCATTTCTTATGGTAATGGCACGGTTATTGATGAATGCGACCTTCTTGAATTTTTAGGAAAAGATAAAAAAACAAAAACAATAATTTTATATATTGAAGGAATAAAAAAAGGTAGAAAATTTTTAAAAACGATAAATAAAGTCAATAAGAAAAAACCAATAGTTGTATTAAAAGCTGGAAAAGGCGAACAAGGAAAAAAGGCTGCGGTATCTCATACAGGAAATTTGGCAGGAAATTATCTTGCTTACAAAGCAGCATTCAGGCAAGCAAAGGTTGTCGAAGCGCAAGATGTTGATGAACTTTTTAATTTAATGAGGATTTTCTCACAACCATTAGCAACTGGAAAACGAGTTGGTGTAATAACTAATGGTGGTGGGTTGGGTGTATTAACCACAGATGCAATAGAAAAAGAAGGTTTAGAGTTGGCAGAATTTGATGAAAAAATAATTGAAGAACTCAAAAAAGTGATCCCACCTTATGTAAATGCGAGAAACCCTTTAGACATGGCTGCGGACGCAACTGTGGAATCGTATGAAAAAACAATAAATATTTATTTAAATAACGATAAAATAGATATGATTGTTATAGCGGTTCTTTTCCAAACACCAACATTAGATGAACGTTTGATAAATGTTATTGGGAAAGTAGTAGAGCAAAGAAAAAAACCAATTATAGTGGTAACGATTGGTGGGGAGTACACTGAGGTTTACAGAAAAATAATGGAAAGTAAAGAGATAACCACATTTACTTCACCAGCTGCCGCTATAAAAACACTACGAAAGTTTGTGGAGTATTCTTTTTACATTAGGTGCAAAATAAACAAACTATGCTCTTTTTATTAAAAATAAAATAAATATAGAGGGTACACTTCCACTATTTTTCTTCATTTAAATGATAATATTAAATATTTTTGTAACTATAGATACATAAAATTACAAATAAGGTTAAAGGTGATTTTTTGATAATTTATATTTATGATTTAAAATTCAAAAACAAAAAAGAGTTTAACAGACAAAAAAGGAAATTTTACTATAATTTAAACAAATTACCGATTGATAAAAAAAACTGGTTTAATCGTTCTGTTATCCTGGTTCCTGACAACAAAGAAAATATTTTTGATGAATTTTTCAAAACTTACAAAAAAACAGAAAAAAATTTATTAGTTTATAAGATTTTTACATCTAATATAGAAGAAATAGAATAGGAAGATTAGTGGAAGTAAGGGGTCCCTATCTATTTTTTTGTAACTTTTTCCTCTTTTAACAATATTTTAACCACCATAAAAACAACAAATACTATTATAAGAAAATTTATCAATGCGCTTAAGAACATCCCCTATTTTATATTTATTGAGCCTATATTTAAAATAGTGGTTTGCCAGTCACCTTCAGGTAAAATAACACTTATAACAAGCATTATAACATCATTTACTAAAGACTGTACTAAAGTTGTAGCTGCACTACTTATTATAAACACGACTGCAAGGCCAACAATTTTATATTCTTTTAAAAACTCTTTAAATTCTTCCAACAAACCCATAAAAAAGCACCTTATTTAAAATGGACTGGGAGGGATTTGAACCCTCAGCCTCCTCCACGCCAAGAAGGCGATCTACCGTTGATCTACCAGCCCATAATGTATTTTTCTCTCTACAGATTCTCTCCACAAAAGATTTTTAATATATAAACTTATTTTTAATTTATGGATTTTTATTCTGTTTTGAAAAAAAGGGTTTCAGTAAGAAAATATGAACAAAAAACAGTAGAGAAAGAAAAGATTTACAATATTTTAGCGGCCGCTTCTCTTGCGCCTTCTGCTGGAAACCTTCAATCATATAAAATTTATGTTGTTTATAATAAAAAATTAAAAGAAGATATAAGTGCAGCTTGTTATGAACAGGAATTTGTTAGGGATGCGCCAGTTGTTTTTGTTTTTTGCGCTGATAAAGAACGCGCTTACTCTAAATACGAAGAGCGTGGTTATGAACTTTACGCTATACAAGACGCAACCATAACTGCAGCGTACGCCCAATTAGCCGCAGTTGTTGAAGGATTAGGAAGTGTTTGGGTAGGGGCATTCGACCCTTTAGAAATATCACGCTTGCTTTCTCTTCCTTCTCATACCGTGCCCGTCGTTGTTTTGCCTTTAGGTTATCCTTCTGAAACTCCACAACCACATGAAAGAAGGCCAATAAATGAAATTGTTGAAGAAGTAAAATAATATAAATTTTAGATATGTTGTGTTAACTATGAAGTTTAGATACCCTGCTGTTGCTGGAATATTTTATCCAAATGAAGAAAATGAACTAAAGAAAATGATAAACTCTTTTATCAAAGATGCTAAAGAAGATGGTTTAGCTGGTTTGAAATGTTTAATTGTTCCGCATGCAGGTTATGTCTATTCCGGTCCCATAGCTGCTTATGGTTATAAACTCCTTATAAACCAAAAATTTACGAACGTGATTGCTGTTGGTCCATCCCACTACGCCGCCTTTATCGGTGCAGCAGAAGATGATAATGATTTTTGGCAGACTCCTTTAGGTAATGTAAAAATTAGCCGTGTTTCTTCTCTTACTGGTATAAAAAACATCCATTGCTATCCACAAGCACACGCCCCTGAGCATTGTTTAGAAGTGCAACTTCCTTTTCTTCAAACAGTTTTGAAAAATTTCACTTTTTATCCTTTATTAACAGGTGAAATACCCCCCACTCTTTTAGCAGAAACTCTCGAGCCTGCCCTAGATAACAGTACCCTTTTACTTATCAGTTCTGATTTATCTCACTATCTTCCTTATCAGAACGCAGTTAAAATAGATAGAAATACAATAAAAATAATCGAATCGCTTGATTTTAGAAACACAACAATGATTGATGCATGTGGCAAAACAGGAATTATAACCGCCATGCACATAGCTAAATCTAAAAAATGGAAAGTAAAAGTTCTTGATTATAGGAATTCTGGGGATACTGCTGGCCCAAAAACTAATGTGGTGGGTTATGCAGCAATTGCTTTTTATGAGGGATAGCCATGCTTACAGTAGATGAAAAAAAATTTTTACTTAAACTTGCTCGTAAAGCAATAGCGTATTACTTTAAAACAAATAAGAAAATTGAGCTGGTACCATCTGAAATACCAACAAAAAAATTAGTTGAACCTGGTGCTTGTTTTGTCACATTGAGAAAAGGAAAAGAGTTACGAGGTTGTATTGGTAGTCTTGAAGCACACCAACCACTTTTCAAAGATGTAATCGATAACGCTCTCGCAGCCGCTTTTGGCGACCCACGTTTTTATCCACTTACTCCTGCTGAATTAAACGAAATAAAAATAAGCATATCATACTTAACTCCTGCAGTTGAGGTTAAGCTAAACTCACCAGAAGAAATATTAGAAAAGTTAGAAGTTGGAAAGCATGGTTTGATAATACAACGTGGATGGGCGCGCGCAACTTTTCTCCCAGCTGTTTGGGAAGAACTCCCAAGCAAGATAGATTTTTTACAACATTTAAGTATTAAAGCAGGGTTGGGGCCAAACGGTTGGAGAGATAAACAAACAAAATTTTTTATCTATGAAGCAGAAGAATTTAGTGAATAGGCTTTTACTATTCGAAGTATTTCAGCAGGTGCTAATTCTCGCCCTCTTTTTTCTGCCCATATCAAATCTATTCCCGGCAACACATTTCTTAATTTTTTATTTTTTTGTTGGTATATCTTTCTTATTAAGTTCTCTTCTTCTTCATTTAAATAAATCCCCTTTGGTTTAAGGGATATGACAGTAGAGCTTACTTTTGGCGGTGGTGTAAATTGATGTGCCGAAACTTTAAACAATAACTTAACATCAAAAAATATTTGAGAGGTAACACTTAATCTACCATAATTTTTTGTTTTGGGTCTTGCGACCATCTTTTCAGCAAATTCTTTTTGAACCATAAGTATTGCATGCTCTATATTTTTGTTTTTTAATTTAAATATTATATCCGAAGATATGTAGTATGGTATGTTTCCTATTATAACTTCTACATCTTTTGGAATTTCTATCGTTAGGAAGTCTCCTGCTAATACAAAAACATTTTTTGAATTTGTGAATTTGTTTTTTAATATTTCAACAAAACGTTGATCTTTTTCCACAACATATATTTTTTTTGCTCCGGCTTTTACTATAAATTCTGTAAGGCGTCCATCTCCTCCACCTATCTCTAATACAACTTTTCCTTGTACGTTTGCTTCTCTAACCTCTCTTTCAAGTATAGCAGAATTGCATAAAAAATACTGCCCTAATCTTTTTTTGAGAAAGAGTTTTTCCCCTTTACTCATTAATTCAACGCCTTGGACTTCATTTTTGATTGTAATTTTTTTATTTTTGGTTTTTCATCCTGCGCGCGGTGATAAAGCATACCGTGCCATTCTTCTAAACCGAAAAACTTGTCAAGCAACTCGATAACTTCATTTGGGTTAAACTTCTTGCAAGAGTAGAGGTCAAAATAGATTTCACGTGTTTCAGAGAAATAATGTACAGAGCAGTGGCTTGTTGTTATCATCTGCACAAAACTTTGTCCCGGGAAATCCAGGTCAACAGCGTCCGACCAATTAAGAGGACCCAGGGGCTTCATATCGGTTATGCGCATTAGTTCATTAACAAACTCCTGCGCTTTTTCCCGAGAAAGCACCTTAAAATCTGGGCCTATTTTCGCGTTGACCGCCAAATGCAAATGCGTTAATTTACCCATATTTATCTTGTATCAACTTTATTTATGAAAATATTTAAATACTTAATCCCTTTTTTACGTCTTTTTTGAATTTTAAGCTAAATTCGCTCTAAATTTTGATTTTCGTATTTTTTGTGCGACATTTTTAAACTTTTACTTACTTAAATATTTCTCATCATTTTCTTTAGAGTGATTTAATGGCAAAAATACGTATAAAGTTGAGTAGCGAAGACGTTGAAGCTTTAGAAAACGTTTCAAACCAGATAAACGAGGTTGCTAAGACTTTGGGCCTAACTTTTGTTGGCCCTGTGCGATTGCCACGAAGGCGCTTTGTGATCGCTTGCAGACGCACTCCTTGTGGTGATGGTAGCGATACCTATGAGAGATGGGAAAAGCGTCTTTATAAAAGAGTAATCGAAGTAGAAGGAAATGAGAAATATCTAAAGCAAATACTTAAAGTTAAAGTACCGACTAACGTCTTCGTTAAAATTTCCCTAACCTAATTTTTATGAAATTGCTTTTTGATGAGATGCTTGAAAAAACTGCTCGTTGGTGCAGGATTTTTGGTGTTGATAGCGATTTAGTAAAAGGGCCAGACGAAAAGATTTTAAAAAAAGCAAAAAAATCAAAAAGAGTGCTTGTTACACGGGATAAACAACTCGCGCAGATTTGTGTAAAGAAGGGCATTCCTCATATTCTAATAAGTTCTATTGATGTTCTCTCTCAACTAAAAGAAATTAGGAGGGTAGCTGGAAAAGAGATCTTTCATCCTGAAAAAACACGTTGTCCAAAATGCAATTCCTTACTTTTTTTAATCACTAAAAATAAAGCTAGATATTTTGTTCCCTTAAAAGTTTTAGAGCACCATAGAAAATTTTGGTTTTGTAGAAAATGCAAGCATGTTTATTGGCATGGCGGCCATTGGAAGAACATTAATAAAATAAAAAGAAAGCTTTTAAGGAATTTTAAGAGGTGATTGTTTGCGATGGTTTCTGAGGTCAAAAATACATAACGCTATCGTTACAGAAGCAAATGTTTCGTATGTGGGGAGCATCACCATAGATAAAACTTTAATGAAGAAAGCTGGTTTTCTCAGTGGCGAAAAAGTTCTTGTTTGCAGCCTCGATAGCGGCGTACGATTAGAAACTTATGTTATAGAGGGAGAGAGAAACTCAGGTGTGATATGTATGAATGGACCTGCTGCGCATCTTATAAAAAAAGGAGAAAAAGTTATTATAATGGGCTTCGAACTTTCACAAAAACCTATCAAACCAAGAGTAGTTTTGGTAGATGGTAAAAATAAATTTATAAAATATTTAAAATAAAAAATTATTTCAACAAACCAGCTGACGTCTGTTGAATTAAGGTTGCTGCACCTGCAACTGCGCCAACTATAATGCCGCCTACAACCATACCAATACCAGTCGTTTGCCATTTACCTCGGTTGTCCGCTGGCTGCGTATAAGAAAGGCCATAAATTATCCCACCCAAAACTATTAAGATAAGCGAAAGCATGGGCGCTATGTTTAGCAAAAACGCCGCAATATTTGATATTAAGATTTCCAATCCTACTGCCATAAAGATACCTCTCATCTTAAATTTAAAAAGTTATTCATTTATTCTCTCTAACCTTTTATACTCTTTTTTTCTCTGTGTGAATATTGGCAACTCTATTTTAATACCACCACTTCCTTTTTCTATCTCTCTCTTTTTAAAATAGTAAAGCGTAGCCGCGGCTATTACTAATACTCCAGCTGCTGCAATGAGGAATGGATTAATCGTAGTTGGTTTATACTCTTCTATTTGTTGTAATACATCTTTTAGTTTTTTTAATGCTTTTACATAAGACTTTTTGTTAATCATTTCTTGTATAGCGTTTAAGGTCTCGCTGATGGTTTTTTGGAGCTCAGCGTTCATCATGTCTCTTTTGTTTAGATAATTCGCCACACCAGTATTATATACAAACTCAGCATCTTTTTTAAGTTGCGTTATAATCTCATCTATTAGGTTTTTTTGTTTTTGTAGTTGTTCTATTTTCGCCGTGGCTAATTGATAATTTTTATCATTAAGAGCCATTTCTGCCTCTTTTTTTATTTTTTCTATTTTGTCTATATTGACTGTGAAATATCCTTCCCACTCTGTGCCTTTTGCCTCATTTTTTTCTTCAAGGTAGTGGGTAATCGTCATAGTGATGTCTTGTTTTGTATTATTATACTCCTTTTCTATTTCCTTTAGATTTTCATTTGTTTTTTCTTCAGTTTTTTTTACATACTCTTTTGCATTGTTTAGTGCTTCCTCAAGCTCAACAGCTGTCTTTACATCGTTGTTTATCTCGAGTTCACTTATTTTCTGTTCTACTAAAATAAATTCTAAAGGAGTTTCTTTTTCTCCTAATTTGTAAAGTTTTTCTCTTAATTCATCATATTCCTTTTTGCTATCCACTAAGAAATTTTCCATAATCTTTTCAGTACTTTTATC
>JAVZJR010000001.1:180838-291600 GCA_038870635.1 Candidatus Bilamarchaeaceae archaeon | reverse complement strand
AACCTTTTTATTTAAGATTTCATTCTCTTGCTTTATATCTCGTGTATTTTCTGCTTCTTTAAGCATGTTTCTTATTTCTTCTGCCCTTGCTTTCAATTCTTTACCGAGTTTGCTATCTTCTTTCATGTTGTTTAAAGTTGTTTCTATTTGCTCTAGCTCTGTTTTCATCTTTGTTTTTAGTTCGTTGTTTTCTTTGTATACATTTTCTTGTTCTATTTTCCATTCATTTACCATATCTTTTAATTTTTCTTTTAATTCTACTACTCTCCCTGTATCGTTTGCTTCTGTTGCTGCATTTATCTCAGCCAGCAGGCGGTCAAAGTTTGTTGGCAATTGGCCGCATTGTTTCTCTCCACCGAAGCATTTTTCTATTGAGGGTTTTTCTATTACTATGTCTTTTATTTCATGAGCACTATCATAAATAAGATACTCTACGTAGACAACAATTGTTTTATTTGCCTGTAAATTTTTCAGTTCTAAATCACAACTGTTTGGCCTACACTCTTTCCTTTCTATTTTTGCGTTATTAGATGTTATCTGTAATCCGCTTATGTTTTGATAGTCTACCTTTATTTGAAGAGGTAGTATTGTAATATCAATATTTGGTTTTATCTGTATGGTTTTTCTAACTTGCAGATTGGTGCCTATTTTACTTGTTTCTGTTTGCTCAATTTTAGAATAAGCATTTTTTAGGTTGTAAGTTCTTTCAATAGTATGTTTTCCAGGTTCAACAAATACCGTATGTCTTCCATCCACTGTTGTTCCTTGCGGGTCAATCATTCCACCAGCATAAAATTCCACTATTTTCCTTTCCTTTACATCAGCGCTTCTATCTTCTCGTCCTATCGCAGTGGTTTCATCTGTTAGTGTTTTAGCGAGTATGGTCTTTTTTTCTATCGATAGTGAAAATGTTTTGAGTGGTTTTATTTCTTTTATTGTTAAGATAATATTTTTTCCATCATTTCTTACTGCTTCCACATTTTCTTTACCTGTTATTATATCAGATAGAAAGATAGAAGTATTCACTCCTATATTAATAGGAACCGAAACGTGAGTAGCTTCTATATCTTTTAAATTCATTATAATGATGAAGATAGAGAAAGTACTCGGCTTATCTATGTTTATTAAACCAATAGATGGTCTGGCATCTATGTATAAGCTGTTTAAAATTATTTTTTCTCTGCATTTTTGTAATTCACCTTCTACTATATCGTATTCTTCACTTATCTTTTTAAGTTGCCCAACCCCATTTATGTAATCTATACCATTTTCAGTTACAAGTCCTTTATCCGCTTTTTCTATATCTCCTTTAAGATCCTGTCCACATTCCTTTGATAAATTTATGTAGGAAAGCAACCTTGTTTTTCTTTCTGTTAATTCACCATATTTTATACTTGCTTTTACTATTATATTCTCTATAACATCTCTTAGAAAAACAGGATCAAGGGTGCCGCTCTCACGTGCGTTTTTTATTAATATTTTTTCTGTTTCAACACTTATATTGTCCTTTTCAGCTCTTTTAATGAGATCATCTACTTGGGCTAGAAGGGCACTACTTTCGTTTTCTAATATTATTCCATTATTTAGTCCGGTTCTTGCGTAATCGATAGCGTTAAGATATTTTCTATATTTTTCACCAAGCGTTTCTGCTTTTTGCGCTTCACCAGCTGCCTGCTTTGCTTTTAAATAGTAAGAGTAAACCTGCTGATTTTTGCTTCTTTGGTAGAAGCTTTCTAATTGTTGGAGAAGACTTTGTACAACTTTTTCTTTTTCCTGAACCACTGCTTTTGCGTCTGCCTTTAAACTTTCTCCTTGGCCGTCTAAACCATTATAATTCTTTATAGCATTTTTTGCTGATATGGTTGCTTCTTTTAAGTATCCCCTCTCTTTTTTTGTATATTTTTGCGTTGCTTCTGAAAGGTAATTGTCTGCGTTACTTTTTTGCACTAGCCACGCGCTCCACCTTTCGTCTATTGTCCCAACTTTTGTTCCAGAAAGGATATTTTGCGTTGGTGCCTCTTTTATCCATTCTAAATGTTCTGCCGCAATTGCTATTTTTCTTTCATCTGTTATTTTCTTCTGTTCAAGCGCTGTCGCAATATAATCAGAATATATTTTATTCCCTTCAACAAAGGCATTCATACTTTCATTTTTTAATTGTACCACCCGTGGGTTAAAGCCATTCTCTCCCCAGAGATAATTCATTGTAGAATCGTAATCATCAAATTGTGGTGGGAAACAATATACTTTTTTCTGAATCTCACTCTTTTTTTCAATGGCTATCGCTAATTGGCCATAGGTTGCTTCTCTTTTACCACTGTCTATTATAGATAGCGCTTCTTTCGCTTTTATACATACACTTTTCGGCTTTTCATTATAATCTTCATCACACAATCCTGCATTTTCCAGTTGTGTGTATTGTTGTTTCAAAAGAACGATATTTTTTTCACTGGCTTCTAAACTTTTTGTTAATGCAGTCATCAAACCTCTTGTTGCTTCCTTCCATTTAACAGGATAGTTTTTGCACGCGACTCCATTTGCATTTGGTTGTTGTACTTTACATGGGTGTCCTGGGATTGATGGGCGCGAGGGGTCGATAAGTGCGAGATAATCTTCATAACTTATTATTCTCTCCACATTTCTGTCTCCATATGTGCTCGCTAAATAATTATTGGCTCTGCCAGTTGCTGAATTTTTGCATGCGAAGTAGAGCGCCTGTGCCTCACTGTAACTAATGTTTGCGTTTTTTAGTTGAGCGCTTACACCTGCGTTGTCACCGATTAGTTCCTTTTCACTCCATTTTTTAAACGGCAGGGCATTGAGAGCTGTATTGTATTTTTCTAATTCCCATACCCCAGCAGTAAACCCAAGACTACTTATTGTTGTATACATCTTCTGGCTTCTGCAATAATAGCAGGTAGAACATGATTCATGCCCTTCTTCATCTGTAGTGCAATCACATCTCTCAGAATATACATATGGACGATTGTAGTATACTCCCTCTTCGCCATAGGAGATATAATTATTTAAATCACCTACTGTATGTATTATGCTTCCGTTGGGCAGGTCAGGTGGTTTAATTGGGTCATAAGGGGTCAAATTCTCATTTTGATTTAAACAGATTGCAGCTGTGTACCAACCATTCAACCATACCCGGTCATCCCAGGGATCTACAATAGTGTAAGAAACAGAATAAACTAAGTTATAAAAACCTATTAAAAAAAACATTAAAATTATTGTTTTTATGTTATTTTCCATACACTCCCGCTTTAATTTATGTACGCTCATTAATTTAAATATATTTTTTTTATATAAAACCACTATATAAAATCTCCGAGTCCAAGTTGTTTTTCTTTTTCATCTTCAAATATATTTTCTATTTCCTTTTCTATTAAAGAGATTCGTTGTTTTAAATAATCAGGCAGCCCATATTTTTCTATTACTTCTTTTGTTATCGCTAAATACTTTTGGATGCCCCCTTTATTTATATTTAGGATAAGATTTCCTCCGCACTTGGGGCACCTCCCAATGAGTGGCACTCTTCTATATTTTGAATTACATGAAGAGCAACGAAAATCTTGTCTTGAAAATGCCCTTAGATTTCCATACAAATCTGGTATAAAATGGCTGAGCACTAATCTTTCTGCCGCATCTTTTTTATCAACCGCCCTTATTTTGTCGTGAAGATTAAATTCTGTTTTTACCTTTTCTGGGATATTTTCTAGTTTTACATATGTTGTTTTTGTGTTTGCGCCGCTAAAAAGAGTGCCGGGATGTGTTATCAATAAATGATATTGCGCTTCACTTCCGAGCACATCTTTTACTGTTCTTATTTTTACATCACCAGGCATGGCAAATTTTTCGCAGGCACGATAAAACTCCAATGGGTAAGAAGAAACTAGTTCGATACAATGGGCTTCGTCATCAACTTCTTTTGGGTTTACTATGGTAGTAAGAACAAGTGGTGCATCCATAGTTCCGCCTCTGGATTCACTAAGATACCTTTTAGAAAAATTTATTAAGCAATCAAGGAGGAGCATAACGCTGTCTTCGTCCCCATCGCAATTTCTTCTTCTTGCTGTTATGAGGTAAGGATGGCCATAACCTACATTCGCTTCTGTATAGCCTATTATCCTGCAAAGTACAGCCGCTGAAGTGTGTGGTGAGAGGGAAGCACAAAGATGACCAATTAAATCCTCCGGCTTTTGTAAGTTATAGTATGGCGGCAATCCATAAACATTGATTAACAATTCATCTATAAATTTAGCCACTCTGAAAAGGTATTCTAAACCATTTCTTGAGAGTATTATGTCCTGCTGCATAAGTTCTACCAGTTGTCTGTCGCTTTCAAGTTTATTTCCGAGGTAATCTTTTGTATATCCTAACTCTTTTGCTTTCTCAACAGTAAGCCCTATTTCAGAAGGTATGAAATGTGTTATGGGTGTATCGGTGGCATCGAATCTTGAAGTACCATCCCTAAAAACATAAACTTCGTGTTTTGCTCTTAAAAAACCTTTTTCTAATCTTTCTGGTATTCTACTCTCATTGCTTAGTCCTTTTACTCCTTTAACATCATCTGGTGCAAAACCTAATTTCTGTTTAACATTTTCAAAAAGCGCTTGGATATCTATCGGTCGCGTATCGTGTTCAACTGTTTTCTCACCACAATGCATAGGACCGGAAACGATTTTGCCACATTTTTGACATATCGTTTCTATTTTTGCGTCACCATTGCATATATGGCATTTTCTGTAAAACGTTAATTGATTGCAATTTGTGCAGCGATAACGCGCAAGATCAAGATTTAATGTTTTAGTAAACTTTGTATTTTTTATTTCTTTCATCAAACTTCTATTTTTCTCTGAACCAGTGGGAAATAAGACATTTGGTTTTCCTTCCATCACTCTTTCTTTTGCTTTTTCTGGCCTTCCCATTCTTGCGCCTACATAAATTGGCGCCCATGGTTTTATTTTTACACCGCTTATTTTTATTACTGCATCTAATGTGCTTTTTTCTTCTGGTACTTCTTCTTTTAAACATTCGTTTAATATTGTTCCGTAGTGTGCGTTCAATACTATTGTGTCTTCTATTACTCTGTGTTCTACAAGTAGTTTTTCTAAGATTCTCTTTGTTTCTCTTTTTGGAAGCAGCATCTTCCCTTCATTTTCTTTTTTCTCCTTTAGCCACTCTTTTAGTTCTTTTAATTCTTCTAAAGTTATGTCGTGCCATGGGAGAGTATAGTCAGGATGGAGCGGAAGATTATACATCCGTGAAAATGAAAACGCTTCTTCAGTACTTTTAAATGCTTGCGGCGGTTCGATTCCTGCTTCTCTTACTTCTGCTTCCCATATCTCTTTGCAATAACCAGAAGGAAGAAGAGGGTGGTTTGATTTCAAGAAATCGCCGTAAGTTATCAGTATATCCCCTAAAAATAAAATTTCTTTTATCTGTTTTTTAAGTCCTTTTGCTTCTTCAACACTTTTTACTTTTCTAACTTCACCACTATATAATAAAACTACAGGCGGTTCTATGTTGTCATGGGGCATAACAATGCAACCTTTGCCAGGCCTTTCTATTTTCATATGTGTGCCATAAGCTAGGAAATCATCTAAGAGAGTCATGGTTGCAGGGTGAATGTTTTTTCCCATTAAACCATTTGTTTCACTTCTTCCATACCTTAGCCTGAAGCCTCCTGGTTTTGAAGGATATGCGAATACCGGCCGCCCTGCTACAAGCCCTTCAAGATAAGTTTCATCTGGCTTTATTTCTACACTTTCCTTTTTTACTTTTATTTTTATTATACTCTCTAACCACTGCCAATCAAGGTTCATTTTTTTAGTGTACTTCAAAAGTTTTGCTGCTTTTTGTGCTATCCCTTCACAAACAACAAGAGGGACCCCTCCTCTAATGCGGTCGGTTTCTATTCCTGGCACATTTTTGTAAGCAGATACCTCTATATCTTCTGTTGGATCGCCATCTATACAAACAGGGCAATTTGCTATTATTATTCTTATATGTTCTTCTGGAGGAAGGTATTGTAAATGCGATACTCTGTTTTCATATACAAGAACTTCTTCAACATATCTCTCTATCTGTGTTTCTGTCGCCCTATACTCACCTACTCCTACAACCCTCCTCGCAACGTCAGCAAGCAAGACACTTAAAGCAGCGGCAGTTCCCCCTGCACTTCTTATCGGTCCTGCGTAATAAACCGCCACATAACTGCTTCCATCCTGGTTTTTCTTTATCTTAACCTTTGAAATGCCTTCAGTAGGAGCGACTAAAACACCTTCTGTTATTATACCTACGCCTGTTCTAACTGCTTGTTCTATCAGATACTCTGGGCTTGCTTTTATTATTTCACCAGCAGCTATTTTTTTTACAACTTCATAAGCTATGTCTTCACGCGAAAGTCCTTTTTCTTCCATCTCTCTTATCACTTTTGCTATGTTTGGGGGGCCAACTATGCCCTCCACTCTTGCGGCAATATCCTTGGCTATTTTTACTTCTACATCATCAAGTGGATCGTATCCTTTTTTTCGTGCTTCTGTAGCAACTCCATACGCACGCGTAAGCTCGTTTTTGAGCATTGAAAAATAAGTCTCCAGCTCCTCCATCATAAACTATTCACAAACAAAATATAAAAAACAATCTACAAACGTATATTGTTGCATCTACTAGTGCTAGTACAACGGAATTATCTTCTTAACTTCGTCGAATCTGAAATGATGCTTCAAAAGAATTAATGCGGCGAAAAATTTTCCTCTTCCAGCACCTTTTGCTGTTCTGCTTCCAGTTCTTGTCACAAGAATATATTTAAGTGGTGATCTGACCTCCTCCCAACTTAGTTTATAGTTAAAGTCTTCTTGTATCCATATCCATTTTAGAATCAATAAAAATAATTTAGGGTCAATTCCTGGCAACTTTGGAGGCTCTTTTGTAAACTCATTTTTATAATAGACTTCTTCAATAAGTTTCCAAAACTCTTCGTTATCTCTCTTATAAAGTTCAAAATCTTTCAATATTTTTTCAAATGTAAAATCTTGTTCTTTAGCTTCCTTACCATCAACGTAAGGGATAACGAGAAAATCAAACAAATTTCCCCACTCAGCAGAACTATTTCTCTTAACTTTTAGTTTTCTCTTGATGACTTTTCTACCAGGATATCGAATTCCAATGATAGGTTTTTCTTTCGTTCCTTCTACTATAAATTCAACTGAACATGTTGGTTTTTCTCTATGCGGAGCTAAAGTAACGGCTAATTCGTGATAAATATCTTCAATGTTTTTTATTTTTAATTCTATAATCTCTCTCATTGCTTACTTGTTGTTTTAATTAGATTTTATAATTAGTTACAGAATTATGTAACTAAATTTAAATAAAGTAGTAATTAATTAAATCATATATGGATTGGGATTTAGTGAGTTTTGTAATTAGTGGTAAACTCAGATTTAGGATACTGATAGAGCTTAATAAAGTTAAAAAGACGCCTTCCAATTTATCTCGTATAACGAAATCACCTGTAAGTCATGTGAGCTCAACTATTAAAGAACTTGAAGTAAAAGGATTAATTAAATGTTTGACACCTGAACGCAGAAAAAATAAATTTTATGAGGCCACAGAACTAGGAAAAGAACTATTAGACTTTATTAGTAAAGAAACAAAAAGAATATCTATTTCTCAAGAATTATAATCGTTTCTTTTTGAATATTCCCCACACTTGTTTTTTGTAATTCCCTTTTTATGATTATATTTTCTTTGAAACCTACATTTTTACTAAGTTCTAAAATTATCTCGTCATTAGGTATCTCAACATATTTATCGTTAATCATAAAGTGATTATTGCCTATAATTATAGCACATTTTGAGCCAATTTTCATAACTCGATACATTTCTTGTAATGTTTGCAACATATCTATGAAAAATTTATAAATTCTCAAGCCTGCGTCTTCCCTTCCATTATTCAACAACATTTTTACATACCTGTGGGCAAGATTTGAAATTCTTAAAAGATCTTTCTCTTCGTTTTCTATAAACCTAATTAGTTCTTTTTTATCATAGTTAATTCTAGGATTACCAATCATATCTTTCTCTAATTTTTCCATCGAGTTAACTAATTTCAATAAAATAAGCTGCGGGTAATCATTTTTAATGTAATCTAATGCCGTAGAATATGGTGGAGAATTAACAATCCCATCAATAGAATCATCTTTTATGGCTTTCATATTTCTCGTGTCAGCAACATAAGTTTGAGAATTACCAACCTTGATTTTTAATACCTCGTTTAATTTGTGAAACAAATAAATTTTTAAATATAGATAATTCATTCTTTCTTTAAGAACCTTCTCAAATTCATTCTTTGTTCTTCGAGCAATATCACTTATTGCTCCACTTACACATAATAGTAAAAATTCTCTGATTTTTTTGTCTTTAAAGAAATTTACCAATTCTCTTGCAATTATTATTTTTTGAACCACAAACTCTTTATTTTCAAAACTATTCATTTTTTCAATTTCTTTTAGTGCGTTTTTTGCTTCATTTCTTATAATTTCTGGTTTCAAACTATTTTTAATTAAAGCTCCTTGTCCGCTGTTCGAATTTATAAAATAATTTATCTCTTTTTCAAGCATTTTTAAGTATTCATCAATAGCTTTTCTTAATTCATCTAAAGGAATGGTTATTGAATGACATTTAACATTACTCATTAAAACTGATAGAGGGTTTATTTCTATACCTAAAGCATCTAAACCTAAATAATTGGCTTCAACTAATAACGTTCCACTCCCCGCAAAATTATCGAGAATTACTCCATCTTCATTAGGATAGATATAATTAACTAATGCCCTTACCATTTTTGGATGAAATTTCCCTTTATAAGGATGCATATAGTGATTCAAGTATAAGGATGGTTCTTCTCTAATTGCAAAATAATCTTCAAGTCTTTTGCCAATCGCCGTAGTAGAAGAAGCAGGGATTCTATAGTTATTCTTAATCAAATGAGAAAATAAAATATTTACATTTTCATCAATTTCCTTTTCATTTCTACTTAATTTGGATATATATTCCGATTTCTCTAAAAAATACTGATTTGTGATAAATCTAAATAAGATTTTTCCATTTTTTTCAAAAAATTGGACATTTTTATTTATAATGCCGTCTGGAAATATTTTTTTTAAAATGTTTTCTGGTTTATCGATTTTTTCAACTATTAAAAAAATTTCTCTTGTATAAGCTAATCTTTTAACCAGTTTTGTTACATTTATTAGATCCGTTTTTTGACCATAGTAACCTTGTATCCTTCCATATGGCAATTCTGTTATAATAATATCTTGTATTCTGATAGGTGTCGTTGTAAAAGATTTTAATGGTTCTTCAGAAAGTTTATCAAAAAAATTATTGATTGGTTCAACATCTCCAAACAATCCAAGAAGTTCTAATTTAGCAAAGTCTTTTGTTTCATGTTCACTTTTTATATTGTTAAATAATTTGAAATAAAAATGAGTTGTCATTTCTTTTCAACCTTTTTATTTAGTGGCTTATCCCAATAAGGGCTTTTGCATTTAGGGCATACAGTAGGAATTTCGTTACTTCTTGTTATCCATTCATGCCCACATCTTTCACATTTGCACTCAAAAACCTTAATTTCCTTTTTAGCCATATAAGATTAATTGACTTTATCCTTTAAATATTTTACTATAATTATATATCCTAACCGAAAGATTTAAATAGATAATTACTTATAGTAATATACTATGGGCAATATTACTTGTTCAGGGTGTAAGGGAATTACCATTAAGAAAAATGGCATTAGGAAAATACAAAACAGAGGCAAAATTCAAAGATATAAATGTAAAATTGCTCTTATAGATCTTCAATAGATGATGGTTTCTGGAAGATAAAAAACATGAGAATAAAATAACTTCCTGTATCTGTATTAACATGTATTACACAGGTATGTCACTAAAAAAAATACAAAAGCATCTTCAAATGTTTGCCCTAAAATTGTCATTATTCTACAATTTATCGCTGAATTGTAAAATATACAAATATGATAGTAATTTTACTGACAAATTACAAATTAATTCAGGATAAGAGTTAATGTCTGACGAGATGGAATGTCCTAGGTTAGGAAAACAAAATTGGTTTGTAGATGTTATGGATACAGAAACTCGCTTTATGGTTGCTTCCGATTATATGGAAAGCAGAACAATAGAAGATTTAATTAGGATTCGAGGAAAAGCCAAACTTACAACTAATGGAAATGTAAAAATAATTACAACAGATGGATTACAAGGTTATCTTCGTGTTTTAAGAAAAATTTTTGGCTTAAATAGAATAGAAGGGGAAAAAGCAAAATAATTCATAATGTTGTAATAGCAGATGAAAGAGATTCATTCACAAAATAGAAAGATTACGCATCACTATAAGAGATAGAACAAAAATAATGCGTGGTTTTCATGGTTCTTTAGAAAGTGCTAAAGCTGTTATGAAAGGTTTTGAAATTTATTATAATTTTATAAGAAAATATCAAGGAATAGGCAAAACACCAGCAGAGAAGAGCAGCTAGAATTAACCCTAAGAACTAATAAGTGATTAAGTTTGATTAGATTGAGCAAAACGAAGAAAATTTAATTTTTTTATTTAAATTAGCACTCGACAATGCAACAATGTACTACAAACGATAAACTTTATAACTAAAAATAACATAATTTAATATATGGTACAAATTTTTGTAAAAAATAATAAAAGCCGTATTGTCCCACCATTATATCACAGAGCGCGTCTTCTTAAAGAAGAAATTTTAGAGAGTATTAAAAATCGAGATATTGATAACAGTTCTGTATTTAATAGTATAAAAGATGGAATAGAAATGTATAGGTATAAACTCCTTAAGGATATGGTGCATAAAAGTATTGAACTTCAGAAAGCAGAATGGAGGTATGCGGGTAATATTGCCTTTTTTGAAAATAATGAAAACTCACAAATATGTCTTCTCCTACCTAAAAACAAAGGAATAAAGTATATCCACGCAAGTAAGGGTGATAAGGCTATCATAGCCGCCTTTTCGTTTTGTAATTATCATATAGAGATTGAAAATATACTTGATAAATTTCTTGGCCAGGTTTATGTTTATGGAGGGGGGTTTATACGTATAAAAGAAAACAATCCTAAAACACTTATTTTGTATGGCAGCTCTGTTGATTTTGGAAAAGCAGACCATAAATTAGTTTCTAACATACTCAGACCTGTGTTGCCTACCTACCAGATTATACCAAAGATTAATGACTAATTAAAATACTATTATTTGAGGCTCGTGGTTTCGAGATTTGAAATAATTCATAAGCTAATAACTTATATATTTATAAGTTATTGTTGGCCACTATAAAACCTGGCAATGATGATGCGAGGTATTTCTGTTTTGTGATGATAAGAGGGTAAGCTGAGCCATTAGTTATTCAAAAAAAGAGTTTAGCGAGTGCTGTTTTCCACCTTTTTTTAATTCATATTCATCGTAACCTAATTCTTTTAGTATTTTCATTACTGCAGGTAATATCTGATTGTTTATGTAATAATCTGCATCGTAATCTTTTGCAAGCTCTACAGGCATCGCCTTCTCTGAAATTGTTCTTCCATTTTTTGTTATAACATAAGCGATAAGACTTCCCTGTTCAAGAGGAATTCCTCTTGCTATTTGTTTTTTTGCTGCAGCAAGTTCTGGGCTTATCACCGCATAGCCTGCTTTTGGATCTTTATTTAACTGCGTTATTATTGTTAGTTCATCCATACTTACTTTTCCACCTTTAAGTCTTTCTATCGCCTCTTTTACTATATTTACTGCTTTTTTCTCATTACCTTCTCTTAGAATTGTTTCAAGAACTCGATATTGCGTTTCCTTTGCGATTGGTGACCAATCCCTTCTAACAAGTTCAAAACCACGTATTTTTATCCTTCCGTCCTCGCCCAATAATGCGTATTTTTTCTTTGCTCCTTTTTCCTCTTCGCTACCTTTTTTACCTACAAAAACTCCTCTTGTATAAAATGCTTCTAGTTCTAATTCCATTTTTTCTGGCAATGAGCGGTTTACTTCTTCTATAAATTTAAACACATCTTCTTTTTTCTTGTATAATATCATCACACTGTCTGTGTCACCATAAATAACTGTAAAGCCTGCTCTCTCAGCTTTTTCCATGGTTTCTTGTATGTATTTTCTTCCCCATGCTGTTATACTTTCACCACATTCTCTTGAATACCATCTTGAGCGGGCATAAGCCATATAGCCATAAAAAGAGTTTGCCAGAATCTTTATTGCCTGTACCCTTGCACTAAGTTTTTGGTATTCCTCGCTTTTTTTATCAATTGTTTTAAGCTGCTTTTTTAGTTTTGCTCTAAAATCTATTAGTTCTTCTAAGACAGCTGGTATTAAAGCCTTTGGCTCTTTTCTAAAACGTGCTCCAGTGGGTGATAGGTAGCAATCATTAGAATTGTCCTTAGTTAGAGCAGATGGGTCGATATTAAAAGAAACAATTATAGAAGGGTATAGGCTTCTAAAATCAAGTACTGCAATATTATCATAAATGCCTGGTTGAGGCAGTTTTACAAAAGCCCCTTGGATTGGTGCAGCTAATCTTTCTTCAATAATATTTCCTACTGGTTTTGTTGGAATTACTTCTTTTCTTTTTACAGAATGAAACATTAACAGATTCTCTACAAGTTGGCCGCTAGTCGAGAGCGTAGTATCGAAGAGTTGCTGTTTTGTTATAATACTCAATTCTATTTCGAGTGGGAGGTAGTTTTTTCCAAGCTCAATTGTGAGTTCAGAATCCCTTAAAGAGTATTTCACTAAATCATCTATATTATCGCTGTCCCAGATCTTCCAAAGATTCTCTCTGTCAAGCGCAATTTTATTTTTTCCTAATATTTCGCTAGCAACTGCATCCAGAGTGTAATCCGCTGTTTTTAAAACACCTATAAAACCAAAGAGTCTTATTATAGGATATAAATCTATATGGATTCTGCCATCTAGAGCAACTCCACCTATTACTCCTTTTTTAGTTATTTTTATTTTTTCCTTTCTTCCAAGCACTAATGGAATTTTGAGTATCTTCGCACGTTCTGCAAGATAGGGAAGATCAAAATTACCTGAATTATATCCAAAAATGATATCTGGGTCCTCTTTCTTTACTATTTCGTTGAACTTTTCTATCATCTCTTTTTCATTTAAAACGACAATTGCATTCCTTTCTGATGTTTTTTTATAGGTTAAAACACCTTTTTGTCCATTCGCATAGCTTATCATTATTACCGGGTCTTTTTTTGGTCGTGGCACACCAAGAGGATTATATGTTTCTATATCAAAAGCCATACTTTTTAGAAGCGGAATTTTTTCTTCGCATTTTATTATTTTTTTAATTATCTTTCCTTCTCTTTCGTAAGTTATCACCCATAGTGGTGTTAGTTGAAAATCAAACAAAAATCTTTTTACATAAGGTATGTCGAATTCATAAGCAGGGTATGGTATAACATGTTTTATTAAGGGGATGTCCTTAGGTGAATGGCATACTATTTTGAGGAATTTTTTCTTTTTGAAATTTACTATCCTCTCTTCTGTATCGACTTTTTTTACTGTTATTGTTTTTCCATTTTTTTGTGTTGCTATCTTCCTGATAGTATCTTTTTCTTCTTCTGGTGCGTCTACTAAAAAATAAGGATCATAAGGATAGTATAATTTTGTTATTTTTTTTCCTTTTAGTAATAGAACAGCATAAGTTTGCCCCTCTTTCTCAACATAGCTTACGTTGATAAGGTGGGCTTTCCTTTTTTTCATATAAAAGAATCTAAGGATAAATTAAAAAAACTCAATGGTGGAGAATTATCGGTGCTTTTATGGATAAAGGTAAATGTTATGAAGTAAAAGATATTTCTCTTGCAGAACAGGGAAAGATGAACATAGAACTTGCTGAGAAGAGAATGAGCGCATTGATGAAGATAAGAAAGAGATTTTCTAAGGAAAAACCGTTTAAAGGTTTGACAATAGGAATGGCTCTTCATATAACAAAAGAAACTGCAGTTCTTGTTAGGACATTGGCCGCGGGTGGTGCAAAAGTCGCCATTGCAAGCTGCAATCCATTGAGCACACAAGATGATGTTGCCGCTGCTCTTGCAACAGAAGGTTTTGCTGTTTATGGCTATAAAGGCGAGAGCGAAGAGGATTATTACAGATATATTGATTTAGTTATTTCCCAAAATCCAAACATAACCATTGATGACGGTTGCGATCTTGTTACACGAGTCCATACAAAATATCCAGAAAAAATAAAAAATATAATTGGCGGTTGTGAAGAGACAACAACAGGCGTTATTCGTCTTCGAGCAATGGAAAGAGATGGTGTTTTGAGTTATCCTATGATTGCGGTTAATGATAACAAAACAAAACATCTTCTCGATAATTACTATGGTACTGGCCAATCTACTATAGATGGTATTCTTCGTGCTACTAACATCTTAATAGCAGGTAAAAACTTTGTTGTTTGTGGCTATGGTGACTGTGGCAAAGGTGTTGCACTGCGAGCAAAAGGTTTGGGAGCAAATGTTATTATTACTGAAGTTGATCCTTTTAGGGCTTTGCAAGCAGTTTTAGATGGTTATCGTGTTATGCCCATAACAGAAGCCGCTTTAATTGGAGATATATTTGTAACAGTTACTGGAAATAAAAACGTCATAACAACCGAACACATAAAGAAGATGAAAGACAATGTCATATTAGCTAATTCTGGCCATTTTGACGTTGAAATCGATGTTAAGGGTTTAAGCAAAATTGCAAAGAGGAGAAGAGTAAGGCCATTTTTAGACGAGTATACTGTTGGCAATAAAAAAGTTTATGTTTGCGGTGAAGGTCGTCTAGTCAATCTTGCTGCCGCTGAGGGCCACCCAAGCGAAGTAATGGCAACCTCCTTTGCTGGCCAAGCACTTGCTTGCGAATATTTGGTAAAGAATAAAGGAAAATTGAGTGCGCGTGTTATTGACTTACCAGAAGAAATAGACAACTCAATTGCAAAATTACAACTTGAAGCCATGGGTGTGAAGATTGATAGTCTTACTAAAGAGCAAGAAAAATATCTTAAAAGTTGGCAAGAAGGTACTTAATTTATGCTTCTATACCATTCTATCGTTTTAGTTAGCCCTTCTTTAAGGGTGTACTTTGGTATATAACCTAAATCTTTTTTTGCTTTTGAAATATCTGCGACTGATCTTTGTATATCCCCTTCTCTTGGTGGTTCATAGATAGGTTCTATTTTTGTGCCCAAGATTTCATTCAATGTTTTAACTAGTTCATTTAGACTTGTTTCTTTTCCACTTCCAATGTTATAAATTCCATTTTTTACCGTGCTTTCTAGCGCTAAGATATTGGCAGAAACAACATCTTCAACATATACAAAATCTCTTGTTTGTTCTCCATTACCATATATGATTGGCCTTTCACCTTTTATCATTTTCTCCATAAATTTTGAGATTACTCCTGCATAAGCTGATTGTGGATGTTGCCTTGGGCCATATACGTTAAAATAACGCAAACTAATTATATTTATTTTATCTTGTTGGTGGTACTTTTGCGCCATATATTCATTCATAAGTTTTGAGTCTCCGTAAGGTGAGGTTGGCTTTGTTCTCATTTGCTCTGTTTTTGGCAAGCCAGGTTCGTTTCCATAAACAGCAGCAGAAGAAGCCAATATAACTTTTTTTACTTTGTTTTTTACTGCGGCATTTAGCAAAAGTTTTGTTCCTTTTATATTTATCTCCCAAGTTTTTTTTGGATTTTTTATAGAATCAACAACTGATATTTGTGCAGCGTGGTGCAAAACGTAATCTACATTTTCTATTGCGTTTTCTAATACTTCCTTTTCTGTTATGCTTCCTCTTATTATTTCTATACTATTTTCTATATCTTTTATGTTTTCTTCCTTGCCTGTTGAGAAATTATCAAGTATTCGCACTGCGTGACCTCTCTTTAATAAAGCCTCTGCTAGATGCGACCCTATGAAGCCAGCACCGCCCGTTACTAAAACTCGCATGTTTTAAATAGGTACACTATTTAAAAAAATCTTCTCTTTATTAAATGAAATGCTATTTTTGTTCCATCAACAAAAGGATTTAGTTTTGTTTTTCCTGTCCTTTTTTTATAAGTTATTGGCACCTCTATTATTTTGAAATTTTTTTTGGCACAGTTTGCAAACAAATCAACTTCTAACTCAAAATGTTTTGCTTTTATGTCTAATTGTTTGTAAGCTTTTTTCCTAAAACCCCACATACCCGAGCAAACATCGCTTATTTGTTTTCCATAAATAAGACTTGCTAAAAAACTCAAAAAAATGTTCCCGATTCTATTTATTTCTGCCATGGCCCCCCTCTCTATACTTCCCTTTAATCTCGAACCTATTACAACATCTGCTTCTTTTAGTTTTTCTATAATTAAACTGATATCTTTTATAGAATAGCTTCCGTCCGAGTCCATCATAACTAAATACTCTTCATTTATTTTTTTTAAGGCCTCCCTTACAGCCATAGCCTTTCCTCTTTTAGAGATTTCTATTACTGAAGCTCCAGTGTTTTTTGCTATAAAAACAGTTTTGTCTTTTGAACCGCTATCAACAACATAACTTTTTATTTCATTATTTAATTTTTTTATGTCTTTTAATATTTTCCCAATCTCTTCTTCTTCATTATAAGTGGGAAGTAATACTGCTATTTTCATATCGCTATATTCCTGCTAATATATTAAAATGATTTGTTATTTTCTGTAAGAACTAGTCGCTCTTTAGATATGTTTTTAACCACTTAGAAAATAATGTGGTTTATGAGATTTAATTTTCCAGTTGTATTTTTTCCATATGTCCTTCTATTGTTTTTTTGTGTTTTTTTTGCTTATTCCACTTATGATATAGTTTCAAAATTTCAGGCGTTGCCCTCACCTATTTTTGGGGGAGATATGTATTATCAACTTGGTTCTGTAATAAACATTTTAGAAGGAGGTAACCCTTTTGAGAGTTCATCACTCAGTGGCGGTCGCATGCCTGGTTATCTACCGCTTTTTTCTATAGTTGTTGCTTTATTTGCCATTATAACAGGAATGGATGCTTTTCACGCTTTAGTATATTTTTCAGTTATTTTAGCATTCATTATTCCATTAATTTGGTTTTTTCTTATAAAAAAATTTGTAGATAACAATAACCTTGCATTATTATGCGTTTTATTTTTTTTCTTAGCAGTAGAAAATCCCCTTGCATTTCCGATAATAAAATATACAAATTTTACCTATCTTGTTGTTTTTCCTTTGTTTTTATTTTTTTTATATGAAACGTATAATAACTTTAATTTAAAAAATACCACCGCTTTTGCTTTTTTTTACTCTATCCTTTCAATTTCCCATTTGGTTGTTTTTATTTCTGCATCTTTTATCTTGGGATTCTTTGTTGTCTATAAACTCTATTTTCTAACTATAAAAAAAGAAGACTTGAAATCAGTTGTAATTCAAAATAGAATACCACTACTTGCTTTTTTGTTTATTAGCATACCTATAATCTTACTCTATTTTTATCAACCAATCTTTTTTTATCATCTTAAACCTGCCTACGACAGAGTACACATGGATATTCCAGATTTTGGTTTGATTGATGTGCAGATTTGGTTTATTTTTGATACCATCCAACTTTATTTTCTTAATTTTTCTAATATTTCGTCTTTCTTTTTTATTTTTGCAGCGGTTTCTCTTATTCTTAATCTAAAAAAATGGCAAGAAGATAAAAAGAGCACTTTTATTTATATAGCCCTTGTAGGGGTTTTATCTGCGATGCTTTCTTATTTTATAACAGAACCTTTACTTCATATTAATTTTATTAACAATTACATTCGTAGCATAGCTTTTATTCCAGTGTTGTTTTTATGCGGTACTTTTTTCCTAGAAAAACAAAAAACTTTTATAAACTTACAAAAAAATAGTTTTGTTTTCTTTGTTACTTTTGTCATACTTTTTTATTTGATAGTGCAAAATGGTACTGCTGGAAGAGAAAATAATGTTTTTTTTAAAAATGCTTATTATCCCATTCCTCAATCTTTTACATCTGCAGCCACTTACGTAAAACATAATACATCAGTAAATGATATTTTTCTTTCTCAAAAAGAACTTGGTTTTATACTTAATGCTCTTACGGGTAGAAAATTAGTCACAAATAGATGGGCGCACCAAAATGACCCCTATGCTGATACGCCACAGCGCGATCTTGAAGCAGCAATAATACTTTATGGAAATAATGATGAAGAACGTTTAACACTCTTAAAAAAGTATAATATAACTTATCTTTATTGGGATATTAATTGGGTGTTTTTAGATTTCGGTTTAGCGCCCGATAAGAGTACGATTTATCCTTTCGATCCTTTATTGACTTTTGATACTCCATCTAATCGTGCGTATTTGGATAAAAATAATATAAAGTATATTAATACCACAACATGGATCGATCCCTCTGTTAAGGTTTGGTATGTTCGTCAATACCCTCTTTTGATAGTATCTTATGAAAATTATCGAAGTATTGAAAGACCATGGCACCCAGGCTTGGATAAATATTTAGAAGAAGTTTGGAGTTATAAAGAAAACGAGCAAAAGATAGCAGCGATATACAAAATTAAGTATAGTTGATTATTTTTTGACTATTTCTTTATATACATTTAGAGTTTGTAATGCAATGTTTTCCCAGGAATATTCTTCATGAACAATATACTTTGCTCTTTCTATTATTTTTTTGTATTTATTTTCATCAGTCAAAAATTCATCAAGTTTTTTTACTAATTCGTTTTCGTCTTTAAACAAAAACAAATCTTTGTTTTTTTCATAAACTTGCTCAAAAAAAGCCGGCGCTTCCCCTACAGGTGTTGAGAACATCGGCCTGCCTGACGCTGTGGCTTCAAGCCAAACAAGACTAAAACCCTCATACTTACTTGGCAGTACTATTGCTTTACTTTCGCAATACACCTCTTTTATTCTGTCATAAGGTGTTTCTTTGAATATTAGTTCAACGTTTAATTTTTCTGCAAGTTTTTGTAATTTGTTTTTTATTCCTTCGTCTTTTCCCACAATTTGGAGTTTTAGGTTAGGGTATTTTTTATTTATTCTTGAGTATGCTTTGATGAGTATATCTATGCCTTTATCTTCATCTAGTCTTCCAATATATGTAATATATTTTTTGTTTTCATAATCCAGCTTGCAGTCAAATTTTTCGTCTATTCCATTAGGTATATATACGATCTTATTTTTTGATACTTCTTTAGTTATAAAAGGTAAAGATGCTCGAGAAACAACGATTACTTTTGTGGCAAGTGCTAAAAAAACAGGCGCAATAAATAATCTATAAAAATAATAGAAAATTTTTCTTTTTCCTTTTACTATTGGATAGCCATGAAGTGTAAATATAAAGGGTTTTTTTCTCACTAAGGCCGCCATTGCTGTAAAGAGAGGCATAATAGATCCATAACCATGCGAAGCATATATGTCTGCATTTTCTTTTATCATTGTAATACACGCACCGATAGGCAATCTTGCTGCTGAAAAAAGCGGAAATTTTATGGCTGGAAGACGTTTTATTTCAATTCCTTCTAGTTTTTCTTCACTTTTTTGTCCTTTTTCGTTTGTTGTTACTACAACTACTTCGTTATCCATTTTTACAAGTTCCTTGCTAAGATGATAGACGTGATGTTCTATTCCTCCCTGGCTTGGAGGAAAAGCATGCACTGCTTGTAAGATTTTCATAAAATCATAATGTAAGTAATCAATATTGCTTAAAAATATACAAGTGGATGGTATTTAGTAAGTTTTGTATGTAAAGGTGTAAAAATGGTTGAAAAACCAATAGTTGCTATTCTTGTAGGTGGGTTAGGAACCCGTTTAAGACCTCTTACGTTAAAAATACCAAAACCACTTATAAAAATAAACAAAAAACCTTTTTTGTATTATCTATTATCCCAACTTTCTTTGTTAGGCTTAAAAGAAGTTGTTCTTCTACTAGGATATAAGGGAAAAATGGTAAAACGTTTTTGTGGTGAAGGAAAAAAGTTCGGTCTTCGTATTACTTATTCAGAAGAAAAAGAGCCTCTTGGGACCGGTGGGGCTCTTCTTAATGCATTTTCAGAAGCGGTTACCAAGCCAATTTTGCTTTTTAATGGTGATACTTATCTAAATTTTGATCTTGATAGTTTCATATCTTTTCATAACCAAAAAAAAGCATGGGCAAGCATCTATGCTATGGAGGGTGAACTTAAGGATCGCGGTTCTATCGTAATAGAAAAAAATGGCTTAGTTAAAGAATTTCTAGAAAAACAAAAAAGTGGTTTTGGGCTTTTCAATGCAGGTGTTTATCTTTTTAATTCAGCAGCTATAAGGTATTTACATTCCCTCTTAAAAAAAGGAAGGTTGCCTCGCATTTTTTCTATAGAAAAGGATGTGTTTCCACTCTTTGCTGCAAAAAAGAAATTATTCGCTTACCACGGTAAGGGTTTTTTTCTTGATATTGGTACTTTCCAATCTCTTAAACAAGCTGAAGAATTTTTTAAAAATAGGGAAAAAGGAAAACCAGCAATCTTTCTTGACAGAGATGGGGTTATAAATAAGCATCGTTTTGACTATGTAAAGTTTCCACACGAATTTGTATTTGAAAAAAATTCTATCCCTGCTTTAAAAAAACTCTCAAAACTTAAACTGCCAATATTTATAGTTACTAATCAATCTATGATTGGTAGAGGAATAGCAACTAAAAATATGCTTTCAAGAATTCACAAAAAAATGTTAGAAGTATTCAAAATAAATAATATAAAAGTAAATGGTATTTTTGTTTGTCCTCACAGGCCAGAAGATAATTGTGAATGTAGAAAACCAAAACCAGGGATGCTTTTAAAAATACAAAAAAAATTTAGAATAGATCTTTCTTCATCTTATGTTGTCGGTGATTCTTCTGCCGATATATTAATGGGGAATATTGTGGGCAGCACCACTATCTTAGTAAAAAAAGGTTTAAAAGGAAAAGATAAAAATTATGTTGCCACTCCGTCATTTGTGGTGAATGACTTATTAGAGGCAGCTAAATTAATTAAAAAACTTTACAAAAAATCAAGGAAATAGTTCTTTTTCAACAATTTCACATATCGTGTGTAATAAAAGTTCATGCATTTCTTGTATTCTTGGCGTTGATTCACTTGGTATTTTTATACATATATCTGCAATTTCCTCTAATCTACATTTTTTTGCTCCTACTAAAGCAACAGTAATGGCGCCATTATTTTTTGCGTATTCTAGCGCTTTTACAACATTGGGTGAGTTGCCGCTTGTCGATATTCCTACAACAACATCTCCCTCGTTTAGTAAACCCTCGAGTTGCCTTTTGAAAACCTCATCGTAACTATAATCGTTTCCTATTGCAGTTAATGCAGATGTATTAGTCGTTAGCGCAATAGAAGGTAGTGCTTTTCTGTCTTTAAAGTATTTACCTATAAATTCAGCTGCAGCATGTTGAGCATCTGCTGCTGACCCTCCATTGCCAAAAAATATAGTTTTACCACCATTTTTATAGCATTCTATTATTTTTTTTGAAACATCTTCTATCAGTTGTGTTAATTTTTCATCTTTTTGCATTCTTTCGATTAATTCTTTATTCTCTTGAAGATTTTTTTTTAATATGCTGTCCTCCATGTGAGTGCCCCCTTAAAATCAAAGTCAAAATTAACTAAATTCCCGCCTTCTTTTTTTAGTGCATTTATAACTTTTTTCCTATTTGATAATTCAGCTATTACAAATAAAAAACCTCCTGAGCCTGCACCGCACAGTTTACCACCATATGCACCATTCTCAAGGGCAATCTTATATAATCTTTCAATGTTTTTGTCAGCTACACCTGGTAATTTTTGTTTTTCTAACCATGATTGATGAAGAAGTTCCCCAAGTGCTTGCAAGTCTCCACTGATAAGAGCATTTTTCATATCATAAGCATAATCTCTTATCTTTTTTAAATGTTCAACACTCTCTCCTTCTCTACAGATGTCTTCTTCTTTCTTTTTTTCTATTTCATGCGCTTGTTGCACCCTTTGGTAAGGTGTTTCAAACAACATCATCGCTGAGTGGAGTTCTGCTATAAGGTCTTCCTGCAATCTTAACGGATATATTTTAGTTTCATTTTTTGAAAATTCAATAAAATTAAACCCTCCAAAAACAGACGCATATTGATCTTGGTGCCCACCTATTCTTTTGAGAATATTTCTCTCTATATCTATCGCAGTTTCGGCAAGAATTTTTCTGTCAAGGATTGGTTTACCCGCCACATTTGACATTGCAAGTAGTAACGAAACTAGTAATGCGGATGAGCCTGCAAGCCCGCTGTTTTTAGGTGCCATCGAGTGTATGAGAATTTCATAGCCGTTCGCGGGGTTGAGTTCACATTCTTTCATCACTGCTTTTATTATATCTACATTGTCTTTTTTATTTTGTTCAAATTCAAGATTGGTGTCAGTTATCTCTCTTGCAAATTCCCAATCATGAGATATTATTTTTGTATTTTTATTTCCATTTAAATGAATTTTAGTGTAGGAATAGAGATCGACAGCAGCATTTAACACTGCGCCACTATATCTTTCAAAAAAGGCAGGTAGGTCTGAACCCCCCCCACCAATTCCTATTCTAGAAGGAGCACGAGCTTTTATATAAAGAGTTTTCATGTTTTATTTTTTTAAGAAAACTTTTATAATATTATATAATACATTTTGTTGGTGTTCTTATGTTTGTGGATGAGTTTGACAAGATAACAGAAACAAAATTAAAAAAGATGGCAGAAGATGGAACCACCATTCTTGTTACAGGCGGTTCTGGTTATTTAGGCTCAGTTCTTGTAGAGATGCTTATAAATAGAGGTTTCAAAGTTACAGTTATAGATAATTTATCCTATGGTCAGAATACTTTATTTAACCTTTTTTATACACAAAAACTTGAGTTTATTTATGGTGATGTTACTAATGATAAACTAATCGCTACTCTACTTTCACAAAGAAAATATGATTTTATCTTTCCTCTTGCTGCTATTGTAGGTTTTCCTATTTCTGAACAAAAACCAGAGATAACATGGATGATTAATCACCACGCAATAGTAAATTTATTAAAGTACCGAAAGAAAGAAGAGAAAATAATTTTTCCGAATACAAACTCTGGTTATGGAACTACAACAGGGGAAACATTTTGTACTGAAGAATCACCTTTAAATCCGATCTCTACTTATGGAAAAAGTAAAGCAGAAGCGGAAAAAGTAGTGATGGCAGAAGGTAATTCGATTTCATTTAGACTCGCAACTCTTTTTGGTTTTTCTCCTAGAATGCGAACAGACCTCTTAGTTAATGATTTTGTACTTAAAGCGTTAACAGACAAAAGCATAGTGCTTTTTGAGAGAACATTTAAACGTAATTTTTTGCATGTGCGTGATGCCGCTAGAGGTTTTCTTTGGGCAATGGTTAATTGGGAAAAAATGAAAAATAATATTTACAATCTAGGCCATCCTGATTATAACATTTCAAAAGAAGAACTTGCTTTATTAATAAAAAAGAAAATACCTAACCTTAATATTTTCTATGCTGAGATTGGCCAAGACCCAGATAAAAGAAATTATATTGTTTCAACAGAAAAAATACAAAAAACAGGTTTTGTTTATAAGTATACTTTAGATGAAGGCATAGATGAACTTATAAAAGGTTATCAAGCATTTAGAGATTATAGGTTTAAAAATTATTAAGTGGTTTTTATGAGAATTTTAGTTACTGGTGGTACAGGGTTCATAGGAAGTAATTTAGTGCCCAAATTGATTAATAAAGGATATGAGGTTATTGCTCTATCTTCAAAAGATTACAATTTATTAGAACAAAATGAAATTCGTAAATTGTTTAAGGATATTTCACCAGATGTAGTGTACCATCTTGCTGCAAAGGTCGGCGGCATCCTTGCTAACAAAACTTATCCAGCTGATTTTATATATACAAACCTTGCGATAAATACTTATTTTTTAGAAGAAGCAAGAAAGGCTGGTGTTAAAAGGCTTATTTATACTTTTTGTGGTTGTTCCTATCCAAAAGATGCACCTAACCCTATTAAAGAAGAATATCTTTTTAGGGGGCTTCCTGATGAAAATGCTATGTTCTATTCACTTGCGAAGGCAACTAATTACCTACAAATTGTTGCATACAGAAAACAATATAAATTGGATTGGGTAGCAGCAATCCCTGGAAATGCTTATGGTCCTTATGATAATTTTTCTGAAACAGGTTCGCATGTTATTCCAGGTCTCATAAGGCGGTTCCATTTTGCAAAAGAAAGAGGAGACAAAGAAGTGATTGTTTGGGGAAGTGGAAAGCCTGTGAGAGATTTTATATATGTAGATGATGTTACCGATGCCCTTGTTATTATGCTTGATAATTACCATTCTGAGATGCCGATAAATATTTCTACTGGAAATGGAGTTGCAATAAAAGAGCTTGTTGAAATAGTAAAAGAAGTTGTTGGTTTTGAAGGAAAAATTACATGGGATCCTACAAAACCTGACGGCCATCCAGTGAAAATTTTTGATGTTACAAGAATGAATACTGAGCTCAGCTTTCAACCAAAAACAAATTTAAAGGACGGTGTTAGAAAAACATATAATTGGTTTATTAGCAATCTAGATAAGTTGAGATTATGAAGTTATTGGTATAAACAGAGATAACTATTCTTCATTATTTGGTCAGTATTTTGATGTTTTTATAAATGCAAATGGCAATTCAAAAAAATTACTTGCTGCAAGAGAGCCAAAACTTGATTTTGAAATGAATGTGCAGACTACTTTAAACACTTTATTTGATTTTAAAATAAGGAAGTACGTTTATTTATCATCAGTAGATGTCTATAATGATGTATCAAATCCACTGAATAATTATGAAGATGTTATTATAAAACCAGAACTGCTTTCTAATTATGGCTTCGATAAGTACTTAGGTGAACTCTTAGTTAAAAAATATGCTCAAAATTGGTTAATTCTTCGATTAGGAGGAATGATTGGTGAAGGTTTAAAGAAAAACCCCATATATGACATAATTTATCTCAAAAAACTTTTTATTAATCCTAAGTCGCAATTTCAGTTTATAAATACCGCTGTTGTCGCCAAAATAATAGAAAAATTGTTAATGAAAAACAAAGAAGTATTTAATGTATGCGGGAAAGGTGCTATCATGTTGGACGAATTAATAACTACTTTTTCTATAAATCTTCAAGATTATGGTACTGATATACAGCACTATGAAATAAATACAAAAAATCGAAAGTATTATACATCTATGATAGTTCCTCTATGTAAGATAGTTGCAGATAAGAGAAAAAATAATGCACAAATAGCTCTTTTTTGTCCAGTGGTAGAAATGCTCCTCCAATTAAAGGAGTTCATCACAACTATGCGGCAATTAGATGGATATAATAAAATACATTATTTTTTCCTTTATAGAAAAGGTCTTTCTATAGATCCCTACGCGGAACTTTTCAAAGATTTATCAGCAGTCCATGCAAAAGAAGAGTTTTCATTAGGGACCTCTGGGGCTTTTTTTATTGGTTCTTATGCTCTATTCAGATAAGATTATGAAATTATAATAATAGCAGATACCGATGCGATACCAGCTTCAAAACAAATACTATCTTATCTTGTGGAAAAAGCCAGCAATCCAAAGAAAGCAGTTATCCCAATCAGTAATCCACAAGGAGAGGTGGTCTCAAATAAGACATTTACTATCAATCAATTTTGTATTTTAATCTTTGTTCAATAATTCGCCCTATTTTTTACAGCCCGCTAATAAAGAAATTTTTGTTTCTTTTTATCTTATCTTCATCCCATTCCCACCATTTTATTTCTAATAACTTTTTAATTTTTGAGGGGGTGAAACGCATTTTTATTGTTTTTGCTGGTACGCCCTCAACTATAGTATATGGTGGAACATCGTGTGTAACCACAGAACCTGCTGCAATTACAGCATCATCTCCGATAGTTACTCCATCCATTATAATAGATTTTGTTCCAATCCATACGTCATTTCCTATTTTTACCCCTCCTTTCGAATAATTTTTTGGAGTGATTCCAATTATATTATAGAGAGAAGGCGACGTAGTAATGTTGTTGTATTGGTGGTTAGTTGGGGCGATTGTAACCCTATCTGCAATGGAACAGAACTTTCCAATCAAAACAGGAGATTTTTTAGATGAAGATATTATTGTTTCCTCATTTATATAGCTATAATCTCCTAATTTAAAATAGGGTCCTATAACAACATATTTACCAATGCAACAATGTTTACCGAATTGATATGTATTTATTTTTGTAATATTTATCCTGGCGGTTTTATCAAATTTTAAATTGGGAAAAAATAAGAAAACTATAAATCTTATAAAATAGTTAGAAAAGTATATTGGAATTAAAAAAGATAAGAGAGATAATATCTTTTTCATTATATTTTTTGAAGTTATCAAAAACTTATCTTTCATATGCTCACCTTATATTTATTTTTCTTGTATCTCAAGTTTGTTAAATAATTCTATCCATTTTTTAGTTATTTCTTGTGGAGAAAAACTATGAAATCTTTTTAAAGATCTACTTTTGTATTTCGAGTATAATTTATTATCTTGTGATAGTTTCAATATTTTTTCTACAAGCGATTCTTTATCATTAAAATATAGCGCGCTATTCCTTAGTATTTCCTTGAATTTTGGATGGTCTGTGCATATAATTGGCAGGCCATGTTGCATAGCTTCTAATAAAACGACTCCGAATCCTTCATCTTGAGTTGATGTAAAAACAAAAACATCTGCTTTATTGTATATATTTTCTAATTCTGTTCTTTTTACATTTTGGAATAGGCTTATTTTACAATTATATTTTTTTTCTGCATCAATTATCATTTCTTTTATTTTATTTTCCAAACTTCCTTTTGAAATTACCATGGTAGCTTTTATATTTCTGTTTAATTTTACCGCTTCTATGATGCTCTCTATAAATAACCATGGTCTTTTTACTTCAACTGCTCTACCTACAAACAAGTATTCTAAACTATTTTTCTTTATATTTTTTTTAATTTTGACTTTATTATTTTGAACAAAGTTATATATGACATAGGTTTTGCTGGCTAGTTTTTTATTTTTATTTATCAGTTCTTGCCGATTGTAATCGGATAAAAATACCACTGCATCAAAAAAATTCATTAGCCACGCATTGATCTTTGTTGGTTTTACATTGGTGTGAGGACAATAAATACTTTTTTTCTTCTTTATTATTAAATAAGGAAATAAAAAGACTGCTGTAAAATAACCATTAATTATTACAACATCAAAATTTTTTAAAATTGTATTTATTTTTGGCAAAATTATTACTCCCAGTAAAAATATCAAAATACTTCTGATTATACGTGTTTCAACCATGCTAAAAATTCCATTTACTATACTATCAATCTTAAATTCACTTCTTTTTATAATTGTAATATCATATTTGTTTCCGTAAATCTGTTTAATTTGAGCAATAAGATTTTCTATAACAATTTCTCCGCTTGTTTTTATGGGATACTTTGGCTCTATTAAAATTTCTGCAATTCTCATCATCCAATCCTTTCATTTTTTATTAGGTTAAAATTAAAAAATATGCTGATGTAATTATTCTATGGAAAATATTTTTTTTGACCTTTCTAAAATTAAAAAAATTGGCAAGAATTCAATAATCGGCAAAACAGTAAGAATTAGACGACCTGAATTTTTTGAGATGGGGAGAAACAGCATAATTGATGATTTTGCTTATATTTCCTGCCAATTAAGTGTTGGTGATTTTACGCATATCAGTGCCGGGTGTAAAATGATAGGCGGTGCAAAAGCTAAAGTTACAATAGGAAATTTTGTTAATATCGGCCCGAATTGCTGCTTAGTTGGTGGGCAGAATGACTACCGAGGTGGAGGTCTTGTTGGTCCTCCCATACCAGAAGGATATGGAGCTGAATCTGATATAGCACCAATTAAGATAGATGATCATGTTCTTCTTGGTTGTAACGTTGTCATACTTCCAGGCGTTCATTTACCAGAAGGCGTTTCGATTGGTGCTTTTTCATTGGTAAAAAAGGGTGAATACAAACCATGGACACTTTATGCAGGTATACCCGCAAAAGAATTAGGAAAAAGAGATGGTACGCTAATAAAAAAACAAGCTGAAAAATTAATGGATGATGTAAAACGAGGTTTGTTATGAGATTTATAAATCAAATAGAACCAGTTTTTGGTCCTGAGGAAAGAGACGCAGTTATGAAGTATATGGAATCTGGGGGCTGGTTAACTGAATTTAAAAAGACTAGAGAATTCGAAGAAATGCTTGCTAAATATTTAGGTATAAAGTATTGTTCTTTCGTTTTTAATGGTACTGTTTCCTTAATGCTAGCTTTGGCTGCGATTGGTATTAAAAAAGATGATGAAGTTATTGTTCCAGACTATACGTTTGTTGCTAGTGCTACTGCCGTTGAGATTTTTGGTGCAAAAGCAGTTTTTGTAGATATTGAAAAAGAATCATTATGTATGGACTTTAATCTTATGAAAGAAGCCATTAGTGATAAGACAAAAGCGATAATGTTAGTTTCTATGAACGCTCGCTATCCTAAGAGAATAAATGATTTCGTATATTTTTGTAAAAAAAATAACATATGGTTGATCGAAGATGCCGCGCAATCCCTTGGTTCTACAGCTTATGGAAAATTTCTTGGTACTTATGGCGATATAGGGAGCTTTTCCTTTAGCATGCCAAAGATAATCTCAACAGGGCAGGGAGGAGCAGTGGTAACTAATAATGATGAAATATTTGAAAAAATGAAAAAGATAAGGAATTTTGGAAGAGAGTCACCAGATGGGGACCACTTTGTCTTAAAAGGGTGGAATTTTAAAGTTACTGATCTTCAAGCAGTGATAGGTATGGAACAACTGAAAAAACTTGATTGGAGAATTAAAAGGAAAAAGGAAATCGGTAAATTATATTACTCTTTGTTAAAAGAAATACCAGAAATAGAGCTTATCCCAACTGATTTTAAGGAAACTGCTTTGTGCGCTTTTGATGTTTTAGTAAAAGATAAAAAAGATAAAAAACCACTGATGGATTTTTTAAAAGAAAAAGGAATAGGTACAAGGTCTTTTTATCCTCCTCTTCATTCAGAACCAGCATTTGATTATGAGGGTACTTTTCCAATTACTGAAGATATTTCTGCGCGGGGTTTGTGGTTGCCTTCATCAGTTAATCTTAGTGACAATGATGTATACTATATAGTTGATAAAATAGCAGAGTTTTTCAAAAAATAACAGCTTTATTTGCAGGTGTTTTCATGAAGAATAATCATGATTTTTTAACAGAGAAAAAAGTAAGTCAAATTCTTTTAGATAGTGGTTTGGATATTTTACTCTCTTCTTTTTCTCTTAATATAAAAAATATGAAAGATACGGTTATTGTAGCCCCCGTCGGAGATATAGAAGAACTTAAAAATTTTGTAAAATATTTGAAAGATACTGAAATAAATGAAGTGGCAGATGTAATTTTTGTTTACAAACATGGATTAGATTTTATTCCACTAAATTTGAATGCTCTTCAAATAAAAGAAAAAATTCCATTAGGAACCTCTGGCGCTTTTTTTGCAGCTACTTATCTAGGCTATTCTTTAGGTTATGAAATAATAGTTGTAGCAGATATAAATGTTTTTATAGATTCTAAAAGATCCTTCCTAGAATGTAGAAAAATCGTAAAAAAGGAAAACAAAGTTGTTTTTCCTGTTTGTATTTCTTTAGAAGACGCAAATCCAGATAAAGCACTTAGTTATAATGTAAATGGCTTCGCATTCTATCCACGGAAGGCTTTTGGGGTTGTTGGTTTTCACCTTCCATATACGTGGAGAGGGGGTGAAGATTTTGAATTACTTATCAGACTGGGAAAAGCGAACTTAATCTATATTAACAAAAATGCTTATGTTGTACATCCACGTGCTGGTTACACAATATTCCACAAAATGGCTGAAAAAAGAAAGTTTTATCCTTATATAGCAGGAATTATGAAATCTTTTATTTTACATAGTTTTTCTGATTTATCTGCTATAGCAAAATTTATTCTTTGGTATGTGTTTTACTCATTCTTTGCTGATGTTTTTTCAGATAGAGAACTATCAAAAACTCTTGAGAAAGCCCCTTTTTTTCAGTTTTTTTATCCTGCCCTTATTAATAACAAAATATTAGAAATAAAAAGAGTTAAAGAAAAAGGTTTTTACCCTTATTCTTCTATTTTGCGTTTTCTTCTAACTCCGTTTTTATTCATATCGCTTTTTATATCAAAAAAAGCAACTATATATACTGATGAAATAATATTAAAGACTTCTCGCTTTAATATTTTCTTTGGTTTAGTTAAAGCTATTATTTTCATTCCAATCCGCTTTTTACAATCATTGAAAAGTTTATTTATTGGTCGAAATACAGCTAAAAGATTAATTTATCCAATAAAGCCAGAAAATGCAAAAGAAGCTATAAAAATATTTTCTAAAATTATTAATTCAAATTTTAAATAAGGTAATTTAAATAAGATAAATAGTGGTTTTATGAATATTTTGTCCATCCATGTAGGCCATAATGCAACCGCGGCCCTTATTTTAAATAATAAACTGGAAATTTCCTTATCAGAGGAAAAATTTACAAATATTAAAAATTATAGTGGTTTTCCATTGAATTCAATAAAATATATAATGAATACATACAATTTAAACGCGGATAATATCGATTTTGTAGCTATCGCCGGTGAATATGTTCCTTCAGTGCAAATACCTGATTCTAAACAACACACAAATACAAGTGTTACTATTGAAGTCTATGGTTTATTTTTTGCTGCTTTAGTAAGTAGATACTTTGGCTTTACTTCTCCATTGTTTGAGAATTTATATACTTTTTATCAAAAAAAAATAAAGAAAAAGTTTAGCCAGACAGCGACCATTAACTTATTAAAAAATCTTTTTGGTTTTCGAAAAGATCAAATAGTTTTTGTTCACCACCATCTTTGCCACAGTTACGCGCCAATCGGTTTCTTTAATTTACATAAACAAAAAGAACCGGTTTTAATAATTACGCAAGATGGTTATGGTGATACTCTTGCAGGTATGACAGGAGTGTATGAAAACGGGAACTATAAGCTATTGAGTACTACAAGTTTTGTTGATTCAACTGCTTGGTTATATGCAGCAGTTACAAAGTATTTGGGTATGAAAGAGCTTGAGCATGAACATAAAGTAATGGGGCTTGCTGCTTATCCACCGAAAGAATACGGGATGAAGGTATATAAAAATAAATTTGAAGATTTAATCACAGTCAAAGATACAAAAATTTCTTTAAGATACAAAACTTTTCTTTCTGGCGCTTATACGTACACCGTTCTTCGCGGTCGTCTTTATCGTGAAAGATTTGATAATATTGCTTTTGGTATTCAACAATTAATTGAAGATAAAATAACAGAATTTGTAAGGCAGAATATAGAAAAATATAAAATAAAAAAAATTGCATTTGGCGGCGGGCTTTTTATGAACGTTAAGCTAAACAAAAAAATTCAAGAGCTACCTGATATTGAAAAGTGCTATTTCATGCCTTCATGCGGGGATGAAATGAACGCTGTAGGCGCTGCCTTTTACGTTTTAGAAAAACAAGGCGAATTTGGTTTTTCTAATGAAACAATGTATCTAGGTAAGGAGTACAGTGACGAGGAAATCGAAAGATTTTTTAGGGAAAATGAATTAGATAAAAAATACGAGCTGGAAAAATCAAAAAACATAAATAAAGAAGTTGCTCAATTAGTCGCAGAAGGAAATATAGTTGGAAGATTCGCAGGGAGGGGCGAAGTTGGCGCAAGGAGTTTAGGGAATAGGGCCATTCTTGCTGACCCATCGAAATTAGAAAGTGTTGAAATGATTAATTATGCTATTAAATCACGTGATTTTTGGATGCCTTTCGCTTGCTCGGTTTTGGATTCGCATTTTGAGGATTATGCAATTTTTAATGGTAAATCTATACCTTATTATATGATAACTGCTTATGATACAACAGAAGATGGCAAAAAACATTTAAAGGCAGCTATTCATCGGAAAGACTATACAATGAGGCCAAATGTTGTTAAAATAAATCACAACAAAGAGTATTGGGATCTTATTAATGAATATAGAAAATTAACTGGAATTGGTGGCATATTAAACACTTCTTTAAATATCCATGGTTATCCTCTTATAGGTTTTATAAGAGAGTTGTTCTTTACAATGGACAATTCTCATCTTGATATCTCTCAATGTGGCAATTACATCATAAGAAAAAAATTTAAAAAATAACTTTTAAAATAGTATACGGAGAAAAGAGTATACAGAGGTGTTATTTATGAAAAAAATATTTTTTCTTTTGCTGACAAATTTACTTTTGTTCAATATTTTGTTTTCTATCAATTTATTGTCTAATCCAAGTTTTGAAACAAATTCATTTTTAACAGTTTCTTCACCTTTTGATACAACAATAAACACCAGTATCTGGGGTAAAACAAATTATGTAGAAAGAGTAAACAATCAATCTTATGATGGTAATTACTCGCTTTTTGTTAGTAAGCCAATATTTCAACTTAACAAAGGTTTTGAGCAAATAGTTTATTTTTCAAAAGGGAATTATTCTACTGTAGATTTATCTCTTTACGCAAAAAATAATTACGGCAACAATGGCAGTTATGCAATGTATGTTTACTTCCTGGACTCTAATAGGTCAGTTTTGTCTTATTATTATACATTTTTTACCCCTCAATCTAACTGGTCGAAATTTTTACTAACCAATATTTCTATTCATAACAATACATCATATATTCAAGTAGTGGTGCGCGCTCCGAATGTTTATAGCAGTGTTTATAGTGCTTATTTTGATAAAATAGAATTAATACCACAATAATTTCAATATATTTTTATTATATTTTACTGTACTATTTGCTGGTGCATGAATGGAACCTACGATAGACTCGTCAACTTTGGCAAAAGGTACGGTATGGACTTTCGCAGCTCAAGTGCTCTTAAAGTTTTTTAGTTTTATTTATTTAATAGTTGTGGCCAGGTTATTTAGCACAGAAGAAATTGGCATCTTTTATTTTGTTTTGTCTATAGTAGGTTTTATTGTAATCTTTACCGATCTTGGTTTTTCTCAATCATTACCCACGTATGTCCCATACCTTTATAGTAAAGGACAAAAAGCCAGGGTAGTTTATCTCTTGAAAGTACTTTTTATTCTTGGATTTTTTATCTCGATTGCAGCTTCTTTTATTCTCTTATTTTTAGCACCTTATATTTCTTCTTTATTAGGAAAGCCAGAACTTACGCCAGCATTACAGGTTCTCGCCTTTTTTCCATTTGTTAGCGAACTTTCAGCTTTATTAGGTGGTTTTTTAGTTGGAAGAAAGATCATAAGAGATTATCAATTAGTTAACAGTTTCCAAGGTATAATAAAAATCATATTCACAATTATTTTTGGGTTTATTATAGCTTTTAATGCAGTTTCTCTAAGCCTTGCTTACCTTATTTCTTTTATACCTTTAATAATTGGCTATGCCTATTTTACGCTTAAAGATATTAGGAATTTTGGAAAATATGAAGAAGATAAATCAGTTACAGGCCGCTCTTTTATTTTTGAAGTTTTCTCATTTGGCCTTATTCTATCGCTTACAGCGGCTCTCTACGTTATCGCATCTTCAACAGACCGATTTATGCTCGGTGTTCTTATAAAAGAAAATGCTTTAGAGAAAGTTGGTATATATTCTGTTGTTACAACATTTGCAGGCCTTGTTCTTCTGCCTTTTTCAGCCATAATTACTATATTTTTGCCTATGGTTTCTGAGCTTTTTGGTAAAGAAAAATTAGACGAAATAAGAAAAATTACCACAGTTGCTATAAAGTGGTCGATCATTATAGGAATGCCTTTTCTTATTTTGCTTTTATCTTTTTCATCATTCTTTTTGAGAGTTTTTTATGGAGAAAGTTATGTAAGCGGCGATAATGTTCTTATTGTCTATCTGTTATCTTTCGCTATATTTTCACTATCTCTTCTTCCAATGAAAGTAATAGCTGCTATGCGAAGGCTGGATATAGAACTTAAGATTGCAGTGGGCTGTGCTATACTTAATATAATCCTTAACTTTCTCTTTATCCCATTGTGGGAAATGGATGGTGCTGCCATAGCAACATTTTTCTCATTTTTGCTCATGACTATCTTGGCATTTTATTATTCAAAGAGACTTTTTGCCTTTTCTTTCCCATTGGAATTACTACCCCCTATTTTTGCAGGTTTGGTTGCTTTTCTTATTTTGTATATCACACGGCAGAACATAATCGAATATATCTCCTCTCTTCCACTCTCTATTGTAATGGCTCACTTAGGTTTTTTAGATACAGAAATTCTAACTAAATTTGTGAAACTTATATTTTTTGGTCTTTTATTTCTTTTATCATCGGTAATATATTTTGTTTTGCTAATACTATCCCGCTCTTTTGGAAAAGAAGAGGTAATTATTGTGCAAAAGGCAATGCGTAGGTTGAAGATTCCTGATAATTATATAGCATCTTTTACTAGAGTGTTGGAAGGGAGGATTTAATATTTTTAGTGAGAAAAAACCAATGTGGTAGATTTTCTTTTTAGGCATGAAAAATTAAGAAAGCATCAAAAAGAGTTAGTTGAAGACATCTATTCAGCGATAGCAAGAGGAGGAATATTTCTCGCAAATGCACCTACAGGAAGCGGCAAAACAGATGCGGCACTTTCAGCAGCTATAACTTACGCCATTGATACCAATCTTTCAATATTTTTTTTAACCCCAAAAATATCACAACATAAAATTGCGCTTGATGTTGTTTCAGGCATAGCAAAAAAGTATAACTTAAATATACGTGCTATCGATCTTGTTGGAAGAAGGCATATGTGTCTTCTGGATACTAAAGAATACGACAACGAAAGTTTTCAATATTTTTGTGACAATAAAAGAAAAAGAAAAACTTGTGATTTTTACAATAGAGTAAGAGAGTTGGATTTTCTATCTGAAAAACACTTAGAAAAGATTCTTAAGGAATATGGCGCTGGCAAGTCTTTTATTGATGCTATCGGTTTTGCTTCTTCGTATGGTTTTTGCCCTTATGAACTTTTATTGCGTATAGCTCCGTTTTCAAATGTTATAATATGTGATTACTATCATTTTCTTGCTCCTCGAATAAGAGAAGGTTTGTTTGCAAGGACGGAAAAGAGAATAGAGGATAGTATCGTTATAGTTGATGAAGCACATAATCTTGCCAAGAGAGCCAGAAGCTACCTCTCATTTACTGTTACTTCAAATATGATAAGAAAAGCAGAAAAAGAGCTTAGATTTTTTGGTTTTGAAAGTGAAGATTTAACCGAGAAATTTCAAATTTGGGCAGATGATGTATTAGGCAAGAAAGACGAAGTGGTAATAGAAAAAGAAGAATTAGTCTATCTTTTACATTCCTTTTCTGAAGAGCTTATCATAAATCTTGAAGAAGCAGGTACAGCTTACATAAATCATAAAACAAGAAAGAGCGCTGCTCTTAAACTAGCACTTTTTCTTTCTGAATGGGATGATAATACTGAATCAGTTAGAATAGTAAGTAGAACAGATAATGGATTTAAGATATCCAAAAAGATACTTGACCCATCTATACTTACTTCATCACTGAATAAAACCTATTCTTCTGTACTTATGAGTGGCACACTCCTACCTTTTGAGATGCATAGAGATGTTTTAGGTCTTGACCAAACCAGAATAATGGCAAAATCTTATCCTTCTCCTTTTCCGCAATCAAATATTTTGAATATAATTGCTACTGGCGCGACAACAAGATATACTGAAAGGAATAAGGAAACCTATTCAAAGATAGCATCTGAGATAAATAAAGTAATTAAAGTAACACCAGGGGGGTGCGCCATATTTTTTCCATCCTATAATGTAATGGAAAATATTTTGCCGTTGATAGAATCTCAAAAACTTCACATACAACAAAGCAAAATGCGACCGCATGAATTACGCGAATTATTAATTCGTTTTTCAGAGAAGGGTGGCGTGCTTTGCGGCGTACAAGGTGGTTCATTAGCAGAAGGGGTTGATTTCTGCAATAGCGAAATAAAAACAATCATTATTGTTGGTGTTGGATTAGAAGAAATGAATGCAGAAATAGAGGCTTTGATAAAATATTACCAAAAAAGGTTTGGAAAAGGATGGGAGTACGCATATCTCTACCCTGCAACAATAAAAGCGCTTCAGGCAGCAGGGAGAGCAAGAAGAAAAGAAACAGATAGAGTTGCAGTCGTTTATTTTGACGAGAGGTTTAGATGGAAAAACTACAAATGGATTTTTAATGAGCAACGAACAATAATATCATCAAATCCTGCTAAATATGTAGAGAGTTTTTGGAAAAAGGAGGCTGTTTTTTATGAAAATATTGATAGCAGAGGATATGGAGAATGAAGTAGTAGAAGAGATAAAAAAAATAGGTGAGGTTTGTTATTGTCCTAAAGACATAAATAATGAACTAAAAGACGCAGATGTCCTTATAGTTAGAAGTAAAACAAAGGTTACACGTGATTTTCTTTCGAATGCAAATAAGCTGAAAACAATAATACGTGCTGGTGTTGGTTTAGATAATATAGATGCTAGTGCGTGTGCTGAAAAAGGCATCAAAGTTTTCAATACTCCTGGCGCCTCTTCAAATGCAGTGGCTGAGCTTGTAATAGGTCATATCTTCTCAGCATTTCGCTTTATTGCAAAAGCACACTGTCAGATGAAAAACAATATCTGGGATAAAAAAAATCTGGTTGGGCGTGAAATACAAGGAAAAACGCTTGGGATTATAGGTTATGGTAGGATTGGTAGTCTTGTAGCAAAAAAAGCATTAGCTTTGGGCATGAAGGTAGTAGCTTATAACCCAGAACCAAGAAGCGATGAAAATGTGGAATTTGTTTCATTTGAAGAACTACTCAAGAGCTCAGATGTAATAAGTTTACATGTGCCTTCTACGCCAGAAACAAAAAAAATGATAAATGATAAAACAATTCAGATTATGAAGAACGGTGTAGTAATCATAAACACTGCGCGTGGTGATGTTATTGACGAAGATGCGCTTTATAATGCGTGTAAAAATGGTAAAGTTGCAGCTGCTTGCCTTGATGTTTTTCCTCAAGAACCTTACACCGGAAAACTTCTTCAATTGGATAATGTCTACTGTACGCCGCATTTAGGCGCTAGCACAAAAGAAGCACAGATGAAAATAGGGGTAGAAATAATCTCTATATTAAAGAACATAAGAGTTTAGACGACATTGTCTTTAATCCATTCGCCATAATTTTTACTTTTTTTTGTTATTTCTATTGCGATTATCTCCGGTATTTTGTATGGATGGTTTTCTAGAATAAATCTTTCTAATTTTTTATAAAGAGATTTTTTGGTTTTTATAGAAATTAACCATTCTTCTGTTTTGTTTATTTTACCTTCCCATCTGTAAACACTTTTTATTTTTGTTATTTGTACACAGGCGCCAAGACCTTTTTTTATTATTTCAGCTGCTATTCTTTCAGCATCCTTTTTGTTCTCTAAAGTTGTCTTCACTTCTATTAATTCCATACTAATCTTCTATTTCTGCTTCTATTGTTGGTTGGGTTATGCTTATCTCTGTAAAATCTTGTCTACTCTTTCCTTTTGGAAATACGAGTGTGTCTTTTGAACGTATGGGTAATTGCAACTTTTCTGCGAGTCTTATCATTTCGCTTTCAGGAATAGGGTGCCTGCCTCTCAAATAATGAAAATATCCATTTCCACTCTTTTCTTTTACGACGTCCAATCTGTGTGTTTGTCTTATGCCGGCCACAGTGACTTTTACAATAACAAATCCCTGCTTTAGTATCTCATCCTTGTTCATACCACCCAACCCCCTTAAAGAATTTTAACGCTCCATTTTGCTTTATAATTACTACTTCATCAGGTTTTAATTTCTTTACATAGATTCCATCAACAATAAAAGCGCAGTCCCTTTCAGCACTTATTTTTACAATACTTTTGGGGTCAATTAGTTGCGGCTTAAACATTCTGCGGTATGGTGCAATTGGAACAACTTCCATCTTTTTTGAGGTTGGAGAAAGTTTTTTTCCTCCTGCGGAATAGGCATAGCCTGTTGTTCCAACAGCAGATGATACTATTACTCCATCAGCACGGAAATCATTTTTTTTATTATTAATAGAAACTGAAAGTTGAATAACTCTGTAGTTATCGGAATGCACAACCGCATCGTTTATCGCTGTGCCTTTTTTTATTGTTTTTATCCCATTTTTAATCTCATATTGTAGAACAAAAATGTCGTCTGTTTTGGTTTTTAAAATACTAAGAAGTTTGTCTTTCCAATTTTTTATATGCAATTGGCATATATAACTTCGTTCGCTTCCTATACCTAGAATATTTCCTTCAAGATTTCCAGAGTAGTTTGCATAAAGTATTGTTCCATCTCCACCTATACATATCGTTGTATCTGCATTTTTCTTAACTATGGGATAACCATTTTTTGTTAGTAGTGCTTCCACTTCTTTTGCTAATTTTGCGGCCCAACTTTTTAACGGATTGATGATTATCTTTATCTTCATGCAGTTTTTACGCAAAGGTATTTTAAATTCATTTTCAATAACAGAACATGCGTACAGTTGCCTGCGATGGTTTGTTAATTGAGAATGGTAAAGTTTTGCTTGTAAGACGTCGCCATATGCCAGAAAAAGGTAAATGGGCCATCCCTGGTGGAAGAATAGAGGATAACGAGACGGTAGAAGAATGCCTAAAAAGAGAGTTACGCGAAGAAATTGGGGTAGATGTGGCACCAATAAGGCTTTTTGGTGTTTATTCAAAACCAGAAAGAGACCCGCGCGGCATAATTTCATTGGTTTACCTAGTCCAAAGGATAAGTGGGGAGTTAAAAGCAGGTAGCGATGCTGACGAAGTGCGATGGTTCGATCTTTCAACTTTACCTGAGAATTTAGCTTTTGATCACGAAGAAATTCTAACTGATTTTCGCTTTACTCTTCAAAAAGGGCCATATCGCCAAGGCTGACTAGTTCTTCTTCTTTTTTTGCTGCTGCGGCTGCCTTCTTTTTCTCTGCAGCTTTGAACACCTTCATTTTTTCATATAAACCTTTGAGTTCCTCTCTTATTTTTTTGAGATCTTTTTCTATTGTTTCTATTTCCTTTTTTGCGTCTTCGATGTCTTTTTCTATATATTTGATTTTTCTTCTTGCCCTGTCTATTTCTTTTATTTTTTCAAATTCTTTATCTATTTTCTTAACTTCCTTTATTAGCTCCCTTTCTATTTTTGGGGTGTATGCTTGAGTGGCTATTTTAAATTCTAGCATCCTTTTTTTTCTTTTTATTGGTTCAGTGTTTATGTTTTTTGTTTGTTCTAAAAATGGTTCAAGCGCTTTCTTTTCGTATTCCTTGTATCTAACCTTTTTATTTATCTTCGTTATCTGTGCGATTAGTCCTTCCTTTTTTTTCTCAAGTTCTGCGATCTTTGCTTTTAGTTCTTCTGGGTTAGCGTTTTCCATAATCTCACAAAAATTTAGTTGTGTTTTTGAGAAATATTGCGTAAGGTATTTAAAGATTGCTTATCGCGTTCTTTTAATGGTTGTTATGGTTTTACGCTTTTTATACAATGAACCTGCGATTTTTTACAAAAAAGCATTGATAATAGGAGATGTTCATTTTGGTATTGAAAAAAGACTGATGGAGAAAGGGATATATGAAAATACTTTAAGCGAACGACTAAAACAAAAAATAGAAAATCTTATTTATAACACAAAAGCAAAAAAACTAATAATCGCTGGTGACGTTAAAGATGAAATAACTATACTAGATGAAATTACAATGAAACTGATAAACAGCCTTTGTGATAACGTTGAAGTTATAATTGTTAAAGGAAATCATGACGGCGGAATAGAAAAAACAAAAGCGATAGTGGTTGATGCCTCAGGTTTTCTTTATGGTCAAGTTGGCGTAATCCACGGTCACTCTTGGCCAAACGAGGAAGTTATGTCTGCTAAATGGATTGTTTCAGCACATCAGCACCCACAGATAAGATTCACTGATAAATCTGGTAAAGTACATTCTGAACCTTGCTGGGTGGTGGCGATAGCTAATCCAGCTGAGATTTCAAAATATTATAATAATTTCAATAAAAAATCAAAACTAATACTAATGCCTGCTTTTAATCCTCTTGTGGGTTCTGCAATTAAAAAAGGAGAGCACTTAGGACCGATTCTAAACAACAATCTATTTAAACTGAACGATGCATTACTATTCAATATGCACGGCGTATTAATCGGAAAATTAAGTGAGGTAGAGTGATTTTATGGGAAAGAGGAGAAGGGGTAGAGAAAGACTTGTCCGTTGTGCGGGTTGTGGCCGTCAAATTCCTCGTGATAAAGCAGTTACTGATATCAAAAGAAGAACTTATTCTACTGATTTAAAAGGAGAAGAAAATGTTACTTATATGGACACCATAGAAGTCTCTTACTGCGTTAGTTGTGGAAAACACCGCGGTATCTTTGAGAAAAAGAAACAACAAGCTCAAAGAAAGAGGGGATTATATGGTGCCGGCTCGTTCTGAAATAAAAAAACAAATTGTTTTTGATGGGAAGAATTACGAGGCTATAGAGCAAAAGATAGGTAATATGCCACTTATTGTAGTTAAGGCTAAAGGTGGCTACATAGCCTGTAGTTATATAGACAAAGAAACAGCAGAACGTGTAGGTGATATTGCGGCTTTTGTTGCTGGTGTTAAAAAAATAGAAGATTTAAAAAAAGCAAAGATACGAGCTGTAACTAGTTGGGCAGAGAATGTAGGAGTTAGAGAGGGTATGAGTGTCAAAAAAGCCCTCGAACTAATGGATGCTGTTTCTGAAGAATATTCCCGCTAATAGTACAATAAATGATCCACTTAAAGCACAAATGTTGCCAGGTGTACTATAATATTTATCAGGCGCAAATCGGATTATTTTATTTACTTCTCTTTTACATTTTTCTTTAGTCGCACCAGCATATGAAAGACCAAATGCTGACTGGCTTTCGGTTATCTCTTCGCACATCTGAATAGCGCTTCCTTTAGCTTCTGTTGTTGCTATTATTTTTGCACTTTCATAATAACATTGGTTTGCTTCGACGCGTGCAGTTTTTTCTACATCGTTATATCCTTGATATGCGTAAGCTTGGCCTATGTTAGATATCTCATTACACATAACTCTTACGCCAACTTCGTCACCTGCATAGGCATATCCAATAGCTGCTCTTTTGTAACATGCCATCTGTTCAGCCGGTTGTTGTATTACTTGGCATTCAGAAGGTTTTTGAAGACCATAACAACCAAAAATAAGAAATAAAGAAAATAGAGATAAAAATATAATCAGTTTATTCATCTAAATTCACTCTGCATATTTTACTAACATTGATTTTGCCATTTTAAGTACTTTTCTTATTTCATCCTCGTTTTTAGCGCCAGCACATATTACTTTTCCGTTTTTGAAAAGCAGAAGAGAAACTTTAGGATTTTTGAATTTTAGTATTGCACCAGGGAATTGTTCTGGTTCGTATTCAATGTTATCTAATTTATAAGCTATTTTATAAAGGTCAAGATTTAAGCCCAACTCTGCTGCCGCCACTATGTTTGTTATTTCTATTTGTGGTTTTTTGTTTGATATTATTTTTTGGGCATGCGGTAAAAGAAGTTTTCTAACCTTCTCAACAGTTTTTTCTATCATATCTCTTCTTTTACATCCAACGCAAACTATTTTTCCGTTTTTGAAAAGCAGAAGTGAAGCTTTTGGGTCTTCAAACTTTAGTATTGCACCAGGGAATTGTTCTGGTTCATACTCTATACCTTTTATCTTAACTGCTAGTTGGAATAAGTCTAATTCAAGTCCTAATGAAGCAGATGCGACCATGTTGGTTATTATAAATTCTGGTTTTTTTTCTTTAGACATTTTATCACCTATAGAAAAGTTTATAAATAAAGTAAGTTTTATGTAAACTCTTTTTAAAGGCTTTCTATTGTATTTTACCCTGTATAGGGAGAGTGATTATAATGGTAAAACGCTCAAGAGGCAGTCTCAGCAAGTCTACAAAACAAATGAAGAAGAAGCAGAAAGTTACTGTTTCTGCTGCATTGAAAACATTTAATGTTGGTGATAAAGTAATTCTTGAAACTTCTCATATCCAAGATGGAAGAATTCCGAGAAGATACCGCGGCATGCATGGAACTATTATTGAAAAAAGAGGCCGTTCTTATGTAGTGGCTATAATGGATGGAAGTAAAGAGAAAAAGATTATTACTAATTCACTACATTTAAAGAAAGCAGGGTGATTTTTTGGATATTTTAGAGTCTCAACCAATATCTGTAGCAGAGGTAAAAAAAATATTGGAAGAACGTAAAAAAGAAGGCGAATTGAATTACGAGCAAGCCATGGCGTTGGAGCATGCTGATAAAATATCAAAACTTACACCCAAAAAAGCACAAGAATTAGTAGACACACTACTTGAAAAAAACAAGAAGCTGTTGCGTGAAACTGCAATAAAAATAATAGATGTCCAACCAAAAAAAGCATCTACTTTAAAAGCAATACTTTTGAAGGATAAAATCGAGCTTAACGATGATGAAATAAATGAAATTCTAAAATTATTGGGGTGAATGATGTGGAGGATTATGCCTGGGTTATTGAGTACCTCCCGATGGGCCATGCCACACAAATAAAAAAAGAGCCCATTGTTCAACTTGTAGGTGAGAATTATTTTACATTACTCGAGGCAACAGTAAAGCCAGATGCATCAATTGTTCTTGGCCAAAGAGTTTATGTTGGTAAAGAAAATAGAAAAGAGATAGATCATATAAAAGGAAGGATTAGCTATGACCAGCTTACTAATAGCGCAAAGGAGTTTTTGCCTGCTACTCTAAAGAAAATTGTCGAGAGTAGAGAAAAGTTCTTTGTTAATTTTATAAATAATGCAAAGCCGATTTCGATTAGAGTCCATACACTTGATTTTTTACCTGGTATAGGTAAGAAAAATATGGAAGCTCTTCTCAGGCAACGAGAAGAAAAGCCATTTGAAAGTTTCGCTGATATAAAATCAAGAGTTCCAACTCTTTCTGATCCTGTTTTAATTTTTGTTAATCGAATAATCAGCGAACTTGAGGGAAAAGAGAAACAGTATTTATTTGTTAAACCACCATTTATATCTAAAAGAAGTTGATGGGCCCGTAGTCGAAAAGTTTTACTCGATAATGGCTAAGACGCTACTCTCACACATTTAGCAGCGCAAAGCTGCGAATAGGTTGAGAGCAGTAGAGATTCCCGGTTCGATTCCGGGCGGGCCCATCTTATGTTTTCTAAGCATATCTATATCTCCTGTACGCTCATCCCATTTCATTCCTTTTAATCACTGCACTACTCATAAGTATTAAATTTATATTTGTGCTTTTTTTCTTATGATTTTTGTTTTATGCGGGCTACCAGGGACTGGTAAAAGTACTCTTGCACGAGCGCTTGCAACAAAGCTTAAATGCGTTCATATAAGCACTGATAGTGTACGGCTGGAATTCCTTAAAAGAAGAACATATTCTCAAAAGGAAAAATTCTTTGTATACGACAAGATGTTAGAGAAAGCAGAAAATCAACTAAAAAAAGAAAAGAACGTAATCTTAGATGGGACATTTTATCTTAAATCTTTGCGTGAAAAGGTAAAAACACTTGGAGAAAAAAATAGAACTTCTGTTATTTTGATTGAGTGTACTCTCTCTGAAAAAGAAGTAAGAAAGAGATTATTCAACCGTAAGGCTGATGAAAGCGAGGCTGATTTTGAAATATATAAAAAAGTGAAACGTGAATTTGAACCAATAAAAGAAAGACATCTCATTGTTGATTGTTCTAAACCTATTAAAAAACAAATTAACGATGTTCTTCATTATTCAAGAAAATTTAGTCAATTTTATTTAGATACACATATATCTAGGGTTTATTTTTGTGGTGATTTTGTCTATAAAATAAAAAAACCAGTTAAATTTAGTTTTCTTGACTTTTCAACTTTAAAAAAGCGAAAGTTTTTTTGCAAGGAAGAGGTGCGCCTTAACAAACGTCTTTGTCCAGATGTCTATCTAAAAGTTGTTAAGGCAGAAAAGCATTTTGGCGGCTATCTTTTTGGAACAAGTGACGCTGATGAGTATGCAGTAAAGATGCGAAAACTTCCAATGGAAAGGCAAATGGATAAGCTACTAGAGAAGAGGAAAGTAAGCAAAAAAATTATAAAAGAAATTTCCTCAATCGTAGCCGATTTTCATAAACGGATTAAGGTAATAAAGGATAAGCATTACGGTAATCCTGAACTTATTCAACAGCAGATCAATGACCTTTCAAATCATCGTGAAGTGATAGAATCAGCGATTGGTAAGGGTCGGATAGTTGATTTTTCTCTTAAGAAATGCGCTTTATTTAACGAAAAGAACAAAGAGCTGTTTAGAAAAAGACAAAGAGAAGGCTTTATACGCGATTGTCATGGTGATCTTCATTCTGCAAATATTATCCTAGCGAATAAGATATACATATTTGATTGTATAGAGTTTAACAAAGATTTTCGGTTTGTTGATGTTGCAAGTGAGATTGCGTTTATGGCTATGGATTTAGATTCTTTTGGTAGAGAAGATCTTTCAAAAATTTTTGTTGATACCTATGTCAATATCACAAAAGATCACGATCTTTATAAACTTCTAAACTACTACAAATGCTATCGCGCAAATGTTCGTCTTAAAGTGGCTGCCATAGAATACGCACAAAACAAAAGAGAAGATATAAAAGAGAGAATGCTGAAGTATGCTAAATTAATGGAGATGTACGCTTACTCTCTTTGAATATAATTTTTTATTTTCGTCTTTTTGTTTTTAAGAAGAACTATCCTTGATTTTTCGTCTTCATCCTCATACCTATACGAGTGGAGGAGAGCAAGTATATCATTTGCGTATTTTTTAACATCTTCGTGAGAAGGCATATTTTCTTTTTTTAAACGTTTTCTAGATTCGCCTAAAAACATATATGCTTTTATTTCTATAAAGGTTGGCTGCGCCATTTCAAATAATCTCGCGAAATTTTCTTTTGCTTCTTTACTATCATTTATGCCTTTTATTAGAGTTAATCTTATTACCGTCCTACATTTCATCTTTTTTAGCATTTTTAGTGAAGATAGAAGCCTTTTCCAACCGTTTTCATATGTAGATTTATTTAGTTTTTTGAAGCTTTTCTCATTCCATGCAGTGAGCGATATGTAGAGTTGGGTAGGAAGACTTTTGTTCTTTATAAGTTTTCTTAAAATATTTGGTTCTTGACCGTTAGTAACCAAAAAAATACTTCGGACTTCTTTGTGCTTCTTTAAAGCTTTTATTAATCTATCTATGTATGGGTATATGGTGGGCTCTCCTGATAATGATATTGCCCAATGGGATGGGAATAAGCTATATGCTTCTTCATATAATTCTTTTTTAATATTCTTTGCGCCGCCAAATCCTGTTAACAATTTTTTTCTCTGCTTAACAATTTCTTCTATTATTGTTTCGGGTTTATCGAGTTCTATTTTATCAAAATCATTTTTTTTCATCCATTCGGCTGGTCGCCAACAATGGACACAACTCTGTTGACACCATATAAAAGCAGGACTTATTTGGCTGCATCTGTGACAATCAATACCATAGAACTTTTGCTTATAGCAAAAACCCTCTCCACGTAGTGCTTTTTTTGTCCAACTACATATCTGTACTGCTGAATGTTTGCCTGCCAATCGGTATTGCGCGTTTATAAACCGTTGGAGGCGTTGTTCCTCGACTGTCATAAACAATTAACTTCCAGGCGCAAGATTAACTTTTATATGGCCTTTCATATTTGGTTGATTAAGCGACATAAAATCGCATTCAAGGGGCTGTGTCATAGTTATGCTGGCGTTCTTACCCGGTGCTATTATTTGCGTATCGAACACTCCAGTGCAAGTAGCAGAACGTGGGAATTTGCCATTATTCACCCACACAACAGTATCGCCCACGTTAACTTCTATAGATGCAGGCTCATAAGAAAAATCATTTATAATAATTGTATAGGTACTTGGTGTATATTCCTTAATAGAAGATGCAACACTGAAATGAACTGAACGTGTTATTCTTGGTGTGTATGGCGTGCCATCGTTGTGCACTAGTTCTACATAAACAGTGTGTTCACCTACAGGTACATTCTCAAATGTATATGTTTTTTCGTAAACTTTTATTGGTTCGCCATCATCTAAGATAAATACAAAATATCCTTCTCCGATTTTCTTCTCACCACCCTGCCTTAAAACAAGATTTTTAGTGTTGAGTATTATAGTTACTGGTCCACTTTTGCCTTCAACAGTTATTTGTTCGTTTTCTTCCGGATTTATAATAATAAAGGATGGTTGCAGTACTGGTTTAGTTTTATTTTCAATAGTTGTATTATTTGCAACTTCTGTTGAAGTTTGTTCAAAACAACCAGCAAGTGTTAATAAAGCAACTAACAATAAGACTCTTAAAATTTGTTTTTGCATCTGCCCACCAAAAATAATTTAGGAGAGAAGCTTTATATTCCCTTTTGTTCTATTAGGTTCAAGGTGGGAAAATGAAACTAGTTGTTAGTAATGCTCCAGCTTTAAAAGCTGCAGTAGATGCTATTGTCAGTATAGTAGAGGAAGGGGAATTTGAGATAACAAAAGATGGTCTTTATCTGAAGGCAATGGACCCTTCTCAAATTTCAATGGTTTCTTTTGCTATGCCTAAAAATGCATTCGAAGAATATTCAATAACTGAAGAGAATCGAATCGGAATAGATATAAGCCAGTTAGCTAGCGTTCTTTCAAGAGGAAAAAATGGGGAAAAGGCAGAACTTTCTGTAGAAGATGGTAGGCTCATTGTCAAGTTTTACGCAGCTAAAAGAAAAAGGACGTTTAAGGTGCCATTAAGAGAAACAAGTGAAAAGATGCAAAGAGAGCCAAAAATTGATTTCAAAAGCTATGCTGTTCTCAAAGCAGATGCATTAAAAGAGGTTTTAAAAGATGCAAAGCTTGTTAGTTCTCATGTTCGCCTAAACATAAATTCAAATGACTTTGTAGTTGAAGTTAAAGGAGATAGTGGAGATATAAAAGAAGAGTTTGAAGTTGGTGGAGATGAAGTATTAGAAATAAAAACAACAGGAAATGCAAAAGCCACCTTCCCACTTCAATATCTTGAAGATATGCTTAAAGCCGCGCCTTCTAGTTCTCCTATTAAAATAAACCTTGAGACAGATAAGCCAATGAAATTAGAATATTCTGTAGAAGGCGCCTCTGTTGTTTATTATCTCGCGCCGAGAATAGAAACAGAGTAGTTTAGCGCATTTTTAGCAGCTATAACCCATATGAAGTACTAATATTAAAGCATCATCTATGAAAATCTCCATACTATCTTTATATTCAGTTAGGTGCCACCCCTTATAATTTTCTTTTGGTGGGACAAGAGAGTAGGCGTCGACTAATACTTTTCCCATATCTACCTTTTTGATAGAAATTATGGTTCTTAGCGCTGATATCTTTCTATATTCCATTGGCATGCTTACTAGCCAAACTGGAGGGTATATTCCATAGCTATCTGAAAAAATTAAGTCCCGGATAAGCCAAAGCCGATCGGTTTCTAATTTAATTTGTTGACTTATTTTTGATTTATTTTTATAGTGGAGATTTTTTATTTCGTCTGCTAACTCCTTACCGTACTCCTCAAGTTCTGTTTTATAATCAGGGTTTTCTTGCGCCACTTTTTTTATTGCATTATTAATTATTTCTTTTCGTATTTTTTCTATAATAGAAAATTTTTTCTCTAAGTTTATAAGGCGATTTCTATATTCTTCGAATGCATTGTTAACGATAGTTGTAACTTGTTCTTCGTTTTCTATAAGATTAATGTTATGCTTTTTTTCTTCTGAAAGATACCTATTCATTCTTCCAATTATTAACGAGACGCATCTTTTATCAGCCATTGGAAGTTCAAGTTTTTGCTGCTGCCAACATACGCCATCCCCTGCGCATACTGTTATTTCTGCAATATCTTCTTTTAGAGGTTTTAGAAGAGCGCTGTAGAAAGGTGTTCTTATTGTTTGTCTAAGAGCGTGTTTCTTTTCTGGTCCATCTTCTTTCATTAATTTTAATACCATAATATAATATTATTTATCAAAATATTTTAATTATATAGTTTCTAAATCATTTCTACTTTTGTTGCTTCGCCACTTTCTTTATCTCTTGTTAATTTATATGTTCTGGAGAAGTCTGCGCCTATTAATGCTTCCTCATGTGTTATCACAAAAATCTGTTTTACTACTTGTGGCATTTTTGTTTGAAGGGTTTCCGACAGAAGCGCTATTGCTTGCGAATCAAGATTGTGTGTTGGTTCATCTAATATCAACCAACTGAGATTCGGTGTTAGTACCATTGCAAGTGCTGCTCGTATCGTAAGGGCGGCGCATGCTCTTTCCCCACCGCTTGCTGTACTTTCAAGTGTTTTCCATTCATTGTTTTCAAGAACTTCAAATACGTAGTCTTTTTCTGTTATGTTGATTCTTAGTGCTTTATAGTTTCCATAGGGATAGAAAATACGCCATATCTCATTCATTGCATTGTTTATCGCGTCTATGAGCTCTCTTCTTAACTCTATTTGGGTTTCAAGAAGAGCGTTTTTGTAAATTTTTAATTCTTCTACAACTTCCTTTGTAACCAATGCTCTATTTTTTATCATTAACATATCATTGAGCTGTGTTTCAAATGTTTTTTTATTTTCCTCTAACATTTTTTTCTCTTTTTCTAAATATTCTATTTTAGCCTGAAGTTTTTGCTCTTCTATTCTTTTTTCCTCTAACTCTTTTCTTTTACTTGTGTATTCTTCTTCGTTGTATTTTACTTTTTTTTGTTTTTCTTCTACTTCTAAAATTTTTTTCTTTATCTCATTTATCATTGTCTCTCTTCTAATCATTTCTTCCATTTTGTTTATTTCTACTGCTTCTTTTTCTATCTCTTGTTGTAATTTTTTGCTTTCGTTTTCTAACCCAAACGTTAGTTTTAGCACTTCGTCGAGTTGTTTTTTGAGTGTTTCCTTTTCTTTATCAAACTCTTCTTTATCGATTAGTTGTTGCTCCTCGCTTTTAATCTGCTGTTCTATTAATTCTATTTTTCTTAAATTTTCATCGATCTTTTTATTTTCTTCTTGTAGTGCGATCGTTACTTCTAAGATTTCTTTCGCTTTTTTTTCAGCATTTTTTATTTCTTCTTCTTTTTTTCTTCTTACTTTTTCTATTCCTTCAGCTCCAAGAGCAGTTTCACAAAGAGGACATTTATTACCAGCCGATGAGAGGTGCTTTAACAGTTCTCTTGTTTGCGTTATGATTTGTAATAGTGCGGCCCGTTGGGAATTTTTATCCTCCAACTCTCTTTTTGATTCATTTAGCCTTTTTATGATTTCATCTTTACTCTTTCCATTCAGGAGTTGGTTTAGCATACTTCTTAATTTTTCTAAACGCATTGCTCTCTGTTCAACTTCTTTTACTTTTGCTTCGATAAAAGCTATTTTTTTATTTATTTCAACTTCTATTCTTTTGTTTTCATTTATCTTTTGCTGTAACAATTCTCTTTTTTTCCTCAATTGTTCAACAATTCGCTTTTTTTCACTATATACCTTTTCTTCGATTTTAGTTAATCCCTTCTCTAAACTTACCACTTGCCCTTGAAGGGACGCCAATTCTTTTGATAGTACTTCCGCTGTTCTCTTATTTTTTTCTAATAATTCAAAGGCACCCTTAAGTTCTAAAACTTCTTTTTTTATTTCATCGTTTTTCTTTTTTATAGTGGTTATCTCCTTGCTTAATTCTTCTTCTTTTTCAGCTGTTTTTCTTATGTTTTCTTTTATCTCCTTTTCTTTATTCTCATCATATCTATCTGTTAGCGAGCGGACTACGCTTTCAAGCCTATTTGCGATAGAAACAGTTGCGGCTCGTGCTTTTTCAAATCGGTCTAACCCCAGTATTCTATCAAATTCGTCCTTTCTTTTTTTTGGATCTAAAGAGAGAAAATAATCTATGTTGTTCTGTTCAGAGTATATCGCTCGTGTAAATAGATCGTAATCAATATCGAGAACTTCTTCTATAACTTCAGTGACTGCGGTTGAACCGCTATCTAAAAGCGAACCATCACGGTAAATATCTGCCTTTGATGTTATTCTGTTATTTTTCTTTTCTATTTTTCTATCTACTTTGTATTCACTTCCATTCCATTCAAAAATAAGGGATACTTTCGTTTCATTTGTATTATACCTTATTATGTCTTCTAACTTCAATTGTCTTCTCTCAAGAGCTGGAAATGTACCAAAAAGCGCAAAACTTATAGCGTCAAGAACTGACGTTTTTCCGCTTCCCATTATCCCAACGAGCAAGTTTGTGCCTGTTCCAAATGTTAATTGGGTATTTTCGTGTGAACGCCAATTTTTGATAGTTATCTGTTTTATCATCGTTATGTAAATTATTAGACATATTTTAAACAATTATCTATTTAAAAATGCGGCCGTCGGGATTTGAACCCGAGTCGCAGGCTTGGAAGGCCCGAATCCTAACCGCTAGACTACGGCCGCGGGCGTATATCTATACTATTGTTAATTAATTAAAAGGTATTGTTATTTTATCCAATAAATTTTAATTAATTAGCAAACAAAGTAATAGTGATTTTTATGAAAGAAAGTATTCCACTAACTTGGAGAAGAATCCCAGAAAGGTATCGTTTAATGGGAACGACGTGCGAAACATGTGGACAGCATTTCTTCCCATCACGTTCTGTTTGTCCTAAATGCAGAAGAAAAGGAAAGATAAAAAAAGTTCAATACTCAGGAAAGGGCAAGATTTACAGCTTCACGACGATATATAGCCCTCCGACAGGATTTGAAGACCAGGTTCCTTACACTATCGCCATAATCGAATTGGATGAAGGTGCGAGGGTGTTGGGCCAGATAGTGGACACGCCAGAGAATAAGTTAAAGATTGGAGCTAGAGTTGAACAGTGCTTTAGAATAATACAAAGAGATGACCCAGAAGGTCTTATTCATTATGGATTTAAATTTAGGGTGTCTGATTGAATATATCGCCCTGTCTTTTGTTTTTTTGTTTCCAGCAAGTTTTGTTTTTATTCTTCTTTTTCTTTACCAAGCATTACGTTATCATTCTTTAATACAAAAAATCAAAAATTTGCCAACATCTAAGATTCGCTCGGTTGCTTATGGTCTTGCAGAATTTTATGGAAAGGTAAGACCAATAAAAAGAGTTATTAGTCCTATTTCAAAAAAAAATTGCGCATGCTATGAGTTAATTGTTTTTCATTATTCCCGTCGAGGCCGAAAGCGCGGTTGGTTCGAGATATATCATGATAAATCATTCAATTCTTTTTACTTAGAAGATGAAACAGGCACTTTACTTATAGATTTAAATAAGATATCTCATCCTTTTTCACCATCTTTTAAAGAAGAAGATACTTTTGATATCGACCAAGTATTTTTTTCAGAAGGTCATCTAACACCTTCTGGTTTTGCTGGCCTTCCTAGACAAAAACTTGATGACCGTGCGATTCAGTTTCTTAATTCAATTTTTGAAAGAGAGCCACATTTGAAGAAATTTTCTGATGATAAATTTAAGGTCGAGGAATACATCTTAGAAGAAAATCAAAACATCTATGTTATCGGTTCGGTTGAGAAGAATTTTGAAGCAGGCGCTTCGTCTCCGTTATATGTTACAAAAGGCAAAGATGGTATTTTTTATATTGGTAATAGGGAAGAGAAAAAAATTATTGAAAATTTAAATAAAAAATTTTTGAGTGTTATCGCATGGGCGCTATTGTTTATAATAGTTCCAGTTATTATAATTTTAATATTTTTTGTTGTTGTTAACATCTTCTAAATGAGGAATTTTATGTTTGATATTTGTTTTTGTTTTTTGTTTGTAATCCTTTTATTTTTCTTTTACATATTTTCTATTTATAACTCTTTAATAGAGTTACGTAATCAAATTTATAAGTCTTGGGCGAATGTTGATGTTTTGTTAAAAAAACGAGCAGATTTGATTCCAAACCTAGTCGAAGTTGTTCAAAGCTATGCAAAACATGAAAAGACAATTCTAAACGAGCTTACTGCTCTTAGATCGCAATTAATAAATGTTCGATCAATTCCAAAAAAAGCCCAAATAAATAAAAGATTAGATAACCTTCTACATTTATTATTTATCGTTTCAGAAAACTATCCAAAATTAAGAGCTAGCGAAAATTTTTCTAAACTCCATGATGAATTAGTGCTTTTAGAAAATCAAATAGCTGACAGAAGGGAATTTTACAATAATTCAGTTTATTTGTTTAATACTAGGATTCATTCATTTCCAGACCTTATAATAGCGAAGCTTTTAGGGATGAAAGATTTTGAATATTTCAAAGTAGAAGAAGAAAAACAAAATGTAGACATAAATGCTGATTAATAGGTCGTTTCCCACATCTTCTCAGCTAATTTGCCCGTTCTAACAAAGGCCTCGATATCTACTTTTTCTTTTCTTTCTCTATGTTTTTCTAAGAAATCATTTATTTTGTCTATGAGAATTTGTTTTAGTTCGCCTGTTAATAGTGAGCCGTTTCTATAGTCCTCCTCTATTTTTTTAAGTTTTTTATCATCTGGCTCAAACATTATAGATAACCACTGAAAAGATACATCTATCGCAGGATTGCCTCCTTTCCTCCTATGTTCTTCTACTGTTGGTTGTCCGCCAGAAAATGCATATTTCATTATTTTCCTTTTAACCTCTTTATCACTATCACTTAGCCAAATCGCGCTCTCTGGCACACTTGCGCTCATTTTGCCTGTTGGGCCCTGAAGAGGAGGAATAAATTTTGAATGGATTGAAGCTGTTTTTAGATATCCTAAACTTTCTGCTATATCTCGTTGTATTCTCCAATATGGGTCCTGGTCTATTGCATTCGGTATAAGGCAACGCTTTTCCTCAAAAAAGGTTGGAACTATTTGATAGGCTGGATAAAATATCGCTCCGATGTTGGTCTCATTGGTAAAACCAAAGACTGCCTTTGCAGTTGAAAAAGTTATTTTTTTTGCAATTTTTAACATAAGCGGGTACACATTACGAATATATTCGCTATCTTTGAAGATAAAAGTTTTATCTGGGTCAAAACCAACAGCGGCAATGTCTAAGATATTCTCGTTTGCGTATTTTTTTACATCTTCCCACTCTAATTGTTTTTTGAAAAGAAATTTTTCGTCATCCGTTATCTCTATATAGAGGTTGACATTGAATTTATCTTGTAACCATTTTGTAAAAATTAACGGTATAAGATGGCCAATGTGCATAGGTCCAGATGGTCCTCTTCCAGTATAAAGAAAGAATCCCTTTCCTCGCTCATAATCTCTTAAAATCAAATCTAGGTCTCGATGGGAAAAAAAGTACTCCCGTCGTACCATTACGTGCTCTTCGCCAGCCAATTTCGCCAATTTTTCTTTTAAACTGTCTGTTATCTTTTGTGTTCCAAATTCTTTTATTAAACGCTCGTAATCGATCTCGCCGCTTACTTCCCACGGGTTAACAACAAAGTCTGCCATAATCTCTTTTGAAAACCAAAAAATAAAAAGCTATTACATGAATTATTTTTGTGTTTGATTTACATATTGTTGGCGCAGGCCCGACTGGATGCATTGCCGCCATTGCTGCTTTAAGAGAAGGTAAAAAAGTTCTTATTAGCGAGGAGCACTCCTCTGCTGGTGGAAAGCCCTGCACTGGTCTCTTCTCTTTAAGTGGTTTAAAAACACTTAAAAAATACGTAAACTGGCAAGAAAGTGTTGAAAATGAGATATACGGTGCAGACATTTATTTTGGTAATGAGTGCATAACAGTAGCTAAAAAAACGCCAATCGCAGTTGTTTGCAATCGACAAAAATTTGACAGGATTCTCGCTTCTATGGCAGAAGACGAAGGAGCAAAACTAAAATACAAAGATAGAGTTGTTGGTAGTTATGAGGCAAGCACAATTATAGGTGCAGATGGCGCTTTTTCTAGTACAGCAGATTTTTTTAAGTTTCCAAAAATCAGCCAGTTTGTTGGAACGATGCAGGGGGAAGTTAGGGCTAATTGGGATGAGCAAAAAGTTAAAGTATTCTTTTCATCATCTTTTCCGGGTTTTCTTGGTTGGGTAGTGCCAAGAGGGCAAAGATTGTTTGAAATTGGATGCGGCGTTCGTCTTCCTTTTAATGTGAATAACTCTTTCCAACTATTAGAGAGGAAACTTGATGTTAAAGCTTTAAATAAAAAAGCATATGTTATCCCACTGGATGTAAGAAAATCTACTGCAAAAAAAATTAATCGTTATGACGTGCGATTGGTAGGTGATGCAGCAGGACAAGTTAAGCCAACTACAGGTGGAGGTGTTCTTTTTGGGTGTTGGTGTGCAGAAATAGCAGCAACAGCAAAGAGTAGCTTCGATTACGAATTGAAATGGCGTTTTAAGTATCAAAAACAACTATTTTTACATAATTTTATTCGTTCTTTTTTAAATAAAAAAACTGATGCTGAGATGGAGTTAAAGATAAAAATTTTGAAAAAAAATAACATAGAAGAATTTCTAAGTAAATATGGCGATATGGAGTTTTTAGGTAATCTATTTAAGCATGCTTTGGTGCGACCTTCTTTTTGGATTGCTTTGTTTTAGTTTTGGATAGCCGTTAGCATTAAAAACACTCTTTGTGAAAAGAAAATATGGCAGAAGAGTTAGATGAAAGTATATTAAATATAAAAGACAATATCGAAGATTTTAGAGCAGCTGGAAAGATAGCAGCTAAAATAAGAGAAGAAAGCAAAAGACTTATCATGGTTGGCGAGCCATTGTTGGATATTGCTGAAACTATAGAGAATATGATAGAGAAAGAGGGAGCAAAACCCGCCTTTCCTGTGAATCTCTCAAAAAACAGTATTGCTGCACACTATACACCATCCATAGATGATACAACCGTTGTTGAGGAAACAGATATCCTAAAAGTGGACATTGGTGTATCTGTTAATGGTGCTATAGGTGATACTGCTTATACTATCGACCTAAGCGAGAAAAATAAGCAATTAGTGGATGCGGCTGAAGAGGCACTTTCTGAAGTTATAAAAGCTATAAAACCAGGTGTTAAGATTGGTGACCTCGGAGCGATCACAGAAGGAATCGCCAAGAAGTATGGTTTTAAGCCAATAAGCAATTTAAGCGGCCATATGATAAAAACAGGCTTGCTACATGCAGGTATAGATATTCCAAATATAAAAACAGATGACGATTATATTATAAAAGAGGGAGAGATCTATGCTATAGAACCGTTTATAACTAATGGTGCTGGTTACGTCGAAGATGCTGAAGAAGTCGGGATATTTAGCTTTTATGGCCCTGGCAGCACTACTATGCGTCAATCAAAAAAAATCTTAGAACATATAATAAAAGAATACCACTTATTACCATTTGCTGAAAGGTGGGTAATGAGGAAGTTTAATTCAAAAATACTTGTAAACGCAGCACTTCGAGAGCTTTTAGAAGCGCAGATAATCACAGGGTATCCTGTCCTAAAAGATGCAGGGAATGGATTAGTAAGTCAAGCAGAACATACAGTACTTGTTACCACAGATGGTTGTGAGATATTGACTAAATAATTATCTTTCTATATCTCTATATAATCTATAATTTGTTTTGTTGTTTTGGTCCTGTAGTATTTTATTTTCTTGCTCTAACTCTCTTATCCTCTTCCTTAATCTTTTTATTTCTTCTATTAATTTTTTTGGTTCTGTACTTTCAATTTTTTGCTTATTCATCACTTTCATAAGATCACTTATCATAAGTTACCCACTCGCCAGTTTTTTTACATGCTAATGGTTCATCTGGCGTCATTGTTATCCCACATATCTTTAACCCACCTTGCGCATTAATTATCGTTGAGTCTATAAAACCACAATCTTGTAATAAGCTTGCTTGTGGTGATGGTTGACCAGTAGCAAATATCACTGGAGTGCTACTTATTGCGTTCATTTCTGTTAGTAGGTATGTATATTTTTTATTTTCATCATCTAAGAGGCAGCATTTATCTGTTTTTGGCAATCTTGCTATTATATCCATATCTGCATCTGTTAAAGAAGAATACTTTATTTCTTTGAAATAACTATCATAATTTAGTCCGGCCCCTATAGCAAAACGATCAATAGCCTTCGGTTCGGTATATCTTCTCATTAAACAAGAGACTGTGCCTGTTTTCTCACTGCATAATTGGCATTTTTCACTCACTAATCCTTTCGGACATTTATAAGGACCGGTTGTTCCAGGTGGGGCAACACATTGCGTACCGTCATCACATATCATTGAGGATTCATCGCAATACTCATTTGAGCTACATTGTTGGCAATAAATCGCACCGCTTGGGCTGAGTTTTTGTCCGCAGCTTTTTGTTATAGATGAAGTATCTATAAAACACTTAGCTAAATCTTTCCACCAGTAGTACTCTGGGAATATCTGAATTACGCAGTTTAGATTACAACCACCATTTTCATTATCACATTTTATGCTGCATTCTTTTTGTTGTATTTGAGGATTTAAAGATGGGCTTTTTATTTGACACAGGGCAGTTTCACTGTAGTCTTTTTCTCCTACTATTTTTCTTCCATTTTTAAACATACAATTAATGAAACCATTTGTTGTTGGGGGTTCACAAGATAAGTATATATCTGAATGTTCTGCATCTGGTGGCATTGAAGTGCATTTTTGCAGCTTGCACATAAGGGAACAACTATCCGTTTGATTATAACAAGTAAGAGTGCAGTTGAATATATCTCCCTCCCATCCTGTTGCATCTGGGCGGCATATTTGTTGGAATTGCACGGTTTGTTCTTTTGCAAACATATCACATTTTTCTTTAGGCTGCGTTATTCTATTTATTTTGTTTAATAATTCAATACTGACAAAATCATATGTTCCTTCTTGGAAAGAACAGAATTTTGAACCAAAACTAGTAGGAAGATTAACTATTCCTATATTAGCAGGATATTCTGGTGGTGTTTGTCCTTTTGCGCTCAATGGGGTATAAACAAGGCCAATAACTCCTGCTTTTCTTAATTTATCTTTTGATAAGTATATATTAGCAAAAAAATCTGCATAAAATCTTCTTTTGTTCTCTTGTGCTGTAGTATCGTCTTTACTGTTGAAGACTGGCCAGCCTTTTTCTTCATTTGTTTCTAGGTTAAATAATATCACTACTGGTACTGGCTGTTGTTTTCCTGCTTTTCTTGCTTCATAATTTATTTGCCATGCATAATTATACATTCTTTCAACAACAATATCTGCTTTTTCTTTTGCTGTTCTTGAGTTCCACCAGACGCTGTCTTTTGCATAATCTATCATAACATCTGCAATAGGAAACTCTATTACTGCTACATCAATATTATTAGCTTTTTTAAATAACTCACCCATTTCATTGGTTACATCTCTATCAACATAATTTGTAATTACTACTTCATTATCTGCATATATTTCTGTAGCGTAAGAGCTCGCTGAAGCATAAAACGGAACTGCTGCCAAACATTTTTTACATATTTCTTTTACTTTATTTGTTTGTTCTTTTGCCACCCAAGGATCAACCATGTATTTTGTTCTGCTGCTACCAACAAGGATTATAATTGGTCCTAAATCTTCATTTGTATCTGTCTTTACTAATAGCTTTAGTTCACTTATCCATGGTTCTTTTACATTGGATGGACATTGTAATTGCCCATTTATATCTGATGTACATTGGCTTAGATCAACATATTCAGCTGCTTTTCTGAAATCTAAAATAGGAAATATTCCATTCTTCAGATAATTTGTAATTTGTAAATTTTGATAATGAAGTTTTGTTGATTCTTCTTCTGTAGATGGTGGGGGTTGAACACCGCTATACGCCATTGTTGCATATGTACAAGGTTCGCACCATCCATATTCTTCTAATTTCGGGAGTTCGCTTCCTTCTTCCATTTCACAATCTCCTAAGCTATAAATAATATAAAAATAACGTGATGCTAGAACATAATTTATGACTGTTGGAGAACTAATCTCTCTAGCTAAATCTTCAGAATTTAGTACCACTTTGTTATTATCAGTAAGTGGTAATGCGAATATATTATTTCTTATAAGTATTCTCTGTTGCGGTTTGGTAAGTGTAATCGGTTCACAATTATTAGCTTTATCATCCTTACATGACATATATGCCAATACCCACGGTATGCTTGTTGCTTTTATTTTGTATAAGTCGAAATAATATTTGTCGTTATCGTAATTAAAATAAGGCATTATCTCTCTGAGAGTATCCATCCCTAGCTGCAAACCAAGTTGATAGCTACCTGTGTTATCTTCTTTTTGTATATAGATTTCTGAAGGATTAGCTATAGCTATATCTTTATTTTCATAGTCTTTGCCCTCTTTCATATTACATTTTTTTATTAAATCACTGTTTTCTGCTTTACCAATTCCATATCCGATTATTTTTTTGTTGTCACCTTTTGCTAAATCTAGGTTATTAAAAAAATAAATTGTTGCTGCTGGTAGATATTTTTTTCCTTTTTCTAATGAAGTTGCATAACACATATTATTCTTACCTTTTATATAACCACTAGGACATTTATCATCTTCATTAGGTGAAACCATAGCACTATTAAAATCACTTGGAATTACTTCTATTTCATAAATTTCATTTTGGGGTAAATATAAAATATTTTCAAATTCATAACGTGGTGTGCAATCTAAGATCTCACCTTGACAATAATAAGAAGGATTATCAGTTTCCTTTCCGTTTGTTCTCGTTGCTATATCTTTCAATAAATGAACTGGATTAGACATAAAAACATAATATGTATCTTCTTTTAAATATTGGTTTATTTTTTCTTTACATTTTCCATTTCTTGCATCACCAAGTTCCTTAAATGTAAGTGTTTCCCAATTTTCATTTATGGCCTCTGTAAAAAATGTCGAAGACTTCTTCTTTATTTTTGAAAGTTCGTCACCCGCCGCCGCAAAGCATGAACCCCTCTCTTTTAATATGTGTGACTGTAAAACATAAACTGGTATTTTTTGATAATTTGGATAAACATTAACATCGTCTAATGAGCTGTCCCATCTGAACTCGGGGTCTGCAGTATGTGAAGCACATACAACTACCCTTCTTTCATTTATTGTTCCGTAATGGCAATCAACAGGTATCTTTGTACCATCTTTTTTTAATATAACTGATCGTTTATAATCTTTTTTATTACAAAAGCCAGATAAACATTCATCTATTTCACACTCAAAAGGTGCAGTTTTATTTTGTTTAAATATTAAGTCACTATACTCCGCCGTTAAAGCTCTTGCATAGTATTCCTTGTCTATCTCCCCCCTCTCTTTTAATTTATAACTGTTTGGTTCTAGTTTATCATTTGATTCCTTATTTGTGTATAAGAAAGGATATAATTTTCTAAAATTCATTTTATTTGATTCCTTTAGACTCGCGGTGTAAGGTACACATTGATATTTTGAAATAGAGGACAGAGGATCCGTTTTGTTTAACTCGTTTTTATATTGGTTGCATAAAAGAATTGAGTTCGCAGCGCCTACTATTTTGCATACCTCTAGATAATTTAAGTACCTATCTATATTTCCATTAGTATTTATACTACAAAATTTATCACTCGGTGGAAAGTAATATCTAAATCTTTCAAAATCTTCAAAGTGCGGGCGTTCGCTTCCGATGCCAAATCTAAAGCTATTTACAACTGCACCACTTCTTTCAAGTAATTTCGAAAGGTTTTCATCCATCTTGAAAAACTTGCAATCTGCTTTGTAAAGCGAGAAACCTTCTTCCTCGCTCTGTGTAAGTGGCAGTGCTGCACCTGCTTCTATTTCTTCTTCAGTAGGCATTGATTGTAGTGGTTTTGGTCTGTAAAGAAAATCACCACAAACCATCGCCATACAATTTGATTGTACGCAAGTGTCCGTAGTAACTCCACTACATATCGGAACCTCTATTATATTTTTTTCAAGTCCTATTGTTTCTTTTTTTGTTTGGCCGCCTATAGGTGTTGTTCCAATTCCGCCGCTTCCACCCAAAGATCCTGAAGTTCCGCCTTTTTGGACACTTAGTAATGTAATGTTGCATGTGTTTTTTTCTAAGTCACAAGGTCCCGGTTGATAACTGAAGTGTCCGGGGGGGTTAACTAACTCACACCTATTCTCATTTTCTGCTACTGTTCTATTACAACAGCTTATTTTTTCTGTGGGTTTGTCTAATGGTTTTTCTACTGTACAGCCAAAAATGAAAAATAAAACAAACATAAGAACAATCGCTCTCTTCATTATACCAACCTCGCCGTCATACGCAACAAATCGTATGATTCCTCTCCAAAAAGATACATTAAATATCTTACAAATATGATGGTTAAAAATAGGGATGCTAATGGATGTAATATCAATGAAGCATATATTTTTGCAAGGTCATTTGTGGTAAAGTAATCAGAGCCAGCTGGTTGTTTCCATTCGCCTTGTTTTGTATTATAATTTACAATAGAAATTACAGAAGAAAATGTTTGATAACAAAATTCATTAGAAAGTGTAGGTGATGGTTTTTCAGGAGGAGGTAATTTAACAAATCCTGGGTCAGTAATTATAAATACGTATGGAAATATAAAGTAAAATCCTATTGCTAGTGATATAAAAAGACTACCTATTCCTCTTGTAAAATAAAAAGCTCGAAGAAGAACACCTAAAGGTAAAAAGAAAGTAAGCATTGATGCTCCGATATAAGCAATAAATGTTATTAGAGCATTTAGGGCTATCAGAAGAGTTGTTGTTAGATTGTTTTTATATCTATAATTTTCTATTGTTTTATATAAACCGCTTATATATTGACCTGAGAAAACAGGCACCCCCATAACATTAAAGCTTGAGTAAAATGTGTAATACGCGTCGTTTGCCTCTTCTCTTATAGCAAGATGAATACTTTCCAGTGCTCTTGCTTTTTCTATTACTTTACATTGCATAACATAAAGGGCACTAGCAGTGTTTTCTACTGTTACCTCTTTTCCACCACACATTATTGTTCCATAAATTTGACTATTAACATAATCAGATAGACTCCCGACTATTATTACCAGAAAAACAGCTAAAAAGAACGTAGCCAATACCTGCATTATTTCTGATTTTGTACCTCTCTCTAACTCAGTGAGATTAAAAGCTTTGGCTATGGCATATATAAGGCCTTGTATTAAAAGTGCGATAAAGATTGCCGCAATACTATAAGGCAACCACGCACCCTCCCAAATACCAGGTAATTGTGCAGCCATAATTACACCAATTGTGATAATCTACTTAAATCAACATCCTCACCATATAGTCTTCCGAAATATCTAATGCTTGCAAGTGTTATCGCAAGTGCTAAGGAAGGAAGAACAAAAGATATAACGAAAGCAGTAGCTATTATCTTTAATACTTCAATGTAGTCATCCTTTCCATTAACAAATAAATCTTCTTTCAGGACGTTGTCATTTGTATAAACAGAGGTACCAAGAGCTCCTAGTATCGAGCCATAAAATAATTCACTTGAGCCGCTCTTTGATTCGAATTTTTCTTCTTTTAAAACAATCGGCTTGTAAAACAGGTTGTCCGTTGCAACAGAAAATACTGAAAGGACAAGCGGATAGACGAGAAAAAAAGAAATGCATATAGCTATTAAAACCGACCCGAGCGATCGTAAATATGGAAGAGAACGAATGATGATGGCAAGAGGTAAGAAAAAAAGAATAAATCCTTTGTAAGTGAATAATAAAATAAACAACATATTTGCAGAAGTTAGAAAATATAGGACTGTCGATCCAAAAAGCATATTTAATGAACCATATTTACCACCATAATTAGCTAAACTGGAGTACGAAGTTCCGCTTCCACCAAAAAGACAACCTAGTCCCCATAAATCACAGGAGAAAGTATATCTATATATAAAAATAGCATATGCTGAAAGATAGTATCTTGTTACACCCATAGCATAGTGGCCATACGAAGTAGTATTAACTAAATAACTTTCAGCTTCATCAAAGATGTTTCCTTTTATGTTGTTTTTACTCCCAACAATTTCTCTTATAGCACCAGAATCTATTGCACAAAAAGATTGCATGCCTGCGATTATTATAATAACCGCCAATACTGAAATAAAAACCTGTACAATCTCTGTTTTTGCCCAAACTGTTACTTTTGGGTTATCTATAAATGTTCCTATATAATACGCAATTACTATAGCAATTATTGTAATAAGCGCAGCAAAACCTGCAAGTGGAAGGATGGAGTTGTATATTATACCGCCGCCAGCAAGAAAACCTTCACAAACTCCAACCATCACATCAACCTCGATATCGCAGATACGTCCACCTCAATACCTGCAACAGCCGCGATTCCTCTTATTCCAGCAGCTAATGAAAGTATATAGACTATTGGAAAGATTAAACCTTTTATTAGCACTACTTCCATGTGATACTCTAAAAATTTTTTCATATTTTTATAAGTCTCCAAAGCATTGTTTTCACTTGTTGAAATTCTATCGTCTGCAGTACATCCTATTACCTTCGCTTCAGGTGCTTTACTGGAAATTGTTATGTTTTGTGTATATTTGTCATAAATTCCTTCTACAACTATTATCATTAATGGTAATAAAACATATAAAGAAAATGCTATTGCAATTAAAACCGAGCCAGCTGGTCTTGTGAACTTAAAAGAGTAAAAAAATATTCCAAGAGGGAATATAATATTTATACCAGGGCCTACACCTAACAATAACAAATTTTGTATTACATAATAAGAAACTAAAACCATGCTAAGTATGGAGTTGGCTGTGTTTGCTGGCGGTGTGAGAGCGGAGTAGCCACCACAAGGAGACATTGTTAACGATGCACTGAAAAACTGGCAACTTAATGTTTCTGTTCCTTCTATCGCTACATTTTCAAAAGAATGGATGCCACTTAATATCACTCTAAATCCTAAGGAAACCTTCTCTATTTTGCTACTAGCATCCCACCACAGGCCGTTACCGCCAATAAAACTATCTAGAGATAGAGAGATTAAAACAAAACTTCCAAGCAAAATGATTGATATTATAAGGTGGTATAATTCGTCTTTACTGCTCATTACAAGTGTTTGTATGTTGAACCCATGCCCTATCATATATAGAAGTGTTAATATTAATGTAGAGAAAATTATTGCAGTCGCACCCGTTTCTATGAGAAGTGGTTTTTGGAATTTTTGACTAGGGTTTGCCGCATACGCGAGTAAAATCAAAAGTAACAAAATAATTATTTTTTTCATTACAACACCTTCGCCAATCCAGGTATCTCTATATCACCGCCTAAGAATCTTGAGAAGGAACGAATAAACATTACAGTTACAAGTATGTTAAATAAAGGTAATAGGTACACAGGTACTAGTAGTTTGGCTACATCAGTAAGAATAGTTGGTCCTACGTTACCTTCTACGAGCAAAGGTGCATTTGCTCCTGTCTGTTTTTTTCCTGTTGGTTTAGAAGAGCACAAATCTTTGCATTCATCATCTGGTCGTATTACCGGATCGTAAAGATATGCTTTTTCTGTGAATACACAACCACTGCACGATGGGTTATTAGGATCTGGGTATATATAAATACAACTTTTTTTAGCTATATCCAACGTGTTTTTGTAATTATTTGTGTTATCTGCTTTAAAATCGAAACCTGCACATGTGGTAGCAAAACTACACTTCTCTAATGCTATGAGAGCAACTTCTGGATTTTCCTTAGATGTTGATGTTAGCTTCTCAAACCAATCCTTAAATGGCGTTCCTTTTGTTCTATACTTTGAACGGCAATCAAAACGAGAGTCAAGACAAGCATCTACTGTACATGGGCTTTCCATTCTGGCTGGACAAAAAGAAGTCATAATAGCTGCTGAACTACAGTCATTTTTTAATGGTGGAATTATTTTACACTCTGCGGGGCAACTATTGTTCTGAAAAGTATCAACTTTCTCTACAAATCTAATTATTTTGCATTTTTCAGTAAGCTTGCTACAAGCTAACTGAGTGCCATATTCTGCACATTTTGGTATCCAATAGGGGTATGGTAACACCCTACACTGCAATGGACATGTATAGTTTTTTTCTTCATCTTCTTCTGGACAGTCTTCCTTTTTTTTGCTTAGGGAATAGTCTATTTCATCTTCTGATTCCCCTTCTGCTATGCACATTTTTTTACTTGTAAATTTTACAACTGCTTTGCTTGCTTCGCCTTCACAAGATACGATGGTTTTCTTACTATATGGTAAAATATATTTTTCTATTTCACCACTTGTTAGTTTTGCTGCAATTTCACTTGCTTCTTTCATATTTTGCTTTTCACTACATTTTTTTGTTCTATTAATTTCATCAAATATGAGGTTCATCAGTTCACCAGTATTATTGAATTGAACTGTGATGGCGCCGCCGAATTTACCTGTCGTATCCATGTACGCAACAGGAATTGTTTTTTGGCATTCAAGAGGACAATTAGAACTAAATCCAGAAAAAGGCAAATCTCCATAAAGTGTTAACTGCATTGTTAGCCAGTCAAATATATACATCAATGGAAAAACAAACATTATCCCTATCGCTACTGCAATTAAGAGGCCGCCTAAACGACGTGTGAAGAAAAACGCACGACCTAATACACCCATAGCCAAAAGTAGCGGTCCTACCCCAAACGCAACTTTAGAAACAAAGAATTTTTGAGCCTCCATCGAGGCCAAAAGCCCCTGGTAATACTCATATACTATTGTTTCTCTTTCACTATTTAAAATCGCATTCCCTACTCCTTCACGTGGTATAGAGCTCCCGATTTGCAAGCATGGTATAGGTGTAATTACTTGACTGCAATAGATATTGTACCTTGTAGTTGTAGTTTGAATTTCCTCAATTACTTTTTTGTATGCTTCCAAAGCACCTTCTTTAGCTGTTGATATGTAATCGTCAAGATAAAAAGAAGCAGTTTTATTAAGGCAGTTCTCACCGATAGCGCAGCTTAAATTAGGTACTCTGCTCTCTTGGACTATTAATAAAACAATACCATCGAGGAGTGTAAATACGCCTATAACCGCAGCAATTATTATAGCTGTAGCTATTAGTTGTGAAATTTCATTGGTCGCCCATGCTTTTAAATCAGGCATCTCAAAGCCAGCACCCATCATATAAGCTATGGCTACTATTAGGGTGGAGATTATTAATGCCAAAAGTGCCGCTACTTTCCAATCTTCAAAATATTTAAGCGCTTGGCATAATTGAGGTGAAAGGTACGCACATGGATCCTCTGTATCTTTTCCATTACACTGTAAACTATTCTGTGCACCTACCAACGCAATTAAAAAAATAAACAAAAACAAAATTATTTTTTTCAGCCAATCACCCTTAAAGCCCTATCAATTGCAAAAATGAAAGTTATTGTGAGCGCGATTGCAAGGTTAGGAAGGAAGAAGGCAATTGGAATAAAACGCGCTACGTTCCACATGGATATTGGTGATGTACACACAGTGGAACCAATTTCTTTATCTAACGGTTTATCTTCGAATATGTTGGCATATTTATGGCAATCATCAAAGACTGAATAATACATGAGGAAATTAAAAACTAAAAAGAAAGGAAATAGTACATAAAGTGCTAAGCATATACCTAAAAGAATATTCCCTGCTGAGCGGAAAGGTGGGAAAAATCTGAAAAGAAATGCGATTGGTAAAATCCATTGAATTATAGAATCATTTATTAGTGTTATTGCAGTTTTTTGCATTGTGATGGCTAATCTTGCAGGGAAAAGATAAGTAGTGAGTAAAATGTCTATTTCACTTGCGTAAACTCGTTTATATGCTTCCATGGAAGTTGTTTTTGTTTCTCCTTTTATAATATCACCCGCACTATACGCCCATCCTGCATCTTGTAAGTAAGTTAATTGTTGTTTTGTAAGCGCATATACTATGCTATCTATTTCTTTTTCAATAGAAATAAGGCTACACAATGCAACATTGTTTGCATTTAATTGTGCCAAGCAAGGATGTTTTATTTGAAGATTGTCTTTTCCAAAATCTATAATAGTAGAAGATAATAAACAACCGAAAAAAATAATCCCGCCAAACGCGATTAACAAGACCGCTGAAAAAAATAAATGATAAAGCTCGTCTTTTGCCAGTACAATATATTCTGGTTTCTCAGCAAATTTACCAAAAGTATATAACAAGGCGATGCCTATGACGCTTATTATTATTACTAACGAGATAAGCGTTCCTTGTTCTGATAAAACTATATTTAAGACATCTTTTTCGCATTGCGCAAACAACACTGAAATTAAAAGAAGGGTAAATAGTGTCTTTTTCATATCAACTTCTCCACTCCTGGGAGGTATAATTCCCCTCCCAATGTTGCTGATATTGATCTAATCCCACTTATTGTTATTAATCCGATTAATAATACATTTACATAAGAAATAACGACTAATATGTTGACATCTCTAAGAAAAACATAAATTATGTTAAAAGCTTTTTCAGGATCAAAATTTAATGTAAAATGATCAACAACCATTATAAGCGCTGCGAGACCAAGACTAGCTAATGCTGCTAAAGCTGGGTAGATTATATTCGCCGTTATTTCTACACAAGTCGGATAAAATGGAGCTGTTACTATTGCAATTAAAAAAGGTAGACAAACAACGAGCCCAAACGGATATTCACCTACATTAAATACAAATCTCGTTACCATATTTTTACACACTGGTGAAAGAAGAGAGGAGGCTAAACCTCCTTCTTTTGCTTCACCTAAGCCAGATGTAGCAACAGCAATTCCTACTTTCATCAACCAGCCAGGTTCTCCACCAACCAAATCAGATAATTCATTTTTTGGTATCTCGGGTGTTGGTACTCCTACAATATTATTGAGTTGGGCAACTAAAATTACTGATAGCGGAAAGAATATTACAAGTCCTATACAAATGGCTATGAGAGTATTTCCTATACTTCTTGTTAATGGAAAAGCTCGAAGAGAAAATGAAATAGGGATTAGCATTGGCATCGTTACATAAAAAAAATTTAGGAGTTTTTCTATAGCCATATATAAAAATACCCCATTAGTTAAACCGGATGCAGCCATTGAGAGCGAATTAATAAGTGGGTAAACTCCTGCATATTTTGCATTTGACATCCCTGTATATAGTATAAATCCTAATGATGCATAGGATGAATAGGAAGATATAAATCTTAGTCTTGTCATTGCTTTGATTAGAGATTGATAGGCAGTATCATACCTTTCTACCATTCCATCGACTGCTTTTAGTGCAGCATCTCTTGTACAATCCACATTTGTTATAGCTTTTACAATTAAATCTAAAGCACCAAAAGATGAAACAATGATGACAAAAAGAATTACAGTTACTATTACTTCTCTTAATTCGTTTTTTATCCATGCATCAAGTTGTGGCATATTTATAAGACCAGAGAAGTTTTTTATAAGTGCAAGAAGAATCACAGTAATTACCAAAGTAATAAAGAAAAGTGACATAAACTCATTTGTTAAATAATTTGTCACTGTGCCTATAGGTGAACATGATTGAGCAAAAGAAAGAGCTATTGTTAATAGGAATGCTGCCAGGTACCGCATAACTCCAATACTCACTTAAATATTTAAAATTTAACTAAACAAAATTATTTATGCGAAAAATATTTTTTTTGTTATTGATGCTTTCCTTTTCTATTGCTGAAGAATGTATAAAATGTGAAGAAGTAGCTACCCTAACACCTACAAAAATGTTTGTTGTTTCCGATGAGTCGAATTATATCCTAAAAATATATTTATATAATGCAACTAACAATGCGCCCTTAGTAAATACACCTATAATAATACATCGGTATAACACTTCAGACCATTTTTTTGAAAAAACATTTACTGATTTAAAAGGAATAGCAACTTACGACTTCTCTTCATATAAAAACGATTGTTTCACTTATCAGATTCTTTTTTGTTCCTGTAATGACACTGAAGTAAGAAAATGCTGTTTTGAGTTGAACGGGATAAATGTTCACCTTCCAAATATTCCATTTACTATTAGTTCTATCCCACTTGCTAAAGGTGCTTATAATCCTTATGATACTGAGATAATTTATAATTATCATGCTTTTCCAGCAACTGAGTTTTATTCCTACTGCAAACCTCAAAAAGACATTACAGCTACGCCTGCTTTTTGCTTACCTCTGGCGATAATATTCGCGCTACTGGGGGGGAGTCTTGCCTTAACTGGGAGAAATCCACTCAGGGGTTTTGATATTGGAGGTGCAAGAGTAGGAAAGCATATAAGATATGATAGTCGTGGTAGGGGAGCAGGTTATACTATAACATCTGTTTTATTCACAATAAGAAGTACCGCTACTGCTGTTAATGAAATAAAAGAAATAAAAGCCAGGATGGATGCCGGTTCTTCATTCTTTGATGCTTATGGAACGTTGGCAAAAGAAAAGTTCCAAGATGAAGTAAAAAATATAGTTTCTCCGATCTCAAGATTGGGTAATATAGGGGGGGCGATAAGTTCTTCGTTTGATAAAAAAATGTCACTTAAGGATACCTTTGTAGACATTGGTAAACTTACAGCAAAGGCTGGAGTTCAAATTTTAGAGAAATCTGCTCACGTAGTTATTTCTCCTTTTAGGAGAGAAGGCGGCGTTGGAGGAGGAGCAGGAGGTGTTGCTCTAAATTTAGGTTCTCAAGAAAAAGAAAAAGAATATGCGAGCCCAATTTTTACATTATTTTCTAAAATAACTTTTGGTTTAGTAGACTTTAAGAAAGTAGATGAAAAATTTAATGATTTCAAACTAAGTTTAACTACCAATGCTGAAATAAAAATCAAAAAAGCATTTCTCTTAGATATTAAAAACGACCTGGAAGAATATGAAAAGAAAATAAAACAAACTTTTGACACAAAAGAAGGAAAGGTTTCTGTTGAACTCCAAAAAAAAGAGGAATCTTTAGAAGGAAAAACAATTAAAGTTGGTGACCGTTCAATTACTATCATATCGATTAATTCTGATGGAAGTATTACTTATGAAGAAGAAGGCAAAATTAAAGTTTCTTTTAGAGGTGACAAAGACAATGAGAGACTTAACAAAACGATATCTATTCTAAGTAAGGACCTTGAAGAGAAAAATATATCTACTGTTGGATATCTTTCTATCACAATAGGGGATCAAAAATATTTAGTAACTAAAGAGGGAGCTAATATTGTGGTGTATGGTGTGGCTGGTAAATTAAGTGGGGCTGAATTTGATAAAATAAAGAATGTTTATGAAGAGGTTGTCAACCAAAGAAGCGATTTTGCAGTGGGTGCATATAATGATGCATTAGGAAAATATAACGATAAATTAGCAGAATATAAAAGAGAAGCAGGCTTTTTTCGCCAAATAGGTAATGTTTTGGTGAAAGGGGAAATAGAAGTGGGAAAGGAAAAAATAAGGTCCATCGTATCTCAAAATATTGATGAAAAAGATGTGCGGGCGATTGATGAAGCTGCAGTAATAAATGTTAGAAATCTAACAAAGGACTTGAAGGATGAAAAGTTGTCAAAAGCACTGGAGAGTTATAACACAGCTAGTGAGAGGTTTACCGAAGTTTTGTCTGCTGATTACACCGCCAAAAAATTAGGAATAAGTGCAGAACAATTATCTAAGGAAATACAAGAAGGTGGTTATAAAAATGTAAAAGAGTACTTAATTGCTCAAAAAGAAGCTCTTGCTTATGCTGAAGCAAAACATCCTTTGACAGAAGAACAGTTAAATATGCAGAAAAATATAAATAGTCTTTTAAAAGAAATTAATGCTGCAGAAAAACAGTTAGAGAAAACTGGCAATGATGTTGTTAAAACTCTAGATAAAAATATTGAAAATATTAAAGATCTTCTTAGAAATGGGAATGCTCCATCTTTTTCTTCTGCTATGGAGGAGAAAGAACAACTTGAAAACTTAAAAAAGTACTTTGCTTTTAGATCAGAGGACCCCTATGATAAAGTAGATGCAATTTATTATGGTAAAACAGTTACGCCTGTTATAAATGCAGAAAAAACTGATAAGGGTATTTCTTTTACTTCTGATGAGGGCTTTAAAATTACAGTAGTACCTGATGAAGAAGGAAAAAGAGTTAAAAGCTATATTGTAGATGACGGAGAAGTGGAGTATAAAATAGGAAAGGATCCAAAAGATGTCCAAATATCAACTAAAATAAATAGAGTTGACACATTTATTTTTTCAAAAGTTAGTGCTGATGATGAAAAAATTACAAGTTATGTTTTAACTGATCCAACTTCAAAAAAAGTTTATATAATAAGTGAAGAGATGGTTGGTGAAGAAAAGAAAATAGTAGTATACACGATTGATGAAGGAAAAGAAAGACGTTTATCACCAAATGACCCAATAACACAAGATATATTTGATATTTATAATAAGCTACCAGATAATCAAAAAATCGGTAGTAATTATTGGTCACAAGTAAAAGATAATGATATTGCTAAAACAGTGAGGGAAGATGCACTTGCAGAGATTCCTGAGCAATACCGGGTAGAAGTTGGTAATGTAACTTCTCTGTTTAAAGATTATGAAAGATTAGAGCCTGCAAGAAATGCTGGAAATAAAGTTAATTTACTTGAAAAGTATGATAACTATGTAAATATGACGAATAAAATACTTGATAGGATTTTGATAGAAGATAAAAACATTGATGTTTATCAAAAAGAACTTGAAAATAGTGTTATCCTACCTCTAATAATTAAGAATATGGAAAAAGGAAATGAAAAAGATTATAAAACACTTTTAGATACTGCATTGAGGACTAAAACAACCAAAGGCATGCTTCTACCAGACGAATTAGAGATGGGTGAGATGAAAAACAAGACAGAATTAATTTAAATTTTCCATTTGAAAAAGGAAAGATTTCAATGGAATATTGCGAATTTACTAGTTTTTTTTGCATTATTTTTTATTTGTTAATGGGTTATACATATTGAAAAAGGCGTCCATAGTTCCACTTGGTATTAAATTGTTTATTTTATTTATTATATTTTTAGCGTCGTTGTTGTTAAATAATTCTATAACCTCCAAATTTTCTTTATTATTCCATTTTAGCAAAATAACATTACTATATTCTTCTTCTCTATTTCCAATTATATAATTAATTCCACCATCCTTCTTAGTGGCAAAAATGAAAAAGCGAGATCCGTATATCTCAGTTGAATAGTATTTAACAATAGCATCTTCACAGTTTTCTTTCGTACTGATTGTTGGTTCGCTGCAATTATTTATTTTTTTTCTTTTTTGTAGCATGGTAGACGGATCATTCCTAACAACTATTGGTCCCCCGCCCGTCCATCCAACAACCTCTGATCTGGGTGGGTAGATAAAGATTTCTTGACATATCTGAGTAGAATATTTTTCTGTTCTACATCTATTTATTTTTTGGTGATTTATAACTTCTATACCATTTTCTATTTTTTTAATCCCAATGCATTTCTCGCCAATACACCAAACATTAAGTTTGGAGATTTTAGGATTCTCATTAGCTTTATCTTCTATACTTTCTATCTTTTCTGTGATTATGGTAATAGTAGAATTTGGTACTTTTACTACATTATTGTTATTTTTATTATTATCCGAAGATATTATTGTGTTGTTATTTTCATTGATATCTATAATTTTATTAACCGGTGTTATGTTCTTTTCATAGATTGCTGATATTTTATCATAGTCTATTAGTTGTATGTTGTACTTATTATCATTATTATTATTGATGTCGTTTAATATGTTTGATAGTTCTTCTGGCTTTAATTCTTCTCTTATAGAAGTTTCAGCATATACTGTGTTAACATAACCGGGATAAAATGTTAAAGTAGCGCCTAACAAAACACCGGCGGTTATTTTTTTTATCTTTTCTTTTTTATCAACAAAAAAATCCTTGGCTTTTTTGAAAAATGATTTATTCTTATCAGTGTTATCTTTTGATTTTTTGATTTCATTTATCTTTAATTTCATACTCTTCCCCATACTATATTATTACCCAAAATATTTAAATATATGTGTTTTTTTATGGTTTTTTGTATTAGTAAATATTATCATAGGGGACCGCAAGATTTTTAAACATAAATCTCCACTACTAAATACAATGAACAGAGAATTATGCACCCACCAAAAAAATAATCCGCGAAATGTACAGGTTAACAAATCTAAAATTTTTCAAAAGTTTTTTGCAAAATTTGAGAAAAATCTGCTTTTATTGCACTATAGTGAGGATTCTAACATTTCACTTTTAAGAAAAGAAGATCTACCACCAAAAACTTACATAAAAATTGCTGATAAAGCGCAGTTTTGGCTTACTAAAGTGGATTGTTATTTAGAAGCAATTCCTCCTCTTATAAAAACCGCCAGTTTTTTTCAAGCATTAGACCTTTTTGAAATGATTATAACAGAAGTTAGACGAAACGATTATTCATTAGAAAAGGAAATGTGTTATCTTACAATAGAAAAGTTAAAATCAACTAAAAAAGAAGTTTTTGCTAGCGGTTTTTATGAATTTTTAGCTGATGTGTTTAAATTAGAAGCTAACGCGCTTACCAAATACGAGCCTGAAAAAGCAACTCAACTCGCAGAGTTGGCACAAAAATGCGAGTTTCTTGAAAACCAAAGATGGAAACTTATTCGGATGATACTTGTAACAATCGGTGATGAAGGAAGATATTTGATGGACTGTCTTCGATTTACTGGTGATTTTAATTACGTAATTAATAATTTAAAAAAATTTGAAAACCATCCAAAAAAAGATGAAATAGATTCTATAGTTGCTCGTGCTTCTTCTCTTCAAACTCTAAAGGATGAAATAGCAAAATATATAAACGCGTAGTTTAGCTTTTTTAATCATCTATAGGAGAAACAGTAAGAAGCCAAGAAAACAGGAGAAAACATAAAAACCCCTGCCGGCACCGATGAAAACCGGAGTAACGGCACATAGAAAACATTAGAAATACAGAGAAAACAGTAAGAAGCCAAGAAAACAGGAGAAAACATAAAAACCCCTGCCGGCACCGATGAAAACCGGAGTAACGGCACATAGAAAACATTAGAAATACAGAGAAAACAGTAAGAAGCCAAGAAAACAGTAAGAATACCTAAAAACGAATAACTAAAAACGCCCCCATGGGGATTCGAACCCCAACAGCAACCTTGCTGCATTTTACCGCAGGGTTGTGTCCTATCCAGGTTAGACTATGGGGGCAAGCAACCAAAACTAATAAGGCGCAGTTTTTAAAAACCAATGTTAGAAAATATGTTAACCAACACGAGGTGTATTTATATGGGTTTGAGACCAGCGCACACTATTAGGGAACCAAAAAAGAAACCATGGACTAGGTTTTCTAAAAATCCTACTAAGTCCTACATAAAAACGATGCCTCATTCTGATCTCCATCAATTTAGAATGGGCGTAAAGAAAGACGACTACAACGTAGTAGTACGCTTAGTATGCGATAAAGATATTGTTTTAAGAGATAATGCGATAGAAAGCGCCAGGCAATCTGCCAATAAACATCTTGAAAAAAATATAAATGGCAATTATTATTTTGTTGTCAAACCTTATCCACACCACATAATACGGGAAAATAAGATGATTGCAGGTGCAGGTGCAGACCGTTTGCAAAAAGGAATGAGGCACTCTTTCGGAAGACCAACTGATCGCGCAGCCATAATAGATAAAAATAAGGTTGTTTTTGAGATAAAAACATTTAAAGAAAATGTAAATGTTGTTAAGACTGCACTTGAAAGAGCAAAAAGAAAACTTTCCGGCAAATACAAAATCGTGGTTGCTGCATAATTCTATTTTTTTACTTTATTTTGTGGTATTCAGTGTTTTGTTATATTTTTAAATGTTTTCATACAAAATATTTATTGGTGGTTATAGATGGAAAGTGGTAAAATTAAAATAGATGATGCTCTTATCAGCACAGATGTTGATAAACTAATAAAGATAATATCAGAAAGGAAAAAACTTAATTTTGTAGAATTGCAAAGGTTGGCAGGTATAAAAAGCCGTAATGATCTCGAGACGTGGATACGTGTTTTAGAGGATGAAGGTTATGTAAAAATTGAGTATGGCATAACTGGTACCTATATTATATGGGCGGGGGGCGATTATTATTCTACATCAGCTGAGGAACTTCCTGTTAGCGACGAAGCACTACTAAAGAAAGAGGAAAACGATTTAGATAAAAAAATCGAAGAAATATCAGATGAGGACGATTTGTTTAAGACAGAAGAAAAAGAAGATGTGAATGAGAAAACCCCAGAAGAGCTTTTGGAAGAATACGTTAAGATGAAAAGAGCACTTGAAGAAAAAAAGCTTTCTGATGTAGATAAAGAATCACCGAATAATGAGAATGACATAAAGAAAAACATTCTCAAAAAAGTAGAAGAAGATGCTCAAGAAGTTGACACTATCGAAGAAATCGAGAGCGAGGAGGGTGGTTTTGCGGTTGATGAAAATGGCGAAGAAGAAATCGCAGAACCTCTTATGGTAAAAGAAGAGCTGAGTGAACAGTCTAAACCTATTATTTCAGATGAAAGAAAAACCACAGGCAATGTTGTAGATGATGAGATGCGTGATCTTATCACTGCCTATATGGAAGAAATAAAAGAAGAGCGCGCAAGATTAGAGCAATTAAAAAGAAAGAAAGAAACCTTTTACAAAGAAGAGCTGAGTGCTTTGCAAAAGATGAGCGAAGGCGAACTTCTCTCTTTTATAGACGCTGTGCTTGCGCACGAAAAGAAGCTTTTAGAATTGCGTGAGAATATACTTGAACTACCAGAGAAAGTTGAAGCGGCAGTTAGATTAAAAAATGAACTTAAAAGACTTGGAGAAGAAGGGAGAAATTCAGCAAAAAACACAAAAGAGAAAATAGAGCATTTAACACTTACATTAAAGGTTTCAGCACAGGATGTTAAGGATAGAATGGAAGAACTAAAAACAATAATAAGTGAGAATGAGAAAAAAATAAATGCGCTTGAAAATATAAAAGAATCTATTAACATGCGCGCAGAAAAAGTTGAGTTGTCTATTGGCTCTGTTAAGGAAAAGATAGAAGAACTAAATGGCATGCTTCAAACACTTCAAGATTACTTAAATGAAACAAAGAAAACAAAAGATGAAATATCTGTTGCCCTTGAGGATATGAAAAAAATTACTGCTGAAAAAAGAGCAGAGTTAGACTCTATAGAGAACGAGTTTGACGAGCTAAACAAACTCTCCGCTTGGATAAGGGAATATGTCAACGATTATGATTCTAAAATAGCAGAAATAGAGGAAAATGTACAAAGAAGTGAACGTGATATACTTGCTCTTAAGCAGGCGGCTGAAGCAGCTTATTTAAAAAGATATCTTTCCGAACTACAGAGTCTCTCAGAAAAGTACGAAGATAAACTCGAGCATGCTATAAAAACTGAGAAAGAAATAAACGCAGACATAGAGCAAGCAAAAGAACGCATTGCCCAACTTATAAAACAAAGCCAAAAACTGGTTGAAAAAATTGGAAAAGAGACAGCAGACATTGACTATGACAGCGTTAAAAAGAGGGCTGAAGCAAGAAGCAAGAAATTGCGCAGCATAGTAGAGGAAAAAGATAACGAGAAAAGAAAACTTTCAGAATCAATAAAGAAAAAGAAGAAAAAATAATTTATTGTTTTTCTATTCCGACAACTGTAATGTTAAACGTTAATGTTTTTCCTGCAAGCGGATGATTCTCATCAATAGTCATGGTTTCGTTAGTTAATGCGACTACGCGCACTATTGTTTTCTCTTTTGTTATTGGGCTTGTAGTTTTATATGTGCCATTCTCTCTTACATCATACATTATTAAGTAAGAGTCATTATTTTCTTCAACTACTACTTGGTGGAATCCATTGTAGTCAAAACTGTCTCCTTTGTTGAAGAAGTAATTAATGGTAACAGTTTCATTGTCAAAGCTATCTATAAATACTAGGCCAATTTCTGTAGGGAAACCTTTTCCTTCTTCTATTGTTATATTGTTTTTCTCAAAGAAAGAGCGCGGGACCTTTTCGTATTTACTCTTGTTGTAATATCTACTAACATTGTAGGTAAGCGAGTAGTTATATTCCCCATAGCCATCTCTTGGTTTTATTATTACCTCTTTTGTCTCATTTTCCTTCATGTCAACCACTGCCTTAACAAACGAAGGTAGTAAGTTGTTTTCTCCTAAAAGCACGCTAAATTTAAGTGGCTTGTAGTCTCTATATATAGAATAGATATTGTTGTTTCTTGCTACTTCTTCTATATTTGTATCTATGACACGACCATCAACAGTAAGTATATAATTTACTGAAACTACATCGCCGTATTCTACTACCATGGTTTTATTTTCATGTGGTGGTTTTTGCTCTGTGCATCCAAATTGCAACAAAAGAACAAGCATTAAGATAAAAATAATTTTTTTCATTTTTTCACCGCGTGATGGGGTCATAGGGATTTGAACCCTAATATGCGGGTGTCTACACGGCTTTTTTTGTCCTGCTTGCAGGACCGATCTGGAGCCCGCCGTGTTACCTGGTAGTGCGATTTATTTTATCTTTGCACCATGACCCCTTTAAATGCGACCGCCGGGAATTGAACCCGGTCCGCGAGATTGGCAATCTCGAATCATAACCGGTAGACTACGGTCGCTTAAGTATTAATAATTCTTATCATAAGTTTTAAAAAACAGATGCTAATTCCTCTAAAAATTCTTTTGGATTTTTGGATTTTACATAAGCTGAAGCCAAAAGCACCCCTTCTGCTCCAAGTTCAAGCGCTTTTCTTACATCATCTTTGTTATTAACACCAGCACCGCAAAGCACCTTTACTTGAGGATTTTTTGCCTTTACTTTCTTAACGGTGTTTATTATTACATCTGGTTTAGCAGTGGAAACACTTATTCCGCTTCCTATTAGTTCTGGCGGTTCTACTGCTATAAACGATGGTTGTGTATCGCTTAAAACTTCTGATTCTTCTGGACTTTCAGCGCAGACTATCGTTTCTATGTTATTGAGGTGTGCCCTTTCGACTGCTTCTTTTATTATGTTATGAGCTACCCTCTTCTCGGAGTGATTTATAAGTGTTCCTCTTACTCTTAAATATGAGAGCATCTCTGCTATTATACTTCCAGTATGCGCACCTGGTTCATAGTGGTCCATATGCTGCGCATAAACATCACAATACCTTTCAGCAGCTTCTTTTAGATAGGGTGCAGGAACAGCAATAGGTATGCGTACACCGCTTTCACCAACGACTTCTTTTGCAATGTCAACAAAATAAAGTGGATTTTTTATCACTGCATCATATGTTTTCAAATTTAATACAATCATTTTAAACACCCTTAAATAGCCCCAACCGGATTCGAACCGGTGTCCCGAGGTCCAGAGCCTCGTATCCTTGACCGTTGTCTTCGGTTTTACCGAACTAGACGATGGGGCTTTGATTTAATTTAGTTAATCTGTTTTAAATTATTTACCCTTTATCTTCTCGATTGCATCCAAACAAGCATCAAGCCATTCAGTCTTAAAATTACCCATATGGGCTATGCGAAGTCCTGTTTCGATATATACTCCCCTGCATCCTACTATCTTTATTCCGTATTCTTTTTCTAATCTTTCCTTTATTGTTTTGGCTTCTATTGCGTCTTTGCATACAAATCCTGTTACTGTATTTGATTCAAATCCTTCTTCAGCAACGAGAGGAAATCCAATCTCTGTTAATCTTTTTCTTACATGCATTGCTGCTTTCTCATGTCTTTGGATAGCAGCCAGTACACCGCCATTTTTATCAAGTACATTAAACGCTTCTTGCAACGCCCAAAACAAAGATATTGCCGGCGTGTTTGGTGTTTGTTTGTCTTTCAGGTATCTTTTTCTATGTCTCTGCAGATTGCAATAATAACTAGGTATATCACTTCTACTCGTAAACCTCTCCACAGCATCTTTACTTAAACCTATTAATGCCATTCCTGGGGGCGCGGCAATACCTTTTTGACTTCCAGTTACAAACCCATCAACACAAAACTCTTTCATATCCATTTCTGTGCCTGGCCAAGCAGATATCCCATCTATTATTGTAAGCATACCTTTTGATTTTGCATATTTACATATTTCTTTTATGTGATTACGAACACCATATCCAGTTTCATTATAGACCATTGCAAGTACTTGAGCATTGCTTTCGTCTATCGCAGCTTTTGCTCTTTCAAGATTCCAGCCTTTTGGTCCTTCATGTTTGTGTATTTTTACATTGGTATATATGCTTACTGTTTCTGCACACTTCTCGCCAAATTCACCATTTGGAAAACACACTGCATTCTCATCTTTTTTGCATAGATTCAAAACAAGAGTTTCCAATCCAAGAGCTCCAGAGCCCGTTATAACATAGGCTTCTTCAGCGTTTAGATAATTCTTTAACCGCGTACATAAATCTTCGTATAGAGCACTAAAGTCTTTGCTTCTGTGTGTTATCATTTCTTTTGTTTGCGCCATCCTTATATTTTCTAGGACGGGTACTGGTCCAGGTGCTAATAAAATCATTTTTTCACCTCAATAAATTACTATCACAGGTTCATAATACTTTCTAACATTCCAATTATATGCACGTTTCTCTAACATACTTTTCATTTCGTTCCAAGCAGTTTGCTTATCACTATTCAACCACCCAAGTTTCATATTAAGCCTAATTATCCGCCAAGGTATTAGGTGTCGTGTTGATTTTGGGGGCAGAGGGGAATGTTCTAATGCAAATTTTATTATTTCTTCTTTTGTATATGATCTTCTATAAAAAATAGTATACCCTGCGTTTTTTCTTTGGTTTAGTTCTTCTAGCGGAAGATAGCTAGGTTGTTTTGTATCAAGAAGACCAAGTAAGTATCTTTGTTCTTCAACCATTTCTTTTATTTTATATTTGCCTGGATTGAGAAGCAAACCTTCACCTTTCGGGAGCATTGCGAAAAGGGGAGCCCGCAGGTTATCTACTGCTTCTTTTCCTGTTTTTTCATCTACTTTTTCAAATCTTACAGAATCAAGTTTTTGTAATTCTTCTATGTTTATTTTAAGAGTTGGGTACCACGTTCCAACTTTAATCTCGCTGCTTTCATAATCTACAACCTGACAAGCTGCTAACGGACATTCTATTATTTTGAGAACATTCAAACGATGGTTGCCGTCAAGGACAACCCCTGTTTTTTTATCTATTATAAGTGGATCGACTAGCTGACCTATGTTTAGCATTCCTTCTTTAAGTTTTATTAGACTTTTTGTTATTACCTGTTCGTGGTCATAAAGCGAATTTGTTTCTCTTATTTCTAGTCTTGCCAATATCTCTTCAAGCATAGACATAATACCGCCTAAACTTATCTAACAGCTTATATTTTTAAATGAAACCTACAAAAATTTTTTATGCAGATAGATTGGGTATTGATTTTTCTAATTTTGCTTTTTTTAGTTGCTGCTATCGTACTTTTAAAAAAATTAATAAAAGCGGTATTTGCTATAGCGTTATTAATACTATTTTTGGTAGTAATTGCTTTTCTCATACTTATGAGATTGAACGGCGCCTTCTAAATATCAAAAAGAACAGTTATCTTCCAATCTTTTTTTCTTTCTATTTTTAGTCCGTGGTATGTTACTGCTTTTATTATATTTTTTGGTGTTTTTCTTTCACCACTTAATTGAACAGTTATAATTTTTCCAATACTTATTTTTACTTCGGCAGGTGTAAAAGGTTCAGAATCGCAACTCGCTATTATTTCAGTTAGAGTAGCCACTACCGCATCCTCTTTTGTTTGAGGCGAAGGTAACTCTATTTTAATTTTTTCTTTTTTTGAAGCCTCTTCAGCACCCATTTGAGTTATCATAGCCCGCGCCGCTTCTTCTAGGGCTTTCCTAAATGTTTTTCCTTTAGCCTCTACTATTAAATCAGAGGTATGCTCTAGAAACTTGTAGCTCATTCCACCCGCCACCCTGCTCCTTCCTTTTTATCTTCTAATATTATACCTGCTTCTTTGAGGCTCGCCCTTATGCTATCAGAGAGTGAGTAATTTTTCTCCTTTCGTGCTTTTTCTCTAATTTGAATAAGTGCTTGCAGTGCTTTTTCGGCGTTCTCTTCTTTTACGCCAAATTTTTCAGCAATTTTCATTAATGCGCTCTCATTTATTTTCTTTTTCTCGCAACTTATTCCAAGTATCCATATCATTTTTTGTAGCTCTTCTTTTGCCTTTCTTAAAATTTCTTTATTGACCGCATCTTTGGTGAGTTCTAAGTTTATTATATGCATGAACTCAAATAGGGCTGCCAATGCTTGTGGTGTGTCAAAATCATTGTCCATTGCGTCATAGAATTTTTTTACTGCGTTTTCAAAGTTTATCGTTTCATCGCACTCTTTTTTATTCACAAGGGCATCCTCAATAAAGCGTAGTACGTTGCATATCCTTTCATAAATCTCTTTTGCTTCTTTGACGCTCTCCTCGCTATAATCCACCGGACTTCTATAATGACTTTTTATGTAAAATATCCTAAAGGCCATAGGATGAAACTTTTCTAAGGCGTCTTTTATTGTTATAAAATTTCCCAATGATTTGCTCATCTTTTCACCATTTACAGTGAGGAAACCCGTATGCAACCAATACTTTGAAAACGGCTTCCCAGTTGCGGCTTCGCTTTGTGCAATTTCATTTTCATGATGCGGAAATATAAGGTCTCTTGCTCCTCCATGTATATCTATTGTTTCTCTGTTTGCATATTTTATTGCAATTGCTGAACATTCTATATGCCAACCTGGGCGCCCTCTCCCCCAAGGTGAATCAAATTCTATTATCTCACCTTTTGTTTTTTTCCATAGCGCAAAGTCTGCTGCATCTTCTTTTGTTTCATCAACCTCTTTTCTTGCACCTGCTATTATCTGCTGTAGATTTTGACCAGATAGTTTGCCATAGTCATTGAATTTGCTTATGTCAAAATAAACACCAGTTTCTGTTTCGTAAGCATAACCTTTCTCTATTATTTTTTTTATAAAATCTATTATTGTTTTTATATTTTCAGTAACTTTTGGATAGACATCTGCTCTTAATATATTCAATGCGTCAAACATTGCGATAGCTTCTGCGTGGTTTTTTTCTGTTAGTTCTTTTGGTTCTAAACCTATCTCTTTACAACGATTTATTATCTTGTCGTCAACATCAGTTATGTTTTGGATATGAAAAACTCTGTAGCCTTTATGTATTAGATACCGTTTTATTATATCAAATGCTACATAGGTTCTCGCATGTCCAATGTGAGCTTGGTCATATGGTGTAAGACCACAAGTGTAGAGTACTATTTTTTTATCTTCTAATGGTCGGAACTCTTCGTATTTTTTAGTGAGGCTGTTATATATTTTCATAACATAGAATGAGCGGCAAGGACTTAAAAATTTACCTATAAAAGCGCATCAAAAAAGTTTTTAAAACACAATACGCTTTATTGTTAAGGTGATAAAGTGGCCAAGGACTTTAGCACGCCAAAGCCAGTTGCTGAAGGCGATATAATTGAGGTTAAGATAATTAGTGTGGGTGCGCGAGGCGATGGAATAGCAAAAAAAGATGATTTTGTTATTTTTGTGAAGAATGCTCAAAAAGATGAGAGTTGTAAGGTAAAAATAACAAGCGTGCGAAACACATATGCTACTGCAGAAAAAGTTTAGCTATAAAGATCCTTTACCCTACCCATTATCATTGCTTCGATGCCAAATTCCAATTCTTTTTTTGGCTTTATTACGTACGCTGCCCAATCTAATCCTTCTTTGTAGGCAACCTTTACTCTTCTGTGCCCATCTAAGAGGATTAGTTTGTTGTTTTTTGCCAAAACTATTATTGGTGTTTTGTAACCATGCGTAATTGCAGACGATATCAATCTCATTTTCTCTTGAGCCGTTGCTTCATTTTCCTCTCCTGCATAGGTGTATAGCAATTCACCAATCTCCTCTTTTGTCAAAATCTTTTCTTCAATGATGAAATCAACGCCAGGATATAATTTTTTATAATATTCTAAAATTTTTTTGAGTAGTTTTTCCTCTTCTTCCGGTGTTATAAGTCCTATCATACCATCACAATTGGAAACCTCAGAAAACATTTTATAACCTTTCTGCGATAGACTTTTGGTGCTTTTATGACCGTGAAGATAATACACGACCGGGATGTTTGTATTGGTTGTGGCGCTTGCGTTGCAGTTTGCTCCACTTATTGGGAAATGGGCGACGATGGAAAATCAAAACTAAAAGGCGCTACAAACAATGGTGGTAAGTTTGTATTAGAGGTGCAAAAAACTGAGTGCAATAAAGACGCGGCTCAATCATGTCCGGTTAATTGCATTCATATTGAAGAAAATGGGAAGAAGTTAATCTGATTACTATGCCGATATACACGCGATTTGGAGATAAAGGCGATACAGTAATACTAAGTGGACGTACTGTTAGAAAAGATGACCCTTTAGTAGAGGCTACTGGTACAATAGATGAATTAAATGCTGCTTTGGGAGTTGTAATTGCCTTTACAGATGATAGTGAATTTAAGGAAATTCTGTCTTCTGTTCAAAAAGACCTTTTTGTGATAGGTGCAGAGCTTGTTAGCGAGAAGACCACAAAAAGGATAACGCCTGCTAAAACAGAATTTTTAGAAAGGAAAATAGATGAGATTGAACCTAAATTAGAAAGGCTTACTCATTTCATAATTCCAGGCGGAAGCAAAACCGCCGCAGTTCTTCATCTCGCTCGCACCATATGTAGAAGAGCAGAAAGAAGGGTGGTGAGCGCATCATCTCATAATAAGATAAATCCTGAAATAGTAAAATACTTGAATAGATTAAGTGATTTGCTTTTTATCTTAGCAAGATATGAGAATAGAAAAAAGCGTTTTAGTGAAACTTTATGGCGAGGAAAGTGATTGCGATAGTTATATAAATATTTATCTTTAAACACTTATTAAAATGCTTAAAAAGGTGGAAAAATGAATATATTAGAAGTATTTAGAACAGCACAAAACATAAGCAAGTATTTTGTGATTTTGCTGGTGTTAGTTAATCTCTTTGGTGTTATGGTAGCACAAAGCGGACAAGATAGTGGGTCATCAGGAAGTACGGGAAGCACTAGTGGTATAGGCAACTTAGAGACGGCAATGAAAACTCTTTGTCAACAACTTGTTTCAGTATTTGGTGTTGCTATTATTCTTATGCTGGTTTTAGCTGCAGTTATATATACTGCCGGTCAGATTATGGGTGCAGAAACAAGAGCAAGAGCAAACGTTTGGGCTACTGCTATGCTAACAGGTGCTTTGATTGGTGTGCTTATTTACATAATCGCACCATGGCTTATGGGTCAATTAATAGGTTCCTCTTGGGACATAAGTAAGCCATGCGATTTCAGTCTTAAGCGCTGAAGTGAATAATCTGTTTTTTTATTTTTTTAATTTTTTGGGCCCATAGCTCAGCTTGGTAGAAGCATTTTGCTGCCAAAAGCAGCGGACTCTTATTCTTGTTCATGGTGAATTCTTCTAAGAAAATACTTGAATAGATTAAGTGATTTGCTTTTTATCTTAGCAAGATATGAGAATAGAAAAAAGCGTTTTAGTGAAACTTTATGGCGAGGAAAGTGATTGCGATAGTTATATAAATATTTATCTTTAAACACTTATTAAAATGCTTAAAAAGGTGGAAAAATGAATATATTAGAAGTATTTAGAACAGCACAAAACATAAGCAAGTATTTTGTGATTTTGCTGGTGTTAGTTAATCTCTTTGGTGTTATGGTAGCACAAAGCGGACAAGATAGTGGGTCATCAGGAAGTACGGGAAGCACTAGTGGTATAGGCAACTTAGAGACGGCAATGAAAACTCTTTGTCAACAACTTGTTTCAGTATTTGGTGTTGCTATTATTCTTATGCTGGTTTTAGCTGCAGTTATATATACTGCCGGTCAGATTATGGGTGCAGAAACAAGAGCAAGAGCAAACGTTTGGGCTACTGCTATGCTAACAGGTGCTTTGATTGGTGTGCTTATTTACATAATCGCACCATGGCTTATGAGTCAATTAATAGGAAGCGGTTCCTCTTGGAAGATAGAGGATCCATGCAGTTTCAGTCTTCCGGGCGGAAGTAAATAATCTGTTTTTTTATTTTTTTAATTTTTTGGGCCCATAGCTCAGCTTGGTAGAAGCATTTTGCTGCCAAAAGCAGCGGACTCTTATTCTTGTTCATGGTGAAATCCGCGTGTCGGGGGTTCAAATCCCTCTGGGCCCGTTTTTAGTTATTCGTTTTTAGTTATTCTTACTGTTTTCTTGGCTTCTTACTGTTTTCTCTGTTATACTTTCTGTTTTCTATGTGCCGTTACTCCGGTTTTCATCTGTACCGGCGGGGGTTTTTATGTTTTCTACTGTATTCTTGGCTTCTTACTGTATTCTCTGTATTTCTAATGTTTTCTATGTGCCGTTACTCCGGTTTTCATCTGTACCGGCGGGGGTTTTTATGTTTTCTACTGTTTTCATTGCTTCTTACGAAGCCTTTGACTTCTATCATCTCATGGCAAAGGCTTACGCTCACCCAAACCCTAAGGTGTTCTATCTGTTTATTTTTTATTTACGAAGCCTTTGACTTCTGTGTTATAATTGTGTAAACGTCTATACGTTTACAGCTCGATAGCATAGCTATCGATGGCAAAGGGTTGCTGGCGTGCAATGGTTGGTATTATTAGTACCTGGTTTTAGAAAACTATTTATTTATTACATGAGTAAATTAATTTATGAAAACGCTAAAACACTCTAAGATTGATAATATAAAAGAGAACGAGCTGAAACAGACCTCTAATAAAGTTGAGTTTGCGAGGCTCTTTAAGAATATGCTAAAAGATGAAAATAAAGAAAGCCTGCTCACCAAATTAAAGGAGAATGGCAAAAAGGCAATGATTACGCTTATCGCCGTCTCAACACTTTATACTACTAACATAAATTGTGGTGAGAATGTTTCACAACCGCCTGTCGTTGAGGATGCGGCAATAGCAAAGGATGCATCTCCAAAAGAGGATATAGAGGATGCTACTGCTCCAGATGCTGTTAGTGACGCTGGGAAGGATGTACTGGAAGATGCTAAAGGGGATGTAGATGTTGATAGCGAGGCGGGTGATGATACCGCTACAGACGCTAAAGAGGATGTAAACAACGACAGTGGGATTGATGGGGAACAGGTTGATGATGTAGGGCTTGATGCGGATGCTACGGTTGGTGATATAGAGCTTGATACTGATGATACTATTGATGTTAACAGGCCGGATGCGGGAGTGGATGCTCAGGATGTTCCTGATACGAGCGATACCGGCGAGGTAACAGATGTATGTACGCCGGGAGACTGGGAAACAAAAGCTGAAGATAAGAGCAGGGATGATATTTTTATATCAAAAGAAGGTACAAGCATAGGTGTGAAGACAACGTTTAACGTAGAATACAAAACTAACGGCTGTGAAATCAAGAATGAATATATAACTCGCATAACATACCAATTTTCACCCTCTATAAACCTAGATAAAATGTCGCTTTCCCAGCTGCAACTAGGGCTGTGTACAACTATTGATAATTGCGATTTGCTGGAGCTTGAATATCCCGGAGAAACTTCTGCGATAAAGCTGGCACAAACTTATGGGTTCGGGCTAGAGAAGGAAATAATATTCGGCATAAATAGGATTGTTGATAAATCAAATGAGTTTACCGGGTGCCATCCTATCTCACCAAAATGCTACACAATGAAAGAACAAAATGGTACAACTGAGAGGAATGTTCAGGTGTGCTGCTTTGGGAATGGCCAGCAGCCTATCGATTTGTACTATAATAAGGTAAGGTATAGCGTTGCAACCACAACAGGTGCCACTTGCTTAAGTGTAGATGACAGGTGCTTGGAGCTGCTTGAATTTATACCAAATGAAGACATAAGCAAAATAAAGTACAGATTTTCCGTTGCCATCGACCAGCCGTATATGATGGTTCAAGGAAAAACAATATGCTACGGCGACTCTATGCAAGTACCGCTGGGTAACGTTACAAAAGAGTGTATTCCTTTCGAAAAAGATGGTAAAGTTTTCTCTGTGGAATATGTAGAGAAAGATGCAAATGGGGATATCAATAAAATCGCAATAAAGGTAAACAACAAAGAATAGGAAGATTTGATTTTCACTTTTTATTTGATTACTCCAGTTCTATATATATAGTTATTGTGTTCCCTGCGCCTTCATATGTTGCAAGGGTATATGGAATCATTGCAGCGTACATATACTCACCGTACGTGTCAGGTTCTGGGGAAGGACTTGCCTTGACTGCCCATAGCGTGGATCGTGTGCCTGAACACTCACTACCACCATCTGATGTGTCCCATAATATGCCTCTTGCAATCAAACACAACATTTGAGAGTTAATCTCAACCCAGACTGCCATCTGTTTGTTAATGTCTAGTAGGTATACTGTATGAGGTACTCCTGTGACGTTGTTATAAAGAACATAAGAGCCACTCCTGCTTATCTTAAAGCACTCACTATCGTTTCTCTGCAAAATACCATACTCACTTAATGGAACACATCCATCAGGGATGGGAAATTTGCCACGGTGTCTGCGGGGTTCAAATCCATCTGGGCGTTTTTAGTTATTCTTACTGTTTTCATTGCTTCTTACTGTTTTCTCTGTATTTCTAATGTTTTCTATGTGCGGTGGACTTATGTTTTCATCGGCCACCGCAGCCGTTTTATGTTTTCTCCTATTTTCTTGGCTTCTTACTGTATTCTCTGTATTTCTAATGTTTTCTATGTGCCGTTACTCCGGTTTTCATCGGTGCCGGCAGGGGTTTTTATGTTTTCTACTGTTTTCATTGCTTCTTACGAAGCCTTTGACTTCTATCATCTCATGGCAAAGGCTTACGCTCACCCAAACCCTGAGTTATTCTACCTGTTATTTTTATTTTTTTACGAAGCCTTTGACTTCTGTGTTATAATTGTGTAAACGTCTATACGTTTACAGCTCGATAGCATAGCTATCGATGGCAAAGGTTTACACTCGTTCTAAATGGTTGAGCTCTTATTATTTTTTCATACCAGGTAGGCAATCATGTTTAAGTAAGATTTTATGGATACCGCTACCATATTGAAGTGCTTTCTTTTTTCTTTTTACTGCTTCCTCTGGTACTTCTAAAAAAGAAGCAGCTTCTCGGAGTATTCCTTTTTTCAATTCTTTTTCTTCTATTCTTATTTCTAATGGAATGCTGAATACATAATTGGCTAGTTTATTATTATAAAAAGGAAAACGGGCTTCTATTCCAAATTTTCGTGTTATTTTGCTTATCCAAGCTATTTCTCTTTTTTGAAGTTCTTTATATTCCTGCTTTAGTATATCATCAAGATTCTTACCTTCATCCAAATAAGTGTAGTATCTTTCGTATCCTACAAAAAGTTCTTCTGAGCCGCTGCCGAACAGCATTACTTTGTGGTTCCTTTTTTGTGCTTCTTGAGCGATTCTATAAATAGGTACTAAAAGTTCAACTTTTAGGAATTCAGCAGGGCAAATTTTATAGCATTCTTCATAAGTTTTTATTATTTCATCTTCTTTCATTATACATTCAAAAAGAGGAAGGTTGAGTTTTTTAGCAACTTCTCTTGCTGCAACAACATCTTGCGCTCCCTCAACTCCTGCAGTAAAAAGTTCAACTTCGCAGAATTTTTTGGCAACTGTTGCTATAAGTGAAGAGTCAACCCCTCCAGAAAAGGCGATTGCTACTCTATCCTCAAGGGTTTCAGCTACTGCGTTTTCTAACAATCTTGAAAGTTCAGGTATCATATCCTCATCTCATAAGACGTCTTTGTAAAATTTCTCATATCTTAGTGCAATATCATCCCAATTAAACATTCGGATAACTCTTCCTCTTGCTTTTTTTCCAATTTTTTTTCTATACTTTTCATCTTCAATTAAGAAATTTATGGCTGCTCGCATTCCTTCAACATCTCGTGGAGAAACTAATAGACCGCCATCACCAACTACTTCGGGCAAGCCATGAATATTTGTTGAAATTACGGCTTTGCCACAAGCCATGGCTTCTGCAACTGCAAGACCAAATGTCTCATATAAAGATGGAAGAACAAAGATATCGCATAAATTTATTAGTTGAACTAATTCCTCATTGCTTATTCTTTCAGTGATAAATATAGCATCTACCTCTTCTTTTTTAGCAAGTTCTTTTAGTTCGTTTTCAAGAGGGCCCCTCCCAAATACCACCAATCGTGCGTTTACCCCTTTCATAGCTTTTATCAAGTAATCTATTCCCTTTTGCTTCACAAGACGACAATTTGTCATTACTATTGGTTTGTCACGTGGTATTCTATCCCAATACTCTACTCTTTTTAATGGTCTGAATAGTTTACTATCTACACCATTGTATATGACATCTTTTTTTCCTTTATAATCGTAGAGCGTCATATCCAAAGCAGCTTTGGTTATCGCAGTTGCACCACTTAGATACTTATAAGCTCTACGGAGTAAAGTTTTGTCATGCAATTGACCGCTGATATCTGTGAAAAGGTCAATATTTTGTGGCGTTGCGTTATGTATCGTAAGTGTTACGTCTTTTATTTTACCTAAGTGTCTTATTTGAAGGTAGGAGAATATAAATCGATTATGAATATGCGCTATATCTACATCTTTCATGAATTCTTTTGATGTTTGGTTAAAATTAGTGAAAATTGGAAATGGTGGGATAAGCTGCGGAGGGGCTTTCCATACAATATGAGCATCCACTCTGTGCACTTCTATACCGTCTATTTCTTCTTTTTTTGGTAAGTTCGGCAAGTGCAATGATGTATACACACTTATCTTATGGCCTTTTTTCACCAAGCGTTTCCCAATTTCATAAATGACATGCTCAGTACCACCCAAGAAAGGGTAGAAGAAAGGATTGAACATGCCTATACGAAGAGTTTCCAATTTTTCACCAAAAGTTTTATATTACAAAGAATTTAAAAATATAAAAAATAAAAGATGGTCGTTGTTTGAGTTGATTAGCAACCCCAATAGCGCGGATCGCCCATAATTTCATCTATCTTTTTGCTTTCATTATTTTTTTCATTTTTATTTTTCTTGGTTTCCATTTTTTCGTGCCATATCTTCCAAGTTGGTTTTTGCCTTTTTTTATTCTTCTCTCTGCAATTTTTTATTTTAATCATATTTATCATTATCCTATCAACATCCATGTGCAACAACCTATTCAACCTTTTTTCCCCATTATTAACATATACCATACTTTTCACCTCTTTTTTTGTTTTTTAGGACAAAATCTAAAAGATTAGATTTTACATCCAAAAATAACGTGGCGGTGTGGCGGCCTAGCCGCCAAAATAGAAGGAAAAGACTGAACAGACAGAAACTTTTTTGTTTATTTTCTGTTTGTTCATTTTCACACCTAACAATATTATTACACATAATGTTTTAAATACTTGTCTCTTTTCATTGTTTTGTAATTATATTTTTAAATAAAAGGTGTCAAAGAGGATTTATGTTCAACGCAGATAAGTTTATCGAGCAAGCAGTCGATGATATAAAAATAAGAATCGGTAAAGAAAAGGCTATAACCGCAGTTTCTGGAGGGGTTGATTCATTCGTGGCTGCTGCGCTAGCTTCAAGAGCGGTACCTAATCAGCTATATGTTTACTATGTTGATACTGGTCTTATGAGAAAAGGAGAAACAGAAGGAGTTAAGGAGGCGGCAAAAGCAGCGGGTATAAAACTTTCAGTTATAGATGCTAAAAATAGGTTTTTTTCAGCTCTAAAAGGAGTTTTTGATCCAGAACAAAAAAGAAAAATAATAGGAAGGCTTTTTGTTGAGATATTTAACGAAGAGGCAAAAAAACACGGCGCCACTTTTCTAATTCAGGGTACAATAGCGCCTGATTGGATAGAAAGCGGTGGTCTTGGTAGGGATACTATAAAAAGCCACCACAACGTTGGAGGTTTGCCTGAGAAAATGGACCTAAAGCTTTGCGAGCCGCTTAGGGAACTTTATAAACACGAAGTGCGTGAGGTTGCAAAAGCCCTTGGTTTGCCATCCTCGATTTCTGAAAGGCAACCATTCCCTGGTCCTGCCCTTGCTATTAGAGTTGTGGGTGAGGTTACACCTGAAAAAGTTGAGATTGTGAGGGAGGTATGCGCTATAGTAGAAGAAGAAATTGAAAAGGAATGGCGTAGTGGACGAATAGAGCGACCGTGGCAATATTTTGCTGCTTTGCTGCCAGTTAAAATAGTTGGAGTCCGCGGAGACGAGCGCGCCTATCAGTATGCTGTTGTAATCAGAGCGGTGAGAAGTCTTGACGGCATGACAGCAAACTTTTCACATCTTCCATTAGATTTACTTGAGCGCATGTCAACACGGATAACTAATGAAGTTAGAAGTGTTGGACGAGTTTTCTATGACATAACAAACAAACCGCCAGGTACAATAGAAATGGAATAATTATATTTTGCTTACAAACCCAAAACTTAGAGAAAATTCACTTCCAAATATTTTTGTGATTTCCTTTACGAATATTGCAGTTATCAAAAGAGATAGGAAAGGCGCCAGTATTAGATAGACAAGTGATTTTCCTGTGGATACGCTAACTTTTTGCATCCCTACTCCCAAGTCGCTTACGAAATCTACATCCTCTCTGTTTAATCCCTCCGTCGCATTTTGGCATTCTGGTGTATTAATACCAAAACACCTTCCGCTCATAACATCTAATTTTGCACCAAGAGCATTATTGTCGTTTAAATTTATTATTGGTACGGCAGAGTAGTAGGGTTTCATATTCATCTTATTTATTTCTGCAGTAGTATTTTTTATATCGCTTTCAGGAGAAGGGAATATGAATATAAAAGATGGATAAAGAAGGTATAAACCTATTGCTAGACCTATTAAAAACGCACCAACCCTTCTGGTAGCAAAAAAAGTTCGGAATACTAATCCTAAAGGAAATATCAAAAGTAAAGCATTTTGACCAATGAAATTAAGAAAAGCTATATTCATGTTCAATCCTATTAATAATATTTGGATTATTGTAGTTTGGAGAGCCATCAAATCTAAAACAGCTGATAAATTTGAGAAAGGCTGTATTGTTAAAATGTCAAAATTTAACTTAAGTGTTTGGTAATACGCCACAGTAGTAGAAAGTTTCAATATTTCCTGCATAAGTAAGAATAGACTACTCGAGATGTTTTCAAAATTACAAATTAGTTGAGAGACTATGAGTTTATCATTGCCACATATTTGCCCTTCATTAATTGAAGATGAAACCTCATTTACTAAAGTAATTATAGCCGCAAAAGCACCTATTATGGCAGCGTTTATTATTGATTGAAAAAATTCCTCTATTCCGAAACTTTCAATCCTTTTGTTCCCAAAACTTCTTCCTAATCCTATCAATATTCCTGCAAGAACAATAGAAGCTGTAACAACATAAGCAGCAATCTCAAAACCAACAAAGTTTTCAGCCATACAAAATCACTTTTTTAACCATCGCCAGAGCTTTCTTGCTTTTGATAGCGCCCATGTAGGTCCTCTTACGTAAAAAGGAGCGCATTTTCCAATTATTTTTGCACTTTTGCTTTTTAAAGCTTTTATCATTTCTTTAGGGCTCTCAATATCAAAATCTTCAGTTTCAACATAGGTGTTTCCAAACTCAAAAAGAAAATGAGAATCTGAACCTGCAGCCCGAACTTTGTTTAGTTTTTTTGCAGTGTCATCAGCCATTCTATTGCATCTCTCGTCACATCTCGCATTAAAAACCTCTATTATATCTGCAAGATTAGCGTAAGCAGCTCCACATCCGCTTCGTGTACTATCATACATATGCGGTAAATAAACAAGACCCCCTTGTTCTTTTATTCTATCAATTGCCTCCTCTATCGCTATTTTTCTTGGTATGCTTTCATTTATGAAAATACCTATCAAGTCCCCTTCTTTTGTTCTTATTTCTATACCAGGTATAAAACTTCCTCTCTCCATTTTCTTCCAACCTTCAATGCTGTCATGGTCTGTTATTACAGGTATTACACCAGTTGCCTTTGATTTTTTTATAAGATCTTCTGGCTTTATGATAGAATCATAAGATGTGTTTGTGTGGACGTGAAAATCAATCTTCATTTTTTGCACCTAATAATTCAACAATACGTGGATATGTAAAGTTTCCTATACCTGCGTTTAGATGGCCTAGTTGTCGTTCTGTTATAAATTTAGCATCGAGTTTATAAGCCAATTCCTTTCCATATTCAAATGGAACAACTTCATCATCTTCGCTATGAATAACAATAAAACTATCTGATTTTTGTTTTATTTTTTTCCAATCAAAAGGCTTTTTAAAAAAGCTTGATAGAGGCGCCACACCTAAATCTTTCGCAAAACCACTGACAAGTATTACTCTTTCTACTTTTTCTTTTTTATCTAATGTTTCTAGTGTTCGCAAAGCAGCAACCGTGCCCAGGCTATGCCCAACAATAGATAGACTATTATCAAAAGGCGATGCGGTTTTTTTTATTTTATTTATCCACTCGTCTGCATTTGGCCAAATGCTGTTTGGTAAATCAGGTGCGTAGACAGTAATCCCTTTTTTTTCTAGTGTTTTTTTTAGCCAAGGAAACCAATTACTTTCGCTATTCGCACCCCAGCCATGCAGTATAAGCACTCTTTTCAAATAAACGCACCTTTTTCTTCTAACATATTTGTAATAATTTCACCAAAAACGCCCGCATCATCTTTGCTCACATTTTTTATAATTACTCTTCCGTCCTCATAAATGCTAACACTCGCCGTTACTTTGTCTTTAACTAATTTAGCAAATAGAACTACCTTGGTTTCACCGAGTATCTCGCCAATCTTAGATATGGCTTCAGCAGCTTTTTTCAAATCTATCTTTGCTTTTTTTTCATACATAAGTTGGTAGGCATCAACAGAAGTGCACCCTTCGACAACTTTAAACTTCACGCAACCACCAATCAGTTTTTTTTCGTCTTCGCTGTTAAAATATCCTTCATCATTTTGAGTTGTTTATGCAACCGTTCATCTACTATTTTTTCTCTTACACTGCTTAAAACACTTATGATATAAAAAGCTATGGATATACCCGCAAATGTAAGGAAAATGGTATATATTTTTGATATATCTGTTGTAGGTGTTATATCTCCATAACCTATTGTCGTTATTGTCATTGTTATAAAATAGGCACAATCAAGATATCCCCATTTCTCTTCCTCGTGATAAAAGAAAATACTTATTAAATACACAAAAAAGAGAACAACCAAAGCAACTGCAAGTTTTTTTTCTTTTGCGTTTTGTTGTATCATATTGTAAGCACTTAAACATTTCTTATTAAAACTTTTTGTGTTTTGTCTGTATTCTCCTTAGTTATTTTTCATTCAAACAAAAAGAATTGTTTAAAAAAGTTTTTATGTTAAGCAAAAATGGGATAGACATGATTTTTGGGTTTAGTGAGGTTTATTTTTCATTAGGTGTTGGGGTACTAGCGATTATCTATTCCCTCTTATTGGTTTTTCAAGTAATAAGAGCGCCTAAGGGAAACGAAAAGATGCAATCTATTGCAAAAGCAATTGAAGAAGGGGCTAATGCTTATCTTTTGAGACAATACAAAACACTTTTGCCAATTGTGCTTTTGCTTTTCTTGGTAATATTCTATTTTGTCAATGTTAATACTGCATTTGCATTTATTATTGGTGTTTTATCTTCTGCACTTGCAGGTTACATTGGGATGCAGGCAGCAGTTCGCGGAAATGTTAGAGTAGCCGAAATGGCAAATAAGGGATTACAGGCTGCCCTATCGCTTGCTTTTAAAGGTGGTGCAGTTACTGGCATGGCGTTAGTTGGTCTTGGTCTTGTTGGTTTAAGCGGTTTGTATATTATTTTTAATGGAGATCTTGCGCCTCTCGTTGGGTATGGTTTTGGTGCATCTCTCATCTCTCTTTTTGCAAGGGTGGGCGGTGGTATATACACCAAAGCCGCAGATGTTGGCGCTGACCTTGTGGGCAAAGTTGAAAAAAATATACCTGAGGATGACCCAAGAAACCCGGCTGTTATCGCTGATAATGTAGGCGATAATGTAGGAGATTGCGCAGGGATGGCTGCAGATGTCTTTGAATCTTTTGTAGTTACTATAATAGCAGCTATGCTTCTTGGTCCTACTCCTGATTTAATACTTTTACCTCTTGGGATAGCAGCCATAGGGGTTCTTGCTAGTTTGGTAGGTTCTTTCTTTGTAAGACTATGGGACAACAAGATAATGAATGCGTTTTATGCAGGTTTGGCTGCCACTGCTATAATCATGCTTATTCTTACCTATTTATATTCTCCAATACAATATTTCTATATAACATTAATTGGTGCAGTTGTGACAATTGCTTTGTTCCTAATAACAGAGTATTACACAGGCACTCAATTTGGACCAGTAAAAAAGATAGCAAAAGCCTCTAGTACTGGGAGCGGTACAAATTTAATAACTGGGTTGGCAGTTGGAATGGAATCTACATTTTTACCAGTCCTCATAATAGTTATTGCTATTGCACTTTCTTACAAGTTAGGCGGGCTTTATGGTCTTTATGGTGTTGCGCTTGCCGCAGCAGCAATGCTTTCTCTTAGCGGTATGGTGATTTCGATAGATTCATACGGTCCAATTTCAGATAATGCTGGCGGTATAGCAGAAATGTCTGGTTTACCAGAAAAAGTAAGAAAAGTTACAGATGCACTTGACGCTGTTGGAAATACAACTAAAGCAACAACAAAAGGTTTTGCCATTGGCGGTGCGGCACTTGGTGCTCTTGCTTTGTTTAGTGCTTTTGCTACTGAAAGTAAATTATCTTCTGTTGACCTTCTTTCCACACCTGTTGTTATTGGGTTATTCATAGGTGCTTTGCTGCCATTTGTCTTTTCCTCTATTCTTATGCTTGCAGTTGGTAGAGCTGCTTATGATATAGTAGAAGAAGTAAGAAGACAATTCAAGGAGATAAAAGGCCTTATGGAAGGAAAAGCAAGGGCAGATTACGCTCGTTGTGTTGACATCAGCACTGCTACTGCTCTTAGGGAACTTGCATTACCTGGTGTTATTGCAGTTATAACTCCTCTTCTAGTAGGTTATCTTTTTGGTGCAGCTGCTCTCGCAGGATTGCTCGCAGGGGCGATAGCAAGCGGTCTCTTGCTTGCCTTGTTTATGTGCACTGCTGGCGCATCTTGGGATAATGCTAAAAAATACATAGAGCAGGGAAACCTTGGTGGTAAAGGAAGCGATACCCATAAAGCAGCGGTTGTTGGCGATACAGTTGGTGATCCTTTTAAGGATACTGCGGGGCCTGCTCTTAATGCTTTAATAAAAGTGCTTAACACAGTTTCACTTGTGTTTGCAGCGCTTTTAGTCGCAAACTCGCTTAGATTGCTTTAGATCGCTTGTATTGTTTTTTTATAAAATCATTCTCTTGCTTCTTCCATCTTACTTTTTCGTATAAAATGAAAAAAACAATGAAAAGGAGTGTTATTAAAATCCAGTAGTACCAGCATACACCCAAAATTTCGTAACATATATCAAAAAAACAGCATCTTTTTATCGGTTGAGCTTTTGAAGCAGTTATTTCTTCTTTAACTTTTATAGGTTTTTTTGTTATAAGTGGTTTGTCATGGGCATAACCATATGCTCTTATATTTCTAAGTCCCTCTAAATAAAATTCATATTTTCCTTCTAAAATAGCCGGGACAGTAAATTGACCGTTTATATCTGTGATAAATTTACTTACATAACCATTAGGAAGAATAACCGCTACTGTGAGATTATTAGCCGGCATATCATCAGCATACACAAATCCAGTGAAGTTATCATCGACAGTAACATTATTAGTTATTATATAAAGAGTATAGTTGATAGGGACACATACATGATTTTTACATTTTTTAAAACTACCACAATTCAAGTCATTATAACATTCGTAAATAACACAAAGATGGTCTTGCACATAACCATCTTCGCATTCGATTTTTGAGCATATACCTTCTGAACAGTACTCGTTTTGACTGCAATCGTCATTCTTTTCACATTCGGGCAAAACAGTAAAGTTAAATTCTCTAAATGTATAAGCACTATTACTAAGTGCTTCTGCTTTTAGAACGAAAGTCCCAATTTTAAGTCCCGTTATTTTTATTGAGTTATTTTTTATATCATGCGGGCGTATCATACTTATAGTAGTGTTTTCGCTTACAAAATTCTCGTTTGTTTCAATATATATTTTAATCTCGTGTTCAGTGTAGTCGCCTCTATTTTCTATCAACATTTGAACATCTTTTACTTTGTTTATTATTCCGTATTGGGGTTCTATCGGATAAATATATAATCTATGTTTGCGCTCTTCTTCTTCGCCGGTTGGTGGTCGATAAGGCGGAAGTTTCTGAAGAATGCCATAAACAGATGGTGTAGATATATCATACATATCAATAAAATTATTTGTCGTATCTAACGCTTGATTGATAAAATAATCCCACTTATTACCATCATACGACCAAACTTCAAACATATTTTCATTGTAACCAATAAGCTCATTATTTGACCAATGTATTCTTAGATTATCGATAAGTAGCAATCCATTGTAATGCGAAATGTTGATGAATTTTTGGCTAAAGGAAGTGTAGTTTGATGGTGGAGGTGCTGGCAAATAGGCATAGCTAAGCGAATACGCTGTGCTACCACTATTTTCGTCGTTTAAGGAGATATTTATATAATTTGTTTTAGTGCCCTGCTGATTCAAAAATAAGACCCTGCTTAGATTTATACTTTTGAGGGATGGATTAGAAAAATTAATATATAGGTCAGCCGGCGTTGCTGCACTGTTGTTATAGAATATGTCATCTTCAAATGTGGTGTTAGAATCTAAAACATAAACTCCTTCCTTCTCATTATTGCTTACGTTGTTTTTAATAAATTGAGCAGTAGAACTTACAATGTACGCTCCGTTATCATTATTCTTATAGATTGAATTATTTAAAACAGTATTATTAAAACTCCTGTAACTATAGATACCATATGAGTTGTTATAAATAAAATTACTCGATAAAATATTGTTTTTTGTTGTTATTAGATGACATCCAATAGAGTTATTATATATAACATTGTTTTTTATTTCATTTTTAATGACAGAATTTTGAAGTATTATACCACCATTTACATTATTATGTAATTTATTTGATATAATAGTATTATTTATCGCTCCATTGATAATGGCGCCATCTAAGTTTGAATCGATTGAATTGTTTAATAGAATATTATTTGCGGCATTATTGAGAACTATCCCGTACGAATTATTATACACTGTAATATTTTCTATACTGCTATTTTCGGTATAATAAAAATAAACACCATTTGTATAGTTTGATATTTTAGGACAATTTTTTATTGTTATATTGCTATAAGAACCATTTACAAGGATTCCGAATGTTATTCCTGTATTCTCTTCATTAGTTATATTGTAACTATTACAATCATAAATGACATCTGAGGCGGCTATTTTGACACAAGTGGCACCTAAAAGAGGAGACGCAGCATTCGGTGCATTTTTATAGTTTTTGGTTTGCATATGTATCCCGGAAGAAGTTATTATTGGACAGTTCTCTGTTTTTTGAAGTATCGTGTAAGTTGAAGAAGGATCTAAATTTGATAGCGATAATCTGTTTTTTATTATATCTGGTGTTTCATTTAGTATTTTCCATCCTGACGAATTGTATTTCCAAAGCTCAAAGTTACTTTCATTATACCCATCCAGTTCAGATTCTAACCATGTAAATGAGATCAAATCTATTGAAGCGTACCCTTCTTTTAATATATTTACAGATTTCTCTGCAAATGAAACGCGATCTGAAGGAAGAGGTAATAAATTCTGTGTCCAATTGAGTAAATAAACTTCTTCTGTTGTTGAATCTCCAGCTGAGTCATATATATTAATAGAAGTATAATTCTCGAAGTTTCCTAAGGGGTTGTCAATTGTGATATTTGAAGCATTGAGTAGATAGCCAGGTTTAAAGGTGTCGATATTTAACCTAAGATCCGCCATTGAATTATTAAAAAGATGTAAATCTAAAATAAAGGTGTTATTCGAATTGTGTATAATAAAACCAGTTTGAGAATTTGATATTGTGTTATTAATTAGCGTGATATTATTAGAATAAATTAAGTACGTTCCATAACGATATTGAGAGGTATTACAATTTAGAATACTGATGTTATCGTATTCTAAGTTATTAGAACCGTTTATTACAATTCCGGCAGCGTTTGAAATCCCATTATTGATTATGCTAAAACCATTACAATTGAAAATAACATTCGATGAAGATATCAAAATACACGCTTTTGATATACCTGGAACATTAAAAACATCCATTAGTGCTCCTCCTATATTACGCTTTAAATAATAATTTCCTGAAGAATTTATTTCCATACAAGAAGAATTGTACTCTAGTATTCCGTAGTCTGAGTCTGGGTTCAAGTTTGTTATAGATAAAGTATTGGTTAATACATTCGGTGTTCCATTTAGTTGTTTCCAAATACTTCCATTGTACATCCACAGCTCAAAAGAATTTTCATCATAGCTTCCTTCAATCAATTCATCATCTGTCCAGTGCCACGAAATACTATCGATTAAAATATTTCCTAGTTCAGGAGATATTTTTATGTATTTATTTTTAAACGATCTAAAATAAGGTGGTAGCGTTGATTCATTTTGTGTCCAGTTTATTGAATAAGCAGTATTTGGTTCTATTACGTCTATTATGCTCAATAAAGTATAATTTTCAAAATTTCCTACTCCATTGTCAAAAATTACATTTGATAGTAAAACTTCGATGGAAGAAGAAGTGGTTGAAATATAAAATGATTTGGTATTGTTATATAAATGGACGTTAAAAAGACTTGCATTAGCATTTTCGATGTAAATGCCATTTTTAGAATCAAATATCTCATCACTTGTAATTGTAATATTAGTGCTATTCTCAATGTAAAACGCGCTCTCTGCGCCGTAGACGGTATTATTTCTAAACGAATTATTTTCCGATATATCTCTAATATATATACTGGATTTACCAAAAGATATAATATTATCTGAAAAATTATTCCCCGCACTTAATCGGACATATATATTGTTACTGTTATTAAAGAAAATATTATTTGTGATGTTATTGTCTTTTGCTTCAAGGAATGCAATTCCATAAGTACTATTACTTATACTGTTATTATAAAAGTTATTTTCAATTCCTGAAACAATATAAAAGCAATAAGATGAGTTGTAACATTTATTCTCATGAGCAGTTATTCCAGAAGAATAGGCGTTTATAAGAAAAGAGTAAAGTGATCCAAAAAAGGTATTGTTAAAAATTATAGAATCTTGCGAATTATGATCTATTTGTAAATTATATCCACTGTTGTTATAAATTAAATTGTCTTTAACAAGTATTTTAGAAGAATCATAAATGTTTAAGCCATAGTTATTATCATAGATTTTGTTTTTGGAGACCTCACAATTCGAATTCCTGCTAAGGTAAATGCCATACGTATTATTATACACAGAATTTTCTGTTATGTTGCTACTATTTGCGTAAATAAAAATACCGCGATTGTTTTTGAAAACAGTATTGTTTATTACAGAATTATTCTTTGAACCATAATCACTTATAAATATTCCAACTTCATTATAATAAATTAAATTGTTTTCTAATAAGTTATTACGTGTGCTGTTTGATATTTCGATACCATATTCGCCATAGGAAATATTATTATTGGATAAAATATTTCCGTTAGCTGTATAGAGGTATATCGTTCTTTTCGTATTATTCAAATTATTAAATTGAATTTTATTTGAATTTCCTATTAAATAAATAGCATAATAGACATCGGATATATTATTATTAGTGATTAAATTATTATTCGAATGCTGAAAGATATATACTCCGCCAGTGAGATTTTTGATTGTATTATTGGAAATTGTGTTGTTTTCATTTCTGTTTGGCCATAAAATAATACCGCCGTACTGGAGATCGTATATTGTGTTGCTATCAATCACATTATTAATGCTATCTGTTAAGTAAAAGGCAGATCTTAGTTGAGATAAATTATTATTTTTAAATAAATTCTCATTAGAGTCAAATAAAGAAAAACCTACTGTTGTATCCTCATAATTCATAATCACATTTTCGACAAATACATTATTGGACGAGTTAGAAATGAAAAAATTAGCATAATTACTTTTAATTACTATATTGTTTTCAAAAAAACTGCTTGTTATATTTGTTATTGTTATTCCCGCATAAGCTTCGCTTAGATTATTATCCCTTAGCGTTATATTTTTTGTATTTGTTATAAACACATTATAAAAAAAACGTTTGATAATGCAATTCTTTATTGTTAGATTCGTTGCTTCTGTTGATAAACTAATTCCATAAGTTAAATTAGCAAAAGCGCCAGTTATTGAGTTAAATTGGCAATCAAAAGTCTTATTTTCAGCATTAGGGTTATTAATACATGTTGTAGTAGTCGAGATATCAGTTATAAGTCTAACTTCGTTATAACAATTTATGTTATCACTTAATGCATTAGTACAATCCGCGCAATCATTACACTCACAAATCCCCCCGTCCTGTGGCGTATATGCTAAAAAAACTGATAAAAAAAGAATAAAAAATGCAAAAATTTTAAAATGCATAATCATAAAACGTTCGTAAAAAATAAAAATATATATGAAGATCAAAATCTACACAAAAGGTAAGTAATTGATACACAAAAATCAAGAAAACAGAGATATTCTATAATGAATTAGAGTATTGTTCTTATTATTTTTTCTATTTCTTTTTTTCGATTTTGCAACTTTTTTTCATCTTTGTATTCCATAGTGAGGCGAATTATATCTTCTGTTCCAGAAGCTCTCACCAGAAACCATCCATCTTCTTCATCAACTCTTATCCCATCAAGATCGCTAAATTTTGGATATCTTTCGGCTATCTCTTTTTTTATTTTTTCCATTAAGAAATGCTTTTGCGTTACATGGTACCATTTACGTATTATAGGGTAGGTAGTGTATTTTTTGGTAAGTTCTAATAAATCTTGCTTTGAAGCAATCTCCACAAATTTTGCGGCAGTCATCACGCCATCTGGTGCTAAAATCCCATTTTTATAAATATACTCTCCACAAGGTTCTCCTGCAAAATCTACTTTTTCTTTTTCTATTTCTAGTGCAAGATAGGTGCTTCCCACAGGTGTGATAACTACCTTTCCATTGTTTTTTTCTACTGTTTCTCTAATTAAAAGTGAGGCTTCCACTGTTGCACCTATTTTTTTTGCACCTCTTTTCATTTCCTCTTCTATCATTATTGCAAGTTGCACATCAAGAGGTATCTGTTTTCCATTTCTGTCAAGCACAATACATCTATCTGCATCTGCGTCGTGTGCTATTCCTATATCTGCTTTCATCGCTCTTACCGCAGAAGATAATGCTAAAAGATTTTCCTGTTTTGGCTCTGATGGTCGAAAAAATTCTTCTAAGGAAGTGTTTATGCTTATTACGTCACAGCCGAGTGAATGAATTAAATAAGGAGTAATCACAGCTGCAGCTCCGTTACAATCAATAATTACTTTAAGTTTTTTTTCTACTTTAACCTCTTTTTTTATGAGTTCTATGTGTTCTTTAATTGTTTCGTTATCAAAGAAGACATTGCCTTTTTTATTTGAGATTTTTTCTTTTTTTGTAAGGTAGTTTTGGTAAATAGTATTGCCTTCTTCTGGCGTAAGTTCTCTTCCTTTTTTCATAAGTTTTATTCCATTATGGTCAATAGGATTGTGGGAAGCAGTTATCATGGCGCCCAAACCATATTTTTTTGACGCAAGCGCAACAGTTGGTGTGGGTGCTATTCCTAAATCGTAAACATCGCTTCCTGCCTCTATCGCCCCTCTTATTGCTGCTTCTTTAAGGCTTTTTCCAGACTGCCTTATATCCCTCCCTATTGCAATTTTTCCTTCAGCAAAATTTTTGGTTATTCCTTCTATAAGTTCTTCTGTTATGCAACTTCCGTATGGTCCTCTTATTCCTGCAATACCAAACATTACATTACACCCGGCGGTATCCCTTTCATCATCTTTTCCATCTTTGCCCTAAAACCACGGTCTTTCTGGAATTTTTCCATCATCTTTTCAACTTTCTCAAACTGTGAAAGGAATTCACGTATTTCATTTTCACTACATCCACTTCCCTTTGCTATTCTTGCAATCCTGCTTTTGCTACCTTTAACTAATTTAGGATCTTTTTTCTCTGCCTTTGTCATAGAGTTTATTATCGCTTCATATTTCTTCATTTTCTCTTCGCTTTGCTGGATGATTTCTTTTGGAAGGTTGCTTACACCAAGCATGGAAAAAATATTACTTAACGGGCCAAGTTTTTTAGCGGCTTTGAGTTGCTCATAAAATGTTTCTATTGTCAAACCTTCGCTTTCTATTTTTTTCAAATCTTCTTCTTTAGTTACTTGCTTTATTTTTTCTAAAAGAGTTTCAAGATCAGGCATTCCTAAAAGTCTTCCAACAAACTTTTCAGATTTATAAACTTCAAAGTCCTCTATTTTTTCACCAACACCTATAAAGGCTATTTTTGCACCAGTTGCAGCGACAGCAGAAAGTGCTCCGCCCCCTTTTCCGCTTCCATCCATTCTTGTTACTATGACTCCGCTTATTGGCGCTATTTTGTTAAATTCTGTTGCTTGCTTGCCAGCAACTTGACCGATATCCGCTGTTATAACTAAGAATACCTCTTCTGGTTTTAGTGCTTCGTAAACCATTTTTAACTCTTTTGCGAGTTCGTCATCTAATGCGCTCCTTCCTGCGGAATCTACTATGATTACATCTTCTTTGGCATTTTCTAATGCGCTTTTTACTATCGAAGGTGCGTCTGTTTTTGCGGTGTAAAACTTGGCACCAACCTTTTGTGCAAGCTGTTGTAACTGTTCTTGTGCTGCCGGCCTATCAACATCTGCACCTACGAGAAGAACGCTTAATCCATTGTTTTTATAGAATTTTGCAAGCTTTGCGCAAGTTGTTGTTTTTCCACTTCCGTAAAGGCCGCAAAGCAGTACTTTGTGTTTATCGACGCGGGGCGCGTAAGTTTCGCCCATTAAGCGCACAAGTTCTTCGTAAACTACCTTTACAACATGTTCTTTAAGAGTGAGTGCTTCTTTTTTTTCAGTTTTCAATGCTCTTTCTTCTATTCTTTTAGATAATTCAAAAACTAATTTTACATTAACATCAGATGCGAGCAGTACTCTTTGCAAGTCTTTTATCAATGATTTTACTGCAGCTTCGTCTACATAAGGCCTACCAGTGAGTTTTGCGATAGCTTCTCTTAGCTTGTTACCTAGCATAAAAAACCACTAAAAAATTTACTTTTTTTCCTCTATAATCTTTTTTCCATTAGAAGAACTCCCGCTTTTAAGTTTTCTCTCCTCTATATCTTCTTTTACTATTTTTTTGAACATTGGTTCCCATTTTTCCATAGCATCTCCAAAATCAACCTCTCCATTCTCATTCTCAAGTGATGCTAGTAATTTGTTTGCAGCAGTGTTTGCTTTTATAACAAAGTCGATTTCTAATAATAGTTTGTCCTCAAGTAGCCTGCTTGTTTTCATTATATCGTAATACATCTTACCTTTAAAGAAAGCTTGTAATAAGTACTGCTCTGGTGGTATCCCGCTCTCTTCCGCTCTTCTGATTAGTGCAGGTGGTATGAACGCAATATCTAACTCCTTTTCCATTTTTTTCATATCAAGTTTATCGAATTTATTTGCGCTTGCTTCTGGATTACGTAAGAATTTGCATTCCCACATGCATTGTTCTATTGACGGCCCTCTTCTAAATCTAAATACTTCGACAAATTTTTTCTGTTCTATGTCGCTTTCATATTCAAATCCAAGAACTCTGTAAATTCTTCCTTTTCTTCCAAATCTTACTTTTTTAAGGAAAGAATACCTATCAGTAGCATACATGCTGGCCGCTGGTATCCCGAAAACTAACTCTAATCTATCTTGGACATCACGCAAGGACTCGGCGTGAAGGTTATAAAGTAAGAATACGCCAGGTTGCGTATTGAGAAGATTAATTATACCCTGGACTGCAGAACGTGAACGAACTTCGTTTATTATTATTGCCGCATCGCCCATTCTCAATAATGCATTCGCCATTGATACAAGGTCTAGTTCTGTTGTTCTGCCTGTTTCTATTTCACTACTTTGCACTCTAGCCGCGCCAATGTGAAAACCTCGCTTTCTAAAAGCACGAACAGGTATTTCTTCTATGTCTTGTATGGGAAGCACTCTTCTTCTTGTACCTATTGATGTTATCTTTGCAGCAGTAAACATCGTTTTTCCTACACCTTTTAACCCTAACACAGCCTCGCTACAACCAAGTCCAACTAAAACATCATCATACCCTGCTAAGTATGGGCTCATGGAATAATAATCTAGGTATTGGGCGTAAGTAAAAGGCTGTTCCTTCATTATACGCAATGCACCTTGTAACTCTTCAAAAGTTGCTGGCGGTCTTTGAAGGTGGCATCGCATACTCAACCTTTTTACTACACCATCAAATATAGGTGAGCCCTCATCAAATTTTCTCAACCCACCAGTTGTTCTTACAATGTTCTTAAAAGAGCGCTCGAGCAAATCTCTATTATATCTATAAAGAGTATGACAAATTCCAAACTTTGCGTGTTCTACATAAAGAGGAGAGTTCTCGCTATCGATATAAATATCAGTTATATTGTTTTTATCAAGCGCCATATTCTCTATGTACGCGCCTAAACCAACTACCCAAGCTGCACACTCATGTCCCATCGCAAGCGCTTGCTCTGGTGTTATCTTTATTCCTTCCATCATCGCTCTATCTATAAAGTATTGTCTGTACTCTCTTGTTTTAAGTTGCATTAGGATTTCCCATTTCACTTCTTCAAAACTTTCCTTCATTTGCTCGTTTATAGTTTCTCTTAATAGTTTGTTTAATTCAGGAGGCAGCTGTTCTATTATTGTATTTCTTTGAACATAGAGATATGCCTCTCCGCCAGGTACTTCATATATTTGTACTTCCACACCATAAGGAAGGCTATACTTGGCATCTGGGTCATCGAGAGGCTTTGCATTTTTTGGTATATCTAAAACTAAAGATGCAACGAAATAAAGGCTTTTCAAACCTGCTAATGAAAGAAATGCATTCCTAAGGTCTCCAGTCTGTTTTACTAGAGCATATAGTTTCGTTGCTTTAAATCTTTTTAGTATACCTCCAACCCAGCCTTCGAATGTTGCTCTTCCTTTTTCGAATATCGCTCGGTCTGGTGTTGGTTCTTCATAATCGGCGAGCTGTTGCTCGGCTATAAGTGGATTAAGAAAAACATATTCGTAAAATCTCTTCAAAACATTTTTTCTATTTACGTATTGTGGGTCTTCTTTCATTCCATATATATCGTCTCTGAGCATTACTGTTTCAAGTTGTCTTATGAATGCAGCGTATTCTGTGAGTACAAAGGTTTTTTCCTCATCTAACTCCACTACTATCTCTTCTTCATATCTTATTCTTTTTATTGGTTGTGTGGTCGTTGACAGATCTTTTAGATGAAAATTGATAAACTCTGGTGAAGCAAATTCATAGGGGCATTTAGACAAATCAACAACCGCTCTATTTCCTTCTAAATAAAGATTGCACATGTTAAAAATTCGTTGTAAGCCCTTAAAAATCTTCTCTCTTAAGATAATTTTAGGGCTCGTAGTCGAATGGTAAGACGCTGCTTTCGCAAGCCGTAGTCAACTGATCATTTTTATTTAGTTGACGCGGCAAAAAAAGGCAGAGACTCGGGGTTCAATTCCCCGCGAGTCCATTCAAATACTTTCAATTCCAAATGGGAATGTTGTAGTGCCTGTGTTGAGGTCGTGGTAACCAACATAAAAAGAGATCTTTTTTATTGTCTCAGATTGTAGAAATTGAATTAATTCTTTTAGTGTATTTTTGGCATTTTCAATATAGTGGCTTTCTCTGATTTCGTCAATATTTTTTATAGGTTGCACAATGCCTGTTTTTATCTTAAATATAATAGGTAATAGATTTTTATCATCTGTTAAAAAACAGGCTGCATTTACTGCTCCGCAGTTGCTGTGTCCTAAAACAGTTATGTGTTCTATATGTGCAGTTGATAGATAATATTTTACTGTTTCTAATACTGTCGAACTAATGACATTTCCTGCATTATTTATTATTATATTATCTTCTCCAAATATTGCACTGTCTAATACTCTGCTGTCCGCACAACTTAAAACTACTCCGCGTATCCTCTCTTTAGAAACAAACTTAGCCTCTTCTTTACTATTTTCTGCAATTTTTGTCGGCAATAATTTTAAGTTATTAAGTCTGTTTATTATTTCGCTTTTTGTTTTTTTATCTCCTACTACATGAAGTTCTATGTTTTTAAAATGGCTAACAGCGTAGTATATCGATGCTATCGCAACTTCGTCGTAATCTGCACGCCAACTAACTCCAAATGTTGTACCTGGTAATTCTTTTTCGTTTTTTAAGGCTTGGACTTCAAAAGGAGAGCCTATAACTAATTTTTTAGGTTCTTGTTTTTTCGCTATTCCCTCTATTTTACCAGTATACTTAAGTTTTCTGAAATTAATTTCGTATTCTTTCGCTGTTTTTTCCAGTCTTTTTTTTATATTTTTGTTTTGCATATCCTCTCACCAAATATAGAAATAGTGGTTATTTGTATATATTTGTTTTTAAAACTAATTGTTTGGTTTTTTCACTAAAGTATACGTCGGGCCAAAACGATGCATCATAAATCCAAATTTTTCATAAAGAAGTACGGCAGGATTAAATGCTTTTACTTTAAGATAAACTTTTTTTGATAATACTGTACTTATCTCGTCTAGTTTGGTTAGAAGAGCGCTTCCATGACCGCTATGCTGGTATTGTGGATGAACTCCTATTCCACGTAAAAAAATGTAATCATCCGTGTCTGTTATGTGAAGGAAACCTACTATTTTTCCATTAAAAATTGCAACATAAAAAATATCATCTTCATCTATCTCAATGTTTGCATTTGGAAAAAGTTTTTTTATTAATGATAGAACAATACGAAGTTCGTTAGGTTTTATCTCTCTGACTTTGCATACCATACACATTTATAACCACAAAAACTTTTTAAAATTCGTCGGGTGTCTTCACTACGGAACATTTTCTTTCGTTTTTTGTTTTTTAGAAAATTTAAGAGTTTTTTAAACCTTTCCATGCAAAATATTAATGGTGTTAAATATGGCAAATAATGTATTTAAGACAAGAAAAGAAGAACAAAAAGGTATACTTCTTTTAACTACCCCTGACGGGGACAAATACGTTATAACCGGTAATAGAGATCTTCTGATTAATCTCAAAGATAAATTTGTCACTGGCAATATAAGAGAAGAAGATTTAAATGGTTTTGTAGTTCGAAAAAAGGTGGACAATAGCCTAATAAAATGTAGTGAAGATGATAAAAAAGGCTTGCTTTATATGGTAGTGAAGAACTTTCTATTTCAGATGTACGTTCACTTAAGGATATCTACCAAAAATCATCTCTTCTTCAAGTTTTAGACCAAGAAATGAAAAAAATAAAAAAGAAAGAAGAGGAATTAAAAAAGTGAAAAAATGAACAAATTTAAGAAAGTTGTCGCTTCTTCAATGCTTTTTCTTTCTTTATATTTTTCTAAGCCAACTTTCAATAATTTTCAATTTTATGAATCTGCTGTTTCTTATGCTACAGAAAAATCAGTTGTTACTCAACCCATTATTTACAATAATGCTGGTAATTTTTCTATAGCAATAGATAATAAGAAATATATTATTACTTTAACGTATAAGAATGGTGAAGTAAGAGAAGAAAAGAAGGTCGCTGTACCTTCAAAAGTATATTTTGCATCTATGGATGACAAAGGGCTTCTTTTAATTACACAAAAAGACGTTTTATTTTTGAGTTATAGCGAATTTTTTTATTCTTCAGCTGATAATAAAAATTATAAAATCGAACCATTCATTTATTTTGATTTAAAAGAACCAATAAATTGGGAAAAAGCTAAAATAGAAAAAGTTGGTATTTCTGGAGAATTTTTTTTCAGAGAAGGAAATAAATGCGGCGGTATAGTCGGTTCTAATTTTTGCATGTTTAAAAATGGATGTAAGGGGGATGTAGAGGTAAAGGTTTATGATGGCGGCCAAAATAATGGCAAGGTATTGGCGATATGGCAAAAGAATAAAGAAGGATATAAACTATTATACACTGTGCAAAAAGATTGTTGTTTAAATTACTCTTCTGAGGAGCTTATAACTGATATCAGCGAGGAGACACAAAATAAACTAATCCAAGAAGAAGGCAATTTATGCAAACCCCCTAAATAGTTTTTACAAATAAACAAATTCAACTGAAAAATATTTTTCTTTAAAATGAAGAACAGCGCACTTATTGTCTTTTGCAGGCGGTATCTTAACATAATTTATTCCATCTTTTTTAACAAAACCAATTGTTTCATGTACGTGACCAAAAATACACGCGAATGGTTTTCTTTTTCTTACAATTTCAAGAACAGCCGCACTACCTATCTTTTCACCGCTATTTGTTTTATCAAAGAACCCTTTTGGGGGGGCGTGCAAAACAAGTATCGTATTGTTATCGATTGGCAATTCTTCCATTTCTTCTTTTATTTCTTTTTCTTTTTTTTCACCATAGGTATGAAATGGTGTAATTGGTGAAAATCCAAAACCAACTATGTTAAACTTTTCAACTTCTACTCTTTTTTTGTGTATGAAATTTTTTTGTAACACGTAAAAAGCATTTGATGCCTTTGAGTCCCAATTGCCCGGAACAAAGTAAAGATTTGAAAAAGAATTTAACGTTCTTTCTGCAAAATCAACGCTTCTTGCTATATCGCCACAACTTAATACTAAATCCGGTTTTATTTTTTCAGCATAATCTTTTATTTTTTGAAGTGCTTGCTCTTCTTCGTGTAAATCAGAAAAAACTAATATTTTCATACTAATCGTTTTTTTTCTTGTTGCTCTTAACTTCTTCTGTGCGTGAATCAAATTCTTCCTTTAACTTATCCGCGATGTAGTTTTTAGTAAAGGCATCAGCTTTAGCAGCTATTGCTATTTTATTTGCTAAAGCTCTTGCTATTTTCCCTCTTAAATTTTTAGGAGAGTTGGATATGCTTGGATGTTGGAATATTATTCCGTGCTTTGGCGGTGCAATTCTTTTGTTTCGTAAATGTTTGAAAAGTGCCTTCTCTGCACCTAAAACCTGCACTGTGCTCGCAGGCATTTTAGCAAGTCTTTCTAAAGAACCAGTATGAGCTATTAACTTTGCGGCTATATCCGGTCCTGCAACTGCAGATATGTTCGGCGCCACTTCTGTTGCAACTTTTTCCTCGTATTTGGTAAATTCATCTAAGAGTTCGTATAACCCAAGAATGCTTTGGCCTAGTTTTTTGATTTTATCAACATCTTCTTTGTTTAATTTTGCACCAAGTGTTTTTTGATTTAGCGTCAGGATCTCTTCTGCTTTTTTTGGTCCAACTATTTTTTTTATTTTTTCTAAATCTATGTTTTCTCGTTCTATTGTCACTGCAACTTCCACATATTTTCTTCTATCGTCTAATTTTAACTCAGGAAAATAAACCTGATACCAGTTTTCAAATCTTTCAGTAAGTTGGTTTATTGTTTTATTAAGTTCATCAATAGAACGTGCCACGCCGCTGAGCACCATATCCCTGCTCTTTAGCGCTTCTTGTACCTTTTCTCTTGCCTTACGCATAAACTTGGCGCGTATATCGTTCTGTTTGTTGGGAATCATAAAGGTATTTAAAAATATACCAATTAAAAACATTTGCGGCTGAGTTCTATTTTTAATGGGCCTGTAGCTCAGCTGGTTAGAGCGACGGTCTTATATGGCGTCCTCTAATACATTCTAAGAAAGCCGTAGGTCTGGAGTTCGAATCTCCACAGGCCCATTAATTTATTCTTACTGTTTTCATTGCTTCTTACTGTATTCTCTGTTATACTTTCTGTTTTCTATGTGCGGTGGACTTATGTTTTCATCGGCCACCGCAGCCGTCTTATGTTTTCTACTGTTTTCATTGCTTCTTACTGTATTCTCTGTTATACTTTCTGTTTTCTATGTGCGGTGGACTTATGTTTTCATCGGCCACCGCAGCCGTCTTATGTTTTCTACTGTTTTCATTGCTTCTTACTGT
>JAVZJR010000001.1:74796-180739 GCA_038870635.1 Candidatus Bilamarchaeaceae archaeon | reverse complement strand
TTTTCTCTGTATTTCTAATGTTTTCTATGTGCCGTTACTCCGGTTTTCATCGGTGCCGGCGGGGGTTTTTATGTTTTCTAACGTTGGGGTGGTTTATCTTTTTGTTTAAAAATTAGCAAGGCTTTTTTGTCCTTTTATAGTTTCAAGTTTTTCTACGCGCACGCCTATCCTTCTTAATTCTATTGGTTTTTCTAAAAAAAACTTTTTGCAAAGTTCATTGGCTGTTTTTGCTATAATTTCTGCATCTTTTGTTGGTGATTGAAGGGTGGTAGAACGATTGTACAACTTCATATCTTTATCTATTACTTGGATTCCAACTACTTTACCTACAAATTCTACTCTGTTTAATTCTTCAGCAATTTCTCTGCTTAATTCGTTAATTGTTTTTTCTAATTCTAAAGCATCTTTCGCACCGTCACTAATTGTTACCATTCTGCTTATCTGCTTTTGCTTTTCTTCTTCAACTGGTGAATTATCTATTCCATTTGCCGCTTCTCGAAGAGCTCCTGCTGCTTTTTTTCCCAATTCCTCGGCCAATTCTGCAAAATCTGCTATTCGAAGCTGTTTTATTGTAAAAATACCTTTTGATTGCAAGTACTCTTTTGTTTTTTTACCTATGCCTGGTATTCTGTCAACTTCTAAAGGGTCCAAAAAATCCTGAACTTGCTCTTCTTTTACTAAAGTTAAGCCGTCCGGTTTATTTATGCCTGCAGCTATTTTTGCAATCAATTTATTTGGCCCTATACCAACAGAGCAAGTGAGTTTGAATTTTTTAAGTATTTCATTTTTTATCATTACAGCAATTTTCTCCGCTTCATGGATGCCTTCTTTAACTGGGACTTCAATATAAAACTCATCTATTGATGCTTGTTCTATTTTATCTGAATAATTAAAGAGTGTATTTCTTATACCATAGGATATTTCTTCATAAAGTTCGTAGTTTGCTGGTAAAAAAACAGCGTCTTTGCCGTTTAGTAATTTTTTTGCTTGTGTTATTGGAATGCCGGAATGCACACCGAATTTTCTTGCAACATAATTCGCAGTTGTTACCGCTCCTTTTTGTTCTTTTTCATTGGTGTATACGCAAACTACAACTGGTTTTCCAAATATTGATGGATTTTTTCTTTCTTCTACTTGAGCAAAAAAATAGTCAAGGTCAAGATGTATTACTACCTTTTTTTCCATATGTATTCCTTTGCTTGTTTTTTTCTATCATTCTTTTTATTTTGAAGAATTTGAGCCGCGATTTTTTCTCAGGTAAAGAATACAGTTCTCGAAAATATTTATTTAGAGCAGTTATTACAGCTGCCTCTACGTCCTCTTTCTTCTTCACCTCTACCTTAAGTTTTAAGTCTTCAATAAGCGCTTCGTAAATCTTCCCCTTTTTCTCTATTTTAACATTATATCCTTCTATAAGTAATTTATCATTCATAGCCCCATCCCCTCTCTTTTCTTCTGGAATGTATTAAGATCTATGCCTAACTGTTGTTGGACTATTTTTTTAATTACTGATTTGTTGAGTTCCATTTGGCCTTTATGAGATTTTGATATTGTAGTTGTTTTTCCATTAGTAGGATTTAATACAATATAATGATTACCCTCTCTGACCTCGCAGCCAAATCCTTTTGTGAGAATTTTTATCAAATCTTCTGCTCGCATTGGTTTTGCCTTATACTCTACTTCTTCTTTTTCAGTCACTTCTTGGTCCTTTTCTTTTGGTGCTTCACTAAGTATTTTTTGTAAAACAGCATAGTCTGTAAAAAGAATTGCAGGTTCAATAGCGTAGTCTAAAGGTGGTTTTTCTTCATGGCTTTTTTTCCAAGCATCTATTATGTCTTTTTTTGTTTCTAACATCTCGATGGTTGCCACAAATTTTTCAAAACTTTCCATTATTAAACTGGGATTAAAGTCAAAAATTCCTTGAATGGTTTTTTCATCCAGCTTGCTGGAAAATACTATCTCCGCTCTGTTCTCCACTTCTTTTTCACCAAGTGACCAAATTGCTTCTTCTATTGATTTTTTATCTTTTATACCTAGTCTTTCAAAAATTTTTTTCATTCTCTCATTTATTAAAAAAGAGATATCAGAAAAAATTGCTGTACTTTGAAAATTTTTTTTATCCTCTTTTTTCTCTTTCTCTTCTTTCCATTTTAATTCGTTATATTTGAGGGAGGCGATTTGCATTATCATCTTTTCTGCTTCCTTTAATCTATGTGCAGCATTCTTTTTTGCTTTTTTAGTTTGGTAAACTTTAAGAAGAAAAGAAAGCCTTGTTTTTGGTGTTATTGTCTTTTCGTAACCAAGATCCTTTGCCAATTCTTCCAATCTTTTTTTCGTTTCATCATTTAATTCGTAAAAAAATGTATTTTTTAGTATTCTTTTAACTTCATATTCCACAACATCACCATGTAATTATTTTGTTAGGGCATATTAAAAAAACTTAACAGACCGCAAAGATAACTTTTTAATCTATCTTTTATACTAAATATTCAGAAGAGGTGTGGGATGTACATAAATAGAACTATAACTATCGCTGCGCTTTTTGGCGGTTTCATTTCCATTATTCTATGCGTTGTTTTTGGTAATGCCCTGTTTGCTCTTATTGCAGCAGTATTCTTTGCCCTAGCTGTGGCGTTGTGGAAGTATGGTTATCTTTTTATACCAGTAATAACGAAAGCAACAAACATAGTTGAAATACGAGATAGCTATGAAATCCCTCCGAGCAGAGATTACATAATAAAGAAACGGCCAGAGGGGTATTATTGCACAAAGTTTCTTGAAATACGTTTTTACGAAAGTGCGATGGATAAAGGCGAGAATGAAAAAAGGTTTATCTTTGAATCTTTTGAAAAAGCAGTAAGTGCATTGAAATATGTAGTAAAGCTTTCTATGCTTATCTCAGCCATTGATGTCTCAAAACATATAGAAGAATTAAAGACAAGGAGAAGCAACATAGAAACAAAAAGATTTTCTCAAGAGAAGCTTGATAGTTCAGATATTATCCGTTATGATAGGGAAATCGCGATGCTTAATCGTCTTTTAGATAGATTTAGTAAAGGTGAAAGGCCAGTGGAAATGATAGCTTTTGCTTCAACAACTGCATTTGGTATTACGAGAGATGAAGCAGTGGGAAAAGTTAACAGACAGGCAAAAGAGCTAAAAACGATTTTGTCAAGTTCGCTTTCTTGCGACACACGGGATCTCAGAGATCTTGAAATGCTTAAATGTTTTGAATGGGAATTATTTGCCCCGAGCACTGAGGAAGAGCTAAGAGATGAGGTGTTCTGATTGAGGTTGTCCTACCTTCTCTCAAAAGATGTTGCATCTCGCTTACCGTTTACTCACCCTCCAGAACCAAGAAAAGAAATGTTGCTTTCATCTCCCTTTGAAGGAGTTTATATAGGAAAAACACGCTTTATGCACGTCCCAGTTTTTTGGAATCCGGATAAGCTGATAAATCCACATATTGCGATAATTGGTATCACTGGTTCTGGTAAGTCTTATACTGTGAAGACATTCATAACACGCGCCTCACTCATTTGGAATAGCAATGCACTTATACTTGATTGGGTTGGGGAATACGATAAATGGGTAAGACAAGCAGGCGGAAGGGTTATAGACCTTGCAAAAGAGAAATTAAATATTCTTGATTTAGTAGGCCTTCCGAAGAGCAGCAGGATAAAACAGATAATGGCCGCATTCGACCTTCTTGCAGATTTGCGTTCTTTTCCTAACGAGCGCGATGAAATAGAAGAAGCGTTAGAAGTAGTTTATGATAAGAAGAGGAAGCCAATTCTTCTTGATGTTATAAATTATTTGATAAGAAAGAAACGCCAAAAAGCTGCGAGATTACTTAAGCGTTTTACAACTGAGGGAAGTGACTTTTTTGCAGGCGGCACTACTTTGGATATAAAGAAACTCACCAACAGCGGTCTTGTATGCGTTGATTTACATAATCTTCCAACTGAGGAAATGCGGAGCCTTGCTGGATTGACTATACTTCAATATGTAAAGGAACTTATGAGAACAGAAGGTATGCAAGAAGGAAAGAAAATCCGTCTTTTCGTAGTTTTGGATGAAGCTTGGAAAATTGCGCAAGATGAGAAAAGTGATGTTGTTACTATAGTGCGCGAGGGTAGAAAATATAATTTCTCTCTTATAATAGCAACCCAAAATCCAACAGATATTCATAAGACTATATTTAGCAATATGGGTACGATAATAACCCTTAGATTAATACTGAAAGAATATCGTGATTTTGTGAAGGAATCCATAGGTTACTCTGATTTTATAGACCAAGAAGTAGCGAAATTTGGTGTTGGTGATGCTGCTGTGAACATGATATTCTCAGAAAGACAAGATAGAGTGACGACCTTCCTTATGGAAAAAATAGATGGTGAAGACCCTTTATTTATTTATAAAATAAATGGTGGTGGAATGGATATCGAAATAGAAAGAGAACAATTCATTAAAATGCTTTATGAGCTTGGCCTTACAGAAAGCCAGCTTAGCATTGTTAAGAAAGAATTTGAAAAGAAAGACGGTATGTTGGATGGCGAAGTATTTGTTGAATTGTTGGAAAGATTTGGTTACTCTCGCTCTTCTATAATATCTTTTCTTAGGCAGTTAGGTTTTGAGGAGAAAAATATAGTTAGAATATTCTCTCTTGCTAAAATGAGAAAAGCAGCTCGCGGTGTTGTTAGCGTCATAATGGAGGAATAGTATGGTGGAGAAAATATCATTTAAGGCACAGCAAAAAAAGAGCATACGGCCCCTTGCTTCTCTCATGGGAAATCTTGGTTTTACTAAAATCTCTTATTTGAACGAAACTCTTGTAGTAGAAAAAGTTTTTGGTTATGACTTGAAGGGAAAGCCAGAACTCGATTATAGGATAACGCTTGCTCCATCTGAGATATTGTTGGAGTACGAAATCATTAAAGGAAAAAACAAACGAGCACGGCTTCTTTCAGTTTTGCCAGTATTCTTAAATGTTCTTCAAATAGTTGAAGACTACTACGATATAAAGCCATCTACTATATATTATGAGATAAATGAAGCACTAGCTGAAGCATTAAAGTTAGTCGGCAAAGACATGATAGAGCTATCGATAGAACTGAGCGAGATGAAAAGTAAATACCGTGTTTTAAAGGCAAAGTATGATGACCTTCTTCAATCAAGTGAGGCAAATGCAAGAGTTCTCATTGAGTGTGAGAATAAAAGAGATGAACTAAGAAGAAAAGTCGAGCGACTTATGGCCTACGATGATGAAACCCTTAAAGAAATGCTTTATGAATGGATAAAGCTTCACGGCGGTAAACTCAACGTTATGGAATTTTCAAAGATAAATCGCGTTCCTGTACCACGCGTTGAGGAAGGAATAAACATGCTCATTACTGAAGGGTACATAAAGAGGAGGTTTGAGTAATGGAAGAAACTTTCGAGTTTGAAATAATCAAGCACTACCCAACAGAAAGGAAGTACATAATTTTAAAACCATTGGAAAAAGGACTCCTCAAACGCTTACGTGAAATAATTTTCAAAAAGACAAAGTGATTTTTATGACCAAGATTTTAATAGTTGGGAATGGGGCAAGAGAGCACGCTATCGCAGAATGTATAGCACGCGACGCAGAGCTTTACTCAGTGATGCCGAAAAAAAATCCAGCAATCGCCCGTCTTTCAAAAAAATATTGGTTGGCAGATATACACTCACCAGAAGCTGTTTCAAAAGCACTTGCTGGTGAGAGTTTTGATATTTGCTTTTCCAGTCCGGATGCCACTTTGGCAGCAGGAATATCAGATGTACTATCAAATTTTGGAGAGGTAGCATCTCCATCAAAAAATGCAGCTCGCATAGAATGGGATAAGGGTTTTGCAAGAATGCTATTAGAAAAGTATAAAATTCCAGGTTCGCCTAGATTATTTTTTGCTAAAAACCTTGATGAAGCAAAAAAAGCCATGGATGAATTAGGCGAAATTGCAGTAAAGCCGCTTGGTTTAACTGGTGGTAAAGGCGTTAAAATAAGTGGTGAGCATTTTTCAACCTATGCAGAAATCGCACCTTATATTAAAGAGTTAATTGCTAAAGATGGCGTTGTTCTTATAGAAGAAAAACTTATAGGGGAAGAATTTACCCTCCAAGCGTTCAGCGATGGAAAAAATCTTTCGTTTATGCCACCTGTTCAAGACCATAAACGCGCATTTGAAAATGATATTGGTCCGAACACTGGCGGTATGGGCAGCTATTCAACAGGAGATATTTTACCATTTTTAGAAAATAAAGATATTGAAGAGGCAAAAGATATAATGCAAAAAACAATAATCGCCCTTAGAGATGAAGGCGCAGAGTTCAAAGGAGTGTTGTACGGTCAGTTTATGGCAACTGCTGATGGTGTAAAAGTTATAGAGTTTAACTCGAGATTCGGAGATCCTGAAGCGATGAATGTTCTTGCCCTTCTCCGCGATTCTCTATCTAATGTATTTGGGAGTATTGTCGATGGTTCATTAGGAAAAATTAATTTTGATAAAAAGTGCACAGTTGTAAAATATCTTGTTCCAGAGGGCTATCCAGATAATCCTAAAAAAGATGCTGAAGTAAAAATAGACGAGAAGGCAATAGAAAGAGAGGGCGCAAAGGTCTATTATGCGTCAGTTTATGAAAAAGATGGGCGAATTTATACAACTTCCTCTCGTGCATTTGGTATCCTCGGTATCTCTCAGAAGATGGAAGAAGCAGAGCAAATAGCTGAAAAAGCATGCACTTTTGTAAGCGGTCCTGTCTGGCATAGAAAAGATATCGGCACAAAAAGTCTTATACAAAAAAGAATAGATAGAATGAATAAAATAAGAAGAAAAAATTAATTCGTTGGTACTATGAAAAAAATATTTTTTTTATTAATACTCTTATCTTTGTTTTTTTCATATTATGGACAAAGCACAATTGAATTCGAAAAAGAGTGGGTTATTAGTGGAGAGCCATCTAAAATAAATTTTACAGGTATCTTTTTACTTAACACAACAGAACAGAGGGTTGTTGAAGTGGAAGTAGACCCTCCGCTTAAAATTATTTCTGACGGAGATAGATTGTTGGCTTATTATTATGGCGATTTTGACGGTTATGAAATTTTTAGAGCGCGGGCAAAAGTAATAAATTATTACGAGCCGAGAATAGAGAACGACCCCCAAATCGTTCCATTTAACCCTCAATCAACACCCCTAACTGCTTATGATGACGAAATGGCAAAAACTGCCATTTCTCTTACTAATTCTTCTTCTCTTGCAAGTGCTGTTGCACTCTCAAACTTCGTGCATAAAAATATGGTCTATGATATTTCTTATTCTGGAAAAAACATTCCTGCAAAAATTGTCTTTAAGAGAAAAGAAGGAGTGTGCGCAGAGTATACTCATCTTTTTATTTCGTTAGCAAATTCAATTGGCCTTGAGACAAGATATGTAGGTGGATATGCACTTACAGATAAGCCTTTGAATATTTGGCAACCCCATGCATGGGCGCAGGTTAAAGTTGGTAACAAATGGATTTCTTTTGACCCAACTTTTGCTGAAGGGGGGGTGCTCACTAGCAGTCGCGTGGCCGTTTCTTATGGTAAAGATGCAGATGAAATATACGATAAAATACAGAGTGGTAAAAAGATAGAACTAGAAACAAGGGCATCTATTGAACTCATTAATGAAAGTATGCGAGATGATAATGTTTCTATTTTTCTTTCATTTGATGAGCAAAATAAAGTAATTTTGATTAAATTAGAAAATCCTACAAGTTATTTTGCTGTTGGTACTTACCGTCTTTTACTTCCTGATAATTATGGCGGAGAGCAGAAGAAGGTTATCTTATTAGCACCTTTTTCTGCATATGAGGAAAAAGTTGAGCTGAACGGTAATTTTGCTGATGGATTTGTTTATCACATTCCAATTGAAGTTAAATTCAATGATAATACGTATAGTAAAGAAATCGTTATTGAAAAAAAGACAAAATTAGACAAAAGCTGTGCATCTGCTCTTATATTTCTTACACTTATCTTTTTAGTAAGATCACGTTAAATACCTCCAATTATTTTATAAACATTATTTATTATCTAACTCATACTTTGTTTTGGGCCTGTAGTCGAAAAGTTCTTCTCGACAATGGTTAAGACGTTACCCTGACACGGTAAAGATTCCCGGTTCGATTCCGGGCGGGCCCATCTTATGTTTTCTAAGCATATCTATATCTCCTGTACGCTCATTCCATTTCATTACATTCGCTTTCTTTTCTTTCTATTTTCTTAATTAGATGTTTTTAGCAAGTTTGCAGCAGTGCTCACTCCGTTCGCACAATTCCCTTTCTGTTTTCTAAGCATATCTATATCTCCTGTACGCTCATTCCATTTCATTACATTCGCTTTCTTTTCTTTCTATTTTCTTAATTAAGTGTTTCAAATAAGGCTGGTGGCTTGGCATGTCTTTGTTCAATATTAACCAAATTCCCAATTGAAAACTATTTAATAAATTTTGCTAAATATACTATACTGTATTTTTGCAGGGATGGCGGAGATTTGCCCATCGAAAAGCAAACCGCAATGGTCAAACGCGACAGACTCAAGATCGTTCTCTTCGCGATTGTGCGATGAGAAATCTGTTGACTCAGCGTCTACGCAGGTTCAAATCCTGCTCCCTGCATAGTGTTGGGGGAATGAGCTAACCTGGTATGCTGTCAGCTTTGGGAGCTGGTTATCTGAGTTCAAATCTCAGTTCCCCCATTTTTTATTTGGTGAAAAGATGGATGTTTCAGTCATAGTGCCAACTTTGAATGAGGGAAAATACTTGAAAAAATGTCTTAAGTCTATTCGCGCGCAGGATACGAATTTAGATTATGAACTTATAGTGGTTGATAGTAAAAGTACTGATTGCACATTAGATATAGCAAAAAAATATGCCGATCAATTTTTATCAATAAGTCAAACTGGAATATGGATAGGTAGGAACAAAGGCGCAGCTGTTGCAAAAGGTGATGTTTTTGTTTTTGTAGATGCAGATACTCAAATACCAAAAAATTATATTGATGTGGTCTACTCTGTTTTAAAAGATAAGAAAGTAAGCGGTCTTTCATGTGCTTTTAAATTTGATAAGCATACAAAGTATTTGAGATTAATAGAAGAGCTTTCAAATAAATATCTTCTTTTTAAAGGCTCAATTGGTAAAGGAGAAATACTTGGTTTTAACAATGCAGTTTCGAAAAGCATTTTTATGAAGGCTGGTGGTTTTCCTGATGCACCTTTAGAAGATGGTGCTTTTGCTATAGAGCTTCAAAAACACGGCCGTGTAGTATACTTACCTGAACCAATTGTTATAACTTCTGCTAGAAGATTTACTCGTGGTAATACACTTAAATCGATTATTTATTATGCAAACCTAACGGTCGCCCCACGTTTTTCTAATAGCCCACTTAAAACATTAATAAAATATAAAAAATACATTCCAATAAGATAAATACGCTTTTTGTCGTTTAGTTTGTAGGCAAATGCAATAATTTAAAAGTATTATGTTTTGAATACCTCACAAGGTGGAAGAATGATTTTTGCTTTTAGAATAGGTGCAAAGGCTGGGGAAGGGGTAATGGTAACCGGCAGAATGCTTGGTAAATGTTTTACTCGAGGCGGTTATAACGTTTTAGGCTATCCAGAATATCCTTCAATTGTACGGGGTGGCCATAATGTTTATCAAATAATAGTGAGTGATAACAACGCTTATTCGCCTTCTTACTCTTGCAATGTTTTGCTTGCTCTAAATAAAGATGCTCTATTTTATCATAAAGAAGCAATCGTCAGTGGAGGTATAATAATATATGATAAGGAAATAGATATTACTAATATTAACCTAAAAGAAAATGTGCAATTAGTTGCTCTACCAATAAAAGAACTTCTTGAAAAAGTTGGCGCAACGCCATTAATGGCAAACGCTTTGGAGATAGGGGTGGCTTTGGCGACTATTGATTACCCCATAGAAATATTGGAAAGTGTAATACGAGATGAGTTCTCGAGAAAGGGAGAGGAGGTTGTTTTAAAAAATATCGCTGCTGCTCGTGAGGGTTATAATTACGTTAAAGTTAATATAAAACCTGTTTTTTCACTAAAACCAATTAGTCAAAACAAAAAAATATTTGCCACTGGTAATGAGTTTTTAGCTCTTGGTGCATTAAAAGGAGGTCTTAAATTTTATTCTGCTTACCCAATGACCCCATCTTCTTCTATTCTTCACTATCTCTGTGAAGTTGAGCGCGAAGTTGGTATTGTAGTGAAACAAGTAGAAGATGAGATAACTGCAATAAACGAAGCAATCGGTGCGGCTTATGCAGGAGTACGTGCAGCAACAGGAACATCTGGTGGTGGTTTTGCCCTAAAAACAGAAGCAGTTGCACTGGCCGCATTGAGCGAAACCCCAATTGTAATCTATTTAGCAAGCAGACCAGGGCCGAGCACATGTATGCCAACGTGGACAGAGCAAGGTGATTTACGACAAGCATTGCATGCTGGCCAAGGCGAATTCTTAAGAGTTTTGCTTGCACCAGGAGATGCCAAAGAAGCATTTGAACTTTCCGCGCAAGCATTTAATTATGCAGAGAAATATCAAGTGCCTGTTATTGTGCTTTCAGATAAATTTTTATCTGAAAGTGTTTTCTCTCTTGATTCTCTTCCTGAAGTTAAAATAGAGAGGGGAAAAATAGTAGATTCTCCAAAAAAAATAGATGGAAGATTTAAACGTTATGAATTAACTAAGGATGGAATATCCCCTCGTGTTTTCCCTGGAACGCCAAATGGAATACATGTTGCATCTTCATATGAGCATGATGAAACAGGTTTTAGTACTGAATTATTTTCTATGAGAAAAGCTCAAGTGGATAAAAGAGCAGCAAAAATAAAAAAGATGTTGAAAGATTTGCCTCTTCCTTCTGTTTATGGCGACGAGAATGCTGAAATAACTTTTGTTACTTGGGGTTCTATGAAAATACCTGGCATCAAGGCAATAGAAATGCTAAAGAAAGATGGGATAAAAGCAAATATGGTGCACTTTAGTGTTGTTTATCCACTTGACGGCAAAAAAATAAAGAAAATGCTAAAGAACGCAAAATATACTGTTCTTTTCGAAAATAATTCAACATCTCTTTTTGGCGGTTTGCTTAGGGAGTGTTGTGGGTGGAAACCTACTATTACCATATTGAAGTACACCGGCAGACCGATATATGCTGAAGAACTTTATAGAGAAGTTAAGAAATTCATTAATGCAGGTTATAAGGGAGATAAAGAAATTCGTCTATTAGATGTTGAGGATTTAGAGTATTATAATCCTAAAAAATACTCTTTGTGATGGTGATTTTATGACAGTAAACATAAATAATTTTAATGCAAAAGAACCAATTCAGTGGTGTCCTGGTTGTGGAAACTTCGGTGTACTAACAGCACTTAAAATGGCTTTAGCTGAATTAAACAAGCAACCTCATGAAGTTGTTATTTCCTCTGGGGTCGGTTGCTGCAGCAAAATTCCACATTACGTCATGGCTTATGGTTTTGAAGGTCTTCATGGAAGACCGGTGCCAGTAGCAGAAGGTATAAAACTTGCCAATCATAAACTTACAGTTATAGCAGAGGGTGGTGATGGGGATGGCTACCAGGAAGGTCTTCAGCATTTCGTTCATGTCATGAGAAGAAATCATGACATTACTTACATTGTGCATGATAATCAGCTGTATGGTTTGACAACTGGTCAAGCTTCTGCCACCACTCTTTTAGGAATGAAAACAAAGACTACGCCTCATGGCGTTATAGAAAGACCATTCAATCCTATACTGACCGCTATAGATAATGGAGCAACTTATGTTGCAAGAGGTTTTGCTGGTGATATACCGCATTTAAAAGAACTAATAAAAGGAGGTATTGCTCATAAGGGATTTGCTTTAGTTGAAGTTTTTCAACCATGTGTTAGTTTCAATAAATTAAATACTTACGAGTGGTTTAGGGAGAGAGTTTATAAATTAGAAGAAAGCGGTCATAATCCTACTGACAAAAAAGCGGCGCGAGAGAAAGCAGAGGAAGAAGTGATAACAGAATACAAAAAAATACCCATTGGTCTATTTTATAAAGAAGAAAGGCCTACATACGAAGAGCAACTGCCGCAATTAAAAGATCAGACTTTGGTGGAGAAGTCTTTGGATGTCGACATATCTCCATTAATTAAGCGTTTCATTTGATTTTTTGCTATAATCATATTTTTAAACTTTTTTACACATTTAGATAAATATGGTTGATTGGAAACGTGCTGCGTACCGTGCGTTAAAAAAGTACGATCGTCTTTGCAGTATTAATAATTGTACTAATAGCGGCAAACTTAATAGAGATCTTAGCCTTCTCATAGAGGATTTAAGAAAATCCCCTCCGAGCTCAAATGAACAATACAAATTATTAAGCGCAGTAAAAAACGCAGGGGTTTGTGTCAATTGTGGTTTTAGTAACGATAGGGCAAGGGATGCGAATAGTATTCTTATCTTAGTGCGAACTGCAAGTAAGTGTTTTGAAGATTTAAAGAAAGGTTATGAAGACAAAATAAATAAGTTGGGCCAACATACACTTAGTTGTAATGGCTGTCAATTTTTTGAAGTCGTATTCGAAGATTTTGCGATTGCTGTTTCTATATCTCAAAACAATCGGTCTGTTGATTTTACACTAAAACCTCAAAGTAAAATAAATCCTCACGGCGTGGCCGCAACAGAACTTTGTGCAGCTCACAATTGTAAAGAACTTAATTTTACTCAAGCATTGTTAGAAGATGTCGCACAAGATTATCTTAACAAAAAAGAAGAAACAATAAAAATAGAAACTTCTGAATTATCAGTTCGAAGAAAAAATAATATCTCTTTTCTTTTTGAGGATGAACAAACAAAAATCTATAAGATAACAAAAAATAATATGTTTAGTTCTGTTATCAATTTGGCGCAGCTTAATCCTTCTTTGCAAAAATTGGAAAAAGAGAGAATATCTAAATTTTTGTCTATTTTAAATACTTTTGGTTTTTTGGACGGGGTGGACGCAGATAATCTTCCTAAAAGATGGATGGAATTATTTGAAAATAAAAAATTTTCTGAACTCGATAAAGAGATAAAATTAGTTGAGAGCGCAAAAGTAATAGAGAGCGATAAGGTTTCATTTTATCTTTACGAGAAAATAGACGCTTTGGAGTTTCTTCTTCAAAATTCTAAAAAAACAAAAGAAGAGATAGTTGCTCAACTTAGAAAAAAAGATAATCTAACTGACGGAGAAATATTCATATTAGAAAAAATATAAAAAAATTATTTTTTTGTTCCTGCTATTAATGCACCTATCGCTGCAAGGGCTGCCCCTATAATCGCTGCCACTATTACAAAACCTATGAAACATGCTAACTGCATTACTATGTTTGCACCGGCTGCGCCTATATTGAAAATTGTGGTTAGTACATTGTTGTTTTTACCTAATGTTGTAGCAGCGGTTGTAACAGCTAAACCAAAAGTAGTAGTTATGAGGTTAGCGATTACGCTGAAAAAAGTGCTGATTATAACTGCGAGCACGCCGGTTACGCCACCTACCGCAGCAGCGTCAACCATTTCCATACCGCTTTTTGCTATTAAATAGCCAGCATAGATGAAAAGCACTATATTTAGCAATAATGTTAATGGAAAGAACAAGCATTGCAAAATACCCAAACAGAAATTTATCCCAGGGATAAGCATAAATAGGGAAGAAAGCCCGCTTATTACAGCCAAAAGTAAAATGCCTGCTATTGGCATCATCGCTACCTTAAATCCTCTTCCAATATTCATAAAACCACAACTCTATTTAAACGTGATAATTTAAATATCTGCTTCTTAAAAGTGTTTATTTTATGTATAAAACGTTTATATTTAAAAACACTTTGCTACACTAATAATGTCGTAACTATTTATTTTTTGGTGGGAGAATGAAAAAGAAACGGATTGAAGATGTTAGTATTGAAGAAGATATCATAGTTGGTAAAGAATGGGATGATTCTACTGAACCAGCCCCATCAGCACCGGATGAAGAAGCAGCCGCGAGAGGAAAAAACTTTTTTATTATTGCAATTGTAGCACTAATAGTGCTTGGTTTAGTTGGGGCTTTTTTTGTTTTACCAGCCTTGCTTAATTTTGATATTTTTAAGGAAGTCTCTTTATCATTAGAAAAACCAAAATCAGTAGAAACTACATCCGCTCCACCTCTACCAAAAAAACCAAGTTTGCTCTCCTTGAACATAGAGAATGGTCTCACTACAACAAATAAAGATGAGGTTACCCTTTATCTATACGCAAAAAATGCTGAGAAATGCAGACTGTCAAACGACGGTGTGTCGTGGAGTGAATGGTTGTCTTATGCACCTCAAGCTAAATGGAAACTCTCTCCTGAAGATGGAGATAAAACAGTTTACTATCAATGTAAAAATAATGGTGGCGTATCTGATTCTGTATTTGCAAAGATATTCTTAGATAAAACCCCACCTGTTGTTTCAATTGAAGTTTTAAAACAAAACGAGGAACAAGTATCACTTAATGTAAAAGCTACTGATAAAAATCCTTATGGCTTAAATTGTAAGTTACTACTTGATGGAGAAGAGAAGGATAGTTTTTCAGGTATTTATTCCAATTATTTTGTTCTAACAGAAGGTACGCATAAAATTGATGTTGTTTGTGTTGATGCAGCCGGCAACATTGCATCAGAAAACAAGGAAATAACAATAACAAAAGAAAATAAAAAAGAAGAAACAAAAATAACTAACAAAAATAGAAAGATATCTATATTGATAAATAATGGAGCTGCAGAAACAAATAGCAGGTATCTAACACTTACTCTTTACGCAGATGATGCTTATCTTTGTAGATATAAAGAGGGAGCGGAACCATGGACCTCATACGAACCCTATACCAACTATAAGAGTTGGACTTCAAAAGTTTCAGAATCACAAACTATAACAATTTATTATGAATGTAAAGACAAAGACGATGTTTTGATAGGACAAGCTGAAGATAGTATAGAGTATGTTAAGAAAAAAATAGATGATAGCAGTGGCGGCTCATCTGGTGGAGGAAGCAACTATGTTGTTCCTCAAATAAAAAGTGCTGTTTTAAGTCCACCTCGTGGTTCTTACTTAGTTTCTGGTTTCACAAATAGTTATAAGCTAAATTTAAATTTAGTTGCGCAAGGCGTTACTCAATGTCGTTATATGACTATTCCATGGGTGCCAGAGCCAGTTTGGTCTGATTGGAGCGCTTACACTTCACTTAAGGAAATAGAATTACTTGGACCATTGGGCGGAGATGGAGATAGGTTGGTAATGATCGAATGCAAAAATAACCAAGGTAAAATTGTTACGAGCGAAGCACGCATAATATATGATGGCACTCCTCCTGAACCTGTTGATACTTCTAATCCAGAAACTAATACGTTGATATATAGCAAAGAGATAAATGGCACAACCCACACTTATGTTATGATTGTTTGGTTACCAACAGCAGATTCTGTTTCTGGTGTTTACAGCTACAACATTGATAGAATGGCAATGAGCGAAGGAAAGATTAAAACTAACTATGCTGTAATACTTGAAAATGGGAGTATTTTCTATCAATTTGTTGACGAAATCAACCCAGCTGATGTTTATATATATGGATTTACTACTTACGATAAAGCAAATAATGCAGCAACTTCACATACTTTGCTCTATTGCGATCCTTCACAACCTCTGCCAGCTAACTGTCATTAATTTTTTTCTATTTTTTAATACTTAAGTCGTTACTTAAAGCCCCTTATCGTATTTAAGAATTCTAAAAATTTGAATTAGTTTTTAACCAGCACCAACTTAAAAGAAATAAAGAATCTAAAAATAAAATTATAAAAAAGAAAAAATTTAGTTTTGTTTTAGAGTGAATTCTATTCCAGTTATATCATTTGGTTTACCATTCTTTTCATCATTTTTTATTTTTACAGTGTATTCCATGTTATTAAGTTTAGCAACATCGTCATTTGATAGTTGTTGAACATTTTTAAGAAGAGCGACAGGTACGCCTTCAGTAGGGTTTCCACCACTATAGACTTTTAAATAGAGGTTAGAATCACCGAGCTTAACCACATCCTCGTTACTTTTTGCTTGATATAACCTGCCATTATAACTGACCCATACCGTCGTTACACCGTTGCTTTCATTGATTGTTAAACATCTTACTCCTTCTAAAACATCGTCTGCTTTGAATTTTGTATTGTATGCTACTTCTTCACCAAAAGTTATATTAGCTGGGGATAGGTTTGTTATTACCCCTATGCTGCTTTCTACTAACTGGTTTGTAAAAACATTTTGCTCATCTGGCGTGAGGGGTCTAGAAAAGTTCAAATTAAGAGTTTTTAATACTGTTGCTGTGCTGCAATCTTCATTCGTGATATCGCAATACTCTCCAGTTACTTCTTCTTTTATTTCTTCACCATTTACGGAGAATAATTTTGAAGATTTTGGTTGAGAAGAGCTACATGATTCTTTCCATTCGCAAGTATCCTGTCCTTGTGTGTCCCCTACTTGTGTATCGCTTGCTATATCTTCTCCAGCATCCAATATTACATCGCTAGTATCTTCCACTTGTGCATCGCTATTGTCTGCATCTTCGCTTATATCATTTCCTGCATCGCTTAGTGCATCTCCTTCAGCATCCAATATTACATCGCTAGTATCTTCCACTTGTGCATCGCTATTGTCTGCATCTTCGCTTATATCATTTCCTGCATCGCTTAGTGCATCTCCTTCAGCATCCACAATAACTTCGCCTTCACCTTCAGCATCTGATATTACATCGCTAGTATTTTCATTAGAATCAACAAAGTTGGCATCATTAACTACATCAGCAAAACCATCGTCCCTTACGCCTGCGTCATCTTCAAATTCCACGCCGGCATCATCTACTTTTTCAGGAACTTCCAAGCTTCCAGTGCTGGTTTCAAGTGTCGCATAATATTTGTCACCAACTTTTCTAACTTTGCAGACAGTAATGTTAAGTTTTACTTCTTTGGTTTCTTCATCTTCGCTATTTTCTATAAGCACCACATCTTTTGATTCCATTTCTTTTATATCATCTAATATTTTCTTATTGCCATTCTTGTCATAAACCCATACTGTTATGAAAGCTGGTTGTTCTATGTTAGCATCTTCTCCTTTTTTTTCTGGATTAATTGCAATTATTTCTACAGTATACTTACTTCCTCCTTCAGTTTTTATTATAAATAGCTCGCCTTCTGTTCTTGATATTTGCTTCTCTGCATTAAGTGCATTACACATTTGCGGTTTGGCTTCTTCGTCTACACCAACTTCATCATTACCATCTACACTATCTTCTAAACCTGCGTCCCCTCCATCAATTTTTGCATCTTTGATGATATCTGTTACATCTACATAACTATCGCTGCCTACTTCGCTTACTACTGCATCTCTTGGAGTGATATTATACACTGGCGGAGATTCTTCTTCAGCTCCACATCGAGCTATTGCCGTAACAATTCCTAGAGTAACAAAAATAGTCGTCCCGATTTTCTTTAAAAAGCCTTTTTTGACCTTTTCATCTACCTTCTTAAACTCTTTTTCTTTATCATTTTCTTTTCCATCTCTATTTTTTATATTTTCATATTCCATTCTTTTCATTTTTTCACCTTTATATTAATTTAATAAATACTCGGTCTATCGAACGCAGCAGAAAGTAAAAAATCAAAAGAAACCCGCCAAAAAACATAACGGAATATATTTAGCAACAAAAAGCTTTTAAATATTGTTTGATTATGATTTTCTGTGTTTTTTGAGCGATTATTTGAAAACACTTAAAAACCTATAATAAAAATAATTAAAGTAAGGTGGGCTTATGAAAGAGGTTACTATAATAGCTAAAAACGAGGTTGGTGCGTTAGCACAAGTCGCAGAAGCGCTTGGTTCTGTGGGCGTAAATATAGAAGCTATTTCTGCGTATGGAAAAGATGGTGATGCAGTTTTTAGAATAATCACAACTGATCCTGCTACTGCTTTAAAGGTTGTTAGCAAAGTTCCAGCAGTTAAAAAAACATTAGAGGCAGAGGTTATTGTTGTTAATATGATAAATCGGCCTGGCGAGCTCGGTAAAATAACAAGGAAGCTTGCCAACCGTGGCGTTAACTTGGAGAGCCTTTATATAGTAAGTAGAAAAGCAGACTTTACAGAGGTGGCTATAAAGCCTTCTGACGAACACTTCAAACTTGCCAAAGAAATACTTGGTGTTAAGTGAATTGGTGGTTTTTTGATTTCGGCTTCCAGCCGTAGCGATTTAGTTACTTATCCAATTCGTGATATCGTTGTGGAAGCAAAGAAACTTGAAAAAGCCGGCACAAAGATGCTCTATCTTAATATCGGCGATCCGGCTCCTTATGGTTTTAGGCCACCGCAACACATTGTAGATGCGGTTAGTGAGGCTTTACAAAAAAACTACCACGGTTATGCACCAAGTGAGGGAGACCCTGAACTTAGGGAAGAAATCGCAAAATACGAAGGCGTTTCTCCACAAGATGTTTTTGTAACATCTGGTCTTAGTGAAGGTATTGATTTTCTTTTTAATGCATTGGTTGATCCAGGAAGAAATATTCTCCTGCCTTTACCATCCTATCCGCTTTATTTAACAAAGCAAAGGTTGGCATATGGTCCTTTAGAATTTTACAATTGTGATGGATTCTATGAGCCTGATCTTGATGATATGCGAAAAAAGATAACAAAATACACACGCGCCATATTAGTGATAAACCCGAATAATCCGACAGGAAAAGTCTATTCAAGGAAAACATTAGAAGGAATAGTAAATATTGCTGGCGAGTTTGGTTTGCCTATAATTTCTGATGATGCATACGAGCACATCGTTTTTGGAGATGACTACGTTAATCTAAGAAAAATTCATAAGGACGTACCGTTAGTTTCTGGGAATAGTCTTTCAAAAAATTATCTATATCCTGGTGCAAGAGTTGGTTATCTCGCTTTTCATGGCGATGAATGGGATAATGTTAAGAATGCAGTGCAGCGCTTATGTAATCAGCGTCTCTCTGTTAATTGGGAGATGCAAAAAGGCTATATTGCAGCATTACGTGGAGGGCTTAACCACATAGAATCCTTTAACAACGAGTTAAAAAAGAGACTTGATGTAGTGATGAAGAGGGTAAGTGAAATAGAAGGTCTTTATGCTGTTCGGCCAGGTGGAGCTTTTTATGCTTTCATAAAAGTTCAAAAGAAAAAATGGAAAAATGATTGGGAGTTTGTAAGAGAGTTGTTGAGAAAGGGTGTTGTAGTAGTGCCCGGGAGTGCTTCTGGCCCTATGGAAGGGATTTATTTCAGATTAGTTTTTCTTCCTTCAATTGAAGAACTTAATTTAGCATTTGATAAAATTGCAGAGGTAATGCATAAGTGAAGGTTTAAAAATGAAATGAGAGAACAATAATTGCTATTCCTAAGGGGTGTTTTATGTATTATATAAATCTTATAGAAGATAAGGTAAGAATACCTCCAACAATGTTTGGTAGCAAAATAGAAGATGCGGCTTTACGTATCCTTAGAGAGCGATATGAAGGAAGAATATTCAAAGAGGTAGGTATTGTCCTATCTATTTTTGAACCAGAAATAATTGGTGAGGGTGTTGTTATACCTGGAGATGCCGGTGCGTATTACTCAGTTAAATTCAAATCACTTTCTTTTATACCCTTTGTCAATGAAGTTTTCTTAGCAGAGATAAAAGATATAGTGGAATTTGGAGCTTTCGCTTCGTTTGGTCCATTCCAAGGTCTTATACACATATCTCAAATTGGAAAAGATAAATTCTTCTATGACAAAAAAGCAAAAACATTGAGCGCAAAAGCTGCAAAGAAAACAGTAAAGAAAGGTGATTTAGCGTTAGTAAAAGTTTCTACAGTTAGCCTCAAAACTACAAGCGCAGACACTAAGATAGGTTTAACCATGAGGCCTGATGGTCTTGGTTTGCTATCCTGGGTAGAAAAAGAGGAGAAGAAAACAGAAGAGAAATCAAAAAAGACAGAAAGTAAGGAGGAGAAAAAATGAAAGCATGTAAAAATTGCCACATGGTAATTATGGGCACAGAGAAAAACTGTCCAAAGTGTGGGGGCGAGCTTTCAGAACAATTCGCGGGTATGATAATTGTTCTTGATCCAGAACATTCTGAAATAGCTAAAATTGCTTCCATAAATACCATAGGCGCATACGCCATTAGAGTAAAATAAATAATACTTATGCGAGGTTATCTTACCTTTGTTATTGTCTTTGCTGCATGTTTGCTTATTCTTTCTCTTGCGCAATTTAATGTAACGTCAAAGTATTCTAATATGGGACGCTCTATATGGGTGGAGAGTTATTACCAGCATGAAATGAATGTTAAGGAAGCAATTTTTGAGGCTGCACGCGAAGGTGCTGTTGAAGGTATTATTAATTATGCTACAGAATATGTAACAACATGTGTTGCCTCAAGACCAGAGGCACCATCACCACCTAACATTGATTGCTTAAAAATAAGGATAAATGAAAAAGCAGTAGATAAAATAAAGGCACTAGATAATCAAAGACTAGATGGAGCACTTATCAAAGTTTTAATAAGGTCGGATTATGAACCACTTATTCAACAGAAGTGTATGACACCTTGCCCACAATCTCAAACCCTGATAAACTATAATTATGTTGTTTTGGCAGACGGTATAGATCTTAATGAGTTCGATGATTTTATTAATTCTTACAAAACTAGTTCTTCATCTCTCAATCAATTTGAGAAAATTGCAGGAATAGTACCACGCTTTTATCTAACAGATGGTGTTATAATCGTGACAATAAGCCGTCAAGGTTTTGAGGATTTAGTTTTTCAAATTCCTCAAAAAGTGGTGGAAATGACATGAAAGCTCAGGCTACCCTAGAAATGATGATGTTGTTTTCATTTACCATAATAGCAATAATGATAATTGCTCAGTCTCTTCTTTACTCTTATACTTTAGTTGAGGAAAAAAACAAAGCGCTTCGTTCTAGAGCAGCATTAGAAAACGATCTTCTTACTTTTTCTATTATGTGTAATGGGGATGTTGACCCCCCTTCTTCAGCAATAAAAACAAGCAGCGACTATTATTTTAGTTTAGAAAATTGGTTAGTTAGAATAAAAATTAAAGATCGGTACGGTGCTCTCACAGAAGTTGGTAATTTTTCAGCAATTACTTTAGGGTGTTATCCTTATGGTAAAAAAAGTTTCGTGTAAACGTGCATTTCTTTCTTATGATGCCATGTTCAGTATAATGCCTTTGCTTTTTTTAGTTGTTCTTGTTTTTCAGTTAATGTCTCTTATATCTAGCGATTCTATTTATACATTGCAGAAACGAGAGCTTTTCAACACGTTGGTGGCCATTTCGGATTATGCAGTTAAGATTGGTCTTGCAACTAAAGACGCGAATGATAATCTGCAGCCAAATCTAATCGATGAATCAAAAATTCCTTTTTTAGTTTTACAAATTAACAATGGTTTAGAAAATTCAAATTCTAATATAAGAAAAATCCAAATATCTCTGGATACTCCTTCATCTTCTAGCCAGATGTGTATTTACAGATTAGTTGTAGTTGATTCTTTAGGCGGAAATCAAATAAAAAAACTGTATGTGTGTGGTAGTTATGCAAACTCTTGAAGCCGCGTTTTCTTTTCTTTTCTTTTTCTTTTTTGCTACTTACGTACTTCTCCAACTTGATTATACCAAACCATCTTATAGTCTCTATGAATATCAACTTGCTAATGATGTATGGCGCGTTCTTTATTTAACAAAAGCGTTAGAATACTATCCTTTAAACCAACCTTATCTTGAGCAAAGAATGGATGAAGTGGAATCGCTTACTGGTTTTTGTATTTATATGGAAGGAATTCGTGTTTCTTCCTGTCGTGGTGGCCCTGCGTGCAGTGAAAATAAGATAACCTTAGAAAAAATATGGTTTGAAATGGGCACCCCACAAAATATTCAGTTTACCATATGCACACCAAAATAATTTTTTGTGTAGTTGTGTCAAATTATGGTTTTCTATATATTTTTAAATGTTTATATTCTAAAATTATTATGGTGTTGAATATGGTTTCTGCACAAAAAGAAAAAAATAATGTATTAGGTCAAGTGCCCCAACCTATGCAAAAAGAAGAAAATAAGATAACTATTGTTAAATTAGGTTTATTTGGTGGAGATATAACAGTCACTTTTAATGGTGAGGTTCGTTTAAACGACGTAGAAAAAATTGTTAATAGTAAAAAGAAGTTAAGCGAGGCGTTAAAGGAAGGTAAAATTATCGGAGCTTCTTTTCAAAATAAAGATCTTGATTTAAGCAATGAAAAGGGCCAGAAGCTTTTCGTTGATATGTTTAGTAAGCCTTTTGGAGTAGAATATGTAGTAAAGTCATATGAGATCTATATGAAAAATAAAAAAGAAAATGGTAAACATGGCATTTAAAAAGAAGGCTGCTGCTCTTCTTCTTGCTACTGCCATTGCTACTAATACATTTGCAAATAATATAAAATTAGATACAGTTAAATCTTGCAAAGAGCCACTTGAAGAAATAAGAAATGATAGTATTGAGAAAAGATCTAATGCTATTGAAAAGTTCTTAGAGGCGAACATTCAAATTCCGGGTTTTAAAAAAGAAGACTTCAATAAAATTTTTTATTTAAAGGAATTTAATAAAAAAGACAGAGCGCCCTTTTATTTGTTAATAATTTCTCCTACAGATAAATTTTGGTTTATATCAATTGATGAGAAAAAAAACTTTGATAATAAATCAGGAATAAAGGAATACACCCAGCAAACTGTTACAACATGTTCTATACGAAAAAAGGCTGATATAGAAAAAGTATTTATAGGAGACGACCATATCTTTGTTGTAGGCCGATGGAAAAAGGATGATAGGACTTATTATTATGAACTTTATCATTTAACTGTTGATAAAGATAATGAGATTATCTGTAATTTTTACGAATGGAAACCCAATTATAAAATTTTTTATAATTGTAGTAAAGACGGAGGTCCTCTATTCATTTTAGATAAAGAAAAATAGCTTTTTTTATACTAATTTTTAAATTTTTGTCTATCTATTTTTATATATAATCGCCAAGGTAGCTCAGTTTGAGTGACATGCATTTGCTGTCACTGCACTTCGCTATCTTTTGCCAAGGTAGCTCAGTTGGTTAGAGTGCTCGACTCATAGGTGAAATTCCTATGAGTGTTGAGGCGAAAGCCGATGAAATTTACTGAGAAATCGAGAGGTTGTATCGAACTTCGTTCGATGCCCTCTCGAATCAAAATCGAGAGGTCGGGGATTCGAATTCCCCCCTTGGCATTATTTTTTCTTTAAGCTTTCGTAAATTTCGTATACTTTTTTTGGCGCATCATAAGAACGAGCATATTTAGAGAATTTAATAATGTTCTTTTTGTATTCTTTTACTTCTTCTATAGCGTAATCTAATGTGTTCTTATCTAACCATTTTTCATCGAGATTTTTTCCTAAGCCTAATTTTTCTATTTTTTTCCCATTGTTTATCCTTTCAGTATAACCATCTATTGGTATCGTTATCTGTGGTTTCCCTAAAACGATGCAATCCATTGTGGTTGTGTGGCCGCCGTGGTGGATGACGACATCTGCTGTTATAAATTTTTTTTCATATTCCTCACGCGTAGGAGTATATACTTTATTTTTTAAAATTGTTGTGATTTTTTCCGATACAATGTTTGATCCACCTTGTGTTAATATTACCCCTTTTGTTTTTTTTGGTATGTCAAATCCTTTCGCCCATGAAAGCGGCCCAACAAAATTAATTTTTTTGTTTAAGACCAAGTTGTTTTCACTGATAGTGTAAGGCGGAGGAAAATCTGGGACGATATACGCGTCTACACTTGCCTGTATAAAATTATTGATTATGCCGAAATTTTGTTTTTGTTTTTCTGTTGTTTTTAGTCCACTTTGGTAAGTGTTATCTGTTGTTATGAAAAGAATAGGCGTTGCCTTGTCTTTTGTAGTATTGGCGGCTATCATCCCGCTTATACTACTATCAATGATTATTGCACTTGGTTTTTTCTTTTTTATTATTCCACTTATCGCGCCTATGGCGACAATATTCCTTAATTTTATTCCTTGCAATAATGTTTTTCCAAAATCAACCGTTTCTTTATTTTTTTGCGGAAAAATGGATAATGGTATTTCATGTGTGTTTATTGATTTACTTTTAAAAAAATCAGCTGCACTATTGTGTGCTATCGCTTCCACACGATGTCCTTTTTTTAAAAATTCTTTTATTATTTCATAACTTCTTGTGGCATGGCCGAGGCCAATTGACTCCACAATAAAAAGAACTGTCATATTTTAAATCCTCAGATAGGTTATAAAACATTTTTGGCAAAATAATAATGGTGCATACATGGTTTCAAGTGGTGAAAGAAATATTAAGAAAAGCGATTTTAGAAGAGATTTTAACGAATTTTTATCATATATTTTTGAGAAAGCAGGCGAAATCTACAGGAAAGGGAAGGGAAGTGATCGCATAATTACTGAGCAAAGTTTACTTGATTTAGAAAAAATAGCTATAGCTCAACGTAGTCAACGTAGAGGAGAAATAGATAATGTGGTTATAACTAAAGTGCCTTATGATCAAATGAGGCAGTGGGTGATGGAGAGTCTATCCAAATTTAAGGGTGGTCGTTTCATTTTGGATGAAAATGCAATAGCAAAAGCAATGGCTCTTTATGATTTTTTTGAAAGAAGTCAATCAGCAAAAGAGCTAGGGTCTAATCTAAACAAATGGGTGATTGGATGAAAGAAATATTAGACCGCATAGATGATGAAATAAAAGAAAAACTAATGAAATGCTGGAAAAACATGAATGAAACAGAGAAGATGCACTTCATAAACCAAGTTGCTTTATCTCTAAGTGTTTGGGGGGATGATCTTGAAGGTAGGAAAATGGTCATAGATGTTTTGAGTTTTTTAGCAAGAAACGGTAGCACTACGCTTGCAGATTTTGGTATTTATGTTGACGATCTTCTAAAAGAAAAAATACCTGAAAACAAAAAAGCAAAGGTTAAGCGTGCTTCGCTTATTTTGGAAGGTTATAGGATAAAAAATAATTTACCATCATTACCACATCGTGATATAACTATATGAAACTCTGTAATGTTTGTAATTCTTCTAAAAAAAATGCTTTTGAAGAGGGAGATTGCTTTATTTGTCAAAACCATATTGGGTCTTTAGAAAATATTGCACAAAAAGGAGCAGCTCTTTTACCTTCAAATATAAAATTTTTTTCTTTATCGACAACCATACCTAATGAGTGGCTAGCACGAGAAGAAATTGTATGGGATTATAAGCTAACAGGAACGGTTTCAATAAAGACATTCATAAATCAGTTTCTTAATGAGCGAATAAGTGCTCTATCTGGTAAGAAACCAAAAAGCGATGGCGACGTAATCTTACTCGTTAAATTTCCAGCTGGTGATGTTTCCATATGTTGGAATGATCTATTTGTTTTTGGTAAATATAAAAAACTAAAGGCCGGCCTTTCTCAAACAAGGTGGGTGTGTAGTAATTGCAACGGAAAAGGCTGTGAGAAATGTAAAAATCTTGGAAAATTCTACCATTCTGTAGAGGAAGAAATCGGCGAGACTCTTAAGAAGGCTTGTAAAGCTGATTCCTATATTATGCACGCATCTGGTCGTGAGGATATCGATGTTACTAATTTGGCAGGCAGGCCTTTTGTGCTACAGTTAAAAGGTGCTCAAGTGAGGACTCCTAATTTGCTTCACGTTTCGAATGAGATAAACAACAAAAAAAATGTTATGGTCGAAGGATTGAAGATAGTGAGGCGCGGTTCAGTTGAAACTGTAACCACATCTCATTTTGATAAATGTTATAGAGCAGTGGTTGAGTTCGAGAGCAAACCAACAGAAGAGCAAATTAATGAAATACTTAAATTGAGTGGTAAGACTATAAAACAAAAAACACCTATCCGAGTTGAGCATAGGCGCGCTTTTCTTACAAGAGAGAGAAAAGTTCTCGATATCTCTTTGATTTCTTTAAAAGATAAGCGGGCAGAGTTTTTGATAACAACTGAACCTGGTACCTATATAAAAGAGCTTGTGAGTGGTGATGAAGGACGAACAACACCTAGTTTTTCTTCAGCGGCAGGAGTCTCTGCAAAGTGCGTTTCTCTTTGTGTTGTAAAAATATTAGATGATTTTTTGGATTGGGTAAAATTGTAAAACGCCGAGGGCAGGAGCTTCAGCTTCCTGAAGTCTTTGCTTCAGCGAAAGCTTTTGAACCTGCAATCCCAAAGGGATCGGTTTTCTTGGTAGATATTGTCCATCTTTAAAATTTTCGAGACCGACGCACTACCGGATTATGCGACCTCGGCGTAAGATAAATATGAAACCTATTTAACAAAGAAGTTTTATTATTTTATTTGATTTTTTTACATTTAATTACAATTAAAATAACTTTTTAAAAATAACCACACAAAATAACAATATGAAATTTTTAAGAAGAAAAGCCGAAGATATTAAAGATAATAAAAAAATAGACGAACACAATAACCAAAAGTTGCAAAAAAAACCAGCATCTGTCTTTTCTAAATTCATGAGTTCTATTTTTTTAATTGGACTTTGCTCTTGCAATCCTTACCAAACACAGAAAAATTTCTCTTGTGATCCACCTTCTTATGTAAAAGTAAAAATAGAAAATAACAATGAATACTCTACTAAAATATTAGCAGAAGGAGAAAAGGTTTATCTTTCTTGTGGTGCCTCTCTTAAAATAGAAAAAATAGAAGAGCGGGGTTCTGTACTATATTCTGTTAATAATATTGAGGGTAATTCTTCTTTACAATATAAAGAAAATAATAATTTAGAATGTGTTTCTTCAATAGGAAAAAGTGGAGTACAATTTGGTTTAACTGGTAAAAAGGTTGCTCTCATTCTTTTAGCTCGTAATACAAATTTTATAGAGTTAAAAGAAGGTGAAACAATAGAAGTTGAAGGTGGAGACCCACTTAGCAAAAATGATAAAGTAACTCTTAAGTTTGTACGTGCTTTTCTAACAGCAGAAGATGTATTAGTTTTGAATTTAGAAATTTTAAGAAAAGATAAAAAGCAACCTACAAAATTGTTTATAGAGCAACTGCAGGCATCTGTTCCAGAATTGTCTTTTAAAATTCCCTACACCTCGTGGTTTTTAATAGGTTTTAGCATTTGCGAAGAATAATATTTTTAAACTTGCACTAAAATAATTCTCCATGCACCCAAAAAAAGAAACTAGTAGCTTATCTACTATTCTTGCTAGTGAAGATTGGCTTACTTTGTCTGCTATAATGAAGAGAATAAATCTATCAAACATAAAGAATAAGAGAACACGATATAGAGTTTTTTTCATAAAAGGGATAATAGATAGCTACTTGCAAACGCTTAATGGCCATGGAACTATAAATGCTTCTCTTCTTATGGGTGCATTGAAGACATTGGCTTCTTTGGAAAAAGAATTAGGTGAACAAAATCCACAATTTATTTTTTTTATGAGGTCTCTCGTGCTAAAATTTGAAAGACAAAGTCTTTTAGCCAATAAAGTGCTGGAAAAAAGACTAGAATTTAAAAAGATGAAAGAAGTAATAGAGTTATGATTTTTTATTCTCAACCTTTTCGTATAGAGTTGTTGGGTACAACTTTAATTGCTAACAGTAAAACCATTCATCCTATTGTAAGAACTTTTTCAGAACTTAAAGATGTTTTGAATGAGGAGCCAGTAAGTGAAGGTGATGCATATTACATGTATAGAGAAATTATAAAAAAAGATGGACTTCGCTACGACATAACTGTTATACCCGTGTGGGAAAAAGAAAAGGAAATGTCAAAAACTTATGGCCATTGCCACCCTATTGCAGAAAAAAATCTTTCTTATCCTGAAGTTTACCAAATACTTTCTGGCACTGCTATCTTTATTTTGCAAAAAGAACTTTCGAATGGTGGTTTTTTTGTTTCTATTGTAGAGGGCAAAAAAGGTGATATCCTTCTGATACCACCTAACTTTTGTCATACCACAATTAATAGTAGTAAAGATATGCTTGTTCTTTCGAACATCGTAGCTGATGATTTTACATCAGATTACTCGATGTTTAAGAAAAATCACGGCGCTGCCTACTACGTTACACCTGATGGCGGCTTTTTACATAATCCTTATTATATAATATCACAAAATGAAAGGGTAAAAACAAATGATATAAACAAGAGATATGGATTTGAGTGTAAAGACATTCTTTTAGAGTTTGTTGCTAATCCGCAAAAGTTTGAATTTCTGAAAAAACCTTCTTTGTTAAAACTCAACAATACCTATCTTTGAAACTTTACCAAACGCTATCCTTCGGCTTCCTCCGCCTTTTCCACCTAACTTCTCAATAACTTTTTTCATTATCTCTTCAGCGCTATAAAGCGAATTTTCTCCGCTTGCGCATACTATGTCGCCTTTTTTGTTGAGTATACAAAACGATATATCTTTGTTTTCAGCACTTAGCGTTATCGCTATTTTTTTCAAAACCTCTACATCAAGATCAGTCAATCTAAAAATTGGTTTTTTGGTTTTTGCATGTTCTTCGGCTATCTGTTGGCTTTCAACAGCGGCCAATCTGGTGCTAAGATTTTCTATAATGTTTTTTTGCATCTTCCATTCTTCAAAAAATCTTTTCATCGTGGATTCTATTTCGTTTTCCCCTACACTTACTATGGCGGCTGTCCTTTTTATCATTTTTTCTCTTTCTTGTATATATTTAATGGCTACATCTCCTGCTTTATAAGTTATTCGCTCTACGCCGTCTTGTATGCTTTCTCTTTTTATTATCTTATATACTCCAATTTCACCTGTGGATTTTAGCATATGGTGGGTGCCGCCGCACGCTTCGTGATCGATATCTCCAATAGATACTATGCGAAGCTCTTTGCCTGGCACTGCCCCGCCTTGATACAATCTAAAACCATACCTTTGCTCAGCAACGTTTCTGGGAAGCACTTCTACTTTTATTGGAAGATTTTGTCTTATGTATTCGTTTACTTTTTTCTCTATCTCATCCAATTCATCCTGAGTTATCTTTTTGTAATGTGTTATATCAAGATGTCCTTTCTCTTCATCTTTGTAAGAACCGGCCTGCCAAATGTGTTCTCCAAGAACCTCTCTTGCAGCAGCGTTTAAAAGATGCGCGCAAGTGTGATGTGTAGTTATCCTCTTTCTTCGGGCTGTATCTACTTTGCATCTAACCTTTCCTTTTTTTAGTCTATTTGGTTCTGCTACTTTATGTAGCACTACTCCATGTTTTTTTATTACGTCTGTGACCTCTATTCCTTCAATCCATCCCTTGTCTGCGACTTGACCGCCGCCTTCTGGATAAAATGCGGTTTTATTAAGTACCGCATAGCCGTTTTTTGTGATATCTATAATTTCAGCTTCAAATTCACTAATATCGCTATAGTAAAGCACCTCTGTTTTTGGGTAGCCTATTACATCTAAGTCCAATACTTTTTTCTTTTCTTCTTCAACCTTAGAACCGCCTTCTCCTTCTCTTACTAGTTCATAGAAATTACCGGGCATTTGCGCTTCTACATCATTCTCTTTTGCAATTTCAATAACATAATCGGGTGGCACGCCATGACTTTTATAGAGTAAAACTAAATCGTTTACACTTATTTTGTTTTTTGCTTCGTATGCACTTTCTTTTTTAGCAGTTTTATCATTTCCCTTTGCTTTTCGGATGATATTAGCTACGATAACCCGCGCCTTTTCCTTTGTGCTTTCATATTTTTTTCTTTCTTCTTCTATAACATCTATTGTTGTTTCTGTACCATCTTTTAGATGGGGGAAAATTGGCTCTAAGTAAGCTGCATGTCCTTCTATTATTTTTTCATAATCAAAATTAAGATGGTAGCGATCGTTGAAACCAAAAGTTCTTCGTAATATCATTCTTAAATTGTAGCCGCCGCCCGCATTGCTAGGCAACATGCCATCTGTTGTTGTAAATAAAATAGTTAATAGATGGTCTGCACTCGCATAAATAGCTTGTAATGGTTCTAATTTTTCAAAAAGTTCTTTTTTTTCCATTCCGAGCTCTTTTGCAACAGTTTCTTTTGCCGCTTCTATATCTTCTACTTCATCTATGTTTAAGCTACCTGCAAGGCGAGTAAATTTTGTTAACAGCTGTTTATCTGTTTTTATTCCTGCATTTTTTTTCATAATCTCAACAACATCTCCAAAAACCACTTCATAACTTGTAGGATCTCCTGATGTTATCCACGCAAGCCTGCTAAGACCAGCGCCCATGTCGATTACTTTGGTGCGTAATTCTCTTGCTCCGCTTGGTGTAATCTCATACTGCATGAAAACACAATTACCAAGCTCTAACCCACGAACAAAATATTCCATGCTTGGACCGAAATTACCGCCACCTGCCCACACATCTTCTTGAAATACTATTTCCTCAAGTGGTATTCCTAAACGATTAAGATAGTTTATATCATGATTGATTGCTTCCTCTTTCCAATAAAATAAACCAGTTCTTTCGTTGTTAAAAGCGTGCTGGCCAATCATTACAAAGTTAGTGTAATGAGAGCCAGTAACACCAACATTTTGTATGTCTGGAAACCTTATGCAGGGTTGTGGGACAATAAGAGGGTTTGCAGGCGGGTCGAGTTCTCCATTTACTACATATGGTTGAAAATCGTTTATGCTTGCAATTGTAAAATAAAGATCATCACGCCATCTTGCCACGGTCGGGTATGGTTTTATGTAAGTGTGGTTGTTTTCCGTGAAGTAATTTTCTATCTTTTTCCATGTTTCAATATAACCTAATCTATCTTGTACTGGTGTGTTGCCTACAAATTGAAATCCTATACAGCTTGCGTCAGCACAAAGGTCGCGCTCTTTTACACTCCAGAAATTTTTTCCGCATTTTTTACACTTTTGCCTTTTAAAACCACGCGAAATAAGTGCTTCAAGTTTGTAATGTTTTTCCCACTCTTGTGCAAATCTTTTTCTAAGTTCTTTTTTATCAACATCCATAATATCACTCAATTTTTCCATATTTTGTCGCTCTCTCCGCATAATTTACAAACTCTTTCGCAAGTGAAAAAACTTTATCCGACATCTCCTCTTCGTTTATTTTCTTTTTTATATTTAACATTTCAAGTATCGCATCTACTATACTCCTATTTTTTGGATGATTGTATTCATATATCTTCCATTCTTCTGCGTTGAGACGAGGGTGATTATTTTTTATATATTCTACAGCGCCTTCTAGTGTTGGAGCGATATAGCCATCCATAAACATCAACGATGCCGCAGCCATTCTTATTGCTTGTAATGATGTTGTATACGTCTCTTCAGTGTTTTGGTTTTTTATTTTTTCTTCAGCTGCTTTTATAAGCTCCAACGCTATTTCTGCTGTTTCTATTGCTTTTATTGGTTGTGGTCGTGTTTTTACTATTGTTACTCCCCGCATATTTTGTAATTAGAAGTTGCGAATTAAAATCTTTTCTTTCTGCTCTCAAAATGAGATTTATACTATTTTTTTAATCCCTAAAAAGTTTGTGAAATTTTTAACAAGTTTCCCTACATCAAGTCCGAGTTTTTCTTCATTTTTTTTAATTTGTAGCGCTCTCTCAGCTTCTCTTATGTTGTTTTCTGCTTCTCGTGACTGACAGCACACTCTAACCGCTCCACCTATGACTCTATTCGTATTATTACCTTCTGCAATCTTTATATCTAATTCAGGAACTCTTTGAAGACGTTGTTCTTTTCTCTCTTCTTTTTTGAACATTAAAACCACATCTTTCCACTTATAGCGAAATATATATACAAAACTATTTTTAAAGCTTACCTTTAATTTTCTTTTTATTTACATATTTATATACAAAAATAAACATTTAAAAAATGCTCGGTGCAAATGTTTTTTAAAGAATACAGAGAAGGTCTTAATATGGACAAAGTTGAAGAAGCAAGGGTTAAGTCCCTTCTTTTAAAAGCAAAATATCGTGATGCTGCGAAGCTTCTAAATGATTACCTATTAAAAACGAAAGATGATCCCACTGCTTGGTATTTACTTGGTATTATCTCTATGCGTTTGAAAAATTATGAAAGCGCCCACGAGTATTTTGAGCGTTCATTTTTATTAAAGAAAGACTACGACCCTCTTTTTTTTGATGGGCTTGCTTATTTAGAAATGTTAGATACTGAGGCTGCAAAAAGAAAATTTTTGTCTTGTATAGAAATTGATCCAGACAGACACGAGGCTAACTTTTATTTAGCAATATGTTATCTGCTTGAGGGTAATCCTCTGAGTTCAAATTACATAAAAAAGGCTTTTCGTTCTAATAGAGAAAGAACGCTCTCTTTATTGTATAATTTCTTTAACGAAGTAATAGAGAAAAATCCTTTCTACAGTAAGAACGATAAAGAAGTAGCAAAAGCTGCGTTAGACGAGCTAAAAAGAAAATAACTAGCCTAATCTTTTTTTCATTTCAGTTAACCAAACCTTTTCTTTTATTTTTTTTGGCGTTATTTTTTCTGCAATTTTTTCCAGTTGTGTTTTTTTATCCCTTGCCAACCATTTTTTCTTTTTTAGTTTTGCAAGCACTAAGGGATTAGCCAAAAGCATTTTTCTTATGCGCTCTTCAATGTTTTTTTTATTTTTTTCTGCTGCTCTTAACATTCGAAGGGCGTTGTTTTCTGTCACGGTTCCTTTTCCTTTTGCATCCTCATAATTCAATTGTGCTTTTTTTAGATTAATCTCTGCTTTATTTAGTTTTTTTATATATTTATCGAGAAATTCAAGAAGTATATCCTCATTACTTATTATTACTTTCCATCCTTCGTGCACTAATTTTTTTTCAAGTTCTTTTATTTTCTCTATTATCTCCCCGCTTTCCTTATCCCCTTCTATCTCGCCCTTGAGGATTGGATAGGTTGCAATGAGTTGTTTTTCTTTTATAATGCCGGGCCACTTCTCTAGAAAATCAATAGCGTCTTTTAATTGTGCACGCGCAGCTTTTAACCTAAGTAAATGTTGACGTGCTCCCGGAAATCTTAATCGGTCGTAAAGTAAATCTTCTTTTTTTATTATTTTTCCTATTTCGTCCTCTTCAAGAAGCACTTCAAAAAAATCTGGAAAGTATTTTTTTATGTAATTAAGTTCTTCTGAGTTTTCATAAAGTTTGTCTGTTATCTCTTTTCTCTTTTTTCTTATCTCTTTTTTTATGATTTCCATCTCTTCTCTTATATCTTTTGAATAGGTTTCTCTATAATATTTTTCAAGTTCGTTAAGGCGTTCTTTTCTTTTCTTTATGAAAGCCGCAGCATCTTCAAGATAATCTACTAATAACTCGCTCATTTTTTCACCATCCTGCTGTAAATTTTTTGCATTTTTTGTGCATCGATATCTAATTGCGGTGTTTCACATATTATTGTTCCGGAATAGCCATTCTCTACTATTACTTTAAGCAAAGGTTCTATTGGCGGTTCATTATTTGTGCCAAGTGGAAGATGGGATAGCTCTCCTTTCTCACTGTACCTTATTTCAGAGAAATGGCTGTGGAAATGGTGTACATAGTCTCCTAATTTTTTCTCTAAAATTTCAAATATTTTTCTGTAGTCATCAACTCCTTTTATAATGAAATCTCTTCGAGCGTGCATGTGTGCAAAATCAAGTACTGGTTGTACATACTCTAATTCCGATGCCAATCTTACAACTTCTTCGAATCCGCCAAAAGCACTTTTTTTGCCTACTGTTTCTGCGCCAAGAATTACTTTTTCCGCTCCTGCTTCTTTTACTTTTTCATATGCTGCCATGATGTTTTTCTTGGCCCTTTGATATGCCTCCTCTTTTCCTTGGCCTTGGTAAAAACCAGGATGAAAAACAGTTATACTGCCTTTTGCCGAAGCCGTTGCCACTGCAGCTTCTACTAAGTTTCTTATACTATTCTTTATTTTTGTTTCCTCTTTAGAGCAAAAATTTATGAAGTAGGGTGCATGAGAAGAAAGAGAGATGTCAAGTTGTTCTGCAACCTTTCCAACTTCTGCTGCCGCGTTTTTATTTAATCGAACGCCTTGTACAAATTCCATTTCCATGGCTTTTAGACCAAGTTCGTAACAACAACGAACGCCATCTAATGTGCTTCGTCCTTCACATTGAATGGGGATACCAGCTGGTCCAAATCTAACGCCCTCTTTTTTAGCCATAGTTTAAATTTATCAGCTAAATTTTTAAAGAGAAGATGAAATGGTCTATCAGGTGGTGATATGGAAATTTGTATCAAGAGAAACTTATCAGGAGATGTTGTTTTTTTCTTTGGTTTTGAGAAAGATTTTCCAAAAGATTTTGAAGATTTTAAAGATGATTTTAAAAATTTGGAGGGAAAGACAGGTTCTGTTTATTCAACTGCGGTTAAAGGAAAACCTTACAAAAGAATCTCTTTTTACTCGCTTGGTAAAAAAGAGGAATTTGAAGATGATTTTCTACGAAGAGGCGGGGGCGCTGCGATTCGTATGGCACGCTATTTTAAATATAAAGAAGTTGGCATTGTCGTGCCAAATTTAAATAAAGCTGCGCAATTGATTACAGAAGGCGCAATTCTTGCAAATTATAAATGTACCGAATTTAAAAGTAAAGTTGAGGAGAGTTTTGTTGAACGGCTTATACTTATATCTGATAAAGACATAAAAAAAGAAGTGAGGTTAGGTGAGGTGCTTGCATCTGCACAAAACTATATGCGTTCCCTTGATGAAAAACCAGCAAACATAATAACGCCCTCGGCTATTGTTAAAGAGGCGCTTAATTTAGCTAAAACATATAATCTTAAAGCTACTGTTTTTGACGAGAAAAAACTGAAAAAAATGGGTATGAATGCATTGCTTGCTGTAGGTGCAGGAAGTAAAAACCCACCATACTTAGTAATTTTAGAGTATGAAGGCGCCAAAAGGCCTTATTGCGCAGTTGTTGGCAAAGGTATAACTTTTGATAGTGGCGGTATCTCAATAAAACCATCTGCGAAAATGCATGAAATGAAATATGACAAGTCTGGCGCGTTGGCAGCCCTTGCTACAATAAAGGCAGTTGCAGAATTAAAACTTCCAATTCGTCTTCTTGCTGTTTTGCCTCTTGCGGAAAATTTACCTTCTGCTACCGCACAAAGACCAGGAGATATCTGGAAAGCATATAATGGAAAAACAATAGAAGTATTGAATACTGATGCTGAAGGTCGTCTTATACTTGCAGATGCTCTTTCCTATATTGCAGAAAAGAAACCTGATTATATAATAGATATCGCAACACTTACTGGTGCGATAATTATTGCACTTGGAAGACACGCTGTTGGTTTATTCAGCAACGATGATGAATTAGCAAAAGTAATTGAAGATGCGGGAAAGGAAACTTTTGAAAGGGTATGGCGTTTACCTATTTGGAAAGAATATAGTGAAATGATGAAATCTGACATCGCTGATATAAAGAATATAAGTGATACTGGCGAGGCTGGTTCAATAACAGGTGCAGTTTTTCTTAAGGAGTTTGTCGGTGATACTAAATGGGCGCATTTAGATATAGCAGGCGTTGACCTCATCAATACAAACCATCCTTATCTTGAAAAAGGGGCCAGTGGAGCGGGAGTAAGGCTTTTAGCTACAACCTTTATTAAGTTATCGGAGAAATCATATTAGAAAATTTTTAGAGGTGAACTGATGAGAGTGGACGTAAAACTTCCTTTTGAGGAAGAAGCAAATAGAGTGGAATTGTTTATTCGATTAGTGTACTTTGTAATAGTGGGTATAATCATGGGCGTACTTGCAGTAATTTCGGTTTACATTGCCATGCCATTGCAATTCTTGTATGTACTTATTTTTGGTAAGAGGCTCGAAATATTAAACAAGATAATTATGGCATATGTTGGTTATGCAATTAGCTGGTTACCATATTTACTCTTACTCACTGACGAGAAACCAGACATAATGCCAAAATTCTAATTTTTTTATTATTTTTGTTTTCTTTTTATATATTCCTTTTGTTTTCTATAAATTCCTCTAATGCTTTTTTTGCGTCCGCATCACTCATTTGTAAGGGTGGATGTTTCATAAGATAAGCTGAAGCCGCAATTATAGGCCCGCCCATTTTTCTGTCTAACGCAATTTTTGCAAGTCTTATTGCATCTACTACAATACCGGCAGAGTTGGCTTTATCATCTACTTCTAATCTAACCTCTATGTTGTATGGTATGTTCGCCCACATCCTGCCTTCTATACGCATAAACATAAGTTTTGTATTTCCTAAAAATGGGATGAAATCAGAAGGGCCAACATAAATGCTATCGTCTGGCAATCGCTGTTTGAGTTGGCTTTGCACACTTTCTGTTTTTGATATTTTTTTTGAATGCAATCTCTCTTGCTCTTTCATAGATAGGAAATCAGTATTGCCGCCGACATTTATCTGATAAGTGCGTTCTATTTTTGTTCCACGGTCATCGCAGAGTTTTGCAAGTGTTCGGTGGACTATGGTGGCGCCTACTTGCCCTTTTATATCATCTCCAATCACCGGTACTCCTGCATCGGAAAATTTTTTTGCCCATTGTGGATCCGATGCTATAAAACTTGGCATACAATTTACAAATGCTATTTTTGTATCCAAACATACTTGCGCCCAAAACTTGGTCGCATTATCTGACCCTACTGGTAGATAAGAAACAAGAATCTCTACTTTTTTTTCTTTTAACTCTTCTATTATTTCTTTTCTTAGTTCATCGAGCGGCCTTTCCGGAACCGGTTCAACAACTTTCTCAACATAGTGCCCAACTCCATCCAAACGTGGAGCTTGCTTTACAACAACATCATTCATTGTGCTAAGTTTAGGCACCCATCTTACTTTGTTTGGTTCAGCATATACTGCTTCGTTCAAAGGTTTTCCAACCTTTTTTTTATCAACATCGAATGCAGCCACAAAGTCAAGATCGTATATTGAATAGCCACCTATTTTGGGATGCATAACTCCTATTATTTCCATTTTTGGGTTTTGTCTGTAATATTCTATTCCTTGCACTAAGCCTGCAAAGCAATTACCAACACCTACAACTGCGCATCTTATTTTCGACATGACTATTTAATAATTCATTAAATATTTAAATTTTCTTATAATATTTTTGCAAGAAATTTTTATCTTCCCAGATTAGCAGACATTATACATAAAAAAACATAAAATAAAACTTTATAAACTTTACTAAATAAATAATTTGTGGGGGTTGTATGGGAGATATGGAAAAAATAAGGAGGATATGTGCTGACTTAAACTCTTTAGAAAGAAAAAATATAGATAAAATAAAAAATGAAATTTTATCTTTAGATAAGACAATTAACTACTCTGTTCTTATGATGCTTGAAGAAGCTGCTTTTAATGATGCAGCTAAAAAAATAAGTTATCCTCGTATAGAGTTGGTCAAGCTTGCTTTAATATCGTGCTATCTTGATATTGAAAGTGTTGCAAAAATAATCTCAGAAACGGAGCTGAGCGAAGCAGGCAAACTTGCTCACCGCGCTTTTTTAATTGCATTAAAACATTACTCAGAGGATAACCCACTCCGTTCTTCTATTCTCAATGCTTTAGGAAACTATCTAGTTGATCGTGATTCTTTTAGTTATCAATCTCATTATGTTATAAAAGAAACAATAAAACATGCGGTAGCTAAGGGCGTCGAATTACCGCCTGCCTTTTTCCTTTCTATTTCACATGCTCTTGTAGATAATTTTGTATTTTTGTCAAACGGTGCGAAAGAGAGCGAAAAAGAAAAAACTATAGCACATACGATTTCGCTGCTAAATATTATACTTCTGCCTCTTAAAAATGGCTATCTCTTGCCTGCACGTAGCAAGAATGACCCGCCGCCTTTTCTGGAAAGTGTTAAGTTAATGTATCGACTTGGTATTTCTTTAGGCAATCAACAAATAAAAGATTTGGCCGTGCAGGTAATTGCTTTTGCAGGCAAAAATGGCCAGAACGTTCTTTCTTCATTTTGTTATTTACCTCACAGCATTGCAACCACCCAGAGCAGTGAAACAAGAAAGGTTTGCTCGGAATGTATGGAGAATTTGGTCTCTAATGCCAATTCTATAGAATTAATAAAAAAAATGATGGAGAAGATTGAGTTAGCACGTGAGCAACGATTAGAAACAACAAAAAAATTACTCTCAAACGCTTCCAAGTTAGGTTTACATGTCCGCATAAAAGATCCTGTTTTATTAAAACTTGAAAGTTTGGTTGAACTACTAAAGCAAAGAATGGAATTCGCTAAAAAAGATATTTTGCTCAACGATAAAGTGAAATCGCCTTCAAGCGGAGGGAGCTTACCTCTTAGTTCATCCAATAAGACAAAACTAGATGTGATGTAAAGTAATGTTTATATTATAAACGTTAGATTAAATTTTGGCGATTCTATGGACTTGAAAAGAAACGTTAAATGTCTTAAGTGTGGGGCAGAGCTTAATTTTATTTTTAACGGTAATATCGAGCTTCAGCAAATGACTGCTATCGGAAAATGCCCTGTTTGTGGTAATATGTTGCAGATAGACTTCGCAGTAGTTGAGAAAACATCTGTTTCTACTCATACTATCTCAACAGAAGGCACAGCTAGTGGTGGCATACCTGGTCTTGATCAAGCACTTTCCAATGACCTCACCAGCGAGGCGCTAAAAAACCTAATGGAATAGGCTAAACTATACTTTTTTATTCATTCCGCGTTAAATTAAATTCGTGATTTTATGCTTGATGGAATGATAGAAAAGGTGTTATTCACAAATGTCCCTGTTGCTGGAGAAGTTTTGAGGGTTATCGTGGCTTTTATTGGTGTTCTTGTTGCTTCTTACTACGATCTTTTTAACAAAAAGAATGTTCCTGATAAAATCCTTTACTCTTTTTTAGGTATTGCTATCTTGCTTAACATTGTTTTTTACCTTATGCAACCTGATTTTGATGTTCTTTTGTTTACATTTGGCGCAGCGTTATTTATTTCTGTAATAGGTTATATTTTTTACAGGTTTGGGCAAATAGGTGGCGCAGATGTTATTGTCATAACTTCTGTCATGCTACTCATACCTTTTGTTCCTTCTTTTGCTGGTTTGTCGTTTAATTTACCTTTTATAATCCCTGCTATGATATATGGCGGTCTCTTATTGACCGTGTATGTTACAATAAAGTTTGCTTTGAAAATAATATCTCAAGGCGGCACACCCAATCTTCTCTACCTTCTTCTTCTTTTGCCTTTTTTGTTTTTTATTTACGTTTATATTAATTCCCCTGTTTTTTCTTTAACTTATCTATTTATAATTTCAGTTTTACTTTTGGCATCTATATTTTTTATGGTTTATAAGCAGGACATCATTTTAATGCTCGCAGAGCAATTACCACTAGAAAAGGTAGAACCCGAAGATGTTTTCGCCTTAGAACTTATAGAACCTGCAATTATTAAACAATACAATATTAAGAGGTTGGCAACAGTAAGCGAGATTCAGCGTTTAAAGGAGGCAGGTTTGCAAACGATTTGGGTGTACACCGATCTTCCACCGTTTATTCCGTTTTTGTTAGTTGGAATGGTGCTTGCACTTTTCTTTTCTAAGAATCTTCTTTTTGGTTTCTGAGGCTTGATTTTTAATGGACTTAGTACACGCACTCAATTACTTTGTTGCTTTTTTTTCTGTTTATGTGGTGGTTTTTTACTTTCTTCTTCTTTTCACATACAAAAAAAATTATGAAGAAGAACCCCCGATAGATGAAAATTTTACACCGTTAGTTAGCATAATAGTGCCTGCATACAATGAAGAAAAATATATAGGGAAGTGCCTTCAAACTTTATTAGAGCTTGACTATCCTAAAGATAAATTAGATATTATTGTTATAAACGATGGCTCAACTGACTTGACAGAAGAAGAAGCGAAAAAGTTTGAAAAATATGGTGTTAGAGTTGTAACACAAAAAAATGCAGGTAAGGGTGCAGCTCTTAACCATGGACTTAAAATCGCTAAAGGAGAATTCATAGTAACAATGGACGCCGATTCCTATGTTCTACCAAAAACTCTTAAGCAGCTTCTTGCCTTTTTTAAGGATGACCCAGAAGTGATGGCAGTTACTCCTGCCATAAAGATTAGACCATCAAATTCGTTGCTTGTAGAGTTGCAAAGAATAGAATATCTGATGATAATTTTCTCAAGAAAGTTGTTGAGTTTTATAGACGCGGTACCTGTTACTCCTGGCCCTTTCTCTATATTTCGTGCATCTGTTTTCAAAAAAGTTGGTGGTTTTGACGAGCATAATTTAGTAGAAGACCAAGAAATAGCATTGAGAATACAAAAACATCACTTTAAAATAAGAAGTTCAGTAAAGGCAGAAGTTTATACTAATCCCCCCGAAACAATTCAGGATTTAATAAAACAAAGAGTAAGGTGGCAGCGGGGAGGTGTAAGAAACTATTGGAACTACAAGCATCTTATAACACCAGAATATGGTGATTTTGGACTATTTTTTGTTCCTTTAAACTTCATAACATTAGCATCTTTTTTCATAGTTTTAGGTCTTATGATAAATGCGATAGTAAATACACCTTACTATGTTTCCTACATTTTTATAGAGAGTATAGGTATGGGGATAAACCCAATTTCTGTTCCTCTTTTTTTTGCTGGTCTTGCTTCTGTTGCTTGGCTTGCTTTGGTTCTTGGCAGCTTTAAAAATGAGAAAGTTGGTATAATCCCCATAATATTATATTATTTCTTTTATTGGTATCTTATGCTATGTTATAATCTCTTGCTCGTTTATAAAGAATTAAAACATGAGAAATTTTCGTGGTGATTTGATGGAAAGAAAGATTTCAATATATCTATATGTGATTGCATTTATTTTTGCATCGATTTTGTTTGCAGTTGGTGTTTATGTTGGTACTTTAATAAATCAAAATGTGATGAGTTCGCTTGCAAGTGAAATTGAGGAAGCAAATACAAAGATTTCTAATATAGGTGTTCTACTTTTTTTAGAGGATCAGAATAGTAATTTTTGCTCATTTTATAAAGAAGAATTAACCTCTTTTGATAGGGAAAGAGAAAAGCTTGGTTACGAGTTATCGTTAATGGAAGACCAAAAAGGTTATTCTTCTCCTGAAATTAAAAGAAAGTATATGGTCTTACAGATACAGTCTCTTCTTTTTTCTAAAAAAGTACAAAAATTATGTGGAGAAGATTATCGTTTTGTTCTCTTCTTTTACGACAATGTAAATTGCACTGATTGTAAACGACAAGGAGAAATTATTCTCAAAGCGCGTGATAGCTTTTCTACAAAAGATAAAATAAAAATATACGCATTTGATACAGGTATAAACAGCTCAGTTGTCCACTCTTTAATGAAGGAGTATAATGTTAACGCTATACCTATGACCATCATCGGCAACTATTCTTATGTAGGTATTGTTTCTTTAGAGGAACTTAAACAGGCGATGAAGGATGCTGATAGAGATTAGTGTTATACCTTCTTCCCCATCTTTTTTAATACAAAAAAAGGAAAATATCATTAAGGTTTATCTAACCGAAAAAGCAGAAGGAAATCGGGCAAATCTAGAACTTATAAAAGAACTTCGTAGTTTAACAGGAAAAGAGGTAAAGATAATCTCTGGTTCTAAATCACGACGCAAAAAGATATTTATTGATGTATCTGAGAGCGAATGGGAAGAAATATTAAGCAGTTTTAACAAAAAATAAACATGGAAAAAAGTCCAGAGGAATTGCTCCGCAATCGTTTCGGCTCGCTGACTGAAATTCAAGAAAAAGCCATTAGTGTCGTGGCGAGCGGAGCAAATGTGCTAATAATCGCGCCCACTGGTTATGGTAAAACAGAAGCAGCTCTACTTCCTGTCCTGGATAATATAAAATCCCAGCAAGGTATAGCAGCGCTTTACATAACACCTTTGAGAAGTCTTAACCGTGATCTTTTGAGAAGGTTTAAGGAATGGTGTACTATTTACAACATAACCAGTGATATACGACATGGGGATACGACTATATCAGAGCGGGCAAAACAAAGAAAAAACCCGCCACAAATCGTATTAACAACTATTGAATCCCTTCAAGCACTTTTAGTTGCACCTATAATGCGTAAACATCTGCAAAACGTCCGTTATGTAATAGTCGATGAAATCCATGATGTTTTAGATAACAAAAGAGGAGCACAACTTTCACTTTCTCTTGAGCGTTTGGCAAGAATTGCTTCTTTTAGTAGGATAGGTATAAGTGCAACACTTCCGAATCCTACTGAGGCTGCAGCTCTTCTTTTTGGACAACGAGATTATAAAGTGATTGAAGCAGGCTCTAAAAGAACTTTTGATTTTTCTGTTTTTTACGAGGAAGAGCGAGAAAAAAGATTAGAAAAAATAAAATCAATAGTTGAAAAGGAACGATCCCTTCTTTTTGTTAATACGCGAAGCACGGCTGAAGAAATAGGCGGGTGGTTAAAAGAAAAAAAAGCACCAATTGAAGTCCATCACGGTTCGCTTTCAAAAGAAGTTAGGGTAAGCGCTGAAGATGATTTTAAGACAGGCAAAATAAAATCACTTGTTTGTACTTCTTCTCTAGAGCTTGGTATAGATGTGGGCGATGTTGATTTAATAGTTCAGTATGGTTCCCCCCATCAAGTTTTTCGTCTAATTCAAAGAGTTGGGCGTTCTGGCCATTCCATAAGAAAGGTACCAAAAGGTATAGTATTCCCTCTTGATTTTGATGATTTTCTTGAAGCAGAGGCTATTGTTTCTCTCGCCCAGAATGGTTGGGTGGAGAGAAAAACAATCGAGAAAGGAGCGCTTGATGTAATTGCTCATCAGATAATTGGTCTTTTGCTTGAGAACTATAAGATGCATTTTGATGAAATTCATTCAATATTCAAAGAGTCTGGCGCTTATGGAATAACAATAGATAAGCTTAAATCGTTGCTCTTACAGTTGCATGCAGAATCTCTTGTATTTTTTAATCAAGATGGGACGATAAAGGTTAGAAACAGAGCAAGAGACTATTACTACACCTATCTAAGTACTATACCTAAAACAAAAAAATTTGTTCTTTTTGATTCCTCATCTAATCGGCAGATAGCATCTTTGGATGAAGAGTTTGTTAGTAATATCACAACTGGAGATAATTTTCTTTCAAAAGGACAGGTGTGGGAAGTACTTGACATAACAGAAGATGCAGTGGTAGTTTCACCAGGCACAAGCACGGAAATCACAATTCCATCTTGGATTGGAGAAGATATTCCTGTTGCAAAAGAAATCGCGGAGATGGTTGGCGCGATGCGAAAAATAAAGATAAAGGAGCAAGTTGTACCAGATGATAAAACAATAGTAATAGAAGTTATAAGCGATGTTATAGTAGTCCATTCCTGTTTTGGGAATAAGATAAATGAAACCATAGGAAGAATTTTCGCTTATCTCATTTCTGAAATTATCGGCGAAAGCGTTCGTGCAGTTGCTGATGCTTATCGGATAATAATAAAACTTCCTTACCCTATCGAACCAAAAAAAATAAATGATGTTTTTATGTCTTGTGGTATTAGCCCGAGAAAAAAATTAGAAGAAAGTCTTAGAAATTCAAACCTTCTTCGTTTTAAATTTAGCCATGTTGCGAGAATGTTTGGTTTAATAGAAGAGGACGCAACAGTAGGACAAAAATTTATAGATGCCCTTCGCTATTCCGTAGTTTACGAAGAAACAATACGCTCAATATTTTTTCGTTATTTTGATTTAGATGGTGCAGAAGAGATTTTTAAAGGGATTAAATCACGAAAAATAAAAGTAGTGCTCGACGAGAGAAAAACCCCGAGCTTTTTTGCGCAGATTGGATTAAATCGCGTTTCAGCAAGAGAAGCTATTGGAATTTTTGAGCCAAAAGATAGGATAATCGCTGCGCTTAAAGAAAAAATTCTTTCTTATACAAAAGAGTTGGTTTGTCTTAACTGTGGCGCAACCCGTTTTGTTTATCTTGCAAGTGCAGAAGAAGAACTTAAATGCGCAAAATGCGGAAAAAAAGCCCTCGCTTTAAAGAGTCGTTCGGCAGATGATATGGAATTGAGCGCAGCATTAATACAAACTTACGGAAAAAAAGCACTTATCGCTCTTTCTGTTTATGGGATAGGGCCTGTTACAGCAGAGAGAATACTTGCAAGGCTTCACAAGGATGAAAATTCTTTTTATCTTGATCTTATAGAAGCACAAAAGACATTTGTTAAAACAAAGAAATATTGGAAGGTGTAATTATGGATTTTAAGGAACGCGCACTGAAAGATGTTGAAAAGTTAAAAGAGATTCTTTTGCTCTTTGAGAATTTAGGTCTTAATAAAAAATATGCTGATGCTTACACTTGGGCAAAAAATTATTTACACGATGCGATGCATTTTTACCAAAAAGGGGATTACTTTAGCAGTTTTGGCGCGGCAAATTACGCCTATGGCATAATAGACGGAATCCTCATCACGGAGAAAAAAAAGTAATTAAATTATTGAAACTTTTTTCACTCCATCTATTTTTAAAAATTCATTTATTATTTCACCAGGTATTTTTTTCTCTGTTATTATAGTTAATTTTGGTTTTTCAACAAGTGCAGGGTCATCAGCATGTGCTTGTTTTATACTTATTTGTCTTTTTGCTAAAAGAGTTGCACATGCCGCCAATATGCCAGGTTTTTTAGCATCTGCTTCTATCTCAACAGCACCATAACCTAATTCTTTTGCTACATTTTTCAACAATGCACCTGCAGGCAATATGTTTGCAAATAATATTTTTAGCTCATCATCTTTTCTTATTGCATCTATAGTTGTTCGAACTGCTCTTCTATCAACTCCAACACTTTTCGCAAGGGCGCTATCTTTTATTTCGATATCACCACAAAATATTTTTCCCTTGTTTCCAATTCTTAATCCATATTCTATCATCTTTTTGGCTACTGCTTCTCTTGCCGGGTAATCACTAAACTTTTTACTAATCTTCTCCCACATGATTTTTCTTCTTCCACAAGCTTTTTAAATATTTCTACTATAACGTATATTATAAATCAATAATGTATAAAAATATACATTGAAGAATACTAAGGTGGTGTTTTTGGTTGATTTAAAAAAAATTTTAAAAAAAGACGAGATAGCTAGGAGTCTTGGCTCCAGCGAAAACGGCAGATTAGAAGAGATTAGCAAATCTCTGAGCAAAAAAAACGAAATCGCAAAAAAACAGCCAATGGTAGATAACCTGGAAGGCTTCGTTGGTTGTTAGTAATTATTACCTGCCTTCAATGCATTTTAAAATCTTACTTAACTAATCATAGTTGTTCTTTAGTTTATTTACTTTGAGGGATAGTGATGGGTGCAAAGCCAAGAAAGTGGAAGAAAAAAAACAGAATGCGCTGGAAGTGGGTAAAGAAGAAGAGAAAGAGACTCAAGAGAAAAATGAAAAGAAGAGTAGGAGAGCTTTAGCGCTATTTTTTTATTTTTTCCACGATTTCAAATATTTTGTTCTCTTTTGATATCTTGACATAGTTTTTTATAAATGAGAGAAAGACGAGTGGTTTCTCTATTATACATTTCTCTTTTTTTCTCTTTGTTTTAAATCCTAACCTTAATAGCATTAACTCATCTTCATTAGTTAGCTTTGATAGAGAAACAACGCCATTTTCATCTATTTCTCCTACTGCATCAAAAAGCCCAGCAAGATAATTGGCAGCGTATTCATTTAGATATTTAAACCTCTCGAGTTGTTCTTCTTCAACTTGATTAAAAAATTTTTTATACGCCGTATGGTAAAAATAAACTTTTTTTCCATTTGTGAGAAGTTTATCTGGCGTTGTGAGTTTTTGTTCTAGTGCTTCTTTCGAGAACGTTTCTAGAATTTTTTGATCACCATGAACTCCTAGCCCTTCAAAAGAACGACGTTTTCTCCAAAGCCCTATGAGATACGCAAGTTCAGGTGTAAGCTTAATTTTCAAGCTTTCACCTCACTGCAAGCGTTTTCTTTTCTTCTTCGCTTTTCTTTGGTATAACAACTCTACTTATTTTTTTTCCAGTGATAAACTCTTTTATTTCTGCAGCAAGCATCTCATCAATATTTTTTGATACCCATTTACTAGTCTTTTTTGATATGCCCGCGCCTTCAAGCATTGAACGGAGTATTTGTGCATCTGCATCTGTAAATGGAGCTTTTCCATTCGCTATTCTCTCACTTGCTTTTTCAAAAAGTTTTCCAAGTTTTTCTATCTCTTTTTCTGAAGCCCCCGTTTTCATTGCGGCTACTAGTCCAGCTGCGAGTATTTTATTTCTTTTTCCATCCTTTTCTAAAAGTCTCTCCAATCTTTTTAAGTCTCTTGCTGACAGCCCGCCCTTTTTAGCAGCATCCATAACTTTCTTTGCGAATTCTGCGAACGAACCAAAGACCATAATTACCAAAATGATTAAACAAACAACATTATTAAATATTTTTAGTATTCCAAAAAAAGACATGGAATATCAAATCGACATACCAAAAGTTAAGAAAATTCAGAGTTCTATATGGGAGAGTATAAAAAAAACATTTCCATTCCGAAAGGGATTCGGCGAACCTCTTCCACTTTTTGGTCACTATGGCGGTTTGTTTAAGTGTGGATCAGAAACACTTGTAATTCATACAGATGGAGTAGGCACAAAAGTACTCGTGGCGCAAGAACTTGAAAAATACGATACTGTGGGAATAGATGCAGTTGCTATGTCTGTTAACGATATACTTTGCGTTGGAGGGGAACCTCTTGTCGGTGTTGATTATCTTGCGCTTGCAAAAGAAGATGAACAACTAGTAGAAGAAATAACAAAAGGTCTTGTGGCTGGTGCAGAAGAGAGCAATTGCGCGATAGTTGGTGGTGAAACTGCTATAATGCCAGACGTGATAAAAGGTGGCAGCCGGCCTTTTGATCTTGCTTTTACAGTTGTTGGAAGAATAAAAAAACAGATTTATGGAAATGATATTTCTAGTGGTGACGTGATTGTTGGTTTAGAGAGTAGTGGTCTACACAGTAATGGCTATACCCTTGCGCGAAAGCTGTTAAAAGGTAAAGAATGGCTAGAGGAAATGCTTAAACCCACGAGAATATACGTTAACGCTGTTTTAGAGATGATAGATGTCTGTGATATCCATGGAATAGCGCACATAACTGGTGGTGCGTTCTCCAAGATAACACGCTTAAATAGTGAGTTTGGTTATGAAATAGAAGTGCCGAAGCCAGAAGGTATATTTAAAGAATTATCAAAAAGCGTTGAATTTGAGAATATGGTTAAAACATTTAATATGGGTATTGGCATGTGCATTATTCTGCCGGAGGATAGAGCAGATACGGTGATAAACATTGCCAAAAAATATGATATAAACGCAAGCGTTGTCGGCAAAGTAAGAGATGAAAAAGGAGTTTTTGTCTCTTGTGGTGAGAAGCGAGCTAAAATCGCTTAAAGCTTATTTTCAAAATATGCTTTTTTTATTTCAGCCGAACCTCTCACACCATCCCATTTAATTTCCCATTCATCTATGACTATTCTTTTTTTGAATAGGGGCGCATTAGCAACAAATGTTTCCGCTTCTCCGCCCTCAAAAAAAGTATGCACGTATTTTGGATGCTTGAAATCTCCTGTTAATCTTTTTCCAAGAAGTTCTTTTCCCATCCCTTCTGCGGCAACTCCTGTTATGTATATTTCCATTGTATTTACCATTTCTTCAAAAACTTCTGCGGTAGCATGCCAAAGCGGTGCATAACTTTTTATAGAAAGTTCTTCTGCAATTTTGTCTATCCTATCTTTTTGGTAATTGCTTGCAACTGCGCCGCTAACTATCCCATCAATTTTTAGTTTTTCTATTTTTTCTTTTATTTTTCTTTCCCAATTATTTTCATCTACCTCGATAAAAGAATATGATAACCCTAAAGCTTCTGCTTGCATTTCTGTCCATTTGACATTTTGATGATGAAACATCATAGAATATGGCTCTGGTCTGACGTTGAGTAGAATAACCTCATAACCATTTTTCATTGCCCATTGCGCAGCATAAGTGCTATCTTTACCACCGGAAAATAAACACACAACACGCATGTTTTTATTTCTCCCTCCTAAATATTAAAAAGGAGTAGTATGTTGCGTGCAGTTGTTTTTGACTTGGATGGCACACTCTACAAAGGCGAAAGAGAAATTAAGGGTGCTAAAGAGACAGTGGAAAAAATAAGAAAGATGGGTTATCTTGTCTTTTTCCTATCAAATTCTGGTACTAACAAAAGAGAAGATATCTTAAAAAAATTGCAATCTTTTGGTATAAGAGCAAATATAAACGAAATATACAGCAGCTGTTATGGCGCAGGGCGTTATATTTTAGAGAACTACGGAAAAGGAACAAGGTTTTATGCTATTGCTGAAAAAAGCGCAATAGAGGAGATAGAATCTTTTGGCTTAATTTTTGACAGCGAGCGAGCAAAAGCAGTAATAGTAAGTTTAGACCGAAGTGTTTCTTACGATAAAATCGCTAAAGCGTATCATCTCATAAAAAAAGGTGCGACGTTTATCGCAACAAATAAAGATGCAGAATATCCTGTCGAGAGCGGAACAATGCCTGGTGCCGGTGCGATAGTAGCTTCTGTTGAGGCGGCTGCTGGTAAAAAACCATTGCTTATAGGTAAGCCATCTACTCTTATGCTCGATTGGCTTACTAAAGATAATGGATTGAGAAAAGATGATATTTTACTAGTTGGGGATTCTATAATTACTGACGTTGCGCTTGCTAAAAAAGCCAGAACAAAATGTGCTCTTGTTTTGAGCGGTCTCGTAAAAAAAGCCGAGGCAAAAAAAGCAAATGCAGACTTTGTTATAAATTCCGTGTTTCAACTTCCAAAGGTTTTATCCCAAATGTAATGGTTTTTAAATACTCGTAATTATAATTATCTTCGTTGTATTAGGGGGTTTTTTATGTTAAAGCAGAAAAAAACTCTTTATGATAGGAAAAAACTCAAACCGCTAGGGACGCATACAGCAGTCGGTCATCTTTACGATTTAGGAAAATGGAAAGATGTACCTTATCTAAGAGAAAACCACTGCATGCTCCCTCCTTTTATGATCTGCGTTGGCAGTCGTGTTCGTGTTATGAAAGCAAAAGAAATACTTAAACTTCGCGATTCTGTTTTTATAGATGAATACGCGCTTAAGAAATTTGGCACTTCTGCTTATGGACGAGTTAGCATACTTGTTGGAATTGCAGAATCCGGGGGCATTGATTTTCCAATTTCTGTAGTGGAAACACAAATGGGCTGTCCTGCCACTCAAATAAACATGCATGAGCTTCTTTATTTCACAAGACAAGGACAGTACTCTTATAATAATAAAATTATAAATGGAAAAGAAAGCATCTATGTTGTACGTGCAGGAACGTGTGCTGGAGTAAATAGTGATGACCCTTTTATACCTTCTGTTAGTATAGGTGACGTCGCAATAGCGAACTTTAATATTGGCGCTGTTGGCGCAATAATTCAATCTTATCTTGGGATACTTGACTTTGTTGGGAGAAGCGCGGTGAATGCAAAAAAAGAGCTTTTAAAAGCAGCAGATCTTTCTGGCGACTTTGAAAGTTCAGATATTATTTTAACTAAAGATAAAAAATACTTGATTACAAAATGTTCTGACGAATTGGTTGGTGAGTTTAAAAAAGTTGTAAAATTGCGCAACATTTCTTTTGCTATTGGGCCTAATTTTACAAAAGACTCTCTCTATGCTGAAATGGGCGAGAAAGAATTCGTTGAATTAAATAAGAAATACGGTGTCATTAGTACCGAAATGGAACAATTAGTCATAGACTTTTTAGCAAAAAAGTTTACTCTCGAAGGGATAAGCATAAAAACAGGTTTAATATCTGCTGTTATAGGCGCTATTCCTGGAAAATCATTCCCTACGACTGAAAAGGAGAAAAAAGCTGCGAAGGAAGCAGAAGAAAAAATACTTTTGATAACTAAAGAAGTATTCGGAAGAATTGCTCTTTCTTCATTTGACTATGTCTTTGATGACTCTTCCGTCTAATAGTTTTTAATTTCTTTTTTTACTTCATCTACCATTCTTTTTATTTCATTTTTGCCTTTGCTGTCTAAATCTAAATTTTTTAATGCAAACTCTGCAAATTCTAAAAATTCTTCATAATGCTTTTTTGGATTTTTGCAACGTGTACCCCAATCAAAAACAGCACATTTCATTTCTTTTCCAAGTTTCTTGCCATATCTTTTTAGTGTATACTCTTTTGTTTCATCCGGCATTATACTATCTGGCCAAAGAAATCGAAGATCAGTGCCATCTGGCATAAGGTGGTATAACTGCTCTGCAACTATTAAGTATAGCTTAAACTCTTTATTTTTTTTCCTGAATTTTTCTTCAACATCTTTTAGTTTTCTTGCACCATCTGTTGAACAGGCAAGCGAGCACACTATGAGTTTTTTTATTTTTCCTTTGTTTTCTTCTGCAGCTCTTTCAAGATCGTGTAGCGCCCTAATCATAGTCGCTCCTGTTGCTATCGTATCCCCTACAATGACCACCGCCTTTTTAGGCAATGCTTCAAAATTCTCATATGTTGAAACTGCCTGAAATGAGCCCTCAGTTCCCTCTACTCTCTGTCTTTTTATTCCAAGAAAGCATTGAGGTAGTGCATAACCACACAACTTTCTAAAACTGTCAGCTAACCTATAATATAACCCACCGCTCAAAAGCACAAATTCAACAACATTTTCTTTATCGTTTTTGTCTAATGCTTTTTTTCTTATTAAGTCAATAAATATTTTGCTTACCCTCTCCATCCTGTCGTGTAATTTTTTTCCTGCAATTTGTGGATTATATAGTATCGAACGTGTATCATTTGAACATACAATATAGGTGTTTTTTGGTAAGCCTTTCTTTTTTACCTCATAAATTCTATATTTGTTATTCTTTTCAATTAGTTTCATTTCCTCGCCTCTCAATTTACCAAGTTAAATATTAAATATTTACTTTTAACAAAAAACAAAAATGTTTTAAATGCAAGTGAAGGAATTATCTTATGGCAATCGTAGAGATTAAGAAAATGGCAAACTTTAGTAATCTTAAGAACCCTACTGTAATTGTAGGTTTTCCAGGCACTGGCCTTGTAGGAAGTGTCGCTGCTTCTCATTTAATAGACGTGCTCAAACTTGATTTTGGCGGTTATATAGAGAGCGAAGAATTTGCGCCACTTGCAGCCATTCATGATTATACACCTATGCCTGCGGCCCGCATTCACTATTCTGAGAAGTATAATCTTATTCTTGTTCTTTCTGAAATGTCCGTCCCTGTTGTTTTAGCTGCGCCCCTTGCTGATGCTATATTCGATTTTGCCAAATCTTTAAAATGCAATAAAATAATAAGTATCGGTGGCATTTCATTAAAAGAAGGTAAAACCGAAGTTTATGTTATCGCGAGCAATAAAGAGATGACAAAAGATATAACTGAGAAACGCATTGCTAAACCGATTAGAGAGGGTGCAACAACAGGAGTAACTGGTTTGTTATTGACTAAAGGCGCTCTTGAAAAATTTCCAATTATCACTCTCCTTGCTGAATCCTCTGACGAATATCTTGATGCTGATGCAGCATCGCGCGTTCTAAAAGCTTTGGCAAAAATCTTAAACGTCGAAATAAGCACCGCTCGTTTAGATAAAGAAGCAAAAGGAACAAAGGAAGCACTTATAAAGTCAAAAGTATCAAAGCGCGGTGCCACTGTAGAAGAGAGCGCTGGTGGAAGTATGTATGGTTAATTTTTTATTTAGCTGAACTTTTATTTTCTTCCTTCTCATTCCTTTCTATTATGTATTCCACTATTACAGCGTAGGCAGGTCTTGAAAGAAGATAACCAAGTAGTGCGCCGAGTATTGTCGATATTGCAAATCCAATAATCTCGACAACAATTACGCCAGATATTATTTTTGAGAATAAAAGTGGTAGCATTGACAATGATGCTACGATGACGTTTGTTTTTATTATTTCAAAGGCATAGCCTATTTTCTCTTCTGTTTCTCTTTTATCTTTCTTGAGCAGTTCGTCTGTTATAACTATTTGGGCATCTACACCTACGCCGATTGCGGCGAGAATACCTGCTATCGCAGCCAAATCTATTGTGAAAGAACCCAGCACTGATATTAATATTGCAAATTCAGTAAGGCTAATTGCTACTATTGGGAGAGTCGCTTTTATATTTCTATAACGCAAACCTATTAATAAAGATATTACTATGAGCGATATAGCAATACTTATCATACTGAGGTTTAAGAATTGTTCACCCAACGTTGGTGGGACAGTAGTGCGTGAACCTAATGATATTCCTACTGGGAGGGAACCACCCTTTAATATCGATTCCATGTACTGCATTTTTTCTCTTGCTAAAAGAGCTTTTTGAGCACCTGTTACGTTTCCGAGACTTCCTGTTATGGCAAAGTTGTAAGCAGGTGTGCCTGCACCAAGATCAGGATTTAATATTGGAGCAGATAAAAGCCCAACTGCTTCGAGTTTTTCTACAACAAGAACCCCTGTTGTTGTTCTTATGAAATCAGGTTTCATTGTTTCCCATTCTGTTTCTTTCACCTTATAACCTAATTCTTCAAGTTTTTGTTTATATTCCACCGATGCATTCTTACTCACAATGGCAATCGTATTGTTAGTTCGAGGCCCAATTGTAATGTTGGTAGAATTTAGAACATCGTCAAGTATATATACTCCAATAGTGCTACCATCATTTAATTTTAGAGCATTCTTTAAAGAAGTAATAGTTTCTTTTTCTCCGCTGTCGCCAAGCATCACTGCGCGTATTTCCGCTCTAGTGTAAAATATATCTGCGTCATTTGGTCTATCTAAAAACATATAAACAGGATAATCTCCTTTGCCTTTTGCTGCTCTTGCAAACATCTCTGCGCCTTCGCGGTCAACCATAAAACTTATTCCCCAATCCGCGCCGCTTCTTAATAAGGATTGTTGATCCATGGCACCGATGGATTTAGAGAATATGTGGTCACCGCTTATCGCTATTCTTCCATCTATAACGCCCCAGTATACGCCTTTGTGAGATAGAACATCTTCTATAGTTTTTATTCTCTGTTCGTCGCTGCTGGGTATTTCTACATCTATTTGGTTGTTTCCTACTGCCCTTACTTTTACTTCAGATAGCCCAAAAGCACCGGCTCTCTCTTTTATTATAGATACCATCTTTGTCATCGTTTGATCGTCAACTGACCTTTCTAAAATTACTGGAATCCTTGTTCCACCTTTAAAGTCAATACCAAATTTGAGCCCATTCACACCTATGTTCACAAGCGATAGTAAAAGTATAAAAACCAAACCTGCTATTTTTATGTTTTTTTCCTTCCAGAATAGGGACAGACCGCCAAAAACAATTATGGCAAATATTAGAATTATGCCAGCATAAGTCCCCCAATTTATTATACTGGCTCCAACTATAAGGAAAAGTACTAGTAAGATCAAAAATTTACTATCCATAGTCTATCCCCTCCTTTGTTCTAAGTAATAAAGAAGCATTACTGCATTTATGCCCCACGTAGCAAACATGTCTCCTACCAAACCTGCCAAAGCAACACCTGCGATTTCATAATAAGTGCTTATGTGTGTTATATTAGCCAATATGAAAAGAATGCCAAAAGAAACAAGTGCCATTGTACTCATTGTGAGTCCTGTTTTCATAGCATCATAGGCGTGTTCTCGTGGACTTCCTTTTTGTTTTAACATTCTCATAGTCAAAAGAATATCTGTGTCAAGGGAGAAACCTACAAGCATTAATAATGCAGCAAATGATGCTAATGTTAATGGTATGCCAAAGAACCCCATTGCACCTAATGCTATAACTATATCACAGGTCGCGCCAACTAACACCGCAATGCTGGGCACTACTGCCCTAAAATAAGCGAATATAAATACTGAGGAAAGTACCGCGGCCACTAGCGCTACTTTTATCGCAGTATCTATGAAACTTGCGCTTAAAATTGGGCTAATTGTTTTTATCGACATGCTTTTGTACTTAACTACTTTATTTATTGGGCCTACGATTGACTTTTCATAATTAGAGTATATTTCTTTATATGCTAAGGATATTTTTTTATCTAATTCATTGACGCTCTTTTTTTCTGAAGGCTGGTACTCCATACCAGCAAGCGAATACATATCTTTGACTATTTCTTCGCATTCAGAGTATTTTTTTTCATATTCTGCTTTTTTTGTGCTATTTTGTTCTGCTTCAACTTCGAGAGTGCTTGCGCTTGCTAAATTTTTATCAAATTCCGCTCGGAGTTTTTCTGCTTTTATTAAAGTATCACTTTGTGGCAATTCTATTTCTACTCTTTGTCCGACGGGTGTGTCATACATCTTTACGTTTCCTTGTAGACCATTAGCAATAAGCGTGTTCTTTAATACAGAAGTGTCAACCATTTTTTCCTCTAAATCAAGAGAGAGAAGAGTGCCGCCATTGAATTCTACACCCAGTTTTATATGTGGTATGTATAGAATAGCAACTAGAAGCAAAATCAAAGGTGGGATTGCTAAAATTCTATAACCTTTTATATTATATATATTTGGGAAGTTCATAAAATTGACCCTTGTTTTAATAATTTTTATATATCAGCGACTGTATTTCTTCAAAAACATTTTTAATTAGTTCTCTTAGTGTTTTTTCACATTTTTAATTTCTCTTCTGAAATGGTGTTTTAAGCGTTGTTATTATTATTTTTTTATGTTTTTTTAGCTTAATTTTTTATAAAAAACACAATAAATAGGCTTTTTTATTTAATTTTTTCACATATTTTTTTACAAAATATATAAATACTTCACAATACATAAAATAAAAATGGGGTGGTTGTATGGTTTGTTTGTTGAGTATGTTTACATCAAAAGAAAAACTCAATATCAATATGATTAAGGATGATTTTGTAAAGGCGCGAAATCAACTTGAAACCGTTAGTTTGCTTAATTATAACGAGTTCAGTCAAAAGCAAGAGGCAGTCGTAGAAGCAATAATAAAATTAAGAGATTTCATTGTTTCTGGTGTTGCGCTTGAGCCAAATGAAAAGATAGATTTAGTCCGCTTAATAAATCAAGCTAAGATAAAATCAGCTGCTTTAGGTACCCCTGAAGGTTATAGAACATTCCAAATTCTTGATTCTATATCTGAAGATATAAGAAAGTATTTATGAAGGGGTTCAGATGCAATCAGTAGTTGTACTAGCAGATGAAAGACCAAATCTTTTGACAGAGCTATTTTATATCCTTGGGAAGGAAGGTGTAAGAGTAGAGAATATGAGTATTGAGGCAGCAGGTGGAAAGACAGCAATATCTATACTTGTTCGTGATGCTAACAATGCAAAAGAAGCACTTGCTAAAAATGGTTTTGAAATTGTTGAAAAAAACACGATGGTTTTAAGAGTTCCTGATTATCTTCGTAAAATGGAGAATATAAAGAATGTTTTAGCAGAGCAAAAGATTCTCATAAAAAATATGAGATTAATAGCGGGTAATGGTGAAAAAGGTATTATTGCTCTTTGGGTGGATAAACCAAGAAAAGCATTTCGTCTACTTCACGAGTTCATAATTTAGTGGCTTTGCAACTTCAGTTTTTTTCTTTATTTTATTTTTTCTTACGAGTTCTTGATATTTTTTAATTATTTCTTCTTTTGTAGTAAGTTTTTCACATAATAGGTGATTCATCTTTTTCTCTTTAGTTTCAAGATAGATTTGGTTGTATGGATTGCGTGCTGTTATTATAGGGATTCTTTCTACTTTGAAACCTTTGTTTTGCAATGCTGTAATTTTTTTTGGATTATTGGTTAGTAAAGCAATATGATTTATATTAAAATATTTTAGGATATCAGCCGCTGTAGAATAATCTCTTTCATCTGCTCGAAAGCCGAGCGCTATATTAGCATTAATCGTATCAAGGCCATTTTCCTGTAAAGAATATGCTCTTATCTTATTTCCTAATCCTATCCCTCTTCCTTCTTGCGCAAGGTAAATAAGCAAGCCACCTACTTGAGATATTGCGGCTAATGATAAAACCAGTTGCTCTCCGCAATCACATTTCAATGAACTAAAAATATCCCCTGTAAGGCACTGAGAGTGTACTCTCACAAGAACAGGATGGTCATAGTTATCTTTTAGTAGCACAGTGTGTTCCTTTCCACTATCTTTGAATATATAAATATCGAATTCCCCGTAAAGTGTGGGTAATTTTGCTTTTGAATAAAATTCAGTCATTTTTAAGCACCTCTGTAAGTTCAAGAGCTGCCTCAACCGCTCTTTTCGCGTAGTCAGTGGATCTTTCTTTTGCTGCTTCCCACTCTGCGTTATGTCCTATCACGCCAAAACCAATTGGTTTTCTGTACTCGAGCGAAAGATTACTCAAACTTTTTGAGATTGTTTTCGCTATGACTTCGTCGTGCGCCGTTTCACCCTTAACGATTGCTCCCAGTACTGCAATACAATCTATTTTTTTATCCATTAGTAATTTTTTTGTAGCAAGTGGTATCTCAAAACTTCCCTTTACTGTAATTATTTTTATTATATCAGCACCCATAGACTCCGCAGTTTTTTTTGCTACTTCGAGCATCTTGCTTGTTATTTCACTGTTAAACTTTGCTACTACTATGCCTATTGTTGGTTTTCTTTTTTTGTTAGGTATTATCTCACCTTCGTCTTCTTTTCCCTGCCTTATTCCTTTTCCTGCATTTTCTATTAGTTTCTCTGGATTTCTAACAAGCCAGACTGCATTGTGCACATGCTTTCTTATTCGATTGTTGCATATCGCGAAAAATTCATCTTCGCTCCACGCTTCATTTTCATGAACAAAAACTTCAATTATGTGCTTATTTGTCATAAGTTTTGCTTGCTGTATCCCTAATGATGCTTCATGCGCGCACACGCTATCAATAGGTGCGCCTCCGACCATACCAAGCGCCATGGCAATATCGCATCCACTATCCAATAATCTTTTACATTCTACCGGAAGGTCCTTTATGCCAGGTACTGTTTTTCTTATTATTTCCACATCAGGATAGTTATTTTTCAGCTCTTCAATCGCTATTTTCCCCATATTAACTCGAGAGAACATTGTGTCAACTATTGCGATTTTCATTTTCCCACCATTTTACAATTTCTTTTCCTTCAATAAAAACAAGACCTTCTTTTTTTGCATATTTGTAAGCTTCTTTTTTTGTTAATGCTTTTTTGTTTGAGAGCATTTCGCATAAAACAACTGCCTCGCTTTTTTTGGCGGCTGCGGCTAATGTAGTCGCAAGTTCAGTGTGCCCTTTTCTTTTTTCTATCCCTCTGCTTTTAAGTAAAAAAAGATGACCTGGTGAATAAAAGTTTTTAACAAAGTAATCATAAGGTTCTTTTTTTGCCAAGCATAACGCCATTTCTTTTGCCGTAAGCGCTCTATCTTCATCAGTTATACCTGTATAAGTTTTTCGATGGTTTACTGATATCGAAAAAGCCGGTTCATCGCCGTAAGGTGTTTTTTTGCAGCTTATTTTAGACATCGTGCAATTTCTTAATAAGTCTGTATAAAACGGAAGCCTGAGTAATTCTCCCTCTTTTTTACCTAACGCCAGACAGATTAACCCGCCTGCTTCTTTTCTTAACTTTGCTATTTTTTGCGATGTTGCAAAAGAAGCATGGAATACCATATCTGCTTCTCCTTCTCTTTGGTCACCATCATATATTATTACAATTTTTCCTTTTTTTAAAGCAGCGGCTGCTCTTTCTAAATTTTCCATACAACTATTGTTATTCGTATACATATTTATTTGTATCTACAAATTTTTTTGTAATATTGTTTCAGTAACTTTTTTTATTCCATCTGCGTTTTTTTGTGGATTAAAACCAAGTACTTCTTTTGCTAGGCTGCAGTCAAATACTCTATCAAAAAAAAGAATGGCTACATGCTCTCTTGTTATTTTTGGTTTTTTCCCCCATATACTTGATACTTTTTCTTCGATGAAGGCGTATAAATTAGCGAGCCAAAATGGTATGTGTTTTTGAGGTGGTTTTACACCCAAAACATTTGAAACTATTTGATAGGCTTCTTTTTGTGTTATTGGGTCACCGACTATGTTGTAAACCCCTGGTGGTGCTTTGAGGGCCGCCAAAAAAGCAGAAGCAACGTCATCGATGTGTACAAATGGTATACGATTGTTTCCATTTCCTATAATATACATCTTTCCTTCTTTTATTTTTTTTACTATGTATACGTAATCATCACTTTCATCGTATATTGTGCCTATTCTTAATACCACTACATTTTTATTTTGAGATAATATTTTTTCTGCTTCATATTTTGTTTTTGCATATTCACTATCTGGTCTTATCGGGGTTTGTTCATCAGCAGGTTTTTTTGCTAACATTTTTCCATAAACAGATATTGAACTAGCATGTATTATCTTTGCATTTTTTGGTGCAGCTTCTACAATATTTTTTACAAGCTCAACATTTCCTCTTTCCATTTCCCTTTTATCATATGTTTTTGTTGAGCCTGCCGTGTTTATTATTACATCTGCTTTTTTGAGTATTTCTCTAAGTTCTTCTATGCTAAAGTTGCAAACTATCTCATTTTTTAGTCCACTTTGTTTACGAACTATTGGAATAAAAGATAAACCTTCTTCGTATAATTTTTGGCAAATTTTTTTTCCTAACCTTCCGTTTGCGCCAATTAAGAAAATTTTTTTATTTTTCATTTTTATACCTTATTATACTTTTGTTTTATGCTCTCTATTTTTTTGTCAATTTTTTTCTCTGCTTCCAATCTTTCAAATTCATATTCATTCATGTCAACCATCATTCCCTCTGCCAGTAATGGGTGAGTCTCTTTTATTTTTTTGTATATTTCTTGTGCAACCTTTCTGTAATCTCTGTGTCCATGTTGTGTACTTCTTATTTCGCAAAGATGGTATACCTCTCGCAGATTCATTGTTATCATCCAGCGGATGCGATAGGCTAAAGGTACTACGTATTGCGCTTCTTCTTTATACTTATTTGCTATTAATTCATAGTTGTTTTTTGCAACCTCCATTACATCTTTAAAGTCTTTTTCGTATCCTGCATCTACTATTTCGTGAGGGATATCATAACCCAAGTTCGTAGTGAGAAGTTGCCTTTGCTGTGTTAGCATTCTATGTCTATGCAAATCTCTATACGCACCAAAATTAGTGCATATTTCAAATGTGTAATAGATTCTTTCGAATCCTCTCCCTCCTTTGTGTCTTCTATTTTTTCTCTCTCCAAGATGGGTAGTGATTATTTTCCTTATCTCTTCTTCGCTCAGCATTTCTGCTCTTTTCTCTAATTCTTCAAGTGATAGTTCACTATACGGGTAAAGAATCGCCGCAATAACTTTTTGGTAGGCATTTTTTTCGTAATCAATTATCCTTACAATATCTGCTGCATCTGAACGCTCATGCGGTGCAAGTGCTTTGGTTCTCTCTGTAGTTGCTTTTATGTAATCGCGCATTTCTTTTCCATGTTTTTCGCTTGCTCTTTTTACAAATGAAGGTATGACTGTTTTAAGTTCATTCTCCATCGTCGCCGCCAGATTTCTTATTTCGACTAAATTACTCGCGTAGAGTTTTGTTATAAGATATTCAAAAGCCCTGCCATTACCAAAAAGCCCAACGTTTGTTAGTGTACTGGCAGGCAAAAGTCCTCGTAATACATCACAAGTTTTTGCCCTTACAACTGCTTCATATGCTCTTTCACTTAGTTCTCCTCGTTCGAGTCTCTCACTTACATATTTTGATATATTAGAGATTAATCTAGCATAAGTTTCAAAACATCTTTCGCAAACTTCTGTGTACTCTTCTGGCATATTCTCCATAAGTGTGGGTTCGCGGTAGTATAACCATTTTCCATCCACTTTTTTGTCAAAATAAACATAGCGAGTAGATTTTTCAAGTGGAGAAATTCCTATGCGGTTGTCCTCTACTACTTTAGTTGCTATGATAGATATATTTTCAAGTGCTATGTGTGCTCCTGCGAGTTCTGCAACAGAATCATCACCAAAACCAAGCAAGACACGGTCGTAAAACTCCTCGGCCTTTTTTGTGAGTACTATGTCATCTTTTGTATCACTGGCAAGTTGTCTTATATCAAGATCTTTGTTTTCTATAAATTCATCAAGTAAAAGCCGTCTCAAACTTTTACTGCTTCTACTATACCTAGAAAAAAGAGCTCCTTTTACCACTTCTGGCAGATTTTTTAGCACAAATATATCTCTGTCAGTATTGCTTACAAATTTTAGAAGTATTTCTTTTTCTTTTTCACTGAATTCTTCCATCAACCCACCTGCCTCTTTATGCCATTTTAGATTAAAATTCTTTTGGTTTTTTAAGTGGTAGTCAGGTTTATAAAATGTATTAACATAATATTACATTATGGTACACAAAAACAAAGTGCTTGGGGGGTTTGAAACATACATTTCCATTCTGTCAGTCGTTTGTGATAAAAAAACACTATATGAGAGAATCCCTTTAGCAGAACGTGCTTATTCTCTCGCAAAAGGAGAAGACAAGGATGCTGCATTTTTGGCAACACTTCTAACTGCAGTACCGAAAAGCAAAGAGAATGCAGTACTCAATCTTTTAATTAAATGCATAAACGGACCTTCCCTTACTACTATTGATGTTTTAAAACTTTCTAAAATAATGAGTGAAGTTAGGATTGTAGAGGTACTTGAAGAAAAAGAATTAAGAAAAGAGGAACTTAAAATATATGAAGATAAAATTCTTAAAAACGAGATAAGCGTGGCGACACTTATATCCCGAATTGTGCTGGCAGAGGCTAATATTGTAGATGACCCCAAAAAAACTCTTTATGTTTACGCTGCGATTGCGGAGGTCATAGACCCGCCTACTGGTAAAAAAATTGAGAGAAAAAGCAGTTGAAAAATCTTTTGGTCTTACACTTAAAAAAATTAAGAGAGAACTTGAAGTACGAAAGAATGATTTAGAAAAGACAATTGAAAATCTTAAAGTGCTTTTGGGTGTGGAGAGTTGCGAAGTCGAAATGCGAATAAAGTCACCTGAAAGCGCAACATTAAAGCTTGAAGAAAAAGGGTACATCAACGACCTTATTGGTACGCGATTGGTGTTTAATGAAGTTAAGGAGGCCGTAGAAACTGCCAAAAAAATTATATCCAATCTAAAGAACAAAGGTAAATCACCATCTGTTGATGATTACTACTCAAAACCAAAGCAAAGTGGTTATCGTGGTTTTAACATAAATTTTAATCTCAACGACATAAGTGCTGAGATACAAATATCTGATGAAGAAACAAGAAAAAAAATAGAAGAAACGGCCCCCCACGGCCTACACAAAAGTTATGGCGTTCTCAGTATGGCCATTGTAGATAAATTTAAGAGATATCTCTAATGTCTAAAGTGCCTCATCCCAGTGAAAACCATAGCTATATTATGCTCGTTTGCTGCTTCTATAACTTCATTGTCCTTGATTGAGCCGCCAGGTTGTATTATGGCAGTTATACCTAAACTGGCCGCGTAATCTATTCCATCACGAAACGGAAAGAATGCATCCGACGCCATCGCACATCCTTTTGTATTATCGCCAAATTCTTGTGCTATCATGGCTCCGATTTTAGCAGCATCTATTCTTTTCATTTGGCCTGCACCTATTCCTACTGCCCTATTTTTTCGTGCATACACTATCGCATTAGAGCGTACATACTTTACAATCTTCCAAGCGTAGAGCATCGCTTCCATCTCTTCTTTCGTTGGCTTTCTTTTAGTGACTACTTTTAGTTCATTGTATAGTTCAATATCTGCATCCTGCACCAGAAGACCGCCGAGGACGGATCGATATGTCTTAAATTTGTTTTTTATTGGTACAAAAGGAAGTTCCATTACACGCAAGTTTGGTTTTTTGTTGAGAATCTCAATCGCTTCTTTATCATATTCTGGCGCCAAAACTATTTCGACAAAACGGGTTATTATTTCATTTGCAAGTTCTTTTGTTACTTTTCGATTTACTGCAACAATTCCGCCAAAAGCTGCTTCTGGGTCAACTGCTCGCGCTATCCTATACGCTTCAACTACGCTAGTATTTGTCGCAACACCGCATGGATTATTATGTTTTATTATCACTGCCGTTGGTTCTTCAAATTGGTTTATCAATCTGTAAGCAGAGTTCATATCTAATATATTGTTATAGGAAAGCTCTTTTCCGCCATATTGTTTTGCATCAGCTATTGATATATTTCCATCATGAGGGTCGTAATAAAGCGCCCCTGTTTGGTGCGGATTTTCGCCGTATCTCAGTTCACATTTTTTTCTAAATGTTAAATTGAGATAATCAGGATAAGCTTCTGTCAATTGCCATTTTTTTTTGAAGTAATTTTCTATTACTGTATCGTAGTGGGCGACGTGCTCCCACACCGCTGCTGCTAACTCCTCTCGCAATTTTTCAGATAATTCTCCTTTTTTTAATTCATCGATTACTCTTCTATAATATTTTGGATTGCATACTACTATAACGTTTTTATAATTTTTTGCCGCAGCTCTTAACAGAGTTGGTCCACCTATATCGATGTTTTCTATTGCTTCTTCGAGTGATGGTTTTTTTAGTACTGTTTCCTCAAAAGGGTAAAGGTTAACCACAACTATATCTATTGGTTCTATTCCATTTTTCTTTGCTTCTTCAATGTGTTTTTTGTTACTTCTATCCATTAATATTCCTGCATGTATCTTTGGATGAAGTGTTTTTACTCTTCCGTCCATCATTTCCGGAGAACCTGTAAATTTTGATATTTCTATAGTTTTTATGCCGCTTTCTTGTAGTGTTTTGCTTGTTCCACCACTTGAAATTATAGTATAACCTAATTCTGAAAGTTCTTTTGCAAATTCTACAATGCCTTCTTTCTGATAAACGCTCAATAATGCATACGCCATCTTCTCCCTTCCATTCTTATAATACGTTATGGTTAAAATGTTTTGCTGTTTTTAATAGGGACAGTATTTATCTTTTTAGATATAACTTTTGAAGGATAGAAAATTTTTTCTGGTTCTTTACCACTTATCACTTTCGATGGTTTAAATATCGAGCTATCTTCTATTAATGGTTTTTTTATTTTTCTAAAGGTGTCGGGTGATTTTTTAAATTTTTTCCTTCTCAAACCTTTCGGATAATAAAATTTTCCTAATGCAGGATTACGCCAATTAATTATTGGTCGAAGTTTTTTCTCTAAGTCAAGTTTTTTCTCTAAGTCTTTAACAATAAAACGACCTCTCATTAATACCCCCAGCATTAGTGTTAATCTTTTTTTTGCAAAACACAAAAAAACAAATTTATTTATAAATTTTTTTGTTAAATTTTCGGCATTTGCCTAATTTTGTTTGTTTAGTTCTTCTGCGAAGAAAAGAATGAAATCATCTAAATTTTTTTCTGGAAAGGAAGCACCAGCTGCTACCGTGTGACCTCCTCCCACACCGCCGCATTTTTCTGCTGCTTTTTTTATAGCGAGTCCAAGATTTTTTCCTTTTCCACGGACAGATGCTTTTAACTGACCTTTTTCACTTCTTGCTATTCCTAAAACTGGTTTCCCCCACTCACTTCGATTAACCATCCCGCAAACTATTCCTATTATACTTTCATCTATCATTTCTCGTCCATCTATAAGATAAAAAGGCCCAAGATTTTGCAGACTTGTGTTCGCGTGTTCCACACCATTTTTAAGCATAACTCTGTGATGGTGTAAGAGTTTTCGCGCCTCATCAAAAAACTTCTCGTTACCCAAAGCAACTCCGATACCTATATCGTCTCTTTTATGTCTTCCACAAGCATTTAGGAGAGTAGAGAATTCCCCAGCTTCATAACTTTCATTTAGTTGATGGTTTGTAAAAACATAACTTTCACCTATAAGTTCGCTAATAGATTTTATCTTGCCACGCTCTATTAAAATGTCTGCAAGTGCAGAAACAAGTGCCTTTTTTTCCTCTTTTGTTAAATCCGCATATGTTCTGTATTTTTCACCTTTCTTTATTTCTATACGAAGAGATTGAAGCAAGTTGATACACTTGTCTTCACGATATGATATTCCTGGAATATAGGGTTCATCATTGTATTCAAGGAATTGTACTAATGGGCGAGAATATCTTCCATAAAAGCAAAGGTCTTGCTCTCTTCGCACCCTGCCTTCTTTTTCCCCTATGTCGAGCAATTCCCTATTTTTTCCTACAAAAGGGGCTTGCATGTCACCTACTGCTCCAGTTATAGCAAGTTCTATTTTAGTTTTAAAAACAAAATATGCGACACCAGATGCTGACATTTCTGTACTCCCGTCAATGCCATAAAGATGGGGATTTATCTGAAATTTTTCTATACCTGTAGTTTGATGATGATCCAATATAACCACATCTTTAAGTTCGTTAACTCTTTTATTTCCTCCTCCTAGGTCTACAAAAATGATTTCTTTCTCATGTGATAGCTTGTCTATTGCGATATCGTCAAGTTTTTTTATACATAGACGTCTAAATTTTTTATTGTTCTCTAAAAAAGCAGCGCATACTATTGCCCCGGAAGTAATACCATCTGTGTCATAGTGATGGACGATAAGCGGATTAGAGAATGAAAAAGCGATTTTCTTTGATTCAGCGCACGCTTCTATAAAATCCATTTGCTCACTTTATCTGTATTTATTTGACAGAATAAAATTTAAATATAAGTTGGTGAGTATTTAATTGGTGATGTAATGGCATGTGGTTGTAAGAGTTGTAAATCAAAAGCAACAAAAAAGAAAACTTCAAAAAAGAAATCAAAAAAGAAGAAATAATTTTTTATTTTTTTAAGTTTTTCAAATTTTACTATTTTTAAATTCTTTCTATAAACATCAATTTGGTGTTATTGTGCAATTAGACAAATCAAACTTCTCAGAATGGTACAATCAGTTAATAAAAGAAGCAGAACTTTGCGATATTCGTTATGGTGTAAAAGGTTTTGTAGTTTTTCTTCCTTGGGCAGTCATGACAATGAATAAAATGTATGAAATGTACGAGAAAGAGCTGCAAAAAAGGGGCCATGTCCCTGCTCTTTTTCCAGCGCTTATACCGGAAAGTTATTTTACAAAAGAAAGCGAGCATGTTCAAGGGTTTGTACCAGAAGTTTTTTGGGTTACTGCTGCCGGAAACAACCCACTTGATGAAAGACTTGCGATGAGGCCAACCAGTGAAACCGCCATGTATACGATGTATTCTCTTTGGATACATGGGAAAAAAGATTTACCTCTAAAAATATACCAGCGTTGTCAAGTATGGCGTTATGAAACAAAAGCAACAAAACCTTTTATTCGTTCAAGAGAGTTTTATTGGATAGAGGCGCACGATTGCTTTGCAACAAAAGAAGAAGCAGAAGCACAAGTAAGAGAAGATATGGAGATGGCAGAGAATATAATACACCAAAAATTTGGGGTGCCTTTTTTATTTTTCAAAAGGCCACAATGGGATAAGTTTGCAGGTGCAGTAGACACGTATGCAGCAGATACTCTTTTACCTGATAGGAGAGTGCTTCAACTTCCAAGCACGCATATGCTTGGCCAAAATTTCTCAAAAGCCTTTGGTATAAAGTATATGGACGAAAATGAAAAAGAGCAATACGTTTGGCAAACTTGTTATGGGCCGGCGATTTCAAGAATATATGCTGCTGTGTTTGCAACACATGGTGATGAGAAAGGTTTAGTCTTGCCTTTTGACCTGGCTCCTTTACAGATAATAATTGTACCAATAATAAAAGCAGCTACTGCAGAAGAGGTTTTCAAAAAATGTGAAGAATTAGAAAAACGCTTAAAAGAGGATTACTCGGTTAAAATCGATCGCAGTGAGGAAACGCCAGGAGCAAAGTTTAACTATTGGGAGATGAAAGGGGTTCCGGTACGCTTAGAAGTTGGAAAACGTGATATCGAAAAAGGAGTGGTTACTGTATTCAGAAGAGACACCAAGGAAAAAATTGAAGTTAAAGAGGATAATCTCAAAACTGAAATAGAGAAAATAAGAGAAGAGCTTTTAAAAAATCTTATTAAACGTGCAGATGATTGGTTTAAATCTCAAATATCATCAGCAGATTCGTTAGAGGATTTAGAAAAGAAACTTGAAAAATTTGGTTTTGTTAAAGTACCTTTTTGTACTGATCAAAAAGAAGGTGAAAAATGCGCTGATATTGTAAAAGAGCACTGTCATGCTAATATAAGAGGGACGCTTTTCGGTAATAACGAAAAGCCAGAAGGAAAAAAATGCATAGCGTGTGAAAAAGAAGCAACTGTTTACGTTTATGCTGCTCGGCAGTACTAAATAAAAGTTTTTTGTTTGAATTTAATCCATGGCATTAAAACAGATAGATCAAAGTTTAGAAGCAAATAAAATAAAGGCTTATATACAGATGGTACGAGAAAATGAGAAATTTCCTATTTTTATTTTTGTGTTTCTTGCAACTCTTCTTATGCTGTCCGCCATTCCATTCTACCCTATTTTTCTTGTGTTTCTTTTAGCAATTTTTTGCGCTATTATATCTTACTTTAGTCCACCTATAGCAACTCTTATTTCTTTTATATTGGCTCTACCTGCTTTTATTTACCAGTCTTTTGCATTGGGTTGGGTTTTTTTATTAGTTTTAATTTTAGTGGCTTTTGAGGTTTTCGAACACCAACTACTAATATCTATTCTGCAAATACTTATTTTCGCACCATTTAGCTTTGGTGGTCTTCCTTTTGGCGGTTTCTTTTCTATTTTAGGTATGGCTTGCGCTTCATATTATTTTGGTTCAAAAAAGAGTGTGTTAGTTGCCGCGCCATCTGTTTTTCTTATCCTTCTGTTGTCTTCTTTATTTTTTGTACAAAATACAGCTTATTTTTCGATAAATCTAAACCTTTATTCTCCAGACAATCCGTTGAAGATAAGTAGGTCGGCCGTTGCGTTAAGCGAGTTAAATTTAATTCCAGCGCTTTTTTCAAATTTTATTAGTTTTGAAAGTATCTCTCAGTTATTTGAGGGCCTTTTGGTTATACTAGGTCAAAGTGTAATATTGCTTTTCAAGGATTCTGGTTTTATTCAAATAGCAGGCTGGTCTGTTGTGTTATTTGCCATGTCCTACGTCTCCGGCCGTTTGAAAAAAAATTCCCAAACCATTTCTGCTCTTTTGCTTTTATTGCTGTTGCCTTTTTATTATTTTGCAGGAGTGGTTTCTGGAACAAGCGGTTTGAGTATTAATTTTACTTTATTGATTTTACTTTCAATAGTTGTCTTAGCAGTAGCTGAACATTTTGGCATTAAGATAAGCAAAGAAGCAGAGCTTGAAAAAGCCGATAGAATGAAAGCCTATGATAAGTTTGGTTTTAAAGATGTAGGTGCTGCAAGTACGGAAACTTTGGATGATGTTGGTGGTTATGAAGATGTTAAGCAAGAACTTAAAGAGGCAATAATAACTCCTCTTGAGAAAAAAGAAATTGCTCTTGCTTATGGTATAAAACCGCCTTCAGGAATTCTTCTTTTTGGTCCTCCAGGTACAGGTAAAACAATGCTTATGAGGGCACTTGCAAAAGAATTGAAATACAACTTTATTGAAGTAAAATGCGCTAACATTATGAGTGAATGGTATGGCGAATCTGAAAAGAATGTTGTTGAGGTTTTTGAAAAAGCGAGGAAAATGGCCCCTGCGATACTTTTCTTTGATGAGATAGATGTCATCGGAAAAAAGAGACAAAAAGGAGGTACTGATGAAGTTACCCCACGTATTCTCAGCACTATGCTTCAAGAAATGGACGGCGCAGTAAAGACAAAAGCAAATCTTATTGTTGTTGGAACTACAAATATTCCAAATCAACTTGACCCTGCTCTTCTGCGACCTGGTAGATTTGACAAAATAATATACATGCACCTACCAGACTTAGCAGCAAGAAAAGATATACTGAAAAAACTCACACGAAAAATTCCTTTATCTCCTGATATTGATTTTGATATTCTTGCAAAAAAAACAGATAGATTCTCAGGTGCTGACCTCAAAAATTTAGTAACTGAAGCTAAAAGATTGGCTGCAAAAGAAGCTGAAATGGCAGGTAAAGTGGTACCTATTACAATGGAACACTTCCTCTTGCTTCTTAAGAAGATAAAGCCGAGCACTACTTTTGAGCAATTAGATGAATACGAAAAGTTTAGAATGGATTTCGAAAGAAGTGCAATAACAAAAGTTGAAGAAGTTGAGGAAAAAGAGGTTAGTTGGAAAGATGTTGCCGGTATGGAAGAGGTTAAAAGGGCACTTTTAGAAGCAATAGAGCTTCCACTTCTTAGGGAAGATTTAATGAAAGAATTTAAGATAAAGCCGAGTAAGGGTATTCTTCTTTTCGGGCCGCCAGGTACTGGTAAAACCCTTCTAGTAAAGGCTGCAGCAAATGAATTGCATGTTTCTTTCCAAACATTAAGCGGTGCGGATTTAAGCAAAGAGGGCTTTTATAAAGCAACTTCTATTATAAAAGAAGCATTTAATCGTGCTCGTGAGAACGCTCCATCGATACTTTTCATTGATGAAATAGAGACCTTTGCACCTGCAAGAGGAATAGGCGCTACTTCTGATGTCGTTGGTCAATTCTTGACAGAGATGGATGGGATAAAAGAACTTAAAGGAGTGGTAGTAATCGCTGCGACAAACATGCCAGATTTAATAGATAAAGCGTTGTTAAGGCCAGGCAGATTCGATAAGATATTCTACATTCCGCCGCCCGACGAAAATACGAGAAAGGAAATGTTCAAGATTCACCTTGGAGAATATGGAGAGGGGGTAAATCTTGATGCAGTGGCAAAAGCAACAGATGGTTATAGCGGTGCAGACATTGCTTCGATATGCCAAAGCGCAAAGATGCAGGCTCTTAGAAAGAAATTAGAAGGTGTTGCAAAGCCAAAAATAACAACAGATGATCTTTTGGCTATAATATCTGTTCGTAGGCCCTCAATTACGCCATCAATGCTGCGCACCTATGAATTATTCTTAGAGAAATATGGTGAGAGGAAGTAATTATTTTTTTTGTTTTTCATACATTTCCTTTACTTCGTCTGTTGTTGTCGCTTCATTTATTCCTTTGTCTTCTCTTAAGCGAATCATTCGTGGAAAACGAAGAGCATATCCCTTATCACCACGTAATCCACAAGTATGGACTGGTGAAAGTGTAATGTCGTCAAATGCAACTTCTATTACATATTTTGGCTCTACCCAAAAATCAGGTTCTATTTTGTAACTAACATTTGCAGGGGGCGCAGTTCTTTTTATCTTGTCTAACATTTCCTTTAGCATAACCATTTCTTCTTCGCTAAAACCAGAACCAATTTTAGCAACCGTTTCTAATCTTCCATTATCTGAGTTATACACTGCGACCAAAAGACCACCGAATTCAAATTGTGCCCTTGAGCCTTTTCCTAAATAATAACCAACAATAATACCATCTATTGTATCTACTGCTTGACCATATGATTTTTTCAGTTTTATCCATGCAAATTTTCTTTTTCCTGCTGTATATGGTGCTTCAAGGTCTTTTGCCATCACTCCTTCAAGACCGCGCTCGATTGCTTCCTTAAATAACTTTTGTAATTCTTTTGCTGTTTTGACGATGTGCTGCTCACTTGCTTTAAGAACTTCATTTTCTCTAAACACCTCTTCTAATTTTTTTCTTCTTACTTTATATGGTTCTTGTGTGTAATCTTTTTCATTAACATAAAGGATATCAAAACAAAATAAATTCAGCGGCAGTTCTTCTGCTTTTTCACTTATTCTATGTTTTCTTTTTCTTTGCATTGTTTGCTGGAAGGAATAATATTTACGCTCTTTGGCATTATAAGCAAGCGCTTCACCTTCAAATATTATACTATCTACTGGTAATCTTTTCACCGCATCTACAATTTCAGGAAACATTTTTGTCATCTTGTCTAACCTACGTGAGTAAAGCTCAACTTCATTCCCTTTTTTGTGAACTTGCAAACGAAAACCGTCGTATTTTCCTTCTACCGCACATACACCTATCTTCTCTATTATTTCTTCGGCGGTGCTTAGCCTTTCTGCAAGTGCAGGCATAAGAGGTTTGAATGGTTGCACTTTAAACTTATCTATATTTTTTTCATTTTCATAAAAAAGTTTTGCTACATAACCCATATCTGCGCAGACATTGTATGCTCTTTCTAATTTTTCTCGCCAGGATTTGTCACCAAATTTTGCAACTGAAAGTGCATCTAGGATGGTTGGGTCACCAACACCAAGACGTAATCTTCCAAGAACAAAACGCACGATGTATCTCGCTTCGAGAGGAGTTGCGTTGTTTAGCAGTTCGACTAAATATTTTTTCTTAAGTTCTGTGCTTCCTGGTCCACTTGCTTTTGCTATTCTTACCAATGATTCATGAAGGTGGATTACATCAATCGGATTTGCAAAAAGAGAACGCTGTTTCTTTTTTTTGAGAAAATTTTCTGCTGTTATGCCAAGGTCGCCTGTTTTTTTATAATTCTCATCAACTTCCTGGGCAGAGTAGCCTGTGGCACTTGCTATTGCAGCAATAGCAAACCTCTCCCCCATCCCTAACTCTACTCCCTCGTAAGGTGGTGCAACAATGCCTTGCACAAAATAGACTATTTTCTCTATTTCCGCAGAAGTTGCTTTGTTAAATAGTTCTGCAAGAATGTTAGTCATCTCGATGCGGCCGCTTTTTTCTTCAACTTTGTCAAATACTTTTACAACATCCTCAAAAAGCATATTCCTCATTTCTCTTATTCAGTTTAAATTGTTTGCGCATTTTTGTTTCAACTCTTCTATTGGCTTGTAAGAGTAGAAGTTATTTGAGTAATAACCACTAAAAAGTTCGCATTCATCTACAAGATAGTCTGCTTCTACATTTATCTTTGTTCCATCTGATGTTATAGCTATATTTCCGTTCAGATCAGTGCGGAAGAAAGTACCAAGGCGTGCTCCGTGAATGTAGATTCTGCTAAGCATCGCTGCACGAGGATGGTAGTAATTTAACTCTGCACTCCTGTCTTTATTAGTGGAAATAACAAAATAAGTCGCATTTGCCATACTCAAAAACTCTTTAGTAGAAGAAGTATCGCTTCCATGATGATTTATTTTCAATAAATTTGCTGATATGTTGTACCTCTTTACTAATTCCGTTTCGCATTTTTGTTCACAGTCGCCAGCAAGTAAGAAAGAGGTATTTTTGTATTTTATATAAACCACTATTGAATTTTCATTTTCTAGTTTAGTATCCTTATGGCTAGGTTGGCAACCCATAGTTGCGTAGGGCACGATTATACTGCTGTTAATACAATTATCAATATTCAATTGTTCGTTTTTTGAGACAATTTTTCGATTGATTAGCTTTGTGTATTCCACATACTTTCTCTGACTTTCGCTACTATAATTGCCGCAATTTCCATTGTCATATACTTGTTTAACTTCAAAATTTTTGAAAATCAGCGGTACCCCTCCTATGTGGTCTTCGTGATAATGTGTTGCTATAAAAATATCCACTGTTTTTACACCTCGCGCTTTTAAAAATTCCACTACTGCTTTGCTTGAGTTTTTAGTTATAGAAGAGCCCGAATCTATTAGTATTGTTTTGTTTTGCGGTGTGATTATTAAAATAGAATCTGCTTGGCTTACATTTATTATGTAAATACTTAGATTGCCGCAATTTTCTTGTGGTTTTTCATTTTCTTGTTTTTGTTCTAGATATAAGAGAGTGAGTACTAAAAGGAATAGAAAAATAAGTGTTGCTAATATTTTCTTTATTTTCAAAATACCACTTCTTAAAAGTAAAAAAATCCCGACGCCCGGACTTGAACCAGGAACCTATCGGTTTCTGAGCGACCTATCTCTCCATATGGAGAAAACAAACTACAGCCGATCGCTCTACCATTGCTCGGGCATACGCCACTTTGAGCTACGTCGGGTTAGTATGAAAATTACTATTACAACTCTTTTTAAACTTTACATCATTGTGCCAAGAAGCATCTTTCTGAGTTCTATTGGTTCTATTTTTTCAAGTGCCTTTATTGCATAATCTAAAGATTGCTCGCTTTCAGCATATATCGTGAATAATGGATCGCCAGGGACTATTCTATCACCTCGTGCTTTATGAAGTAAAACGCCAGCACCTTTCGAACGGGGTGCGCCTGCTATTCTTGCTATTTTTGCTATTGTGTGGTTATCAATATGGTAAATAGTCCCTTTTGTTTGAGCCTTTACAGTATAAGTATACTGACCAACAGGGATATCTGTTATCTTTACGTTTGGGTTTCCGCCTTGCGCTTCTACTATTTCTAAGAATTTCCTAAGCGCTTTCCCAGAAAGTAGAATTTCTTCAGCTGCTTTGTAACCTTCATCTTTTCCTACTTTACCAGTTAACTCAAGCAATTTTCCAGCCATTAAAAGGGATTTGTGTTTAAGATCTTCTGGGCCTTCGCCAGATAAAACTTTTAGAACATCTATACATTCTAATGCAGGTCCGATACCTTGTCCTATAGGTTCAGCACCATCCGTTATCAGAACCTCTAATTTCATGTTAAGTTGATTTCCTATTCTAAGGAAATGTTTAGCTAATTCTTGTCCTTTTTCGTAGTATGGTACTTTAACACCGCGTCCGACTGGAATATCAACTATAACATATTCTGCGCCCACTGCTTTCTTCTTCGCGAGTATGCTCGCCAATAACATTCCCTCTGGATCCAAGCTTAATGGGTGTCTGATTCTTATGAGTTTATCATCCACAGGGGCAAGTTTCATTCCGCCGCCCCATACCATCGCACCATGTGTTTTTAGTACGATTTCTTTCAACTCATGGATATTGAATGTTACATTGCAAAGAACTTCCATTGTGTCTGCAGTCCCAGCCGCGGATGTTATCGCTCGTGAAGATGTTTTAGGTATATAAAGACCAGCGGCAGCTATTATTGGAGTTACTATCATGGTAGTTCTGTTTCCAGCAACTCCTCCTATACAATGTTTATCTACAACTGGTTTTTTTCCGAGTTCCAAACGTTCTCCAGATTCCACTGTTGCATTAGTTAGTGCTACTATCTCATCATCTGAAAAACCATTGATGTAAGCAGCCGTTATCCAAGCCGACACTTCTATTTCGCTTAATTCGTTTCGCATTATTTCGTTTACTATTGTTTTTATTTCATGCTCACTAAGCGTTCCCTTATTTAATTTCTTTTTTATGTATGCTATTGAATCAGGTTGGTCCATGTGCACTATTTCTACTGTGTCACCTTCTTTAAGTCCAAATTCCTTTGCGATATCGGAATAAACACCAACCTCTCCGTGTTTTACTATCTCATCGCTAACGTCTACTATTGCTACTATTTCTGTGCTATTTTTTTTCAATATTGTTCGATAGCCTTCGTATATATCGTGTCCCATTGCTTGCGTTTTGTTTAGCACTATTATGTTTTTACCTGTATAAATTCCTATTGGTTTTACTTTACACACATATTTCTTTATTCTCCAAACATCTACTTTCGTTGTTTCTTTTTCTACAAAAATTTTGTTATTGTCGTTTTTCTTTTTATCGTTATTTATATTTTCATTATTTTTATTTACCATCTTTCTCACCTTCCAAATATTTTCAATCCTAACTTTTCAGTTGCTAGCGCAAAAAAAGATTGAGGTGGGATTACACCAACTTCTGTTATATAACCATTGATGTATTTTGCAGAAGTGACATCAAAAGCAGGATTCCTTATCTTTACTTTTTTAGGGGCGTCTTCCCATACTTCTTTTTTATCTCTTTCTTCTATTTTTTCAAGTTCTCCTTCAAATGTTTTTCTACTGTACTTAAAGAGTTCTGCTGCAGAATAAAAAGAAACATCATGCATTCTAGCTATATGGGCTAATGTGGAGGTGCCGACTTTATTTATGAGGTCGCCCCTGCTTGTAACAGAATCTGCCCCAACAAGTACAAGATCGGTTTTTTTCATAAACATATTTACTGCACCATCTACTATAAGAGTGGTATCTATGCCAGCTTCTGCTAGCTCTTTTGCTGTTATTCTTCCTTGGTATCGCGGCCTTGTTTCACACACTATTACTTTAAGTGTTCTATCTTTTTCTCTTGCTTTTTTTAGTATACCAGTCACAGTAGAACTGTGGCAATACGTCATTACTGTGTAACCTTTGGGTATTAATCTTGCACCATATTCATATATTTTTTTAGCATCTTGGTCTAATCTTTCTATAACTTCTTTTTCTCTTCTTACAAAGATCTCTCGCAATTCATCCATACTTTTTACTTTTTTTGATTCTACGACTAAGAAATCTATTGCGTCATCTAAGAGGTTTCTCATCATAGGTTCCGTTGGTCTCGAGTAAGCTAAAATTTCCTTTACTGCTGTTAGTTCTTTTACATAATAATGGATGTTTTTTGCTTTTGATAGTCTTGCCTGCAAAATTAGAGCATCTAACGCTGCTTTTGCAACATTTCTCGCTCCTTGTATTTTTAGAGATTTTATGTCTTTTATTTCGTCTTTTATTTTTTGTTGCATACTCTGCTATCGATAATTAAAAATAAAAGCTATTTGTTTTTTGCATTTTCTCTATTATAGAGAAGTATAATACCCGCGCCAAATTCCCAAAAAATAAGTGGGTACGCTATCATTCTCTCTAAAACACCTGACTTTAAACCATTAAACCATGCAAGTGAGAAGAGTAGAAAAAATAAGATGGAAATGGCACCAAGTGTAGTGAAGACAGGAGTTGTCGAAGGAAAAAATTTTTGTGAAAGTATGGCAGCAATTCCGCCAAAAAAGAACACTAAAAAGGCGCCAGCAGCATGTGGTGCTATGATTGTTTCAGGAAAAATGCCGACAATTATCGCACCGATTGAAGAGAGTAGCATTGTATAAAAAATTATTTTTTGTTTGAAAATTTGTAATATGTAATAAGCGGCAATTGCTGCGCACAACCCTTGCAATACCATTGCTGTATTAAATATTATTGCTGTTTTACCAACACCTAAATCGCTTATCATATTGTTGTTTGTATGATATCCCTCATACATACCTTCGGAGACGATTATGCTAAAGAAAAGCTGCAAAGATGCAAAAATCAACAGGGAGCCTGCTACTCTTTCTTTCATGCTGTTTTTTTTCGTTCTACTTTTATAATTTTTCGCATTATTTTTATAAAAATTTTAATAAAATGTTAAAATTTTCAAAACATTTTTAAATTTTTTCATTTTATAATTCTTTCATGGTCGCTTCCCAAAAGATAAGACCAAAAAAACTAAAAGTTATAAAACTAAACGATAACCCTGCAGCAGCATACAGGAAAAAACCATGTGCGGCCATTATACTAAAGGATGTTCAAGAACCACGTGGAAGAAATGCTGAGGAATACATAGAATGGATATTTCAATGTCTTGGTTTTGGTGAGGAAGATGATCGCGTTGCAAAAGAAGTTTTTAAAGAACTCGTAAAAAGAAGTGATGGTGGTGTCCGTTCTGCTGAAATAAGTGAAAGATGTAAAGTTACGCAAGGCGCGGTTGTTTATCATTTAAACACTTTGATGAAATCCGGCCTTGTTGTAAAGCATGGACGATATTACTATCTTAAGAGACAACGATTAGATGATACTATTGAAGAATTGGAAGAAGAAATACTTCGCCGTTTTGAAAAAATAAAACGCATCGCACGCTTGATAGAAAATGAAATAATGCGTATGGATTAAGAGGTGATTGTATGAGAAGAGAAATAAGGTTGTATGACCCTTTTGAAAGGATTAGAAAGCTGCAAGAAGAGATGGATGACTTGTTTGAAAACTTTATGACGGTGGGGCGAAAAGAGTGGTCTATCAGAAGCCCATTAAGTGATCTTGTAGATAAGGGAAATTCTTTTGAGCTTCGTGTTGAATTGCCTGGAGTTGAAAAAGAAGACATAAAAATAACTGCGGACAAGAATTCAGTTTCTGTTAGTGCAGAGCGAAAAATTGTTGATGAGGAGAAGAAAAAGAACTATTATTATTGCGAGCGAAGTTATACAGGATACAAACGTGTGTTTGGTTTACCTGAAGAAATAGATCCAAATAAAGTTGATGCCGAATTCAAAAACGGCGTGTTGACTATTAGTTTGCCTAAAGTAGCCGCAAGCGCACCAAAGAAAGAAATAAAAGTAAGGTGATGTTATCAGCGAAAAAAACGACGAGAAAAAAATAGAGAAAAAACAGAATGAAGAAAAAGACAACGAAGGGGCGCAGAAGCTGGAGGAACGCCTTAAAGAGTTAGAGGACAAGCTTTTGCGCCTTCATGCTGATTTTGATAACTACATAAAAAAAGCTGAAAAAGAAAAGGTTGACTTTGCAAAGAGTAGTAAAGCATCTTTAATTCTTAATATATTGCCTATCTTGGATCAATTTGAACTTGGTTTACAACAGAAAAATAATGCAGAAGAATTTCGCCACGGTATGGATTTAGTATACAAAAATCTCTTTTCTACATTAAAAAAAGAAGGTTTAGAGGAAATGGATTTAAGTAGCGGTAGATTTGATCCTTATCTTCATGAAGCGGTAAAAACAGAAGAAGGAGAAGATGGAAAGATTTTGGCAGTAGTGCAAAAAGGTTATCTTCTCAATGGAAAAGTATTGCGCCATGCAAAAGTGATAATAGGTAGAAAAAGTAATGATAATAAAAATGAAAAAAATTAAAGAGGTGATATTATGAGTAGAATTATAGGGATAGATTTAGGAACTTCAAATAGTGCAGCAGCTTATTTAGATGGTGGAAAACCACGTATAATTCCAAGTAGTGAAGGGACATCACTCTATGGAAAGTCGTTTCCCAGTTATGTAGCTTTTACAGCAGATGGTCAACGTCTTGTTGGAGAGCCAGCAAAAAGACAACTTGTCGCTAATCCAGAAGGAACAGTAACTGGTTTTAAACGTAAGATGGGAACAACTTTTCGTTACAACATTAGAGGAAAAGAGTACACGCCGCAAGAACTCTCTGCTTTTATATTGCAGAAAATAAAAAAAGATGCAGAAGCTCATTTAGGTGAACCAGTTACAAAAGCAGTTATAACAGTGCCCGCTTACTTCAATGATAATCAAAGGCAGGCAACAAAAGATGCAGGAAGAATCGCTGGCTTAGAAGTAGTGCGTTTAGTTAATGAGCCTACTGCTGCCTGTCTTGCTTACGGGCTTGATAAAGTTGGAAAAGACATGAAGATAATGGTTTTTGATTTAGGTGGCGGTACTTTAGATGTTACTATAATGGAATTTGGTGGTGGTGTTTTTGAGGTAAAAGCAACTGCTGGAGATACCCAACTCGGTGGAACTGATATGGATAGAGTAATCGCAGAGTTCTTGATAGATGAATTCAGAAAACAAAGTGGTGTAGATATAAGAAATGATAAACAAGCAGTAAATAGGATATGGGAAGCTGCAGAAAAAGCAAAGATAGAGCTATCAACAATGCTTGAGACTGAAATAAATTTACCTTTCCTAACATCTGTAAACAATACTCCTAAACACTTTACTTACAAACTCACAAGGGCCAAGCTCGAAGATCTTGTTAGGCCAATCGTAGAGCGTTGCAGCGGTCCTGTAGAGCGTGCACTAGCTGACGCTAAACTTATGCCGAGTCAAATAGATAAAGTTATACTTGTTGGTGGTCCTACACGAATGCCTATTATCCAAAAATTCGTTGAGGATATAGTTGGCAAAAAAGTGGAGCGCGGCATCGATCCAATGGAATGTGTTGCTATGGGTGCGGCCATCCAAGGCGGAGTCCTTTCAGGAGAAATAAAAGATATTGTTTTGCTTGATGTAACACCGCTTACTCTTGGTATAGAAACTCTTGGCGGCGTAATGACAAAGATTATCGAAAGAAACACCACTATTCCTACAAGAAAATCACAAATCTTCACTACTGCTGCAGATTTTCAAACTTCGGTTGATATACACGTGCTTCAGGGAGAGAGGCCAATGGCAAAAGATAACATTTCACTTGGTCGTTTCACACTTACCGGTATCCCCCCCGCTCCTCGTGGCGTTCCACAGATAGAAGTAACTTTTGATATTGATGCCAATGGCATACTAAATGTTTCAGCAAAAGACAAGGCTACTGGTAAAGAACAGAGAATACAAATTGTTGCGCCTCACAAAATGAGCGAAGAGGAAATACAAAAAAGAATGCGCGAGGCAGAGCAATACGCAGAGCAAGATAAGAAACAATATGAGCTTGCACAGGCAAAAAATAATGCGGAATCTGTCATATACGCTGGAGATAAAATGCTAGAAGAGTTTAAGGATAAAATAGGAGAGGAGCAAAAGAATGAAGTGAAAAAAGCAAAAGAGCAATTGTTAGAGGCTATGAAAGGCGATGACATAGCTAAGATTCATGATTTAACTGACCAACTTAAAAAAGTTTTAGAAAAGATCGGTGGTTCTTTCTATCAGCAAAGCACTGGCGGCGGAAGTTTTGGCAGTACTGAAGGACCTGGGCCTGGCGCAGGTGGTAGCTACTCAAGTGGCGATACAGGGGGGAACTCTTATGAGGGATATGGCACTGGAGGTCAAAAAAGGCCAGAAGACAGTAATTAATAGGAAGTGAATTAATGAAGAGAGATTATTACGAAATTCTCGGTGTTTCAAGGAACGCAACTAAAGAAGAGATAAAGAACGCCTATCGAAAGCTAGCGCTACAATATCATCCTGATCGCAACAAATCAAAAGAAGCAGAGGAAAAGTTCAAAGAGATAAATGAAGCTTATGCTGTACTTAGCGATGATGAGAAGAGAAGGCAGTACGATACCTATGGTCATGAAGGTTTTGGCCAATACTATACGCAGGAAGATATATTCAGAGGTGCAGACTTTTCTGATTTCGAAGATCTTTTCGCTGAGTTTGGTTTTGGGCCTTTTGGAAGATTTGGCAAAAATCCATTTGATATTTTCGGCTTTAGTAGAAGTTCACGAGCAAGAAAAGGTGCAGACCTTCAAGCTACTGTTCAAATAACATTAGAAGATGCTGCCAGAGGAGTAAGTCATACAGTTGAATTTGTAAGGAACAAACGTTGTGACGTATGCAACGGAAGTGGTGCAGAACCTGGTTCTTCTTTACGCCTTTGCCCTGATTGCGGCGGCAGGGGGCAGGTACGCTCTACTAAAAGAATGGGTCCAATGACTTTTCAAGCCATTACTACTTGTCGTAAATGTGGTGGAAGTGGAAAGATTCATGAAAAAATATGCCGCGCTTGCGAAGGCAGTGGTATAAAAAAACAAAAAGAAAAAATGGTTATTGGTATACCAGCGGGCGCATTCGATGGGATGCGAATAAGAATAGATAATGGCGGAGAATATGATAAAGGAGGCTATGGTGACCTTTATATCGATGTTAGGATAAAAAAACATCCTTTATTCTCTCGGCAAGGTGATGACCTTATTACTGAGTATACGATTCCTTTTACAGCAGCCGCTTTAGGAAAAGAAATTGAGATACAAACTCTTGTAGATGGAAAGAAAAAAATAACTATCCCCGCAGGCACGCAACCGGGAGATACTATTTCTCTAAAAGGTTTAGGAATGCCTCGTCTTCAGAGAAGCGGCAGGGGAGACCTCAAAATTCATATAAAAGTAGAAATACCAAAGAAATTATCTAAAAGGCAAAGAGAACTTCTTGAAGAATTTGAAAAAGAAAGTGGTAAAAAGTTTTTAGGCATCTTCTAGTTTTTTCCAATCCATTTTATAATTAGACTATTAAGTGGCTCGCTTTCGTTTTTTGTTTTTTCACTTAACTCCATACCATGCGCTCCCATATTGTAATATATCTTTAAGACTTTTGAGTCTGATGGAGATAAATGATATATCTCTTCTGCTGATTGAGCAGAGTAATCATCTTCTTCTGCAGCTACTAAGTACAAGCCGTACATATAATCTTTTGCAGCTTCTTTTATATTGTAATTTTTGTATGCAATACCAGGCGATATCATTATCACTTTTTTAACAAAACCGCTATTTGCTGCGTAGTCAAGCGCAACTGAGCTTCCAATACTTGAGCCTACTAAGTAAAATTCTTTTATTGTTGGTCTCTCTACATCAAGATAAGTTTTCAACCCTTCAACATCATTTTTCATCGCTTTATAATCACCGCTCCCAAAGTTGCTGTAACTGCCTAAGTTTGTACTTTTGCCATGACCTCTTAAATCAAGTGCTATTATATCGTATTCTGGAAATGCTTCTTGTAGTGGCGGTATGAGTGAAGCGTAATCATTTCTATCTGACCCCAATTGATGAAGCAAAACTATTGCTTTTTGCGGCTCTTTTGTTTTTGAATAATATATATCTCCATATATCAACCACGAATCTTTCGTTTTGAAATTTATCTCCTTTTTTTTAGTTTTCTTTATTTCTTCTTCAATTGAAACTGATTTATTTTCATCTGTCTCAGTTTGTTGTGTTTTGTTATCTATAATTTTTTGTTCTTGAGTATTTACCGCTTTAGTGTCCTCATTTTTTAATTCATTATTTTGTTTTTCGTATTTTTCTACTCCTTTTTCATTTGTAGGTATATTTATGCAACCACTTAAGAGTAAAAAGACGATTAGCATACTCATTAGGAAGTATATTCTACTTTTCATGTTTAAACAAAACCTGTTAATATTTATAAATTTTAATATACCTATCTCAAAGCATAAGGTGACCATAATGCTTGAATGGTTTGGTATCTATAAAGAAGAAATGGTTAAACCTGAGGAAAAAAAAGAGGAAAGAGGTTCCTCCTTTAAAGAATTTATAAAAAGTCCGGAGGCACAGGCTTTTGTAAAAGAGTGGACAAATAAAATAGATCCCAAAACAGGAGAACACATGTATACCAAAGCAGGAGTTACTGAACTTCTTCGAGTGCTCCATGAAGGCGGCAGTTTTACTTCAGAGAAAAAGATGCTAAATGCAGCTGGTGAAATCTTATCATTACTTCGTGGCTCCGAAAAATTAAAAGGCTTCCTTGCAGGGTGGAAGGCAAAATCAGAAGGTATAATAAAAAGCATAAAGTCGCTTGGCGGCCTTCTTAAATGATTATATGGAAGAAAACGAAAATCATAAACTTGAAAAATGTCCTGTTTGTGGCGCGTTACTAATTCATCGAGAGGGATGTATCGAATGCCCTAAATGTGGTTGGAGCGCTTGCGATTTTGGATGAGCAAAAAAGCAAAAGTCAGTAGCGACACTATCCCGCTTATACAACAAAATTGTTTTTTACTTTCTTCAATTTGGTTTTCATCATTTTTTTCTTTTTTCGTTTCTTCAATGTTTTGGCTTGTCTGATTGTTATTTCTTATCGAAGCGTTCTCCTCGTTTTTACTTTTTTGCTCATTGACAGAAGGCGTAGTTTTGTCATCTATTGTATCGTTCTTTTTATTTGTTACCGAATCGTTGGCGCCATTTTCTTCTTTCTTTATTTCCACGCAGTATTGAGGAATGAAAAAGTGCACTTCTTTTGTTCTATAGCCACTTTTTTCAAAAGTTATGAGGAATAAATTTTTCATGTTTTGCGGGTTTCCTATAAGAGAGTAGTTATATATCCCTTCGTTGTTTGTTTTTCCACTTCCAAGCAAAGACGTATATCTTTCTTCATAAAAAACAAAAATTTGAGCATTTTGTATTGGCTGGTTTGTTGCTTCGTCGGCTACCTCAATTGTTATCATTTTTTCGCAATCATAATATACTTTAATACTAAAGTGCGCCGTACCTGTCGCACCGGTTTCTTTTTCTTCGTATATTGGTATTTGAATAGCATTTAAAATACCTAAAAAAATAATCAAAAATAAAATTATTCTACTCATTTTATATTACCTTTTACCTATAGCAGTAAAGTGCGCTAACAAAGCTTCTATTTGTATTCTTTCGTTTGCGCCTTGCACCAACCTGAAATTGTATTCTCCAATTCTGTCAATGAGAAGCACTTTTTTCTCTTCTGATACTTCAAGTGATGGTATTTCTCTGTATATTTGGAATATCACGTCTTCTCCACTTAAACCGTATTCTATTATAAGTTTATCTAATCTTTCCCGCGCTCCTTTAAAGTCTCCCTTAAGCGCAAGGTCTACCATTTCCCTTATCTCTTTTGGTTTTGCCCTGCTGCTTATCTTATGGACAAGTTCTGCTGTTATATGGTTGGAATGCATCGCTGCGCCTTGCAATATGTTTATTGCTTTTCTCATATCTCCTTCTGAAACATAATATATAGCTGAAAGCGCTTCTTCATCCACTTTAAGTTTTTCTTCTTTTGCGATATGCTCAAGTGCTTTTTTAACATCTTTTTCCTCAATAGGCAAAAATCTAAATATCGCACAACGGCTTTGCAAGGGCTCAATTATCTTTGATGAATAATTAGCAGATATGATGAAACGAGTTACTTTTGAATAGCTTTCCATTGTTCTTCTGAGTGCTTGTTGCGCATCAGCGGTAAGCGCATCACCTTCATCTAAAAATATTATCTTAAATGGCACGCCACCGAGTGAAACGCTGCGTGCAAAATCTTTTATTCTACCACGTACAACATCTATCCCCCTCTCATCGCTTGCGTTGAGCTCTAAAAAATTCCCGCTTATGTCTTTTCCATATATCTCATGCGCCAACGCAAGTGCACATGTTGTTTTGCCAACACCTGGCGGTCCTGAAAAAAGCATGTTAGGCATATTTCCTGCTTTTACATAAGCCTTTAATGTTTCTACAGTTTCTTTCTGACCAACAACTTCTGAAAGTTTTTTTGGTCTGTATTTTTCTGTCCAAGGCAAATAATCCTCTTCTTTGTCATCAGCCATAATTAGCACCTTTTTTTGCTAACATTATCATAGGAAAGAATTTAAATTTTAAGTACAAAATGTCTTTATGGGTTTTTTTGATTTTTTGAGTAGTATCTTTGGTCCAAAGAAAGCGATATATTACTTTTCCTGTCCCAAGTGCGGAGCGGAATGTGAAAGCTCATCAGAAAGGTGCGCTAAATGTGGGTTTAATCTACATAACATCATAGCACGAAAATGCCCTAAATGTGGTTCTTTAAACGAACTTGATAATGGGAGATGCACAAAGTGCGGTTACAATCTTGCTTCTGAAAAATCTGTACGCTTTATTTATGTTTGCCCTGTGTGCGCTAATGAATACGAAAAATACGTATCAATCTGCAAATTTTGTAGTTCTTCAATAGAATAATTATATTATGTATTAATTAAACTATTTGTTATTATATTGCTGGTGGTGGATATGGCTTTTGAATTATTTGGATTGGGTCTGGCTAGTACAGCTGTTTTATGTATTGGTGCTTTGTTAGTTGTAATTCTTGCATATGTTGTAATGGTTTATAATCGTTTGATAACCCTAAGAAATAGAGTAAAAAACGCTTGGGCGCAAATTGACGTCCAACTTAAAAGAAGATACGACCTCATACCGAATCTTGTAGAAACCGTAAAGGGTTATATGAAACACGAAAGAGCAACTCTAACGGAAATCACGAAATTACGCGCACAACTCATAAGTGGGAATGTTGAAGAAAGAGCAAAGGCTAACAATGTACTCTCTGCTACATTAAAATCTATTTTTGCGGTTGCAGAGAATTATCCCCAACTTCGCGCAAGCGAAAATTTCCAAAAATTGCAAGATGAAATTACAGGTACAGAAGATAAAATATCTTATATAAGGACAGCGTACAATGACGCAGTATATGAATTTAATACAGCATGTGATGTTTTCCCAAGCAACATAATTGCTAGTATCTTTGGTTTTAAGCATGAACCATTGTTTGAAGCAGCTGCAACAGAAAAAGAAGCAGTAAAGGTAAAATTTGATTAAAACGGTGATTTTCTAAAATGGAAAAAGTAAGTTTTTTTGATGCAATCGAGCAAAACAAAAGAAATTCCCTTCTTCTTATTTTTGCTGTTGTTCTTATTTTTTTAATCCTAATATATATAATATCCGAAGTGTTAGATTATGGGATTTGTGGTTATGTTTTTGGTTTTATAATTCTTATAATTTATATCCTTGGAGCATATTACGCAGGTGATAAAGTTATTCTTGCACTAAGTGGTGCTAAAGAGCTAAAACACCAAGATAATCCATATATCTATAATGTTGTGGAAGGTCTTGCAATGGCCGCAGGAATACCGACTCCAAAGATATATATAATAAACGACCCTTTTCCAAATGCTTTTGCAACTGGAAGAGATCCGCAACATTCTGCAATCGCAGTAACAACTGGTTTGTTGGATAGCATGAAAAAAGAAGAACTTGCAGGTGTCCTCGCGCATGAAATCTCGCATATAGCAAACTATGATATTCGTTTTATGATGCTCACAGTTGCTCTTGTTGGCGCAATCGGTCTTATCTCTGAAATTTTCTTAAGAACTTTCTTTTGGGGCAGGGGGAGAGATAATAAAAAAGGCAGCGGTTTTCTACTGATTTTGGGCCTTATTTTCATGATAATCGCGCCACTCATTGCTTTTTTTATTAGGATGGCGATATCGCGTGAAAGAGAGTACTTAGCAGACGCAAATGCAGCAAAGCTTACTCGTTATCCAGAAGGGCTTGCGCGAGCACTTGAAAAAATAAAAGCTTATCCATATAAAATGCAAGCTGCAAACGAGACTACTGCGTCTCTTTTTATCGCTGATCCATTCAAAAAAGCGGCGGGATTATTTTCTACTCACCCACCAATAGATGAAAGAATCACAAGATTGAGGAAGATGTAATGGCCAATGACAGAATTATTTATGGTGATGCACTTTTTGAAAAAATAGAAAATGAAATGAAGAGCGGAAAGATTGTGATAGCAGAACTTGCTCCTGCTGTTAGAGTTGCATTAGGGGAGTTGTTTGGCTTTCCAGTGGGCACAAACGTGGAAGGAAAGGCGATAACACTGCTAAAAAAACTCGGTTTTCAAGAAGTGGTGGATACCCCACTTGGTGCAGATATAAGTACTTATTATGAAGCCGAAGATTTAAAGGAAAGATTAGACAATGGAGGAGGAAAATTTCCGATTTTTAATTCCTGTTGCATCGGCTGGCGAATGTATGCGGGAAAGATGCATCCAGAACTTTTAGGTAATATAACTATTGTTGCATCACCACAAATGACAATAGGGGCAGTGGCAAAGTATTATTTTGCGGAGAAATTGAATAGAAAACCAGAAGACATAATAATAGTTGGTGTAATGCCATGTGCTCTTAAAAAATATGAAACACTAGAAGTTATGAGGAATGGTAATCGATATGTTGATTATGTTGTTACTACTGTAGAACTTGCGCAATGGGCAAAGAAAAAAGGAATAGATTTTAACAGCTTGCCAGAAGATAAATTTTCCTCTTTTATGCCGAATAGCTCAAAAGATGGAGTGGTTTTTGGAGCTACCGGAGGCGTTACAGAAGCAATAATTACTACCCTCGCCCAAATGTATGGGGAGAAAATCGAGATAACTGATTTTAGGGATAATGGTGAAATAAGAAAAAAAACAGTGAAGATAGGAAAACATATTCTAAATATAGCGATAGTACACGGTCTGCCTAATTTTGAAAAGCTATACGAGGAAATTAAAGCTGGCCAAACCTACCATCTAGTTGAAATTATGATGTGTCCTTTTGGTTGCGTGGGCGGACCAGGACAACCTCCTGCCTCAAAGGAAAATATACAAATAAGAGCAAAATCTCTTCGCCAATCTGCAGATTCTAAAAAAGAAAAAACACCATTAGATAATGAAACGTTTATTAAAATAAAAAAAGAATTTTTAGATAAGCTTGATAGAGAAAAGCTTTACGAGCTTATATATTTTAACAGGTAGTGTTGCAAATTATTATAAATCACTTCTTGCAAATAGTTTTTTTGGTGGGAGAATGAAAGCTATAATAATGGCGGCGGGTAATGGCGTAAGAATGTGGCCGCTTACAGAAACACGCCCTAAATGTTTACTTCCAGTAGCAGGAAAGCCAATAACCTATCATCAGATAAAAGAGCTTATGGCAGCAGGGGTCAATGAATTTGTTTTTGTTGTTCGCGAGAAAAAAGAACAAATAATTGCTTATGTTTCTTCTCTTCAGCAACAGTTTGGTTTTCGTTTGTTTGTTGTAGAACAGGGAAAAGAAAATGGGACTGCCGCAGCGTTGCTTTCGGCCGAAGGTAAAGTAGATGATACTTTTATAGTTGTCGCAGGCGATCTTCTTTTTGATTCCTCTATAATAAAAAAACTTTTAGAAACGCATAAGGCAGGGGGCAACAACATAACAGTGGCTCTAAAAAAAGTAGATAAACCTGAGAAATATGGCATTGTAGATGTTGTGGATGGAAGAATAAGTTATATAGAAGAGAAACCAAAAAATCCACGAAGCAATCTTGCGAATCTTTCCATATATTGCATGGAGCCATCTGTTTTTGAGAGGTTAAATGATATCAAGCCCTCATCCCGAGGTGAGTACGAAATTACTGATATACTTGTAGGTGCAAAAGCAATTGAAGTTGAAGGTTATTGGTGGGATGTTGGTTATCCTTGGGATCTTCTTGAGGCTAACAAGGAGATGCTGGCCAGGTTGGAACCAAAAGCAGGCGACATACAAAACTCTACTATAATTGGTAAAGTAATTATGGAAGAAGGTGCGAGAATAATAAACAGTTATGTTGAGGGAGATGTTTATATCGGAAAAAATACCATTATAGGCCCAAATGCATATATTCGTGGCCCTACTTCAATAGGGGATAACTGTTGCATTGGTGAATCTGTTACAGTAAAAGAAAGTGTTATTTTTGATGAAGTAGACGCGAAGCATCTTGCATATATAGGTGATAGTGTCATTGGTAGAAATGTTAATTTTGGAGCAGGAACTCAACTTGCCAATTTTCGTTTTGATGAGGGAAATGTCAATGTTTCCACTGAGCGTGGTTGGGTTAATAGTGGCAGAAGAAAACTCGGTGCTATAGTTGGCGATAATGTTAAGTTTGGCGTGTTAGCTTCTGTTATGCCAGGAAAACTTATCGGACCTAATTGCTGGATACACTCTGGTGTTGTCGTCAACAGAAATGTGCCAAGTGGATTATATGTTTTTGTGCAGCAGCAGTTAGGTTTTAGAAAGATAAGCGAATTAGGAAAAAAGCAAAGTGATTAATTGTACCTAATAGTCGGAGTTGATGCAGGTATAAAAACAGGTTATGCAATACTTAATTTAAGAGGAGAGCTAATTGCTTTTGGTGTTGTCAAAGAAGTGGGCTATGACGACCTTGTGCGTATAATATCGTCTTTTGGGACGCCTTCAGTTATCGCTACCGATGTATCGCCCGCGCCTTTTTTTGTTAAAAAAATAGCCGCTCGTTTCGCAGCACCTCTTTTTGAACCAAAAAAATCTCTTTTAGTTAAAGATAAAAAGAGAGTTAGTAAGGGTATCGCTGACTCTCATGTAAGGGATGCTTATGCTGCTGCTATTAAAGCATACCATCATTACGCTAATCGTTTAAAACAAATAGATTTGATGATTAAAAATGAAGATGAGAAGGAAAAAATAAAACATCTCTTAATACGTGGTCACGCAGTTGGAAAATTGTGACTAATTTTTTATCACTGTTTTTTTGAATATATAATAAAGCGCTAGAAGAACCGCAATCATCGCTACTACTGCAATCGTGATTGGTGTAAGGAAATTACTACTCTCTTCTTTATTTTTTTCAGCTGTTCTATCAAAAGGTATTACTATGGTTTGGTTCTCTTTTTTTGGCGGTGTTGTTTTATTTTCTATACTTTCTTCTATTTTTTTACTTTCATTTTTTGTTTCTTCTATTATTGTTACCTTTTCCTTTTCTTCGGTTGCCTTTTTCTCTTCCTTGGAGCATTCTACTTTTTGCGTACAATAATTCGGTATAGAGAATTGAACACATGCAGCACTAGTTTTTCCTGGTTCAAGCGTGATACAATCAACTACTCTGCCATCTGGCACAAAGAAAGTTGAGCCCTTTCCAATATCCGCCCAGACGACTTTTACTACATTGCCTGAGCAGATGAATACTTCAGACACGCGCGGATCATTGCACATCTCTGTTGATTTGTTTTTAGCAAAAGATATCCCTGCATCACCTGAAACGACAAGTGCTGCATTTAACAAACCTGCAATTATCACCAGAATTCCAATTATTTTATTTTTCATTTTATTCCCCTTTTATTCTCTAATCAATAAAGCTTTTAAGTTGTTTAGATGCAGAAGTTAAAAAAGCGCTAGGGGGGAGATTTGAACTCCCGAACGCTTACGCGCAACAGGTTAGCAACCTGCCGCCCTACCGGACTAGGCGACCCCAGCACTTAATATCATTTCATTTTTCCAAGAGCGCAAAGACGCCATCTTTGGCCAACTTTCCTACTCAATGCGATATACATATCAGGGTATATCACAACAGGTCTTTTTAATTGAATAAGCGCTATTCCTTTTTTTAAGTTTTTTATTATTCCTATACCTGTATATGTATGTACGTTAACAACAACAGGTTCGTTTTCTTTGAGCGGTTGTACCTCCATATCTGGTCTATTGAGTAAGGTATAGCTTACCTCAATCTCGTTTTTCGCAGGAATTGCCTCGCCTGCTTTGGTTATTATATTGCCAACTAGCCCGTCAGATTTAGTAAACGCGGGATCGATATCTGTTGCTACTGCTATCAATCCTCCTGGTTTTGCAATCTCTAACTTTTCATTTTCTTCTCTTATACTTCTCGCAGTGGTAGTTATCTTTTCAAATGGCAAATTCTCTTTTCTTTGAATGCCTGGGCTTATGTCTATTTTTTCTCCTTCCTTAAGAACACCGCTTACTATTGACCCACCGACTACTCCTCCTTTTAATTTTGTTATCTCTGTGCCTGGTAGATTTACATCAAATGAACGCGAGATGTAAGCACGTAGTGGTGCGTTTTCATCTCTTTTTGGTGTAGGTATATTTTTTTCTATTTCAGCTACTAATTCATCTATGTTTAAGCCGACATTAGCAGCCACTGGTATTACAGGTGCGTTCTCTGCTATCGTTCCTTTAAGAAATTCTTTTATCTGTCTATAATTCTCTAAGGCTTTTTCTTTGCTTACTAAATCTATTTTTGTTTGTACTATTATTATATTTTTTATCCCAAGAGCGTTGAGCACTATCATATGTTCAACTGTTTGCGGTTGTGGACAAGGTTCATTTGCTGCGATTAAGAATAACGCTCCATCTAAGATGCTAGCAGCGGCAATAACAGTGGCCATCAATGTTTCGTGCCCGGGCGCATCAACAAATGATATCTTTCTTTTAATATCGGTCTTTTCTTTACATACTGGGCATTCTTCTTTTAGTGTTATTCTATTACATTTTTTACAGTGGCGGACTACTGCATCGGCATAGCCAAGTCGTATCGATATCCCCCGTTTTATCTCTTCACTGTGTGTATCTGTCCATTTACCAGTTAATGCTTTTGTAAGTGTTGTTTTTCCATGATCGACATGACCTAAAAGACCGATGTTAACTTCCGCCTGCAATTAATTCACCTACTTTTTCTCTTCTTTCTTTTCAGGCATCTTAAATATTTCTTCAAGCGGCGTGGCGCCATATTCTTTTACTTTACTATTAACTTGCACAATCTCGGAAGAGAAAGTGTTCCCTCTTACTGTTTTTCTTACTCTTTTCCCCTTCTCTTTTGCTCGGAAACCAACACCTTTTGTAAGAAGAGTACTTTTTCTTCCTGTTCCTCGTATGTCCTTTCTCATTGGAAAGCCGCTTCCATCGCTTCCGCCCGTAAGCTCTATTTTGTAACCTGGCGCACCTAAAAATCCTAATTCTACTTCATCACCTATCTTTTTTCCTATAATTTCTATTTCTTTATCCTTTGGGATATCTACTTTATAGCTTTTACCTGTTTTTGGGTCCGAGATTATCAATTGCATTAAACCACCTAGTTTTGTTTATTATATATTAGAAATATTAAAAAAGGGAATTCAATCTAAAATTTTAAACAAAAAATAAAAAAAGAAAAAAAGAGAGGAGTTACGCATTCTTCATCTTTACCTTATAAACATATCCGTCTGTACCAACGAAGTACATATAACCTGCTTCTTTTGTTATCTTTTCATTTCCTACTTTTTTCTTTCTTCCACCTTTATTGTGCTTCATTGGTGCAGCCCAAACATAGCCATCTTTTCCTATATAATAAAGGTACCCCTCCTCTCTTTCAATTTTTTCATTTGTTACTTTTTCTCTTTTTGCCATATTTCCACCTTCAAGTCGCAACGCGACGCCGATATATCGACGATATAATTTATAATATTATCTTCACGCAAAAGCGGATATAAAAAAATTACGGTTTAAAGAAACATTTATAAATTTATCTAAAGCAAATATTAGAGCAATATTTTTAAAATTTCCGCTTGTTTTCGACGGAGTTTATTTTTAGAGGTGTTAGAATGTCTACAACAGTAAAAAAATGTCCGGAATGTAAGAGCAAAAGGCTCATTAGGGACTATGAGCGCGGAGAAATAATCTGCGCTGATTGCGGCCTTATTATAGCCGACAACATACAGGATCAAGGTCCAGAATGGAGGGCTTTTGATGCTGAGCAAAAAGAGAAAAAAGCAAGAGGCGGAGCGCCAGTCAAGTTTATGCGCCCCAACAAAGGACTTGTTACTGAAATAGACCAGTACAACCGTGACATTCGTGGCGGTAAGATATCCGCTAAAAAGCAAGCGCAATTGTACAGAATGCGAAAATGGCACAAACGAGCTTCTGTTTCATCATCAATGGAAAGAAATCTTATAATCGCACTAACTGAACTTGATCGTGTTGCTTCTGCATTAGGATTGCCAGAGAACATAAAAGAGAGCGCAGCGCTTCTTTACCGAAAAGCAGTAAAAGATGAGTTGATTAGAGGGAGACTTATAGAAAGCGTCGTGGCTGCCGTAATCTATGCGATTTGTAGAATGCGTGGTATACCAAGGACGCTGGATGAAATCGCTCGTGCTTCTGGTATAGAGAAAAAAGAAATAGGAAGAGCATATCGATTCCTTAAAGTAGAGTTGGATATCGATGTCCCGCTTACTGACCCAAGCCAATACGTGCCTAAATTTGCGACTGCGTTAAAGCTGAGTGGCGAAGTCCAGAGCGATGCAGTAAAGCTTATTAAAAAGGCTCTCAAAAAAGGCCTGATATCTGGTAGAGGACCGACTGGTGTAGCCGCAGCTGCTCTTTACATTGCTTCTGCGATGCATGGTGTAAAGAAAACACAGAAAGAAGTGGCTGATGTGGCTGGCGTTACTGAAGTAACAATTAGAAATAGGTACCGAGAACTTAAAAAGGAACTCGATCTAAAAATTAACCTCTAATTATCTCTTTTTTTCTTATTTTTCTGTATCTTCTTTGGATTAATTTATGCTCACTTTTTTAAATCTTTATATGAAATATTTTTCATATGAAATTTTTTCCATATTATTATTTCTTCAAGAATTTTGCCAATAGTCTCAGGTTAAGAATTATACTTTCGCTTAAGGCAAAACCGCAAAGCGTTAGCGATTTAGTTTTAGCATTAGATGAGGAACAGAGCAAAATTTCTCATCATCTTTCTATTTTAAGAAGATGTAAAATAGTGAAAAGTGAAAGAAAAGGAAAAAGAGTAATCTACTACCTAGATGAGCGCATCTTACCGTTTTTATTAGCAGCTACAAGATGTGTAGAAAAGTGCAGAGGTGAATGCAAATATGCCAAAAGTTGTTTATATGGATAATGCTGCAACCACAATGATAGACCCGGCAGTATTAGAAGAAATGCTTCCTTACTTAAAAGAGCGTTATGGAAATCCATCATCTATTCATTCATTGGGCTTAGAAGCAAAAGAAGCAATAGAACAATCACGTGATAAAATTGCAGCTTCTATAAAAAGCAGAGCAGATGAAATAATATTCACTTCGGGCGGAACAGAGGGAAATAATCTTGCATTAAAAGGAGTTGCGTTTGCAAATCGAAATAAAGGCAAGCATATAATAACCACAAAGATAGAACACAAATGTATCCTCAACAGTTGTGCATGGCTTGAGAGTGAAGGGTTTAGAGTAACTTATTTAGATGTTGATAAAGAAGGTTTTGTAAATGTTGAGCAACTTTCCCAAAGCATCAAAAAAGATACTATTCTTGTTTCAATAATCCATGGCCACAACGAAATTGGCACTATACAAAACCTGACTGAGGTAGGTAAAATTTGTAAGGAATACGATGTACCATTGCATACTGATGCTTGTCAAAGCTATACAAAAACAGAGCTCGACGTCAAAAAACAAAACATAGCGCTTGCAACTTTAAACGCACATAAGATTCATGGTCCTAAAGGTGTCGGTGCGATTTATATTCAAGAAGATGTTAATTTTGTTCCATGGCAACATGGCGGGGGGCAAGAAAGAAATAGGCGCGGAGGAACAGAAAACACAGCCGGCATAGTTGGATTTGCGAAGGCTGTTGAGATAGCATCTAATCGGAGGCATATAGACAAAATGTACGCTTTGCGGGACCGTTTGATAAAAGGAATTCTTGAAATAGAAGATACGGTGTTGAATGGTCCGCGAGGTGAAAAACGTTTATGTAATAACGCTAACTTCTCTTTTTTTGGTGTTGAAGGCGAAGGATTAGGAATGATGTTGGAGCAATATGGTATAAAAACATCTACTGGCTCAGCTTGCTCTTCACGTTCTTTAGAGAAAAGCCATGTTTTGAGAGCATTGGGTTTAGATGATGCTCTTATAAATAGCAGTATAAGGATGTCAATTAGCCGTTTTACAACTGAAGATGAAATTGATTATGTAATAGAAAAAACACAGCAGAGTGTAAAAAAACTGAGAAAGATATCTCCTATAAAAAAGGTGCTTGACTATGTATTCAGAAAAGGTGCTTAAGCATTTTAAAAATCCTAAGTTTGCTGGTGAAATAAAGAAACCAAGCGGCGTAGGCGAAGTGGGTAATCTTGCATGTGGCGACGTAATAAAGGTTTATATAAAAGTGGATAAAAAAGGTGTTTTACGTGACGTTCGTTTTCAGACATATGGTTGCGTTGCGGCAATTGCAGCTTCTGATGCACTTTGTGAAATGGCTAAAGGAAAACACATAGACGAGGTGTTGCAAATGAAGTATGAAGATATTGTTAAAGAGCTTGGAGGGTTACCACCTGTAAAATTCCATTGCTCTGTGATGAGCATACAGGCACTTAAGAAAGCAATAGAAGATTATAAAAAGAGGGAATAAATGACTTTTGATGTTTTGTTGGCCGCGCTTTTAGTTTTTATTGCAACTACCATCGGGTCAATATTTCTTTTTTTGGTAAAGTCAGATGATAAAAGAAAAAATGTTTTTTATTTGGCTTTTGCTGCGGGTGTTATGTTTTTCTCTGTTTTTGAGCTTTTTATAAATGCAATAGATAAAACAATAGATGTTACTCTCTTAATTTATTTTTTTGCTGGCGTAACTGCGGTTGCATTAGGTGAGCACCTTATACCTCATGTTCATTATTTTATAAGAAAAAAAAGTATAACTCCTTCAAAAAAGAAAACCGCACTTGTAATAGGTGCTATAGCGATACACAATTTTCCTGAAGGTTTTGCGATTGCCTCTGCTTTTCTTCATTCGGCCTCCCTTGGTTGGCTTATAACTTTTGCCATTGCTTTGCAAGATATACCAGAAGGTTTTATGGTTTCCGCGCCGGCTTATGTTTATGGGATACGAAAAAAAGTTGCGATATACTTAGGTTCTCTTTCAGGTTTTTTGGAGGCGATTTCTGTAATTTTTAGTTACTATTTACTTTCGTCTTTTTCTTCTATAAATAACATCGCGCTTGCTTTTTCCGCAGGTGCAATGACAAACGTAGTATTATTGGAAGTGCTTCCTGATGCTTTTTCTGAACAAAAATACCGTACTTGGGCTGTTATTTCTTTTTTCATTGGGCTTGCCTTAGTTTTTGCGTTGTCTTTGTTTTTTTCGTAAAATATTTTAACTTACCTTTCCACTATACTACCTATGAAAAAGTATACTAATCTCTTTGCAGTATTAGAACAAGTTCATTGTGATTTTAAAGAAGAATATGAAAATTTAGAACTCTTTGTTTACTCTGTTATCGCATTCGCAATACCATTTATTTTTTCTCATCCACAAATATTAACTGGTACTATAGTAAATGCTTTTCTGATTTTAGCTGCTTTTCGTTTGCGAGGCTTGAAAGTAATGCCATTAGTTTTTCTTCCTTCGATAGCAGCTTTTCTGAATAGCATTCTTTTTGGCCCTTTCACTTTTTATCTAATTTATCTCATGCCTTTTATCTGGATTGGAAATTTCATTTTGATTTATGTTTTCAAAGAGTTGTATTTTATAAGAAAGATTAATTATTGGATTACTGCCAGCGCTGCAGCCATTTTAAAATCAGTTTTGATATTTTCAGGTGCTTATATTTTTAGCACCTTTGGTATTGTTCCAGTAATTCTTCTAAGCGCAATGGGTGTCGTGCAATTACTAACCGCGATATTAGGTGCTATTCTTTCCTTTTTAATTTTGTCACTATACCGTTTAAAACTATAAAAAACAACACCATTTAAAAACACTAATACCCATATATTTTATATGGCGCTCGCGGATAAATCTGTTAGAAGGGGGGAATCCTTCTATCGGAGGATTCGTGAGAGGTGGGAGAAATTCAAGGATAAAATCAACGCCGTGCTCTATCCCATTAGTTCTCCTTTCCTTGGATTACAGCCCGCCTACGCGAGCGTTTCCTCTTCTTTTTCTTTACCAATGCCTACCCGAGAGGATTTTAATAGGCCTCAAATATCATATTTTGACACCGGCCCACTTCCTCCAAAATCTTCGGTTTCTGATAGCATTTTGAGAGGGGAGAGTGTGGAGATTTATTATCCGCACGAGATTACGCCAGAAATAAAGAAGGGTGGTAAACCTTATATAACAATCCAACAAGCACAAGAAGAAGTAGAACGTTTACTAAGTCATCCTGCTTCCTCTCATCAGTACTTGGTTTATGAAGCAGTAAAACTTTGCGGTGTGGAAGAAGCACAAAGATATATGCTTCATCTTTTAGTTGGTGCATTAGCAGAGGATTACGTTTTTAGGCAAGGCGAAGAATTTGCTGATATCTTTTATAGAGGTTATAAGAGTTTTATTGAAAGAACTTCGAGAAAGGAACTTTTAGTACCTTTAGAAGAACTTTTACCTCCTGATGAAAAACCACTTCCTGGTTTTTTTGAAGGGGTTGTTAAGGTTGTGGCAAAAATATTTCGTAAATTAATAAAAAAAGAAGAGTATGATGAACTTAATAGACCGTATATGGCGCACTTCCATGACCCGACAAAAAAATATAATACCGGTCTTTGTTTACTTGGTAATGAAATATGTTTCCAAAGCGCATTAGATAGGATTTTACAGTATTGGGACAGTGCTTCTGAACTATATGAAAAAAAAGATAAACCAAGAGCTTTTTATCAACTTGGTCACATTCTTCATCTCGTATGCGATCTTCATGTTCCTGCACACGTACATAACGACCCTCATGGACCAACATGGTTTTTAGGGAAGCTTGATTCTTTTGAGCAGTGGTGTAAAAGATGTGATTATCCTGATATCCGTAGGCATTCAAAAAAACCAAATATAAGAATATGGGATAGCGGACCTCTTGCTCCTTTAGAACCACCAAAAAATTGGAATAAGTACAATATAAAGGAAAAACTACCGGCGCTGATAGATATAATTGTCTCTTACACTCAACTATTCCGTAGTGTTGACCGACCTGGGACTCGGGCAGACCAAATGTTTAAAGGGAAGTTGACTGATGAAGAATGTTATAAGCAAGGGGAAGAATTAATACCGCGGGCGATTCAGAATTCTGCTTATATAATTAGTATATTTCTTTATGTATATGGTACTAAAAAAACCGATAATAAAGCTGATAATAAAGAGACACTACATTCTCACTCCCTCCCGACCAACTTGTGCTAAAAGAAACAAAGTTTTTTAATTTGCGATTTTCAATATGTAATCGGTGATTTGATGAGAAAGATTTCATTATTTGTTTTATTTATGCTTTTCAGCCTCTTTTTTAGCGGGGCCATAAGCAAGCAATATATTCACACTCAGATGGGGGATGGAAGTGCAATTATAACTTTTAAAACAAAAACTGCTGTTCTTGGTGCTGTCGATTATGAAAAAATAGCTGAAATATGCAGTAAAAAAACAGATTATTCTTGTTCAATCGATAAGGAAAACTTTAGTATAAGCATACCACTCGAAAAAGGCAGTATTTATTATTCTTTTAGTAGTGATTATGGTTTTCCGTATACAACTTCTACTCTTGAATTAAAGGCAATTCCTACCGAGATTTTCACAAAGAAAAATCAAGAATTGCTAAAAGAGGCCGGTGAATCTGTGTACTCTATAGAGACAGAGCCCACTATACTCAATAAAAAGGACACTGCACTGTCTAATTTTTTGAGAAACAGCGGAGATATATTATACGTTGTTGTTATGCCTGGTGATGTCGTATCCACAACAATAGGAAGCAAAAATGGTAATTCTGTTTCCTTTACATTATCCGAAGCCTATGCTAAGGGGGAACCAATCATAATAAAGAGTATACAGCCAAATACAAGTTTAATGATTGGTGTATTTATGCTTTTGTTGTTGGCGGTCCTTGCCTTGTTTTTCTTTAGCAAAAAAAGAGAAACACCAAAAGAAACAGAAACTCCAACGATGAAAAAAACAAGAGTAAAGAAAAGGTGAAATAATGGCAGGAATTGTTGGTTATGGTGCATACATTCCAATTTACAGAATAAAAACAAGCGAAATCGCGAAAGTTTGGGGAGAAGAACCAGAGAGAATAGAAAATGGTCTCGGAATAAAAGAAAAGGCAGTTGGGAAAGTCGATGAGGACGCGGCAACTATCGCAGTTGAAGCCGCAAGAAATGCAATGAAGCGTGCGAGAATAAAGCCAGCGGATTTAGGTGCGATTTACGTTGGAAGTGAAAGCCACCCTTATGCTGTTAAACCAACTGCTTCTATAGTAGCCGAGGCAATAGGCGCGGTTCCAAATAGTACAGCAGCTGATTTAGAGTTTGCATGTAAAGCAGGGACTGCTGGCTTTCAGATGTGCATTGGTTTAGTTGATAGTGGTCTAATAAAGTACGGGATGTCTATAGGTGCAGATACCGCACAGGGAAGACCTGGCGATGCACTTGAATACAGTGCAGGTTCAGGAGGGGCAGCTTTTATATTTGGTAAAAATAGCGAATCTGTTGCTATAATTGAGAGCACATTTTCTTTTACAACAGATACTCCTGATTTTTGGAGAAGACAAAAGGCAGATTACCCAAGCCATGGCGGAAGATTTACCGGTGCGCCAGCCTATTTTAAACACGTCACTGGAGCAACAAAAGGAATTCTTGAAAAAACAGGTTTAAAATTAGAAGATTTCGATTATGTTGTTTTCCATCAACCAAATGCTAAATTTCCTGTACAACTTGCTGAGAAGCTTGGCATACCAAAAGAAAAACTGAGAACAGGTTTGCTCACTCCTTATATAGGAAATACTTACTCTGGAGCAGTGCCGCTTGGTTTAAGTGCCATTCTTGATGTTGCTAAACCAGGAGACAAAATACTAGCTACTTCTTTTGGCAGCGGTGCTGGAAGCGATTCTTTTGTCATATCAGTTACTGATAAAATAGAAGAAGTAAAGGAGCTTGCTACTAAAACTCAAGATTATATAAATAATAAAATATACATCGACTACTCAACCTATATAAAGTATCGCAGAAAGCTTAAAGATTAAAACGTAGAACGATGAAGAAAAACGATAAATTTATATATTTAAATTCTTTCTATTAGGCATGCATTTAGGGCAGTCTCAGTTGCTATCCTCACTACTTTTAATTTTCATTTTGCTACTTCTATTCTCACCTTGTGTCTTCTCGCAAGCCGCGGTCATATCTTCCGGCGGGAACATAACTATGGTTTTAATAAACGCTACTCAACTTTCTTCATATTGGGCTGGTGTGGTGGGCAGGCTTAATGGAAGTACAATAGCTGATTTGAACCTTCCAGTTTCTGAGCAAAACGTAACTAATAATATTATTTATTATAATGAGCCAAATGGTTCTTATGCTTCTTTTTATAATACCACTTTGTTGCTTACGCGTTTATCTGTTAAACCTGATCCAGCTTATATTTACTCTCCTGTGCAATCTGATTTTAACGAGAGCGGAATGTTTAGCACCTTTGTTGCATTCTCAGGTATGGCTAATTATAGTAAATATATAGAAAGTCCATTAATGACTTTTTCACCATTCCTCACTACTACCTGCTATATCTATCAATTACCATTTGTTTGTCCTTACATTGTTCTCAAAAACAATACAAAAATGGGTGTTTTAAAGTTTGACAACGGTAGTGTCGTAGAACCGCTTTTCATAAGTACAATAGAAAGTTTAGAAGGTTACAATGGCACCTATTTTGATTTTGAGTTTATGGTTCCGTATTTGGAGAACTACTACTTTTACATTTATGGTCAAAAAGAGTGTAATATAACTGTGTGGATAGATGATGTCCAAACAACAACTTTTCCAAAAACTGGAGTACCTTATAAAGTTGTTGCCCAAGTGCGAGATGAAAATCAAAACATAGTTGAAAATGCAAGTATTCGTGCAGTTGAAGAGAACGGACGAAGTATCTTTTATCCCATAATTGATGCTGCAAGAAAATTTTTAGGTTATGGAGTAGCAAAAACAAACGAGAGTGGTATGGCGACCTTCGTGTTAACGCCCTCTCGCTATAACATACCCGATGAGTATAACTATAGCATTTATTTAGAGGTTTCTAATGGTTTTTATTGTAGGCAAAATCTTTCAATAGCTAGTTATGCTTCACTTACTCCGACTTATCGTTCTTCTCTAGTGAATAGCAATTATGCCAGTCAAGTAAAAGCAGCAACTCAAAATATGAATGCGCTTGCATTAATCGCTAGTAAATGGGTAACTCAAAAGAAAGTGCGGGAGAAAAATATAACTGTTTATACCAATGGGAGTATCGCACATAATTCATCTATTCGTCTTAAATCCGCTGCGATAAATGTTCTTAATATAACAGTTAACGATAGCAACACAGGCGAGGTAGTGAACGCAACTCTTGATTTCAGCGAAAATGATGGTTTAATAATATTTTCACCTCTCCAACCAGAAAAGGATTTATATGTTAGTAAAAAAGTGTTTTATAGTAACGAATCTATTGTTATAATTCCTACTAAATACAACAACAATGCAAACATAAAAGTTTTAATATCTTATAGTGGAGGAACTATAGGTAGTTATGAACTTGATGTTGATCCTTTACTAAAAGAACCTGGCAGTGATGAGAAGGATATGAGTGATAGTCTGTATGTTGCTCTTGCGTCATCTTTACAAAATATTAATGCGGTTTTAGTAAATGTTGGTAAGTCATTATCGATGGTGTGATTATGAAGAGGTTATTTTTGTTTTTATTATTTGTTTCTTTTGCGTTTAGCCAAACTGCTCAAATAATAAACAGCTCTCTAGCCGTCCAAAATGTATCCCTCGCAGATGTTTATAACGACGGTACTTACATGTATATAGATAATGTTGGAAATCCTGATTTTAGCATAAAATTGTGCGGAGTTGGACAAAAATACATCGGCGTAACCTACGCAGCAAACGTTGGCGGCACCTATCGTTATTATCTTGTAAGTTGGAATCTTACTAATGGCGCTGCTCTTAGCCTTGTCTACACTTCGTTAAATGATGGCGGTGGTTGTTATTATACACCTCTTGATGCCTTTGCATTTCCACAATTCAAAGATTTTGCAAAAACTCCACCTGTCTTTGTTTCTGCTTTTCCAGGTAGAATTCATGTTTTATATTCTGATAACGGCGATGGAAGCTCGCCATCTTTTGTTTTTCTAAATTATTCTGACGGCTGGTTGGGCGGCAGTTATACAGTGCCACTCAACACAAGTTCGTTTAATCAATTAACTGGAAATGTAACCGCAACGGTTACTAGTATAAATATGATTCGTTCTACAGGTGAAAGTGTTTCCATTTCGCCTTCTGATTCTAAATCTGGTTTAAACAGCAGTGTGGGCAGGAGCATTCTAATAGCTTTGTGCAGTGATGATTACGGAGCGAGTTGTTCAGACGCTGTTTTAGTGAATAGCTCTGCTCAATTGCCTGTTCAACTTTCTCTGAATATGCCCACAAGTGATCAGGTCGTCTATAGGCGTTATGTAGTTGTTAATGGCCTTGGTTACGGTCCGATTTGCATTGGAGCTGACATAACACCAACTGTGAGTGTTAATCCGAGTTCAATCTATCCAAATAATAGCACTAATGTAACGATTACTTTAACTAATACTGGAAATGTTAATATAACAACTAATTTTAGACTCACATTAAATATAAGTGGTCCAACTGGTTTTATTAATCAGACAAACTGGACGATAACAGAGGATTTTGGGCCAGGTGCTTCTATTCAAAGAAGTATAAACTTTTCCAATACCAGCAGAAGCGGCACTTATACTTTTACAGCAATAGTTGATCCTCTTGACCAAATAGTAGAATGCAATGAGAACAGAACCGCTACAAATACACTAACAGTAATAAAAACCTATCAAATTCACGTTTTTATTGATGGGATAGAGAACGATACTTTTGAGTATGCTGGAAGAGCTTATAATGTTACTATGTATGTGAATGATTCTGATGGGAATATTATAAATGATGCTACATTTGAACTTAAGGAAATAAATGGTCTTAATCCTTTCACGCCTGCCCAAGTTTATAATGATGGTTCTTACAATCATAGTGTTAAAAGCTATTCTATAGGTGTAGTGCATAGTAATAGTAGTGGTCAAGTGATTCTTGCAGTGATACCTACTTGCAACAAATTTTATAATGATCCTGTTAAAGGACCAATACTGGAAAAAAACATCGGTAATTATTCTATTGAAGTACGTGCTTATGGAACAGGTTTTGATATAACAAAGACACTTAACGTTACAGATAGAAGTTGTGCTGATCCAGGATGGGTAAATAATAAACAGATAGTCAACAAAGACTATGTAGAAGGTATTTATGATTGGTTGTATGAGGTGTTTACCATACTCAAAAAACTTTTAGTGCCATAGTGTGCAGGTGCGCCTATGAGAAAAATCATCCTGTTTTTATTTTTATTTTCATTTGCTTTTGCTCAATACTACGATATTGCTATTGTGCGCGCCAATGATGGCACTGTACTACAGGCGCTTGTCTATGATGATAATTCAACTTCTTATGCTGATAACAGCATAGAGAATCCTGACGCCAATATTCGTATATGTGCTTCTAGTCCATCTGAACTATTGGGAAAATATATTTCTCTTTGTTATGCAGATGGATACGACGGAGATTATATCCAGCTTACTAATTTTCCCATTCAGATAACACGTGTTGAACCGTCTGGTTGCGCCTATATTCCGTTGGATATTTCTACTTTTCGTGCGTGGTACCCCTCTATTCCCTATGTTTTTATAAGTAATAGTGTCGATATGTCCTCTGCTTCGAGATGGAAACTTTCTCGTCTTACCGGTTGGTTTGCAGGGAATTATTCTGTGAACAGAACACAATCTTTAAATGAAATTAATGTTACTGTTTTAAACGCAACAGATGATCTTGGAACTGAAATTACTATTGATGTGAATTATCTTGTGATCGGACTTGTGCGAAGTGATTTTACAACCATGGATACTGCAATTTCATCGCTATACGAGAATGTCACTCTTTTTGCTGATTCTCCAACTGCAAACTACTCAATTTTTATAAATGGGATAGGGCCTGATGTGCCCCCCTATGTTAAAATAATCACTCCTGAAAACGGTAAAGAGTACTCAACATCAAGCATTCCATTTACTTACATTATGGTTGATGACGATGGTATTACAAAGTGTTGGTATGTTTTAGATGGAGTTAAAACCGATATGCCGAACTGCGGACCGGCATACATACTTACGGGTTTGCGTGATGGTCTTCACACCATTTCACTTTACGCAAATGATACTACTGGTAATGTGGCATATGATACTGTTTCATTTAGAGTAACAACAACTACTCCCTCTAAACCAGGTGGAGGTGGCGGTTTAGGGATACCTTATTATCAACCTATTGTTCCCCCAAAACCTCCTTTTATGGAGCTCACCATAATACCGAAGGATATTTACATAAAAATTAATTATGATAAGGATGGTAAAGCAGATTTTGTTTTACATTCAACAATTCCATTGAAAGATGCATATTGCTACGTTCGCGGTGATTTTGAAAATTATACTTATGTTTCTTTGGAAAGATCAAACTTTGGAGCTAATGATAGTGTTAAAGGTTCCGTAGTAGTTTCAATGCCTCCAACTGATATTTTGGATTATAATAGGATGAAGGAAGGAGTACTTCAATGTGTCGGCAATGCTACAACAACATTACTCGCTTCCACTCTTGCTAACGTCTATCTTATAATAAACAAACCTGAGCTTGAACTGTTGGATAATGTTACTATTTCAGTTTATCAAGGGGAGGAGTTGAACTACACACTTAAAATAGTAAATCATAAGAATGAAACAGAGATCAAAAATCTTACTTTTGAGATAGGTAAATATCAATTCCTTTTTATTGATAAAGAAATAAGTCGTGCATTTTCTGCTGGGCAGGAAGGGTGGTTGCGATTTATTATAAAAGCACCAAAAGATATGGAGCCAGGCATTTATAATATCCCAATTACATTTTACGAACACGGTAGAGTAGTAGGCCAAGGAATGATAAAAATAGAGATTATGAAAAAAGAAATCCCACCTATTCCAGAAGTATGTAAATATCCTGATCTTACTTGGACTATGTTAATATTGCTCATTGGTTTTGTGCTTTCTGTTATTGTTTTCAGATGGAAGCGAAAAGAAGAAACTACCTACAAAAAGCCACTAGAAGGTGATAAAATAGAAGAAAGAATACGGAATTGGATTGACCTCAACAAAAAACCATTGCTCTATGCAATCTTCGTTATGTTGTTTTTCATTATGCTTTGGTTAGTCATAGTAATTTCACTTTGGAAGTGTACATAAGGTTTTTAATGATTTAGAATAAAAAATGAGAAATACTTCGCTACCTCGTTGCCTCGGTAGCTCAGTTTGGATTGAACGACGATTCGTTCAATGCACTTCGCTACCTCGTTGCCTCGGTAGCTCAGTTCGTGAGACATGCATTTGCTGTCTCATCACTTCGCTACCTCGTTGCCTCGGTAGCTCAGTTGGTAGAGCGGCTGACTGTTATGGTTTTTAATCATAGACATCAGCAGGCCGGAGGTTCAAGTCCTCCCCGGGGCGTTTCTGTTTCTTACTATATTCTTACATTGCTTCTGTTTTCTGGGCAAAACGTGCGGTTTTATGATAGATGAAGCGGAAGGCAGTCTTCTTATGCTCGCTTCATCAGCGGCTAAATATCCTACAACTAGAACATATTCTTACATTGCTTCTGTTTTCTGGGCAAAACGTGCGGTTTTATGATAGATGAAGCGGAAGGCAGTCTTCTTATGCTCGCTTCATCAGCGGCTAAATATCCTACAACTAGAACATATTCTTACATTGCTTCTGTTTTCTGGGCAAAACATGCATTTTTTCTACACTTTCTTATCATATTGGAACGTAACAAGAGGTTGGCGATATCCCTAATGCAGCATATTGCTCATTGCATTCTTTCATACATTCATCAAAAGGAAAATATGTTGTTTCTTTGCACGTTTCGCTACACCAGTCGCTAAATGTTTTTTTGCAGCATGTTGTAGCATCTCCTAAGCCTTCTGCTTTTACGAGTGAGATACATTCTGAAAAGCAGTTTGGTTTTTGTCCGCCAATTTTTGCACAAATGTCACTACATGCGCTACCATACGTACTGTACGGACAATTTGGGTTTACATCTGTTATTCCACAACATCCTCCTAACAGGATGAACGGAATAACTATCATTAAAATCATTTTCATATCATCACTTATTTGCTCAACTTAAAAATCTTGCCATCCATATTTCCCTCTTAAGGGCACAAATGCAACTGGTAGTACATGAATTTCTTCGTTATTCTTGTATACTACTAAATCTTGCCAATATCTATTGCCTACTGGTGCAACCAATATGCCATTTTTCTTTAATTGTTTTACTAAAGGATGATTTTTTAGATAAGGCATGGCCGCTGTAACGATTATTCTATCGTATGGTGCATTAGGGGGATAGCCTTCGCTTCCATCACCATTTATTAGTTTTACATTTTTACAAAAAGAAAATTTGCTTATATTTTCCTTTGCTATTTCATATAAAGAATTAAGATATTCTATTGATACAACTAAACCTTTTTCACCTACAAGATAAGAAAGAAGAACAGTGTTATATCCTGAACCACTTCCAATTTCAAGAACTTTGTGCCCTTCGTCTAGTTCGAGTAATTCAAGCATTATGGCAACAATGCTGGGAGCAGATATTGTTTGTCCATCTGTTATTGGAATAGGGTAATCCATATACGCCGAGCCATTGTAATTTCTTTGAGTAAATAACGCACGATCAACTGCTCGAAATGCTTCCTCAACTTTCTTGCTCTTTATCGCACCTATGCTTTTCAAATAATTTATCATTTCTATGTTGCTCATTTTTATTCAGCTTCCACTCTTATGCTTTCTTCTATTCTCAGTAGTTGATTATACTTTGCTGTTCTTTCCCCTCTCGCAGGCGCACCTGTTTTTATCTGGCCTGCATTTATCCCAACAGCAAAATCTGCAATAAAATTATCTTCAGTTTCACCTGAGCGGTGGCTTACAATAATATTTAACCCATTCTCTTTGCAAAGATTTGCTGCTTCTAATGCTTCACTCACAGTTCCTATTTGGTTTATTTTTAGAAGTAGAGCAGTTACTGCTTTTTGAGCGATAGCTTCTTTTATTCTTTCTATATTTGTAACTAATAAATCATCACCTACTATCTGAACATTTTTTCCTACTGCTTTGGTTAAAGCTGCAAAATCTTCGTATGCTTCTTCGTGGAATGGGTCTTCTATTGATTCTACTTTGTATACTCTTACAAGTTCTTTATAAAATTCCAATAATTCTTTACTATCCATCGCTACCTCATCTAAAATATATTTGTCTTTTTCGCTATCATAAAAAGAAGAGGCGGCTGCATCTATCGCCAGGCTACATTCTTTTTCATATCCTGCTTCTTCAACAGCATAAGAAAGGGCATCAAGGGCATCGTCAGTTTTGTTCATTTGAGGTGCGTATCCTCCTTCATCACCAACATTTCGTGCCGATGGCCCATATTTCTTTTCTAAATATTTTCCTAAAGTATGATATATTTCACTTGCAGCTTGTAATCTTTCTGAAAAAGTTTTTCCTTTTGGTATTATTAAAAATTCCTGAATTGCTAGTTTTCCACCAGCGTGTTTTCCTCCATTGATAACATTAAACATTGCTATAGGTAATTTACTTCCACCAATGTACTTGTATAGAGGTTGATTATTTACTGCTGCTGCCGCTCTCAAAACAGCCATTGAAGTCGCAACTATTGCATTAGCCCCCAATCTACTTTTATCTTTTGTACCGTCCAACTCCCTCATCTTGAGATCAATTTCTTCCTGTTTTGTGACATCCATCCCTTCTAAAGCAGGT
>JAVZJR010000001.1:0-74697 GCA_038870635.1 Candidatus Bilamarchaeaceae archaeon | reverse complement strand
AAACAGCCATTGAAGTCGCAACTATTGCATTAGCCCCCAATCTACTTTTATCTTTTGTACCGTCCAACTCCCTCATCTTGAGATCAATTTCTTCCTGTTTTGTGACATCCATCCCTTCTAAAGCAGGTCCAATTATAGTATTGACATTTTCAACTGCTTTTAATACACCTTTGCCACCGTATCGTTTCCCGCCATCGCGAAGCTCTACTGCTTCGTGTTTTCCAGTTGATGCGCCGCTTGGTGCAGCTGCACTGCCAACTCCACCCTGTGCAATAACATCTACTTCTACTGTTGGGTTCCCTCGCGAATCTAATATCTCACGACCAAACACACCTATTATTTTCATACCCATCACTGTTTTTGTATAAACAATCATCTTTTTTAATAACTACTTCAATATCAATTTATGAAAGTTATAGATATCGATCCTACAAAACCATTTGCTAATTTAAAAGGAATTGGTTTTCAGGCTACTGAGCTTGGTTATGCAATAGATGTAATTAATAAGATGAAAGAAGAAAATGTTACAGTATACTTAACATTTACTGCAAATATGGTTGCCAGTGGTTTACGTGGGATAATAGCAGATATGTGTAAAAGAAAATTTGTTGATATAATTATAACCACAGGTGGAAGCATCGATCATGATATAATACGGGCAGAGAAACCCTATCTTATTGGCGATTTCTCTGCTGATGATAGTACGTTGCATAAAAAAGGCGTTAATAGGATTGGCAATATCTTTGTCCCAAACGATCGATATGTATTACTGGAAAAAAGAATCACCGCGCTTTTTAGCGAACTTTACCAAAAGAAAAGAATAGTGAGCCCATCTGAAATTGCCGAGGCGGCTGGCAAAAAAATAAGGGATAAAAACTCTTTTTTGTACTGGTGTGCAAAAAATAAAATTCCTGTTTTTTCCCCAGGCATAACTGATTCTGCTTTAGGTCTTCAGGCATATTTTTTTAAGCAGAGACATAAGGATTTTGGAATAGATGTTACCGGTGATATGCAAAAGCTCGCTTCAATTACGCTAGAAGCAGAAAAAACAGGTGGCATAATCTTAGGTGGAGGGATATCAAAGCATCACGCCATTGGTGTAAACATATTGCGCGACGGTTTTAATTATGCTGTTTATTTCACTACATCCACACCTTGGGACGGATCGCTTTCTGGTGCTCAAACAAATGAAGCAGTTTCATGGGGAAAGATAAGAGAGAAAGCAAACCATGTCACTGTTTATGGTGATGTTTCAATAACATTTCCACTTGCATATTATCTGTTAAAGAGATGATATCATGATTTTTGCTTATTTGTTGTCTTTTGTTTCTGGTTTTTTGGTGAAGTGGGTTGATTGGATAGACGACGATAAAGGCGGGAGGGATAAAATAAAATATTTAATAGCCATTTTTTATGGTATATTGATTGGTTATCTTACGAGTCTTACCTCATTTAGCGAGTTATTTTTGGGAACTCTTTTAGCACAGCTTTTTTCTAGAAAAGTTGATACTCTTTCTCATATGCTTGGCTTTTTCATGGTGGTTGTCTCTCTTTTTTATTTTGGGCTTCCCCCTCAATCACTCTCATTTTTATTTTTCTTTTTTGTTCTTGCTGTTTTAGATGAGCAAACAGCAGGATGGCGTTTTAGAAATTTTGAAAACTACCGTTTGCTTCTTCCAATAGGAGCTTTTATAACTGCTTTACTCTTTCAAAAATGGGAATATTTCTTAGCTATATTATTTTTTGATATTGGTTATATTTTATTTACCAAAATACAGAAGAACATGGTGGAAATATGGTCAAAATAACAATAAGCGAAGACATATCTAAATGGCTCGTGCTTCCTTTACTTTTTATAATATTAGTTATTGCAGTTATCGGCCCCAGCATTTTTGGCAACGTGCCTTTAGAGCAGCATATATACTTTGAAATAGTTTTTCTACTTTTGCTTGCGGTTATAGGTGAACTTGCAGTCATCTATCTCAAACAGCCATCAGTTATGATACTTATGTTATTGGGAGTTTTAATAAGTCCGAGCTTTTTAGAAATATGCTTTCATTATTTAGATGATTTACACCTTCCTTTTAATTTGCCGAGAGAGCCGCCCCATCTTCTTCGTTCTGAAGAAGTTTTGCATACCTTTGCTCAATTGGGCGCTATTGTTTTGCTTTTTAAAGTTGGTTTGCACAATAAGTTTGAAGGAATATTCCGAACGGACAATCTTTTGGTTGCGCTTGCAGGAGTTATTATACCTTTTATTGGCGGTTATTTATATGCCGTTTATGAAGGAGGAAATTTCGCGTATTCTATGTTTTTAGGTGCTGCTCTTACTGCAACAAGTGTCGGTGTTACTGTTGCTCTTCTAAAAGAAATGAATCTCATGCAAGAGAGATTCGCACAAGTGATAATAGGTGCGGCTGTTTTGGATGATGTTCTTGGTCTTTTAGTGCTTTCATTCGTTATAAACGCCAGTAGCGCAGCAACTTTTAGCGAGGCAATGCTCCCAATTGTTATGACTTTAATCTCTACTTCTGTTTTTCTTTTTGGTACGGTGATGGCCGGTGATTATTTTGTCAGATACTTAGACAGAAAAGAGATGAGCGCGAGAAGATTGCTTCTTGTTTTTGCGTTTATGCTTATGTGCGCATACGTTGCAGAATTCATAAAACTTTCAGCCATCGTTGGTGCATTTTTAGCTGGTGTTGTTTTAAATCGCAGTAGGCATATCGATTACATAGAAAATAATACTTATAGTTTAGAGCTTCTTTTTATGCCAATCTTTTTCATAACTATGGGAATGCTCGTAGATGTTGATGCACTTATTTCTTTTGTTGTACCTATTGCGATTATAACAGTTATCGCGATTTTAACCAAAACCATTGGATGCGGTGTTGGAGCGCTCGCAGGAAAACTAAATCCTTATCAATCCTTTTTAGTTGGTCTTGGAATGGCTCCCCGTGGAGAAGTGGCACTAATTATAGCTGGTCTGGGTCTAACAAAAAAAGTTCTTAATATCCAAGAATACTCTGTTATATCTGCAATGGCTCTTTTAACAACTTTCGTAACACCTTTTATTTTGAGTTGGCTCATTAGAAATTATAAAAAAGAATGATAACATGGTTGATTTAGATTTTATAGTAAAGTATCCTTTTACAAAAGAAGCAAAAGACATAGTTTCCAACATAGAGGTTAGCGAATCACTTGTAGATAAAGCAGTAGAGCTCATTCTCTCAGCGCTTTCTGGCAAAATTGTAGAAAAAATATATATTGACGATATTGAAAAAAAAGAAAGCATTGTTGTTTATGCTACTGCAAGAATGATACTCGGCGCGATGAGGAATAGGTATGTTGTGAGTAGGTTTGCAGTAGCTTACTCTAAGCTTGCCAGAAAAAACATAAACAATGAGAGCAGGGAAGGTATAAAGAAACTTTTAGAGGAGTTTAACATACGTGTTAAAGATGGAAAAATTTTTCTTCCAGATTATTTAAAGTACACCCCTCGCGATTCTCATTATGCCTTGGTAAATCGTCAATTGAACGGCGGATGGGTGGTGATAAATTCTGAAGAAGAGAAAAGGATTATAGAGGAAGCGATAAGAAAGCATTTAGAAGTTGTACCATTCCTTAAGAATCCCGCACCTTTTATATCGCGGGCAGTTGAGGAGATAGAAAAAAGAATGCCCAGACAAGAAGATAAACGGTTGCCAGTTGCAGTTAAAGGGGATTATCCACCATGCATTTCCTATTTAATAGAAGAACTAAAGAAACACCATAATCTCTCGCACCAGGCACGGTGGTTTCTCGCTGTTTATCTAATAAACATTGGTCTCAGTGATGAAGAAATCGTCTCGCTTTTTTCAAATTCGCCAGATTTTTCTGAAAAAATAACAAGATACCAAGTGGAACACGCAAGAAAGAAAGGGTATAAAGTGCCTAATTGTGCTTCTGTTACTTCCTTTGGCCTTTGTAGGGCCGCATGTGGTATAACCACCCCTATACAATGGAGAGGTAAGAAAAATGGAAGTAAATAAAAATGATGTTTTTGTCAGAAATGTTTTTTCACGTTATTACCAAAATGCGCATTTTGATATAAAAAGAATCGATCAAAGAGAGTTTGGTATTGGAAACTATAAAAAAATAGATACAAGACATCTATCTTTTTCTACTACTGAGCAATTTAGAAATTTTTTAATCAGCAATCCACCTTATTTTGTTTCTCACTCTGCTGCGTATTATCAATTTCCATCAGCAACGCCCATAGAGAAAAAAGGCAGAATAGGTGCTGATTTAATATTTGACCTTGATATGCACGCCGATGGAAAATACGATGTTTACCCAAAACTTTTAGATATGCGGGAAGATGTTATTCGATTGGTTGAAGATTTTTTAATAGCAGATTTTGGTTTAAAAAAAGAAGAAATACTTATCGCTTTTTCCGGTAATAGAGGATATCATGTTCATGTAAGGAGTGATGATTATCTTTGCCTTGGCGGGGATGAGAGAAAAGAAATAACAAATTACATCAGGGCTGAAGGTTTGCGAATTAGAGATTTATTTTTTTGGGAAGAGTTGCGCGGTAAAAAAGAAATGAAAAAACTTCTTGGGCCTAAGCCTACAGATGGCGGCTATCGTGGCAGGCTTGCAAAGTTAGTAATAAAAAAATTAAAAGATAACCCTGCTTCTATTTCAAAGATATTTCTCAATGAAGAAAAGAGAAATTTTTTTATCTCAGGAATTATTGAAGGAAATTGGAGCAGGACATCTTTGAAACTAGACGACCTTTTGAAAAGATTAGATGGTTTAAAACAGGAGCTTGCAGTTATGTCAATAAACGCTGACCCTGCGGTTACATATGATATGAGCAAATTAATCCGCGTGCCAAATTCAATTCATGGTGAAACTGGTTTTGTTGCAAAGATTGTAGCTGACATATATACTTTTGAACCACTCCGACATGCGGTTATAAACGGACCAGAGGTAAGTGTTGAGTTTTTAGAGGAAACACCACAATTAGAAATGCTTAACCAGACATTTGGAAAGTTTTCTCCTGGTGATAAAGTTGAATTACCACTTGGCGTAGCATTGTTTTTCATATTAAAAAACAGCGCCAAAAAATTATGAGGTGTTTTTATGAAGTTTGAAATTAACGAGGTTTTTTTAATCATCCTTTTGTTTTTCGGCATATTATTTGCTTCCAGTTTGAACACACTTCATAGCGATATTATTAAGGATGTTTTAGATAACTCTTTCGCAAAGCTAAAAAGCTCTTTTTATGGAAAAAGTCTTATTAACAATTATAACTTTTATAGGTATGATTGGGCACCTAGTTCACAGTTTGAAAAGGTAACAGCAGTACATGCTGAAAAAAATATGACACTGCAAGATAACGTAATTTTAATTGATAACGAATTTCCAATCAATGCGCGAGGCGCAACATTTTTTATTGCCGAGAGCAAGGACGGGAAGGAATTACCATTCGTGCGCGCAGCAGTCATTATGGCCGGCGAAAATTCTACAAATGGCTTAATCTCTAAAAAAAGAAATTTTTCTATGGGTTTTTATGACTCGTATAATAAAAGAAAAAATTTAGAATGTTGCGAAGTTTATGATGTCATCCAAAAAAAGGGTTATTCTGTATATTATATAAAATGTGGCTTAATATGGTAAAAATATTAGAAAAAAAGAAAATATTATTTAGATGGTTTAGATAGTTCGATTCTTGGTGGTATGAGTGGAGCTGCGAGATTTAGCACTCTCGCTATCAATGTGCCATTTGCGCTTCCGCTATAGTTTATCGCACTTAAGATAGTAGTGGTGTAGTCCTCTGGAAGTTTTTTATTTTTCTTCCATTCTTCATTTATTTTTTTTGCTTGGACACTGTCCTCTACTGCAAGTATTGTTCCTTTTATAGTTATATTTCCAACACCTTCTTCATAATTTGCCGCGTATGCGTAATCAATCTCTATATTTTTGTCGTTTACTCTTACATCATCTATACTTATGCTCATGTTCAATCCTTTTATCTGTTCAGATTTTTGCTTTCGACCGCTAATCTCCCTTATTCTTTCTCCTACAATTGCCATTGTAAAACCTCCCTGTTTGTGTTAGTGATTAAAAACAAATAGTTTAAAACCATTGCTGCGCGCAATGTTTTACGACATGTAGGCTGTATTTTTAAACTCTTATATATCCAATTTCAAATATGGCAAAAGTAATTTTATACGGTGCACCATGGTGCCAATGGTGCCTACGCGCTAAGATGTTCTTTGAAAATCATAACATTCCGTTTGAGTGGAAAGATGTTGATATAGAAGAAAATGCAGAAGAAGTTTTAAGAAAGAGTAAACAGTACAGCATTCCAGTTATAGAAATAGATGGTCAGATAATTGTTGGTTTTGATGTAGAAAGAGTAAAATCATTGTTGAAAATAAAAGAATAGGTTTTGTTTTTACAAAATGTTAAAAACAAATCTTTATAAAGTTTAAATAACATTTCTGTGCATTGTAAGTCAAAGGTGATCAAATATGGTGAAATACCTGATAGCCAGACAACTTTCTGGAAGAAAGATTATAACAAATGAAGGTGAGGATTTTGGTCGCTTAATCGACCTTAATATAAATGAAGTAACTGGTAAAATAGAGTCGCTAGTAAGTGAACCAAACCCTGAATGCGAACTGGCTGTAAAATTAAAGAAAGAAGATGGTTTAGTTTATGTTCCTTATGAAGCCGTAACTGCGGTTGGCGACTACATCATAATCGATAGAAGAAACATAAATTACTAATTTTTTATGTCTTCTCTTTTTATTGCCGGCGTAGATGAGGCAGGGCGTGGCCCTGTTATAGGGCCTCTTGTTATATGCTGTGCTGTGTGCAATAGAAAATATGAAAAAAAACTTAAGGAACTTTGTAAAAAAGACTCCAAGCAACTTACTCCCGAACAAAGAAAAAAAATACTTGAAGAACTAAAAACCATTTGTGATTTCAAGTGGGTCGAAGTAAGCGCTGAAGACCTTAACAAACTTATGAAAAAATACTCTCTCAATGATATAGAAGCAATGTTTATGTCAATGCTTATAAAGCAGTTAAAAAATACAGACGTTTTCATAGACATGCCCGACAGGTATGGAAGGACATTTCGTTCAAGGATGAAAAAGTTTAACTGCGAAAAGTTTGAGGCAGAACACAAAGCAGATGAAAAGTTTCCTATCGTTGCAGCAGCGTCTATATTTGCTAAGGTGAAAAGAGACGAAAAAATAGAAAAAATAAAAGAACAGTTGGGTATGGATTTTGGGAGTGGTTACCCTAGTGATGAGAAGACGAGGGAGTCGCTTAAAAGTCCTTCTTTTTTGAAAGTTGCAGATAAATTCATTAGAAAGAAATGGAAAACACTTGAAACAGTAAAACAAAAAAAATTGACGCAATATAGCGACATTTGATAGTGATTTATTTTTTAGAGAGAGGCGATAGGACATGATAAAATTGCACTGGGATAAGAAAAAAATATGGGCGAGTGATCCTGCAGATATTACCTCTCTTCAAAATGGTTTTTATGGTTATCAGGAGATTGATAAAAGAATCCTTTCTATAGAAGAAGCGCTTTATATAATGGATATAAGAAACGGACGTTGTTTTGACCTTAGTGATAAAGAGCACTCTTTTAGTGAGTTAGCTTTGGCTTATCTAAAAAATAAAAAACTTCTTGCTCGTTATCTTACTTACAAGGACTGGCGCGATAAGGGCCTTATAGCCCGCCCTGCGACCGAGGCGTATGGTTCTTATGGGAGAAGCATTGCAAAAAAATATAGGATTGATGTTTTAAAGATAGACGATATAAAAGTTGAGGGCGTTTTTTTTATTGATGACCTTATGACGGTGATTGACGACGAAAACAAAGGAAAGATTCTTTACGAGAAGTATTGGCTTGGTCAATTCGGTACGTATAAAGCAGCCCATCGGGGACGCATAAGTAAGCTTGATATTTATGAAACTATTTTTCTCTGTAAGAAAAAAATTCTGAAGTTAAAAAACTGTTCTTTGGATGGTGTTATAAAAATCGCCAAGAAAAGAATAAAATATTTTGAGGACATTTATTCTGTATATGAGGATTGGAGAAATAGGGGGTATATAGTTAAAACAGGTTTTAAATTTGGCACTCATTTTCGTATATATTTCCCCGGCGCCTCACCAGTGAACACTGCTGGAGAATGGATCCACTCCAAGCATGTTTTACATGTTTTCTCAAGAAAAGACAAAATGCTTATTTCTGAATGGGCGAGGGCAATTCGTGTTGCCCACAGCGTTAAAAAAACTTTTATACTTGCCATCCCTGGAAAGAAAACAGAGATAAAAGTTAATCCTAAAAAACCACGGTTGGATTTTTTACTCTATCCAAGAAAAAAAGATGGAATAGAAACACCGAAAACTGGCGCGCCCCAATTTCTCATGTACTCTTTGAGCGAAGATGAATACATCGGTGGCGAAGAACTTGCAAAAGCATTGGCAGAGTGTGATCACTATGGTCTTGAGATGCTTATGGCAATAAGCGATCGTGAAAGTAGTGTTACATATTACATAATAAGAAAAATAGAGCTGGGCAGTAGTGATTACGAATATTATGAAATAGAATGGACGCAGCCTTGATTTTGCCTTAATAAGAAAAGTTTAAAAATTAAACACAATAGGTTTTAAATTAATTAGTAAGATTAAATCTAAGACATCGCAGTGGTATTATGGTTATTCGAAAGCCGAATCCAACAGATGCAAAAACTTACTATCAATTAGGTAATGATTATTATGAAAAAGGCGATTATGATAAAGCTATAGAAAATTACAATATGGCTGTTCTTCTCAATCCAATGTTCTCTGAAGCTTATTTTAATCGTGCTCTTAGTTATTATCAATTAAAAAATTTTGAGAAATCTATAGCTGATTATACAAAAGCAGCAGAGCTTGACCCTCATAATCCTTTTATTTATAATAATCGAGGGGATGCTTATTACAGATTGCAGGATTACAACAGCGCTATAAAAGATTATGATAAGGCTATTCAGTTAAATAACAATTACCTTAAAGCATATTACAATAGAGGACTTTCTTATGCTTCTTTAGAGGATTACGATAAAGCAGTTGAGGATTTTAGTAAAGTTATTGAATTAAAACCTGATTTTGCAGAAGCTTACCACCTTCGAGGTTTAGCTCGCGAATACGGCGGCGACCTTGATGGTGCGATTGCGGATTATGAACAAGCTTTAAAACTTAATCCTGAACTCACTGAAGCAAAACAGCATCTTGAAAGCGTTAAGGAAAAGAAGGAGTCTCAAGGAAAAGGTGAGGAGGGAAAAGCAGGTGCAGACATAAAGATGCTCCAAAAGCCTAACATGTCTTTTAATGATGTTGCGGGTATGGAAAAAATGAAAGAAGAAATAAGAAAATCCATTGTTTATCCTATGATGAATCCAGAGTTGGCGAGAAAATACGGAAAACTGGGTGGCGGCGGTATTTTAATGTATGGCCCGCCAGGATGCGGAAAAACATATATCGTAAAAGCAGCAGCAGGAGAGTGCAAAGCAGGTTTTATAAACGCTAAATTGAGCGACTTGTTAGATATGTATGTAGGTAATACCGAAAAGAATATACATAAAGTTTTTGAACTTGCACGAAAAAATGCACCATGTATTCTCTTTTTTGATGAAGTTGATGCTATTGGTGGTAGAAGAGACCAAGGTGAGGGTCAACAATATATGAGAATGGCAGTTAATCAAATGCTTTATGAAATGGATGGTGTAGAAGCACATAATGAAAACGTCCTAACTATAGCCGCTACAAACGCTCCGTGGGATGTTGATCCAGCTTTGAGAAGAAGTGGTCGTTTCAGTAAAACTATATATATTCCTGAGCCTGATTTTAAATCAAGAACGGAAATAATAAAGATGCATGCAAAGAAAAGGCCTTTATCATTTTTTATTCCTTATCGCCTTCTTGCACTTGCGACATGGGGCTATGCATCTTCTGACCTTAAAGCAATAGTGGATGAAGCGTCTACTTATCCATGGTTAGAAGCATTTTTTGCGATTCAGAAAAAGACAGAAGAGTACATTAAAAAAGGAATGGATAAAGCAAAAGCAGAAGAATTGGCTAAAAAACAAGTTGTTCAAAGACCGGTGAATATCGCAGATTTTACGAGAGCTATTATAAAAAAGCGTTCTTCTTTACCACCGTGGTATGAGCAAGCAAAAAAGCAAATAGGAAAACAAGAAGAGATCACTATAGTTGATGGAAAGGAGCATAAAAAAGTTACTGAGAGTAAGATGGGGCCTGGTGAAAAAGAGGCGTTTAAGGATCTTTTGGATACGATTAATAACCGCAACCAATGGTATATGAAAATTGCCTTTAGAATAATTAAAGAATTTTCGCTTTTAATTTTGCGTATTCTCTCATTAATATTTACAGGTCAACTTGTCATAGGTGCATAGTTTGCTTTGCATAAAAAACGGTTTAGTTTTTTTTAGGGATGAGTTTAGAGAACTTGAGATATTAATCGATGAAGAAAGAATTGTTAAGATTGGCCATAACTTAAAAGCAGATTCTTATTACGATGCAAAAGGCTGCATTGTTTTTCCTGGTCTTATTGACCCGCACGTTCATCTTCGTGAACCTGGTGCAGAGTACAAAGAAGATTTTAAAAGCGGGACAATGGCGGCGATTGCAGGCGGATTTACAACAGTAATTGATATGCCAAATAATCCTTTACCTACAATTACTATCGCGCGCTATAAAGAAAAAAAAGAGCTTGCAAAAAAGAAAGCATTGTGTGATGTTTTTTTCCATTTTGGTGCGACTGATAATAACCAGGGTGAAGCAAAAAAAGCAGGAGCATTATCTATGAAGTTTTATTTAGGTAAGACTACTGGTGATCTTTTACTAAAAGAAAAAGATTCAATAGAGAAACACTTCCAAACATTTGATGGGGTTTTTGTTTTTCATGCTTCTTCTTCAGAAGGCGATGAAGTAACACAGATAGAAAAAACAATAGAAAACATATCTTCAGTTGGCTTTCTTGCAAAAAAATATAAAAGAAATTGCCACATAGCGCACGTTTCGGCTAGCGAAGAACTTGAGAAGGCTCGTTTTTTTAACATAACAACAGAAACCGCACCCCATTATTTATTTTTATCTTCAAAAGATGCAGCTCGTCTTGGAAACAAAGGAACTGTTTACCCTAATTTAAGAAGTGATAGTGTACGAAAAAAATTACTTCAAAATATTTCTCTCATTGATTGTATAGCAACTGATCATGCACCACATACATTAGAAGATAAAGAGAACGGTGCGCACGGTTTTCCAGGTCTAGAAACGTCATTAGCTCTTATGTTAAAGTTGTACCATGAAAGGATTCTCTCTTTGGAAGAAATAATTAAAAAAATGTCAGCAGTACCTTCTAGACTTTTTAGATTGAGCGATCGTGGCGAGATAAGAGAAGGTGCAAAGGCAGACATAACTATAGTTGATCTAAAAAAAGAATGGAAAGTGGAAGGCGAGGAACTCTATACAAAATGTAAATGGTCGCCTTTTGAAGGTCAAATACTAAAAGGAAAAGTGAAATCTGTTTTATTTAACGGCAATCTGGTATTTGACTATTTTTCATTTTTCTAACTCTCGCCCTGACCTTGTCTATATCATCTTCTAATTTTATATCAACGACGCAAATATCGCCTTTATTGTTTTTTAATAGCACTTGTACTCTATCATCTTCGCTTTCTTTCATACAAATAAAATCAGTGCAACCACTGTCTTCCCATATTAATTCCCGTCCTTTTTCGATTTGCTGCTTTGTTATTTTAATGCTTTTTCCATTGTTATTTATTGTTCCTACTTCTTCTACGGACACTACTTTGGGATTTTTTTCCTCAAAAATAATCCCTTTGTCTGTTATCGTATAAACACCGTTTTTTTTATCTATTTTTTTTATTATCCTCTCACCGTTTTTTATATGCTCAACTAGCGGTCTTTCTTTTTTAAATATCGGGGGCGTGTGAGGATTGAGTATTATAGCTGCAGCTATTATCACTGCTGCTATTCTTCTTCCCATTTGCTCACTGTTTTATTTTCTCAACAATTACTTCAGCAACTTTGTTTTCATTGTATAGTTTTAATATGGTTGACCTAAGATTAGACTTCTCGTCTTCTGTCAATTCTATTTTTTTATCTCCTTCCTCACGATAAATATTTTTTGCTTTTGAAATTGCCGTCATTAGTTCTTGGGCGTATATATCTGCTGATTTTCTTCCTTTTTTGAAATGTTCGCCTTTTTCAAGTTCCACTATGTACACTTTGTCTCCCACTTCAATTTTATATTGGACACCTGTTATTTTTTTTGGTATTATTTCTTTTGGAGGCAATTCTGTTTCTTCATGTCCCTTTAACTCCGGTCCGCCAGCCATTTTATCACCAAAATATTTTTTTTAACACTATAATTTTGTTTCATAGGGTTTTTAATTGTTTTATTTTCCTACGAGAACGCTTAAGATTTTTAGCAACTGCGGTCTGCCCGCCAGTACTTTTGCGACAGGACCTGCAAATCTACCTTCCATTACATCATTAAGATCGGTTGGTGTTATCGCATTGAATATATAGTCTAAGTCATCGTCATTTAGTTTTTCCAATACTTTTCTAAGCATTAATCTTTTTTCCATCTTCTTTCCTAATGAGGGGAACCATTTCTTTTCGTATTCTTTTAGCGCTTGGGCGCTGTAATCTCTTTTCTTATGTGCTTTCAAAGCCACTTCTGCCGCCATTACGGATGTTTCCATAGCCAGCGCTATGCCTCCTCCGTGGATAGGGTCAACTTGTTTTGCAGCCGTTCCGATGACCATAAAATTATCTTTGACGAATTCATTAAGTGGCGCACCAACACTTATAACACCACCAAAATCTACGAGAGTGCTCGCATCTTTTAGTGTCGGATGGTTCTCTATAAATTTATCCAAAAGAATTTTAGGATCAGCACCAGGGATGCCGTTTTTATTTCCATTAGTAAGGTTGCCCCCTATTCCTATACCAACATTTGCTCTTCTATCTGCTTTTGGGAATATCCAAACATAACCCCTTGGCGCAACTTTGTTTCCAAAATATAACTCTATAAGGTTTTCGTGGTCATATGGTTTCATTTCATATTGGTAGCATGTGTCAACGTCATATAGCCTGTGCGTTGTATCAAATCCTGCTTGTTTTGCGATTCTTGCTTCCATTCCTTCTGCTGATACTATAAGCGGTGCATAGATTTCTTGTTCGTTATTTCCCCACTGCACTACTTTTAATCCTATTATCTTTCCATCTTTCTTTATGAGCTCTGTTGCTCTCGTATAAGTTCTTACTTCCGCTCCTTTTTCTATTGCTAATTCGCACAGCCATTTGTCAAAGAGTTTTCTTTCGAGTACCCAACCTGTTGTAGTCTTGTCTTTCCAGATTATTTCTTTGCCATTTGGTGCAACCACTTTTGCGCCTACTATTTCTGTTGAAATGCACCTTTTTGGCAATTCTAGGCCTTGTGCGATTACTTCTCTTGCTCCAAGTCCTTCACCGCATCTAACTGGAACACCTATTTCCTTTCTTTTATCTATAACAAGTACTTCCATTCCCTCTGCTGCAACCAATCGCGCAAAGGTAGAGCCAGCTGGCCCGCCACCAATAACTATAGCATCATAATTTGTTTTCATTTTTCGCACCTCTCTCAAGTTTTATAACGCTTGCTGGGCACACCTTTACGCAAGCGCCACATTTTATGCATTTTTCAGGGTAGTATTCTATCCTATTTCCTACTAACTCAAGCGCACCAGTTGGACAAACAGCTGCGCAACCAGCGCAAACAATACATCCTTCATGTCTTATTGTTATCAACTTATCACCTATTTTTTTACTATCTTATCTATATTGTCTGCTATCTCCTCTACCATTTCAGGATAAGCAGCAGTGAGTATATTTCCATCAAGTACTATTTCTTCATTTTTATATTTCGCGCCAGAATCTCTTAAAAATTTTATTGATTTTTCTTCTCGAGCAACAGTTGCGTTCTTTCCATTAAGAATACCTGCAAACGCCAGCGCGACTGCACCCTCGTTTACTCCAGCAACACCTTTTTTCGCTGCGCATTTCCTTATCGCATTTATTGTTTCCGGTGTTATAATTTTTTTCATATCTTGTCCAGCTATGATAACAAAATCAAAGTAATCTGGGTTTATTTCATAAAGGGCAAGGTCAGGCATTATCTTTTCTCCATCTTTGCTTGTTATTGTAATTCTCTGTTTGCTTGCAACTCTTACATCGTGTCCCTTTCTTTCTAGTAATGTTTTTATTTTATACTCTGCATTCAAAAAACCATCAGCGAGCACCAAGAGGATCCTCGCCATTTACTCACCGATTATTAATCTATGCTTGTTTATTAATTCTTTTGCTTCTTTGGTGCTCTTTGCCTCTGCGAATATTCTAACGTAATCTTCTGTACCTGATGCTCTAACTATAACCCACCCACAATCATAATTTATTCTAACTCCATCTATGTCGATGTAATTGAGATTATTTGTTTTTGCGTATTCTAACATTTTTCTAATTATTTCTTTTTTCTTTTTATCATCTGCCTTTATTTTTTCTTTTATGTTTACATATTGAGGCAAATCTTTAATCCACTCTGAAAGTTTTTTTTCACATATCGCTTCTACTATCTTCGCAGCTGTATATATGCCTTCTTTTGCTAGCGATATCTCTGGCCAAATCACTCCGCCAACCTCTTCCCCTGCAATCGCCGCGTTTCCCTTCAACATCTCTTCGCATAGATATGGCGCACCTATTTTAGTGTATCTTACTTTAACGCCAAAATTTTCTGCTATATCCTCCATTGCTTTTGTTGTTGCTACTGTTGTTACTATATCTCCTCTCTCCTTTCTCAACTTAAGGATAGCTGAAAGGGCAAAAACCTTGTCTCCTATTACATAATGGCCGTTTTCATCTGCAAATGCTACTCTATCTGCATCACCATCCCATGCAATCCCAGCGTCAGCCCCAACCTCTTTGGCTAATGACAACATATCGCTTACGTTTGCCTCTGTTGGTTCTGAAGGCCTGCCTGGAAAATTACCATCAACATGGGAGTTTATAGGTATTACTTCGCATCCTAATCTTTTGAATAGTTGAGGTGTTATGAGTGATGACATTCCATTTCCACAGTCAAGCACTAAGCGTGGTTTTATCTTTTTTATTTTTTCAACATCGATTTTTTTTATAATCTCCTCTATGTGGTCTTCGGTTGCCCTTTCGTATTTTTTCATAACTCCATTTTTTTTAGTTGCTGGTTTTTCCGCTATTATCTCTATTTCTTCTGCTCTTTCTTTGGAGACAGCCACGCCATTGCCGTCCACTACTTTCATACCATTATACTCTGGAGGATTGTGAGAAGCGGTTATTATCACAAGCCCGTCTGCATTCAGCTTTTTTATCATAAATTCTGCAGTCGGAGAAGTCACCATTCCAAGATCGATTACTGTGCATCCTGCTTCAAGCAGACCTTCTGAAATCGCATTAAAATAAATTTGGCCGCTATTTCTTCCATCGCGTGCAAGTAGAATCCTTCCATTTTTAAGGTATTCGCCTGTTGCGTATGCAAGTTTTTTTGCTATGTGTGGAGGGAATTCATCTATTTTTCCTCTTGCACCATTCGTCCCAAAATATTTTGCCATGTGTTTTATTCTTCCTAAAGGATTTTAAGTTTGCTATTTTAATAATTAAAAAGGTATTAGAATGTACGAAGGCCGTGGTCAAAACCAAAGAAACCTTATACTCATTTATGTTTTTTGGCTTATGCCAATCGTTTTTAGCAGTGTTTGGTTAATTTATTTTAAAGAGGCGGGGTTAAGTAATCTTGATATTTCATTAGCTTATATCATGTGGCCATTGTCTGCCCTCTTTACTATATTTGCTTTTAGTTTCGCTCCATCTTTGGATAAGAGAGCGTTGATGGGTTGCGGAGCATTATCTGCAATGATTTCCTATATCATCATTTTGTTTTTTCCACCTTCATTTCCGCTCCTTGCTTTAAGTTTTTTTATTTATGGTTTTTCTGTTTTTTTATTTTGGGTGCCTTTTAATATTTTGTACTTTCGTGGAGCAGTTAATAGCGCCGCTACTTCTAGCACGCTCTATTTTTCTGTAAGCGGTCTTCTTAGCATTCTTTTAACAGTGGTCGGGGGGTTAGTATTGCAGCGATGGGGCGGTTTTTCTTTCTTTCTGATAAGCGCACTTCTTTTTTTGCCAGTTGTTTTTCTAATATTTTTGCTAAAAGAAGAGCAGTATAAAAATAATTTAAACAGCTGTATAAAAGAGACAAAAGGTTTTAGAACGCTGAATTTTTTAGAAGGAACAACAACTGGTGTTTTGGCAGGCGGTACTATTGTTTCTCTATCATTGCTCGATCAGCCTTTTTATCTAGGCATCTTTATTGCTTTTGTAACCATTTTCTCTATTTTAGCTTCTTTTTTTATGAGTTATCTTTCGGATAAGACAAAAAAGAGAAAGTTATACATAAATATTTTTAGTGTTATGACTTCGCTTTCGACTATCTTGATGTTCTTTTACTCAAATGTAATTACTTGGGCGGCTTTTAGTGGAATTCGTAATTTTTTCTCTGCTCTTTTTTGGCCTTTTACTACTGCTATTTTAGTAGATAACAAAAGAGATCTTTCGCTTTTGATGAGCGGGAGAGAAATATTTCTAAATGTAGGGAGAGTTTTTGGAATCTCTGTAGTAATACTTTCTATCTATGCTCTAGGTGATGTTCGTTTCTCTTTTGTTTTTCTTGGTTTCCTTCTCCTTTTGTATCCTTTTGTTCTCTCCTTTAAAAAAAGTAAGATTACTGTCTCCTGAATTTCAAAACCTTTTTAAAATGATCTAAGTGAAAATTTTTCCATGGCACAGGAAAAAGTTACAATGCCAATGGGTTCAGCTGGGATAATCGGTTTTTCACCTGATGTAAAATTAAGTGGCTTTGAAATAGACCCTAAAACAGTGATTGTCGTAGTTTTTGCATTCGTTCTTTTTATAAAAATAGCCGGCTTTTTTATTCATTAATTTTTAACTTAAGAAATTTTCCAATTCTTTTTGTATTTTTTTGCCATATTTTTTCTTGTTTTCTTCACTTGTAATTATCATTATTTTTTTTCTTTTTTCTTCGGCTTCATTTAGGGATGAAACTAAATCCGAAAGATTAGAAATTGGAACAAGTGCATTGTTTTTCTTTAAGACTTTAAGTTTTATTGGTTTGAAAAATTGTGTTGGATAGTCAAATATTATGTCTATTCCAAATTTTTCTTTTAATTCATTTTCTAATTTTTCTGCTTCTTTTTTTGTAATGTCTTTTTCTCTAATAACTGCTACTTCCTTGTAAAGCCTTCTCTTTATAATTCTATCAACATACTCGCGTGCGCCTGGTGATTCGCGCATTTTCGCAAGAGCAAATTCATCTCCCATCCATATAAACTCTTCTGGTTTTATCGTGTTATCTTTTATAGCATGTTCTATTGCTTTATGAACCATCACTGTAGCTATTCTAACTGTTTTATGCAAATAAACAGCAGAGAACATCATAAATCGCGCAACCAAAAGCCATTCTGCTGCTTCTAAGCCACCTTCTGTAATGCACATCTCATTTTTTACTAATCGTGTGGTGTGTACTAATCTATCTATATCTATTATACCATAAGCAACGCCGGTGTTTAACGCATCTCTTTTAAGATAATCCATTCTATCTGCACCTATATCTCCATCTACTATTGCGCCAATCCCTTTTTCTTCTATTTCTAATATTTTTTTAACGTTAAAATTTTCGTTGATTATGTCTGCTATTTGTGTCTTGAGTATAATGTCTTTTGCTATTTTTTCATGGTCTCCTAAGTATCTCTTTAGTACGTCTTCTCCTTCATGAGAAAATGCTACATGGCCAATGTCGTGAAGAAGGGCATAAAGTTTTATCATTTTGCGTTCTTCTATGTTGTCCACTAATTTCTCCGCGATTTTTTCAGCAAGGTGTGCCGTTCCAAGAGAATGTTCAAAACGGGTGTGGTTTGCACCAGGATAAACTAGATTAGTTATTGACATTTGCTTTATTCTTCTCAATCTCTGGAATTCTGGGGTGTTTATTATTCTTTCTTCTAATTCGTCAAATTCGATAGTTCCGTAGATATTGTCTTTTACTATCATAATGATACGCTTACCTATTCCCCTACTTACTTTTTTAAATGCTTCTTTATATTTTTCCCTTATGGCAACAGAATCACAAAAAAAGACAGTACTCCGTTCAGCTAAAAATGAAATTAAGGAAGAAAGTAAAAAACCCGAGCAATCTTCAACTACCGTTACAACTTCCAACAGTTCTTTTTCTGATATATTTGAAATAGTAAGAGAATATAAGAACTTTTGCTTTAAGATAGTTAATTTTATTCCATATTCTTCTGTTGCGACCTGGATTAAATTTGCAGACGGGAAATGTGAGGAAGTTTTAGACGAAGAATCTAAAAAAGGAAGGGGAATAATAAAAAATATAATTGACATGTGGATGCTTACCTTTTTATCTTTTATTTTTAGTTTAATCGGTGGCTGGCCTTTTTTATTAGTTTTTGTGTTTTATGGTGGTATTCTTACAGCTTTTTTTTCTGTATTATTTGGAGGACTGTTAAAAACTATAATTGGGGGCACGGGCGTCGTATTCACTTTAGCAAGTGGCGTAGTTGGATTTATTTTAATTTTTATAACTATTATTCTTTTGGTTTTAATTCTTACTGCTGTAGGTTTACTTTTTGAAACTACCATTTACTATTTATTCTCAAAAATACTGGGTGGTAATGGAAGTTTTAAGGACACCATGTCTGTTCTTTTATCATCTACCGCAAGCATGTTTATTTTTTTAATACCTATCCACTTAATTCGTGCTGTTTTAATCGGATATTGTTTAGGGCCGCTTGTCGAAGCAGTTAGTTTGTTAATATTTTTAGTTATGCTCTATTATAGATATCGTGGGATAAAACACATCCACAACTTATCGCAAAATCGTGCTATTATATCTACAGTAGGTTCTATAGCTATTTTATTTCTAACAGCAATAATGGTTGTGGTTCTTTTCTATTTTCTATATATATCTATTTTTATTTTTGGCGGTGTTGGGGTAAACATGCTAAGACTATTATCCTCTTAGCCGCTTAGTATCTATTTAAACTGCAACATAAACATTCTTTCTTTTTTCTATTACCTCTCCTGCCTCAGCTAAGAAGTGCAGCACTGCGCGGACTGCTTCTTCCTCTACCTTAACTGTTTTTGCTATTTCGCTTATTTCTTTCTCCTTATCAAGTGTTTTCAAGATTTTTCTTGAAAGTTCATTGTAAAGTTTTAAGGTTATTATGTAATAATTTCCATCGAATCCTTTCATTCCTCTTATCTCCCCTTTTTTTATCTGTTCTTTTATTTTTTCAAGAAGTGCGAGCGCTTCTTTTTCACTTGCTACTAAATAACCATTTTTAAATAAATCATCTTCTTTGTTTTTTGGTTTATTTTGTTGAGTATAAATCACAGAATAAACGCGGTCGTTTATGTTGTATACTCCTTGTTTGTATTTTTCTCCTTTATAGACATTGACAAATCTCTTGTTTTCTAATTCACGTAAAATTTCTTTTTCTTTTTGGTTTAATATTCTGCTTACATACGCTGGTGTTCTCTCTTCGAATCTTATCTTGAGAAGTTTTTGTATGAGCGCTTTTTCCTCTTCACTAACTTTATACTCTTCATTTTCTTTTTTCTTTTCTTCTTTTTGCACTTGGCTCTCTAAAGGTATTGTCATAAGATAAAATCCTTCTTTGAGTTTGAAAAGTTCCAGCTCATCGTAAATTCCGAATTCTTTTGGCAACTCGATAAAATACCTATCGCTCTTTTTTATTAGTTTTATTTTCATTCACCTTCACCATCGAATAAAACGCTTTTTGTTATTTTATGTACGCTTTCTGCAGGGTGTCCAAGTTTTATCAACGTCGTTTGTCCTCTTATTCCTTTGCTGCTTGGTGTGGTTATTATTAAGCCAAGCATTTCTAAATCATTAAGGTATTCTTTATACCATCTGAGGCTTCGTGGTTTTTTATGTAATCTTTTGCAGCAATATTCATATTCTTCATAAACCTCGCCTGACATCAGAAAACCTTCGCTTATACCATCCAATCTTGAATACTTACTTCCATTAAGCGAAAGTTTCGCTATCGCATAGAGCGTTATCTTATGCATTTCTGGTAAAGTATTTACAACTTCTGATATTAGGTCAGTTTCTACTTGTTTTCTTGCTTCTTCAACATCACTATCGTCAACGATGGTTTTTTGTTGTTTTTCTGCAATCTCCCCAGCTCGCATTAAAAGTTTAAGAGCGTATCTTGCATCACCACTTTCCTGGGCGGTTATGGCAGCAGCGAGATTTATTGCTGATTGTTGCACCACACCTGGTTTAAAACCTTCGTTTACTCTTTGTTCTAATATCTTCTGAAGTTGTTCTGACGTATATGGAGGAAAGACGATTTCTATCTCATTAAGACTACTTTTACTACGAGGGTCAAGGTTTTCTTTGAATGATAATTTGTTGGATATACCTATTATACTTATACCACCATTACCTGCTTCGTCATTTGCACGTGTGAGCGTATATATTAAATCGTCAAGGTCCTTTACCATATCAATTTCATCCAACACCGTTATAATATACGCATTTTGTTTCATTGTTTCTATTAGTTTTTCATATATAAAAGGTAAACCAAAACCTGCTTTCTCTAATTCAGGATAGTATTCTTTCATAATTTTTTGGAGAACTCTGTACTTTGAATTATACACCCGGCAATTAAGATAATGCATCTTTGTTTTACTTGGTATTCGTTCAAATTCTTCCATTATTTTTTTTATTGAGCATGTCTTTCCTGTTCCGGTTTTTCCATATATTAATATATTCCTACTTCTTTGGTTTTTAAGAGTTGGAGCAATATGCATCATTATTTCTTCCATTAGTTTCTCTCTGTAGGGAAGGGTCTTAGGTATATAATGCGGGGATAGAACAGATATGTTTTGGAATATTGTGCTTGAACCTAAAAATTTTTCAAAAGAAGTCATACCAAAATTTTTTATTGCAAGCATTTTAAAACAATTGCATATTTTTTTATTTTTCGTCGTAATAATATTAGAAGTTTGAGAGTTATAATATTTTATGCGTCGTTAGACGTATAATCTTATGGTAGGATTTAAAAAGGCTTCTTGCAATAAATAAATTAGATGCTTATGATTCTGTCACAGATTTTTAATCAAGACCAAGAAAAAAATATAAGGAGCAAAAAATTAAAAGACGAGATACTAAAATGGCACAAAGATTTCAAAAGAGTAAAAAGAAAAGAGGAGGAAATAACTAAGAGCCTAAAGGAACTTGATATCTCTGAGCGCGCCCGTTTACTTTTTAATCTATGGGCGGTAGACGATGCTTATGGAAAAATGATGCAAAAACATACGAATGCTATAAAAATTCTTTTAGGAAAAGAGGTCGATTCTTTTTTCCCATCCTACTTTTTAGATAAAAAGAGGGCCCTCAACAACAAAAATTCTCCTTTAATTGTTTTTGAGCCATTTGTAGGCAACGGTGATGTCACCATAAACCTCCTCAAAACAATGGCAAATTATTATTATGAAAAAACAAAAAGAAAATTAGAGGTTGTCTTGTACATAAATGACATCGCCGAGAATATGATTGCACTTGCTAAAAAAAGATTAAAACTATTAAATCATAAGGACGATAATCTAGTTATTGTTGACTTGTTTTCTTTTTCTGTTGATTTTTTAGATGATAATAAACGCCAACAAATAAATCTTTCACTTAATTCTGTTGATGTTGCTATTGTTTCTCAAGTTTTGGATGTTATCCGTGGAATAGAGGCAAAAAACAAAGTTTTAACAATTCTGCACGATTATCTTAAAATAGGAGGAAGAATGATTGTCATAGGTGAAGACCCATCGAGATTTACTTTAGAAAGTGAAAGCGATCCTTTGGTTGCTCTACTTTTTAAGACACTGTTTGATCCTTTCGGTAAAAATGAAACAGAAACTGAAATAAAGAGGATAAGAAACGGTCGTCTTGTTATTGTGGGCGAAGGTACAACGCCAATTGATGATGTTCATAGCGTATTTCTAAGAACTGCAGAGAAGATTTATCGAGAATCTGAGAAAAAAGAAAATGAAATTAAAACTTAGTCATCTGTTTCCTTCATATTTAAAAGGATTATAATCTGTACTGTGTTTATATGTAGTTAGGATGATGAAAGTTGACGTTCTTGTAACTCCAGGAGTGCTTTGTATCTTTCCTATTGTCTCGGTTAAATCTTTTATGTCTTTTACTTCTACCAAAACTATTGCGTCGTATGGGCCGGTTATTCCGTATAGCGAAACAACTTGCGGCATTTTAAGTATCGCACTAAAATCTGTTTCGCCTTCTTCTTTTGCTTTTACTATATTTATTCCTTTTATTCTAAGTAAAATAATTGCTCTTAAACCAAGGCCGATTTTGCGATAATCTATGTCTACGCTGTATTTTCTTATGACTCCATCTTTTTCTAATTTTTTTATTCTTTGCATTAAAGTGTTTGGATGGGTTTTTAGTTTTTCTGCAAGTTTCTTGTATGATATTTTAGCATTATCCCGCAACTCTCTCATTATCGCAATATCTAAATCATCATATCCCTTTGGCATATCTTCCCGCCCCATTTTTTAATTCTAATATACTTAATTCTGCTATTAGCATTAGTGATATATTACTCTTATTATATATAAATTTTGTGTTTTTTTATATGTTTTTTATATCTTTTTGTACTTTTAGTATGTTTTCCAAACTAAGATTAAATATTATTCAGAGTTAATCGCAAAATTTTTAGGAATACGCAGGATTTTTAAAAGGTGCATAACAAAGTAATTTCATGAGAGGTTTTATTTTTTCTTTAGATGCTTTTGTGGCATTTATATTGGCTCTTGTTGCAGTCTACACATTGATATTCTTTTCAAGTGTTCCATCTGCTTACTACTTTGTCCTTACACAGGCACACTACCTTTCGCGTGATGCTTTAATTTCGTCGGCTTCAACTCCATGTAGCGTGCTCATAAAAGATTGCAGTGGTTCTGTACTTGACTTGATAGTTTCTGCTGATTCTTCTTCACCGATAATTAATAGCGTGGTCCAGCAAAGTATTGGAAAATCTATTCCTAATCAATTTGGTTATAAATTAGAAAAGAAATCTGGAGATGAATGGGTTGTTATATATGATACTTCTTTAGTTGCAAGTGATCCTCATGCAAAATCAATGAAGAAACTCCAAGCATCTACTACAATAACAAATATAGGTTTGTTTAGTCAAAGCGATTATTTATACCAGACTGGTAACCCCTACCTATATAATAGTTGCAAGGACATTGGTGCATCTGAAAAAAGAGTTATCACTTGTGGTAATGCCGAGCTTTTGCCTCCAGATGATTCTAAGATTGCACCTGCGGTTAATTCCACACTTGTTCGTCTTACAGTTTTTATATAGGTGATTATGATGACAAAAGACAGAAAAGGATTTTTTTTCGTTCTTTCAGTTTTTCTTATTCTTTCATACATAATTATGTCTTTGAGTGTTTGGGTGAAGGGATTAGAAACATCTGAAAAAGCATACGCAGAAATATACAAGGAGTCAAATGTGGAACTTGCAGTTACTGAACTCTCACCTGAAAAAGTAGGTAAGGTTGCAGATATGGTAATGCAAAGAGCAGTATACGATCTCAGTATAGTATCCATTGATACTCCTTTAAAAAAGGGTCCAGAGGGGGATAGGGAGAAATATGTTAAAAAAGCGATTAATGAATACTTTGTAAATGGGACTCCATCTGAAACCAATTTCGATGGTGCCATCTCATTTTCAAAACCACAATCATCTTTTGGTGGTTGGGTAATGGCACTCAATCGCTCGCTTGAAGGCACCGGCGTTTTTATTGATAATTTTGTTGTTTCTGATTTTAAGGTTTGGCAAGAAAGATTTGATGGTTTAAACTACTCAATAAAAATGTCTTTGAGTATGCGTGATAAAACAGGTACTACAACGCTAACTCGCGATTATGATGTGAAAGGTTTTGTTAACATCACTGGCTATATTGATCCGGCAATAGCAAGAGAAAGCGGAAAGAAAGGAACAAAGATTTACAGGAGGTTCTTTTTTGGTCCTTATTCAAGCCCAAGCGATATGAGCGCAAGTAAAATTGCTGATGTTAGAGGGGGCCAAGGTTGGTTTTATGGATATGTTGTTAATGTTAATGATGCATCTTTAATACCCTCTCAATACAGACATCTATATATTTTGAAGGGAAGTTATAATGAAATAGTAAATTTTGAGGGATACGAGAATTTCAGTGCTTATATGGTAACAAATACTCCTTCGTCTGCGGGAACGTGTACTGTTGCTGGCACTACTAAAACAAGTGAAAAAGATACTTTCAACGCAATAAAATACGAAGGCGCTAAGTGCGAACCTTCTATAGATGACGCCACCCGAACTTCGAAACCATTTGTTATTGTTTCTTCTTCTATTTCTTTACCGACTTGCTATAATTTAGTTGAGAAAAAAGAATCACTATGCGCTTTAATTATTGGAGGTGCTTCTCCATTTGAAGTTTCTAATAATCCTGAATTAAAATATAAAAAAGATGGCGCTGGTGTTTTTGACATAGAGAAATTGCGAGACTTTACGATGTGTGGTTATTATGTTTTAAGCGACAAAGCACCATCCTATTTACAAAGATTTTTTAGAGATGCTTATTCGCTTAACAGCACTTATGGTATTGAAACATTTATTATAGGTGAGTACGCAAGCGGAGAGAATACATTTGATTTTACAAAAGGAAGCGCGCTTGATCGCGAGATGTTTGGAAAAAGCGATACCACAGTGCTTGTTCGAGGCGAAACAGGTTGTAAGAGTGAAGGAATATGCAGTAGTGATCCTTCAACAGGAAAATTTGGTTTAAGTGAAGATTCTGTAAAGGAGTATGGAGCTGATACAGTAAGTTGCAATAATGGTGGAGCGAGGTGTGAATAATGAAAGGACAGATTGCAGCTGAGTTTTTTGTGACTTTGGGCGTTGTGCTCTTATTTACTATTCCAGTTGTACTTTTACTTTTCTCTATAAGTCAGTTAGGATACGAGGACAGTACTCTTGCGCAAGCAGATGCAGCCGCTCGCTCACTTGCAGAAACCCTAAATCTTGTTTATGCGCAAGGTAGCGGAGCAAGTCGTATAATGCTTTTAAGCACTCCCCCTAACACTGAGAGCATCAACATAGGAAACAAAGAGGTTACTATTTCTATAAAGACTAGCAAAGGGTTTTACACTGCTAGTGCTCCTATTTTCGCATCTATTGATCAGCAGAAGGTTATAAAAAGAAGCGGTCTCTTCCAGTTGCTTGTCTACAACAAAGATGGAAAAGTTTCTGTCACGGAGGTTTCTTAGATGAAAGGCCAATCTGCTACTGAGTTTTTTCTTTACATCACTCTCTTTATGTTTATCGCCATCGTTGCTTTTGTAATGGTTGATTATACACAAAGAAGTGAGTTACCTTCACAAAAAAATAAAGTTGCAGTTGGCGTTGGTTACAACATTGCTGATGCTATTTCTCTTGCAGTGCGGGCCGGCCCTGGCTTTACTTATTATTATTATTTCCCAAAAACAATTTATGGTTATCCGTACAACATAACTTTTAAAACTAACGCAATGGTGATGGAGTGGACAAATGAGTATGGAAGTTTTAATTACTATTACTCTTTGCCAACTTATAGCTATTCTTATGATGGTTGTATAAAGAATGGAGTACTTTCGAGCGATAAATGCTCAAACTTGCTTATATTAAACAATACTGAAAATGGTTTAGTTATCAGTAATAGATGAGGAGGATGAATATGTTTAGGAAAGGTCAATATTTTAGTTTTGATGCAATTATTGCTTCAGTAATTTTTATGATGGCAGTTGTGATGCTGCTAAGCTATTGGCACTCTGTTCGAACTTTTTTAGAATTTCAAGGTGGCGATATGACTAAAGAAGCGATGAGAATATCCGCCACCCTTTTTTCTCCTTATCCTTCTGGTATTATAATATCATCAAGCGATAGAAGAGTTAACGCTTCATTTATGAACGCTTTGCCAACAAACACTGAAAATTTAAAATCAAAATTTGCGACTCCGTATAACATGCAGCTAGTGGTCACTGAAGTGGTAGGCGGGTCAACACTTAAAAAATTCGGCGATAATCCTCCTCAAAATACAGAAGTTGTAAAAATACGAAGGATCGGTTCGATTGTTGATAGCAACGGAAAAACCACTATCGCAACTTTTGATATTTACCTTTATCGTTAGTTTTTTTTTAAATTTTGCAAAAAGCAAATGGTTTAAAATATATTATGTTAAATAATGAACAAAAAACATGCACAAAGAAGGTGACCATATGGGTCTATTCGATAAAATTTTTGGGAAAGAGAAGAGTGAGACACCAAATTTAGAGGAATTGATGAATGAAGAAGGAGATGTGGTTAATCCGCCAGCTGACTTTTATATTAAGAGGATTGATCTTAGAAATGAAGGAGATGCAGATTTAGTTATAAAGGAGTTGAGCGAAAAGAATATCATTATTCTTAATGTTATGCCAATCTCTAAGCAGCCAAATAGACTTAAGGGAATAATCGCAAAATTAAAGAACAATGCGACAAAAATAAACGGCGATATTTCCTTAATATCTAAAGAGAGTGGCCTTTTAATTTTAACTCCTACTAATGTAAAAATTGTAAAGTCAAAAAAGAAGCCAAGCAGTGGAGCAACTTTAATAAGTTAGTTCTTTTTACTTTTTCTTATTTTTCTTCTATTATCGCTATTAATATTTCGCCAAAAAGTTTCTCTTGGTAAATAGATACTCTTTTTTCTTGTGCTAAATGTAGAAGAGATATTAGTACTTGTATTATTTCCATTCTTGTTTTTTCTCTTAAGATGGAAGAAAAAGTTGCAAATCCACTTTCATCTATGTTATTTTTTACTCTACTTAACATTTCTTCTTTTAATTTTTCTATATCTTCTAAATCTAATACAAGATCTATTGTTTTTGTTATCGCACCTTTTGGCATTCTTTTAATCTCATTTGTTTCATATTTTATTACTTTTTCCATTTCAGCAATTAACTCGTCCATTGTTATTTGTCTTTTGGGTGGGAGTCTTCCAACTAAAGAAAGTTGTGTTTCAATTAACGATGTATCTATTATTTCTTGTACTTCTTGTACTTCAGCAATAACAGGGGGGGCTGAGAAATATTTTAGATAATCGCTTTTGTATTTCAAAAGTATCGCCGCTGCCAGAATAACATTTGCATGCAATCCTAAATCAAGCGTTTTCAATTCCTTTACTCTATTTAAAAATTCATCTGCTAGTTTTACTATATCGACGTTCCAGGGGTCTATCTTATTTTGCGCTATTAAATCTAGTAATATCTCTTTCCATGTTGGTTTTACTACTATTCGCTCAAAGTAAGAGATGTTTGCCAAAGGGTGCGCCATATTTATTTAATAATCTAACTTGTTTATATATTTTGTGTTCTATTTAAGAAGGAGGTAGATGGGATGGAAATAAAACAAGCCGTTGTTTTAGATGGAAGTGAGCCACTTTCTAAAGCCCTTGGAAGTATTTTGGATAGTAACACTGCGGTTATAATATCAAAAAATGGGAAGTATTATGGTTTGATTGATGACAGGAATTTGCGAGTCGCAGGAGCAGACCCTGCTAAAGTTAAGTGTGAAACTGTCGTAGTGAAACCACCTGTGATATCTGAAGATTCTAATATTTTTGAAAGGACAGAGGCTTTTTTGCTTGGCCGTTTTAAAGCACTTCCTGTTATCGACAAAAATCAAAAGCCATTAGGTATAATCACCCGTGTTGAAGTTCTCAAGGAATTGTTGGCTTTAGATATAGTCCCAGATATAAATGTAAAAAACCTTATGAGCAGTCCTGTTTATACAATAGATGAGAACAGTACCATAGGTGAAGCAAAACGTAAGATGAAAGAGTATGATGCAAAAAAACTTGTTGTGACAAAAAAAGGCAAACCTGTAGGCGTATTCTCCAGTCTTGACTTGGCAGGTCTTGCGATTAAACCAAAAGAAACTACACATATGATGCGCGGTGTTGTTGCCAAAAAATCCATAGACGATCAACCTCTTGCGTTTTTCTATCGGCCAACAACAATAACAATGAGCGAAAGGAGCACTGTAAAAGAAGCCGCACGATTAATGATACAAAAAGAAATATCACATATAATCATAATCTCTGATAAGGATGCGAAACCCATCGGCGTTCTTTCTGCATTGGACATATTTAAATGGGTTAAGCAAAAGTTAGAAGAAAAGGTAGAGGTTACTGTCAGTGGTCTTGACGCTGAAACAAAAATGTTGCATGACGAAATAAAAGGTACAATAGAAAAAATCGCAGAAAAATTTAGGGAAAGTTATGGTATAGAGAGAGTGAAAGTACACGTCAAAAGTACCAAATCTTTCTATTCTGTTAAACTGCACGTAGAGGGCAAGGAGAAATTTGTAGTTTCGGCTGAAGGACCATCGCTAGAAGACGCTATTAATATCGCAGCTTCTGAACTTAAAAAAGTACTTGGTAGAAAGAAAACAATAGAGAAAAGTCGAAAAGTGAGAACTCGTTCAAAGGTGATGGAGTGAAAGGACAGGTAAGTACCGAGTTAATGGTTATCATAGCAGTTATTTTCGTTATTTTTATTCCTTTGCTTGTTTTTGTTTATACCAAGGCTGATGAAGCTCAGAGAGAAATGGCGGCCTACCAGGCTCAAATAGCAACTTTCAGGACAGCTTATCTAATAAATTCAGTGGGAAGCTTAGGCGCAAACACTATTGTTTATAGCGACGTTTATATCCCAGGAGGCACGAAATATTTTAGAGTAAAAAATGTTGGCGGCGCTGCTGAAGTTCAATTAAAAGCAGTCACTCCTAGTGGAGAAAAAGATTTTGCTGAAGTAGTAAAATACCACGTTATATCAACAGGTGATGGCACTTTAGTAAAAGAACCGAGCTATGGTTGGACGAGATTGAAAATATCCAACATATATGATTCTCAGACAAATACAGCCGTAGTAAAGATAGAAAAAGTTTAGTTTTCTTTTTTATTTTTTTTACTCATTCTCCCTAATTTTATCTCTAATATTACATATTTTTAAATATTTTTACACATATTTATATAAGTTGAAGTAGGTGGATAGGTGTTTTTAATGAAATGTGGCGTTAAAGAATTAATTAATCAATCTAATAAGGAAAATAAAGAAAAAGTTAATACTAAAAAGAGAAGAAAACCTTTTTCTTCGCTTTTGCCGATTTGCGCCGCTGCGATGCTTACTTTGTCTAACTGTGCTCTTTTTGCACCAAAAAGTACACTAGAGAGCAATATACAACAACTAGAAAAAAAAGTTGAAACTCTACAAAATATGGTTTTAGAGAGTAATAGAAGAGTGTATCAAATAATAAAAAACATTGACGAACAGTGTGACCTTGCCCAAGAAGAATTAAAAAAAGAAAAAGATAAGAGAGATGATGCTAATCCTCAAAAAATTAAATTGCTAGAAGAAAGAATTAAAGCTTGTTTGGCGTTCTACCAAAATATTGTAAATGCTAAATATGGTATTTATTATATACCATCTTTAGAAGATGCTCAAAAATTGACCAAGCAAAAAACTAATGAGATTGTTACCGAAAATATTCAAAAATTAAAAAGCACAGTGCGTTTAGTTGAATGTAGTATTGAGCAATGTGTTCAAACCAATCAACCTAACACAATTTTTTTACAATACGGCGACAAGAAGATTATGCTAACATTTGAAGAATTGAATAATATAAATTCGATATATTCAAAACTAAATAAAATGTTTGAGGATTTGAAGAGTATGGTGTGGCGGAGTTTAGCAGACACATATCAATTTGTTATGGGGCGAGAGAGGGTGGATAAAATAGTAGAAGAAGAATTTAAGGAGCAAATTAATAAAATGATCGAAGAGTTAAAGGAATCAATGAAAAAATACCCATAGTACAATCAAAATAGTTTTTAAAAACATCTTTTAATAATTTTTTTTATGAAAGCAGGTTCTTTTATTGTTTTATGTTTTGTGTTTGTGTTTTTAGTTGCAGGTTGTGTTGATCAGCTTCAAATGAAATCTTCTACGTGTTCTGATCAAGGAGTTGTTTGTGGTATAGATAATAAAGAATACTCAAGTGAATGTGCTGCCAAAGATGCAGGGGTAGGGGTTGCGTATAAAGGAAATTGTATAAAGTGTAAGGATTATGACGATGGTAAGATAGCGAGTGAATCTAGTTATGTTATTGTGAATAATAAAAGATTTGATGATTATTGCGCAGACAATAAGAATTTAGTAGAATATTACTGTTCGTCTAACACTAGTAAAGAAGCATATAAAGAAACAATTGATTGCTCTTCAGTGGCAGGGGCCAATGCATGCAAAGATGGAAAGTGTGTTTCAATTGTATGCAAAGATGATGATGGAAAAGATATCTACAAAAAAACAGCAAGTTTTTTGGATGGTGAAAGTAAAACTGATTATTGCGTTAACATGAGTGAAGTAGTTGAATACTTTTGTGACGACGTCTTTCTTAAAAGCCAAAAATTTCCTTGCCCAAAAGGGTACGGTTGTTCTGATGGAGCATGCATTCCTGTGTGTATAAGTACTGTTTCTTCTTCTAAGTTTTTTGATTTTTATGTGAAGGATAACGTTACAAAAGGAAATGAAACTTTTAGTGATTATTGCGCAAACGCAACCCATAGCGTGGAGTACTATTGTGAGAATAATAATGTGAAAACTCAGGTGGTAAAATGTCCTAGTGGTTACAGATGTGTAGATGGAGCGTGTTCTCTTCTCCTTTCCTGTGTTGATAGCGACGGTGGTATAGATATTTACTCTTTTGGTTCAGTTATAAAAAATAATTTTGAATATAAAGATTATTGTGTTGATCCCAAAACTATAATAGAGTACTATTGCAGTGGTGACAATGTTATTTCTGTAGAAAAGGACTGTCCAAGTGGTTATAGTTGTAGTGGCGGTAGATGTGTAAAGTTAGCTGATTACTGTATGGATAGCGACAATGGTATGGAAATCTACGTAAAAGGACAAACAGAGAACGCTTCTGTTTCTTATTCTGATTATTGCGTAGATTCTAAATCAGTAAAAGAATATTATTGTTCTTCTAATAATCGAGTGCTTTCCGAAACAATTGTTTGCCCGACTAATTACGAATGTTTGGGAGGCAGATGTATTAAGAAACAGCCTCCGCATTCATGTACTGATAGTGATGGTGGAGACGAACTTGGTATAAAAGGAACAGTCATTTTTGACTCTAAATCTTACACTGATTACTGCATCGACTACTTTCATCTCATTGAGTATGCTTGTGTTGATAATAATTTGGTAAATATTACGTACACCGCTGGTTCCATGCAAGAGTGCTATAATGGTGAATTAATACCAGCTCAATGCTATGACCCAGATGAAAGTGAAGGAGACAATGCCTACTTTATTAAAACAACCGTGCGTAGAGGAAAAAATCTTTATGCAGAAGATAAATGTATAGATAACAACAAATTAGTAGAATATACTTGTAGTGCTAACTATATCGCGCCTGTTACCATAATTTGCGATGTAGGTTGTGAAGATGGAGCATGCATAATTCCGCGTATAAACTTCCCGTAAAAAACAAAAACAATTTAAACATAGTTTAACTAATCTTACTCCATGCTTTACATAGGGTTAACTGGTGAAAATTGTGCTGGTAAGACTACTGCTGTCTATTATCTTTCAAAAAAAGGATTTTATCCTATATCTCTCTCTGATATAATAAGAGAGGAGTTGCAAGCAGAAGGAAAGGCCTTGACAAGAGAAGCATTGATAAAAAAGGGAAATGAATTAAGGGAAAAATTTGGTCCTTCTGTGCTTGCAGTACGTGCAAAAGAAAAAATAACAAAGGATAAAAATTACGTGATAGATTCAATAAGAAATCCCGCGGAAGTTGAAGAATTACGGCGTCTAAAAAATTTTTATTTGATCTACATCACAGCTTCGCCAGAAGTTCGTTTTGAGAGATTGAAAAAAAGAGGAAGAGAGGAAGATCCAAAAACTCTAGAAGCATTTTTAGAGATAGAAAAACTTGAAATGGAAAATGCAGAAAGAACAAAGCAAAATCTTAAGCAGACTTTTGCAATGGCAGATAAAAAAATAGAGAATAACGGCCAACTTTCTTCTTTTTATGAACAAATAGATCGTGCATTAGCTGACATATCGACTGAGTTTAAAATAGATAGGCCAAGTTGGGATGAGTATTTTATGAGCATCGCAAAACAAGTTGCAACAAGAAGTAATTGTATCAAAAGAAAAGTTGCAGCAGTTATTGTTCGCGACAAGCAGATAATATCCACTGGCTATAATGGTACTCCTCGTGGAACACGAAATTGCAATGAGGGTGGCTGCCCGCGTTGTAACAATTTTACTGAAAGTGGCAAAAATCTTGATGAATGTTTTTGTTCTCACGGAGAGGAGAATGCGATAGTACAGGCTGCGTATAACGGTGTTAGTACAAAGGGCTGCACTATTTATACAACTTTTTCACCTTGTTTGTTATGTACTAAGATGATAATAAACGCCGGCATAGTGGAAGTAGTTTACAATGAGAGATATCCTATTTCAGAAAGCGCTATGAAATTGCTTAAAGAAGCAGGTATCAAAGTTAGACAATTCAAAGTTGATTAATTTTATATAAGACTAAGCATTTGCGCCCCAAGATGGGCAAGTAAAATAAAGCGAAGAGTTCGGCCGATTATTACTGCTATTAAAAATTTAATCTGATTTATTTTTAAAGCGCCTGCGGCTATACCTGCGATATCAAAAAAAGGATTCGGTATGAACGCTAAGATAAAAACACCATAAACGCCATATTTTTTTACAATTTGGAAATTGCCATTTTTTTCTTTTTTCAATATTTCAGCAGTACCGCTTCCTATATTATAACCAACTATTTCACCTATACCGCTCCCTAAGCCAGCAACTATTCCAATAAGGTATGGATTAAGAACACCACTTGTTGCAATGACTGCTGCCCAACCAGGTGCCGGTATGAATATGGTGGCTGCACTTAAAAAGGATATTATAAAAACTCCAACATAGCCATATTCTTTAAATTCTGAGATGTTATTTATTGAATAAAAAGCAACTATGGCGATTATTAAACCTATTAAAATTTGCGTTATTCCTTTTTTTACGTTGTCAGATAGCTTCAAATTCCTCACCGCCACGATGATAAAGACCTTTTTCTTCTTTTCTTTTTATCACATTAATCGCTTTACCAACGAAAATTATATGGTCGCCTGCTTCGTATTCATCAATTACTTCGCATTCTATTGAGGCAGATGATTGTGAAAGTACGGTGGTTATCTTTCCCTTCTCTTTTTTTAATTTTGCAAGCGCAAACTTATCTTTATCTCTTCCACTAATCGAGCCGCATATCATTACAGCTTCTTTCATTTGGGGCGTTGCTAAATTTATAGCATATTTCTTTGAGGCGTTTATTAATTCGTAAGTATACCTTTTTTTTGATATTGCAACACCAAACAGAGGGGGGTCTGCAGATAGCGGATAACACCACGCGGCAGACATTACATTTTCTTTTTTGCCGTGCGATGTTGTTATTAGAGCCACTCTCATAGGGTATAGAAGACGGTATATTTTTTCCATAACAAAAAATCTGTCGGTAGCTTTAAAAAATGATAGTGCTAAATCGTATGCATGGAAAAAGCACCCGAATATGTTGATGATGTGCCAGAAATAGAAGCAGTAATTGTAGGGCGGGGCACGCTCGAATAATTATATATAATCTTATTCTCAGCGGGGTGGGGTAGCCTGGAGTGCCCGCCGGGCTCATAACCCGGAGCTCGTTGGTTCAAATCCAACCCCCGCTACTAGCTTTAATAAGTGTTTTTATGATTTTAGGGGTAGATCTTGCAGGGAGTGAGAAAAGAAACACTGGAATAGCGCTTTTAGATGGAAAAAATTTTTTAGACATAGGAATAGTGCATAGTGATAATGAATTGCTTACAATTATAAAAAAAACAAAACTCGAAATTGTTGCTATTGATGCACCTCTCACATTACCTAAAGGAAGGAAAAATATTAATCAAAAAAATAAAGCTCATTTTCGTGAGTGCGATTTAAAGTTAAGAAAACTTGGCATACGGTTTTTTCCTATAACGCTTGGTCCTATGAGAATGCTGACAAAAAGAGGAATAAAATTGAGAAATAAAATGAAAAAACAAAAGATTCGCGTTGTTGAAGTCTTTCCTGGCGCTAGCTATGATATTTGGAAAGTGAATAGAAAAGACAAAAGAGAAATTTTAGAAATGTTTAGAAAAAGCGGTTTTAAATTTAAGAAAAGAAACTACACGCAAGATGAAATAGATGCTATGTGTTGTGCCATAACTGGACTTTTTATTAACAAACAAAAAGCACTCGCGTTAAAAGGTAAAGATGGTTGTATCTGGTTGCCCTTATCCAGTTCTAGAAAACTTTCTCGCCAACATAAACCTTTATGCCTGAAGGCGTCACCTTAAAGGGCACGAGTTCACGCGAGTGATCTGTTCCTCTCATTTTGAATATTTCAAGCGCTCTTATTCTTCTGTCTTCTCTATCAAGATTGTACAGATTTATTATACCATCCATAACAAAGTGTTCTATATCAAAGCGCATTTCTGTTTTCATAGCAGAATTTGCTTCAACAGTTGTTATTGTTGTGCAGTCAAGATTTCTTAAAAGAGAGAGGAACTCAAAAAGCGTTTGCCTATACTCTATTTCAGTACCAAAAGACATTCTTATCATTGTTGCTGAATCTATGACTGCCCTTTTTACATCATTTTCTGTTATTCTTTCCTCTATTATATTAGCTATTTCTTCCATTACAAATTTCTCTGGTTTTACTATTTCTAGTTTTTTCTCTTCTATTAGTTTTTCAGTATTTTTTAAAAGAGGAAAAGTATTCCTCATGTTTGTAATGATGTCTTCTGGTGTTTCTTCTAATGTTATGTAAACACCATTCTCTCCCTCTTCTGCGCCACGGTATAAGTATTCAAAGCAGAAAGAAGTTTTTCCGCAACCAGGACCACCATAGAGCGCAACATGTCTGTTTTTTGGTATTCCTCCGTTAAGCATTTCGTCTAATCCACTTATACCCGTCTTAACTCTATCCATACTATCACTCTCACTTGGATTTCTTCCGTAATTAATTTAATTATATATGTTTTAATCAAGAATATGAACTTTAAAAATTTCAAAGGACAGGCAATGATAGAATATCTCACTACTTATGGTTGGGCGATATTTATTTTGGCGGTTGTGATTGGTATATTACTTTTTGGCGGTTTTTTTCGCTCTGACTTTTTTATAAGCGAAAAATGCGAACTTGGTTCCAACATTCCTTGTAAAGCAGTTGTTTATAACGACCGAGCGGGTATTACTAAGGTTTCTATTGAGGTGCTTAATGCATTCTCTTACCCTATAGAGATATCGGATTTTTCTTTAATTCTTTCTGATGGAAGCAAAGTTGCTTTATCTTCTCAACAAAAAAGTGTAGAGAGTGGAAGCAAATTGGTTTTCAATGGTGCTTTTCCACAAGAGAAAAAATTAGAAGAGAATGCCTTGAAACAATTTTCTCTCTATTTACAATACCGTTCCTGTGCGCCTGAATTGCGGGATGATCCGCAGAGTGCTGCGTGTAGTGGTGATGAGCATACTATAAGCGGTCGTTTAGTCGCAAAAGTAGTTGCGCCAGATTGATTAGTTCACTATTGATATCTTAATCTCTTCGCCTTTTTTTATCTCTAATTCTTTTATTTTTGTTATTTTCTTTATTTCTTCGATAAGCCCTGCTTTTATGAGTGTATCTGTGTCTTCATTTTTGCCACTTATTATTCCTTTTTCTATTTCAGCATTTTGTGGCAATCTCGCGGAAGCTTTCTGTTGTCGTACTTGGCTTATTATTTTTCTCATTATTTCCACTGGGGTCGTTTCTCCTTCTATATTTTCGATTTTCTTAGGCCAAGAAGATAGGTGGATACTTTCGTTATTTTTTAGTACTTCTCTATATATCTCTTCACTTATATGCGGGGCAATTGGTGCGAGTAGCTTAACTACAGTTTCCAAAACAGTGTGTAATGTATAAAAGGCCGCGTTTTTCTCTTCGCTATCTGGTCCATATATTCTATGTTTTACATATTCGAGATAATCATCACAAAATTCTTGCCAAAAAAATGAATGTAGACGGTATATCGCTTTTTGATAATCATAATTTTCAAATGCTGTTGTGTAATCTTGGATGAGCTTGTTTAGTTCTTGCAATATCCATTTATCTATAAGTGTCAATTGATGCGAATGTCTCTCTAATTTTTTATAATCTTTTAAGTTAAGTTCTATGAATCTTGCAGCATTCCAAAGTTTATTGAGAAAAGATTTTGCAAAACGTAAGTCTTCATAACTAAAAGGTCGATCTTTTGCCATCGCCCCACTCATAGCTGCCCATTGTCTTATTGCATCTGCTGGATAATCGTTTAGCAATTCTGCCGGAGATATTACATTCCCTAAGCTCTTACTCATCTTTTTTCCATCAGGAGCCAATACATTTCCATTCAGCAGTATTTCTTTCCATGGCGGGATACCAGTTAGTGCTACTCCACTTCTATAGAGTGTATAAAAAGCCCAAGTTCTTACTATTTCTACTCCCTGAGGGCGCAAAGTTATTGGGTAGAACCGTTTGAATTTTTTTTCATCATCTGGCCAACCACTTATTATTAATGGAGTTATGCTTGAATCCACCCAACAATCACAGGTACTTGTTTCTGGTTTCATCTGTTCGCCACATTTACATTTTTTGATTGGAGCGGTTTCTGCGTAAAAAGGCAAATCTTTTATATCAGCAGGAGCGGTTTCACCGCATTTTTCACAATAGTAAAAAGGTAAGGGGGTGCCAAAAATTCTCTGTCTGCTAATCACCCAATCCCATTCCGCACCTTCCACCCAGTCTATTAGATAAGTAATACCAAAAGATGGAATCCATCTTATCTTATATGCCATATCTTTTATTCTTTTTGCAGTTGTCTTTATGTCCGCGAACCATTGATACGACGTTAAAAGTTCTATCGGTGTGCTACACCGGTCATGTACTTTAATAACTTGTTTTATTTTTTCCTTTTTTACTACTTTACCATCTCTTTCAAGTTTTTCTATTATTTTCTTTTTTGCTTCCTCTACCTTTAAGCCATTAAATTCACCTGCATTTATCAATCTGCCGTGTTGATCAAGTGCTTCTATTAGTGGAAGCTTATAGCGATGCATCCATACTACATCCATCTTATCCCCAAAAGTACACAGCATGACGAGCCCAGTGCCAAATTCCATGTCAACTTCCTTATCTGGTATCGCGATAACTTCTTTTCCAAGAGGGGTAGTTATCTTTTTACCATCAAGATGTAAATACCTTTTATCGTTTGGGTTGAACATAACCGCAACACACGCGTGAAGAAGTTCTGGTCTTGTTGTTGCTATTATGAGGTCTTCATTTTCTGGTCCTTTAAACTTTATGTAATTTAGAACGCCTTCCTTTTCAAAATCGTCTAATTCTGCCTTGGCTATTGCTGATACACATTTGGTGCACCAAAATACAGGATATTTTGATCGATATATTAACTTGTCATTGTACATTTGTATTAAGGAGAGTTGTACTTTTTTGTGATATGCCGGGTCCATTGTTCTATATTCATATCTCCAGTCTGCGCTAAAGCCAAGCTCGTTCATCTGTTGTTTCATTCTTGCTATAAACTCCTTTGTCCATTCCACACATTTTTGCCTAAATTCAACAGGCGGCAACTTTCCATATTTTTTTTCTACTTTTACTTCAGTTGGAAAACCTTGTGTATCCCATCCTTGAGGGTAGTATACATTAAAACCACGCATTCGTTTATATCTTGCTGCGAAATCAAAGTAACTGTAGGAAAGCACATGTCCCATATGAAGCTCCCCACTAGTAAAAGGAGGGGGCGTGTCTATGCTATAAATAGGTTTGACACTGTCGTTTTCATCAAATTTATAAGTTCCTTCTTCCTTCCATCTTTCCTGCCACTTCTTTTCAATCTCTCTGCTGTAATTTTTTTCAAGCATAACAATCGACAAATGATTATTGGTAAGTGCTTAAAAATCTGCGCCGTGTTATCGATTTATGGTATCTCTTTTAGCGATGTACAAAAGATTGCTTGGTATATACGGTCCACAGGGGTGGTGGCCAACAATAAAAAGGGGTAAAATCCATTACCACCCTAATGATTACAACACTCCAAAAAATGAAAGAGATAGATTTCAGATTACCATTGGTGCCATTCTTGCTCAAGGGACAAATTGGAAAAATGCTGAAAAAGCTCTTCTTTCACTTTATGAAAATAATGTCTTAGACTATTCATCTCTGTTAGGTATGCCTATAAAAAAATTGGCTTTGCTTATACGTTCCTCGGGTTATTACAATCAAAAAGCAGAAAGAATAAAACGGCTTTTGCCTATCTATAAAAAAATAAGGAAATGCAGCAGTTTAAGAGAATCGCGCGAAGCTCTTCTGAGTGTAAAAGGAATCGGACCTGAAACTGCGGATTCCATTCTTCTTTATGCTTTTAAGAAACCTATTTTCGTTGTGGATGCATACACACTTAGGTTTTGCATTTACTATGGTCTTGGTAATTTTAAAAGTTATAACGATTGTCAACTATTTTTTGAAAAAAACCTCCCAAAAAACTATCGTTTGTTTAATGAATATCACGCCCTGATAGTGCGGTGGGGGAAAGAACAATTTAAATAGTTCCAGCCTAAAATGATTTTATGCTTTATGTTTACATTGATGGTGCTTGCTTTGGTAATCCTGGCCCTATGGGCATAGGGGTTGTAATATATAAAAATAAACATAAGATAAAAGAGATAAGTGAATATTTAGGTGAAGGCACCAATAACATTGCAGAATATAGTGCATTAATTCGTGCTTTAGAGGAAATAAAAAAATTCGGGGAGTCAAAAGCTCTTATTCGGACAGATAGCCAACTGCTTGCGAATCAGATGAACGGCCTATACAAAGTAAAGGACCATAATCTTAAAATATTAAAATCAAAAGCAGATGAGTTGCTCCGGGGTATGGATGTGGAGATAGAGCATATACCGCGTGAACATAATACCATCGCAGATAACCTTTCAAAAAAAGCAATAGCGAAAGAGAAAAGTTGATTTTATGAAAATACACGAAGAACTTTGGCTTGCGCCCTACATGACTTTTCAGCCAAACAAAGAAAAACCTATTCATCGATGGTTTTATTATAAAGAGGGCTATTCTCCTGAAATAGTAGAATATTGTCTAAAAAAAGAACAGTCCCACAGTCGAGAGATAAAATCTTTAATAGATCCTTTTTGTGGTGTCGGCACATCATTATTAGCGGCTAAAAAAAGCGGTTTAAAATCGTGCGGAATAGATGCTTCTGAACTGGCTGTTCTTGTTTCAAAAGTTAAATGTACGAATTACACAAAAGAAGATATTTCAGAGATTATTTTTTTTCTTTCTAAAAAATTAAAGAGAGAGGCGTCTATTAAATGGGATTTTGAGCTTTTTAGTCCAAGGGCAGCTTTTCCAAAAAGAAACCTTATAGAAATATTATCTATCCGTGAAGCGATATATGAATACGAATGCGGTCAAAAAGCAAAGGATTTTCTTCTCCTTGCTTTGTTGTCAATTCTTCCTCAGGCAAGTATAGTAATAAAGGATGGCGGCGTTCTTAAAATTGATAAAAGAAAAAGAGCAATGCCAGCAAAAGAGGCCTTTTTTAGAAAGTTAAAACTTATGCTAAAAGATATCGAGGAAAATAAAATAGATGGCCCAGAGCCAGCAGTTTTTTTGGGTGATGCTCGTCACTTGAATTTTAAAGATGAATATTTTGATGTAGCTATAACTTCGCCGCCTTACCTAAACAATGTAGATTATTCTAAAATATATGGTCTTGAACTTAGTCTTCTTGCCTTGGATCAACAAAGTACAAAAAAGACAAGAGGGAGGCTCTTGCACTCTTTTATAAAAGGCGATCATTTTACTCTTAACTCTCCACCAGAATGCGGAGACGTTGGACAAAAAATACCGATAGTTGGAAGTTATTTTGCGGATATGGAGCTAGTCATAAAAGAATTACAAAGGGTATTAGGAGAAGGGCGCGCTGCTTATTTTGTAGTATCTAATGCAGTGATATTTAATGAGCACATACTTGTGGATAAAATACTGGCAGAAATTGGTAATCGTTTAGGTATGGAAGCAGAAATAATAATTGGTGCCTACCGTTTTGCTGATGTCAAACCTCAACGAGTGCAAACAAGAGAGAGCGTAGTTATTTTAAGAAAATAACCAAGAGCCCAAAGTTTATCTTTATTAATCCTTTCTTTTTCAATTGTAGTATGAAATTTATTATTTACTTAGCTGTTCTTTTAGGTTTAGTTCTGTTGTCTGGCACAATTTTTGCAGATTGCTCACTTGAAGCATACAAACAAGCATGCGCAAATTGCAGATTTGACCAAAATGGAAAAATTGACCGTTCTTGTTCAGATGCCTATAAAGCGAGTGCTTTGACATGTATAAGTAAGAGTTATCCTATTATGAGTGGGAAATACCATGCAGGACAATGCCCGCAAGTTGATGAGTGTGCATCCCAGTTATCAAGTTGCATTGCAGATGTTTCTACTGGAAACGACAAATATGATTGCCAAGAAGGTTCTATGACTACTTGTTATAGCGCTGCCGATCGTTGTATTGCGGATGCTGCCATTAAGTGCGGCGAAGTAGAAAAACAATGCCCTGGTTCATCAGGTTTGATTCTTCTTGTTCTTGGACTTGTTGGCTTTTATTCTGCTAATAAAAAATAGAATAAAAATTTGAGCGTGATGAAAAAATGCTTATTGGTATAGTTGGAAAACCATCAACTGGAAAGAGTAGCTTTTTTATGGCAGCCACCAGTGTGGCCGTAGAGCGTTCTCCCAGACCTTTCACAACTATTAAACCAAATCATGCGATAGGTTATGTTGAAGTGGAATGTGTTGATAAGGAGTTTGGGGTTAAATGCAATCCGAGGGCCGGCTATTGCATAAACAGCAGACGTTTTGTTCCTGTCGAACTACTCGATGTTGCTGGTTTAGTGCCAGGGGCGCATGAAGGAAAAGGTTTAGGCAATAAATTTTTAGATGATTTACGGCAGGCAGATGTGCTTATTCATATAGTTGATGCTAGTGGTTCAACTAATGAGAACGGTGAGAAAGTTCCTGTTGGTAGCTATGACCCAGCAAAAGATATAATATTCCTTGAAAACGAGCTTAACTATTGGATAAAAGGAATTCTTGATAACAATTGGATAAGGTTAGTAAAAGATAGTAAGAAGGATGGAAACGAAAAGGTTTTGTTTGACCAATTCACTGGTTTGGGGATAAGTAAAAACGCAATTGTGAAAACATTGGTCGAGCTTCGTTTAAAAGATAAATTATTAGAGCAGTGGAGCGAAGAGGAAAAATTAGCATTTGCAAAAAAAATGCGAGAAATAGGAAAACCAATTCTAATAGCAGCAAATAAGTGCGACCTTCCTGGCGCTTATCAAAACTATCAAAGGCTTGTGAAAGAGTTTCCCAACTATGTTATAATTCCTTGTTCTGCTGAAGCAGAGATTGCTCTTAAAAGTGCAGCAAAGAATGGTTTTATAAAATACATTCCTGGCGATAGTGATTTTGAGATTATCGCACAGTTAGATGAGCAACAAAAAAAAGCAATGGAATTTTTGAAAAATTACATCAAGATGGCTGGCGGAACAGGAGTCCAGAAAGCTCTTAACGCAGCAGTTTTTGATTTTCTTCACTATATAGCAGTTTTTCCGGGTGGTGTTAATAAGTTGGCCGATAGCAAAGGAAATATCCTGCCAGATTGTTTTCTAATGAAACCAGGTAGCACTGCCTTGGATTTTGCAGCTACTATACATACTGACTTAGCAAAAGGTTTTGTGAAGGCTATAGATGTACGCACAAAAAAAGCCCTCGGAGCAGAATATGTCCTAAAACACCGTGATATTATAGAGATTATGAGCAGATAATTTTTTCTTTAAGTTTTTTCATAGTTCCGCTTGTCTTTTTCGCTATTATTCTTGGTTTCTCTATTAATGTTAAAAATCCCCTTACTTTATCTGCATAATCACGAGCACAGGTTATAATCCATAAGTTTTTTTCAGGTTCATGTTTGGTTATTTTAAGCTGTAAAAATGAGCAGCCATATTCTCCAAAAAAACGAAGAGCCTCTCTATAGAGTAGAGCTTTTAGGTCTTCTTCTGTGATTTTTTCTTTTACTTCTATCATGATATGTCTCCTTTTTGGCGCTTTTGCTTTGGTCACAAATCCACCATCATTATTTTGTTATGAGTATATTTTTAAATAATCCCTTGGATAATCGCAATATGGAAAAAGTTTTAGTTATCTGTGGGAGCAAAAGCGATGATGAAATCGCGAAAAAGGCATTGGATACCCTTCAGGAATTTGGCATCCCTTATAAATATGAAGTTGCTTCTGCTCATAGAAATCCTGATAGAGTTGAGGAGTTGGTAAGTAAAACAAAAGCGGAAGTGATAATTGCAATCGCTGGCCTAAGTGCGGCTTTGCCGGGCTTTTGTGCAAGCAAAACTACAAAACCAGTGATAGGTGTGCCAGTATCAGCAAAGCTTGGCGGTCTTGACGCGCTTTTAAGCATTGCTCAATTGCCCCCCGGTGTGCCTGTTGCTACGGTCGGGATAGACAATGGTAAAAATGCTGCTCTGCTTGCAGTTGAAATTCTTGCATTGAAAGACGAAAATCTTTCTAAAAAACTAAGGGATTATCGCTTAAAAAATGCTTAATCAAAAAAGAAGGCTGACAATACTTCAATGTATATCTTAATCGCATAATTGCCGACTCTGTTTATTATTTTTTTATCAAATTTTTTATTTAGATAATCGTATTCTCCTAAAAATATTTTTGTGTCATTTTTTTGTGGTATCTCATCTAGTGAAAAATCTTTCATAAATTTAAAATCTTTTATTTTGGGAGCAAGGCCACCAATATCCAGAAGTGCTATTTTTTCACGTATAGTTTTTATCAAATTTATTAAGAGTGCTGGTTCTGAAGCGTTTTCGTGCACCCAATAAGGTACTGCCGGAAAGTTTCTAAAAGCATCACAGTCAATAGTTAAAGCAATAGAATTTTTGCCAAATTGTTTTGTCTCTATTTTTATTTCATTTATGTATTCCTCAAATTTTTTGCTTATTTCGTTTTTGTCTTTTAATAATTCTATTCCGCGTGGTAGTATTATCTTTGTAGAGTCTTTTTGAGTGTAATACATGTGGTTAAAGTAATCCACATAGGTGGCGCTACCGTCAAAATCGCAATGGTAATCGTAATTTATTTTTATTTTTACTTTGTTTTTTGTAAAGAAGTAAGACTCATGATGGTATCTTCCATCGCCCCAAATATAAGCTACTCTTCCATCTATGTTTTCCAGTTCTCTTGTTCTTTTTATTATTTCAGTGCTAAGCGGTTTAAATCTAAAAGGTAATACTTTTTTCATTTTTTCTATAATCTGCTCATTAGATAAGGTTGGCGAGTAGTAAACAATTTTTTTCATGTCTATTAAATATGCACGCTTTTCCTTTTATTCTTTTGCGTTTTGCGATGGATTATAAAATCTGTCTTTTAAAATTTCTCTGGTGGTTTTTTGAAAAAATCTACAGCTCCAAAACCATATCTATCCCCTTTGTTGAAAAAACTAAAAAGAGGGCCCGCGGTCACACTTCCAAAAGATGCAGGATTGATAATCGCTTATACTAGTGTAGGAAAAGATAGTACTGTTCTTGAAATAGGTAGTGGTTCTGGTTTTTTGTCTTTGCAAATGGCAAACATTGCTAAAAAAGTTATATCCTATGAAAAAAGGGCAGAATTTCTTAAAATCGCTGAGGAAAATGCTAAACGATTAGGTTTTGATAACGTATCTTTTAAACTGCGTGATGTAGTAAAAGATGGTATTGATGAAAACGATGAAATTTTTGATTTAGTAGTTTGTGATATACCGGATGCAGAAAAAGTTGTCCCGATTGTTCTAAAAGTTTTAAAGAAAGGTTGCTTTGCTGTAGCACATTGCCTTCACATAGAACAGGCCAAGGCTTTTGCACTTGAATGCCAAAAACATTGTGATGAAGTTTTTATGACTGAATGCATAACTCGGGATTACGAAGTACGGGATTTTGGTGTCCGCCCAAAACACTTTGGTCTTATGCACTCTGCTTACCTTGTCTTTGCTAAAAAATAATCCCTTATCTTTTATAGCCAATTTTTCTCAAAAAATCTTTTCTCCATTGCTTATCTTCTTCGCTTTCTATTCCTTGTGGCTTTTCACCATCAATAACCCCCAAAATGCCCCGAGCTCCTTTGTCGTTTTCTGCTACTATTAATTCGAGCGGATTAGCAGTAGCTGCGAAGATTGTGCATACTTCACTTACATTTTTTATTCTATTTAAGACATTTATAGGATAACCATTTTTTAAAAAAATTATAAACGTGTGCCCTGCGCCTATCTTTAATGCCTCTTTTTCTGCTGCTTTTATTAGCTCTTCATCATTCCCATCACTTCTCACAAGACATTTTCCTGACGCCTCACAAAATGCAATTCCAAATTTTAGCGCTGTCCCACTCTCCGCAAGAGTTTCGTATAAGTCCTCTACTGTCTTTATGAAATGTGCATGCCCGATTATTACATTACAATCTTTTGGCAAATCTATACTTATTGATTTTATTTGCATTCCATCACCTTCATAAACCCAATTTTTTTAGTATGTTGCTTGTTTTAAGATTGTTTTTTTCTATATGCTTTTTGAGTTTTACTATTTTCACACCTTTTGGATTAATAAATGGTTTTTGATCGTATCCATAGACTATGACATCTGGTTTTACTTTTTTTATAATGTCCTCTGGATTTTTTCCTCCTAGGATAACTTCGTCAACGTAGCGTATTGCTTTTACCATAAAGGCGCGATATTCCTGTGTGTGTATTGGTTCTCTTCCTTTCTTTCTTATATAATCATCGTTTGCTACCACCACGACGAGTTTGTCCCCATATTTTTTTGCTTGCGCAAGTGTATAAATATGGCCCGCATGCAAAACATCAAAAACGCCACCGGTTAGTACAACTTTCTTTTTTCTCATGAACGTTTAACGCACCACACCTTAAAAAACATTGCTAGAAAAAACAAATCATGATAATCCCAAAACATAGAATGCAATCTTTTTTTTCAAATTTTTTAAGTGAAAGTCAGTTTCAGCCAGCAGGTTTTGATATGACTATGAAAGAAGTTTATAGGTTTTCTTCACCAGGTAAAATTGATTTTGACAATAAAGAAAGAATGCTAAGCACAGCGGAAAGAATAGATTTTGTTAGGGATGAGGTTTTTCTTCCGAAAGGGGCATACAAGGTTTTATATAATGAGTACGTTAGGATTCCATCCGACGTAGCTGCTTTTTGTTTCCCGCGCTCTTCTTTATTACGATGCGGTGCAACTTTAGAATGCGCAGTTTGGGATCCTGGTTATGAAGGCAGAAGTGAATCTCTTTTGGTAGTCCATAACGAAAATGGGATAATCTTAAAGAAAAATGCCAAATTAGGTCAAATTGTTTTTATAAAACTTTTAGAAGAAACAAAGGAACTTTACAATGGCAGGTATAAAGGAGAAAACAAGTAAATCAAGGCAACCACTTCTTCTTTTCTATTTTATTTTTTATATACTCCCCGACAAAAGTTAATCTTTCGCCTTGTAAAGCGTCTTGCTCTATTTTTTGTTTTGTTTTCAAAACTAGTTTAAGTTCTTTTACCCATTCTTTGTGCTTGTTTATCCAAGGATACTCAAGCATCTCTTCCGCTCTTTTTATGTCTACTTCTTTTGCCTTTATTGTCAGTTTTTTGAGGAATGGGAATTCTTCTATGTCGCTCATCGTTACTCCCAAAAACTTTGCTTCAGGAACTGCAAAATTTCTTCCAAGATAGGCAAGGTTCATACTTCCAGTCTTTATAGTCCAATAAATATACCATCCCCATGCATCGCAGTCCATTAGGGCGTATATCGGCAGCTTCATGTCTGCCAACTTTCTTAATAATCTTCGTGTTCCTCTCGTCGATTGTCCTTTTGGTGTTATAAGGATGCAGTTTTCTTTTTTCCAAAACTTATCTTCGTTTAGCCTTTGCCAGAGCGCATCTTTCTCAACAACTAGCACATAATTAGCATCTATTTTTTTTATCTCCATATCATTGTCTACATCACTTGGGATGCTCCAACCGCTTCTTCCTTGTTTTGAGCAATCTATTATTGTTTCTTCCCCCCCAAACTTATCTTTTATTATCATTTCTCCTGCAACAAAACCTTTTCTGTCGGTTGTAAGGTTAAGGTCTTCCCTTTTTACACCCAGTGCAACTTCTAAGTCCTCTATGAGTGCATTAGATTCGCTTTGCTCAGAAAATAAATCTTCTTCTATATCCTCTCCTAATGTAAATTTAAGTTGGTAAAATAGACCACGAATGGATGTGTGTAATCCTTCTTTTATAAACTTCTTTGTTTTCGCTGCTATTGCTATTGTTTGCATAAAAGTTTTTGCTTGAGACATGCTGAGAAACTTTCGTGTTTCTTTTTTATCTCCTATCCTTAGGCACCCTAATCCTTCGTCGTATATTGTATTTGCCTTAGTGCGCAAAGGAGTTTCAAAAGTTGGGCTTTCATTTCTTTCTATCTCTGCAGTTATTTTTTTCCCCAACTCTTCGAGTTTTTCCAATGTTGTTTTATTCATTAACATCTACCTCTTCTTCCAAACTTGGCTGCGGTTTTTTTTCAGTTTTTTCTTCCTCCGCTTCGGTTTCTTCTCTTGAATATTTGTTTTCTATTATCTCAATTAATTTCTTTTCTATATCTTCTTTTTTTTCACCAGTTAAAAAAGCAAGGTCTGATGATAATTGCGGCACATACCTCAAAACTAATCTCTTTTTGTTTGCTAACTCCATAGTCTTTCTTTTACCAGATATATATCTCTGCATCCCTCTCGCAGCTTCCATAACCGCAAATTTTATCTCGTCGTTTATGTCGTCTTCGCCACTTATCGCAAGTTTGCCGGTACTGGAGTATGGCACGTACACACTCACAAAATTTACTAATACGACTATTGGCTCTTCTTCGAAGTTCTTTAAGTTGTACCTTGACCAATCAATACTCTTTACCGTTTCTGTTATCGCACAACTGGAAGCGTCAAAAAGCAGAGGCACACGATTTGCAAATCTCATTATTTCTCCTTTTTTATCTGCTGCTGTGATGCCGCCGCCATAAGCGATAGCCGCCTCAACCATAAAAGGAATGCCTCCGCGATAAACTTTTGGGCTTCTTTCTGTTACTACAAGGTATTCTGGGCTAAAAATATTTTTGAAAGAAGTTTCTATTTGCGTTTTTCCTATAGGTACTAATGCGTCCATCGAGGGTGCTATCCATTTTACTTTTTTAAAGGCATTTACTATTTTCTCAGCCTCTTCCCAGTTTATAAGTGCTGGGTTTTTATCTAAATCAACATCGGGGAGAAGTGCGCGCAATTCAGCGACTTTGTTAGCGCTCACTCTTGCAAAAACTTCTTGTAACATTGATGAAAATTTTCTGTAATCCTTCGCATATCTTTGGCAAAATTCAAGAAGATCGTGTGTTCCTATGCCAAGAGGGTGCGGTTTTATCTCAAAAGGACGAGGCGGATTTGTTGTTACTGAACGCGGAAAGACTGACAATGTTCCGTCAGGTTCTTTTATTTTTATTGTTGCATGTGGATTCGCAAGTGCCGTTCTCCTTAAATACTCAAACGGTCCCTTGTTGCTTTTCTCATATTTCAATTCTTTATATTCCGCTATAAATGTTAGACCTTGCTCTTCTGTCGGTTCTTCATTTAGTTTTTTCACTATCGGCTCATTTCTTTTCAAATCAATACTAATTTCGTATTCTTTTTTAACTTTATCAAAACAGGATATCGCTTTGATAGGTTTTCCAGTTGTTAAGTAGGAAAACATAACACAGCCGCTTGCTCCTATTCCCTGTTGCCCTCTTTGTTGGATATATCTGTGGAATTTTGTGCCTGCAAGCATTTTTCCAAGTGCTTTTCCTATATATTTTTCAGGGATGCCGGGTCCATTATCCTTTGTTTTTATTAGAAAATGATCCTCCTCAAGTTGGTTTATTTCTACTTCTATTTCTGGCAGTATTCCTGCTTCTTCACACGCGTCAAGGCTATTTGTCACTAACTCATGTACTATTATAGTAAAGGAGCGGGTAGGTCCACTGAAACCTAACATCTGTCTGTTTTTCTTGAAGAATTCCGCTACTGAGTGCTCCTTGAAATCCTTGAACAACTCAGCCATTTATGGTCACCTTTTGTGTACTACTTTTTTATTAAATGTTTTTAAATGATAGTGTAGAAAAAAAAGCATGTCATCTAAAAATTATTTGTTTACATCAGAATCTGTAACTGAAGGACATCCAGATAAGATGTGCGATCAAATCTCAGACGCCATTTTGGACGAGTTGTTAAAACAGGATCCAAAAGCGCGCGTTGCTGTTGAGACTGCGACTACTTCTGGTCTTGTTGTTGTTATGGGAGAAATAACTACTACTGGTTATGTTGAGTTTCAAGAAGTTGTGCGAGATGTTATAAGAGATATTGGGTATACAAAACCAGAATATCTTTTTGATTACAGGACTTGTGGCGTTCTTTCTTCTATACACGAGCAATCGCCAGATATAGCACAAGGTGTAAATGAGTCCGCAGGCCATGAGCAAGGTGCGGGCGATCAAGGAATTATGTTTGGTTATGCAAACAAAGAGACAAAAGAGCTTATGCCTATGCCCATTATGTTGGCACACAAGATGGCAAAAAAACTTGCAGAAGTTAGAAAAGACGGCACTTTACCTTATCTTCGGCCAGATGGAAAAACTCAAGTTACTTTAGAATACCGCGATCATGTTCCTGCACGAGTGCATACTGTGGTTATAGCTGCGCAACATGACGAGAACGTTTCATTAGATAAAATAAGAAAAGATATATTGGAAACAGTAATAAAGCCAGTTTGCGGTGATCTTTTTGACTCAAAAACAATAGTGCATATAAATGGCACAGGAAAATTTGTGCTTGGTGGACCTGCTGCGGATAGTGGTGTAACTGGTAGAAAGATAATAGTTGATACTTACGGTGGTAGAGGTCATCACGGTGGCGGTTGCTTCTCAGGTAAAGATCCATCCAAAGTCGATCGCTCTGGCGCGTATATGGCAAGATATGTGGCAAAAAATATAGTTGCAGCAGGTCTTGCAGACCAATGCGAAGTGCAGATTTCTTATGTTATAGGTGTTGCAAAGCCTCTTTCAGTATTCATAGATACAAGAGGGACAGCAAAGATTCCAGTTGAAAAAATAGAAAAGCTTGTCATGGAGAACTTCTCGTTTAAACCAAAAGACATGATAGAGAAACTTAATTTATTAAGACCAATATACAGAAAAACTGCGGCCTATGGTCATTTTGGAAGGGAAGAACCGGAATTTAGTTGGGAAAAAACTGATATGGCAAAGTTGTTGAGGGAAGAAGCAGGTCTATAATAGCCAAGCAAATACATTTTTTAACACTTTTATTTAGAATAATAGTATGCAAAAAACTGTTTACTTCGTGGACAACAAATCAAACAAAAGAATTGTTGAGAAGATAAAAGAGTTTGAACATTTTTCGCAAGTATCGTTCCTTCCACTCTCGCCAAAAAAAGCAATTAGTATGATAACAAAAATAGAACAGCCACGAAATCAGCCAGCCATACTCATTTGGTCTTCCGGTTATTATCATCATCTCTCCTATTACTTTGATTATAAGGACAGCAGAAGAAGAACAATAAAGAGAAACATTGATGCTCATTCTGATTGGATTCCGGTGCAAGTTGATCCTTTCAAGAAGTATAAAAAAAGTAGAATTAATTTTGCTAATCATATGTCTCAGTCAGAATACCGGCATAAATTTATTCCGCAATTTGCAATACCAGAATCAAATAAATGGTGTGCTAATGACGAAGTTTATGAGCATCTTTGTAAAGGTGTATCTAAAGGATGGATAAAAGATGAACAGCTGGAATACTTTCAACGTTATTTTTTGCGCAGTATCGTTGATTTACTCCATCCTTTCCCAAAAAATTATAATATACATCTCTCAATAGATTTTGACAGTGTTCCTTTTTTCCCTTCGCAATTAAGTCAGTGGATTTGTGCTGAAGGTTTTTCTATCAATGATATAAAAAAAGCAGTTCTTTTGGCTAAGGAAACTGGAAATCTTGTACGTGTTGATTTAGGCGGCTGTATGGAAAGATTACCTCTTTTTAACTATGAAAAGATAGATAATTTTACATCACCTGGTTTTGGAATTTCATATTCTCTTGGATTACATCATGGAGGTACTGTCTATCTTTGTAAAGGAAAAAGAAGAAGAATGCCTCAAAAGATAATTGATCGTATATGTAGTTATGTAGTCAGTTGTTATGCCTTCGTTTTAGAGGCAGCTTTATTTGATTAACTACTTATTTATTATAACATGCGCTTACCAAAAAACTTTCTCGCGCCTATTTCTGAGTATACCAACCTACCTTTTAGACTTCTGTGTCAAAAATACGGCGCTAGCGCTACAGTTGTGCCTTTAGTTAATGTTACTGCAATCGCTAAAAGAAAAGAAGGGATTGATAAAATCCAGATTAGCGATAAAGAAAAGTTTGTCGGCGTTCAGCTTTTTGGGTCGAATCCAACAGAGTTTAAAATTGCTTCCCATGTTCTTTTGGCCTCATTTCCTTTTATTAAATGGTTTGATATTAATTGTGGTTGCCCTATGGATAATATAATACGCGTAGGAGCTGGAGCTGCACTTCTCAAAAAGCCAAAAAAAATAGTAGAAATAATTTCATCATTATATCATACTGATTTACCTATATCTGTTAAAATGCGTATTTTAGAAAATGAGAAAAAAACAATATGTTTTTGCAAAAAAATAGAACAGGGCGGCGCAGATTTTTTAGTAGTACATGGCAGAACTCCAACTCAACTTTACTCTGGAAAAGCTAATTGGGACATAATAAAAAAAATATCTAATGAAATAAACGTACCAGTTGTGGGAAATGGCGATATTGCAAATGTAGCCGATGGTTTAGGAAGGGTACGCGATGGTTTTTGCGCTTCTTTTATGATAGGCCGCGCTGCAATGAAAAATCCCCTTTGTTTTAAAAACAAAAAACCCAATGGTATAAAAGGGCAAAAAAGAATTTTTCTTGAGTATTTCTCATTTTGTGAAAAAGTAGGTTATATCAATATTACTGATTTACGCCAAAAAGCCTTATTTATTTTTAGGGGTTGCGACAATTGTTCTTCTATTCGTTTTAAAATCTCTCAGGCAAAATCTGTTGAAGACCTCTTAGGCTTTGTGAAATCATTATAATTATTTTTTTCAATAATTTTTTATGAATTGGCCTCAACACTTGCTAATCGGCTTCCTCACTGGCGTTATTTTATCATTATTTTTCACTTTTGATTTTTTTTATTCTGCTCTTCTCGTTGTTGTTTGCGCTTTATCTGCTTTAGTGCCTGATATAGATCACAAAGATAGTAAGATAAGGCAATTGAGCAATTTCACTGCTCTCTTGCTCTCTTTTTTACTTCCGTTGATTATAAATATTCATGAAATAGATGACGTTTTTATTATTGTGGTTCTTCAAAAAATTCTTTTCCAAGCACTTGCTATGTTTGGGGCTTACTCCATAGTTATGTTATTTTTAATTCCTCGCCATCGCGGCTTTGTTCACTCGATTGTCTTCAGCATCATTTACGCTTTTATCCTTTTGGTTTTTTTTAATTTTTACTTTGCAGTTTTTGGCACTGCTGGTTTTCTTTCTCATTTGTTAGCTGACAAAGAGATAAAACTAACTTGACGTTACATTATTATAAACACGCCAAGCGATATAACAAGCTTCTCTTTCTTCTTTATTTGTTGTTATGTAATCGCATTTAGTGGGGTCATTGTTGTATTTTGCATACTCTGTATAACATTTGTTTTTCCATATAGATAGCTGGATATCTGCGCACTTTGTATAATCTATGTTTGTTTTTCCTAATATCGACCCTTCATAACAAGTTCTCATTTGAGAGAGGTCACGAATTCCATTACATGCTGCAGGGTTTCCATATTTTTTTGCATACTCTGCATAACACGCATATATATTCGTCGTTGCGTACCCTAATGATTTATTGTATATCAAATCACAGCCAGTGAGATCCCCACTCTCAAGGGAGTATATGCGATAGCATTTCCATAAATCATCTAAAACAAATCCGCCTGCATCGCAAAAGCTTAAATCTTTCATTTTAGCCGCATAATATGCAAAGCAATTAAGAGCATACCTACTCACTTTGCTTATTCTGAAGCACACTGCACTATCTTTCGATTCAATAGCATATAGTTGCCAGCACAAGTCTTTTTCTGCAGGAACATTTAATTCGGTACATCTATCATTCTTTTCTATTATCGACACGCATGCTGTTTTTCTTGCAGGCGAACTTATCATATTACATATTTCTTTTTCATTTATTGAAAGAGCGAAATCAAAATAACATAAGTCATCTAAACAATAAGTGTAATTTTTTCTTTTAAAAGCGAAACATCTGCCTTTTTCTGTGTTATCCTCGTAGCTATAGCAATCATCAACATACAGCATGCAAGCGCTTCTATTTATTGCATTTCTACATATATCTATGTTGTCGTTTTTTTTCGCGTGGTAGTATATGCATTCTTCCCTAATGTTTCCCTTTACCTTAAGACAATAATCTAAGCTTTCATCTACCCATTTCTCATAACAATCCTCTTTTACGCTTTCGTTTTTTATGTAATCACAATAAGTTGCGTTTTGAAGAGCTTTTTTGTAATAACACATATCATCGCAAATATTTTCCTCTTCTGTTTCTTCTATTTCTGTAAGTGTTAGCCCTCCGCTCACGAGCCAATTACTCGGTTTGCCAATTACTGGAAGTTTTACTTGTAAAAATAAAACTACTACTATTGTGGCCAGACCCAAAACAGCGACTATTGTTCCATATTTTATTATTTTCTCAATTTTCTGGTCGTCCATAAATTTGTTTATCGTTTTTGTTTTAAAATTCTTTCGTAAGATTTTTTTAGTGTTTTAAAATAAATTTTTGCGTATTTTTTATCACGAGAAAAAAATCAAGTAATTTAAATCTTTTTAACATAACTATCAGATGCCTTTTTAGGCTGGTGGGAGGAGTGGATGGAGCCTTCGGGTGTACCATCCTCTCCTTGGGTTTTTATGTTTTGTGTAAAGTATTAAAAAAAACTTAATCATCTGGAATTATTAATTCTTCTTCTATTTCTCTTGGAGGTGATTTTCTGCGTTTTTCCATTTCTTCAAAAATTAGCCATCTAATATCATCATGTCTGTGCGCCATCGCATGCATCATCGCAGTTTTTCCATCTCCATCCTCATGCGATATATTTTTTATATAATCCTTAAAATAATTTGCAGCAACTATATTTCCTTTTATTGCACATTTTATGAATGCGCTCTGTCCATTTTCAAAGTCTTTATATTGTGAATCTGGTTTTGCGCCGAGTTCTACCAATCTTTTGATCTTCTCAAGCGGTAAAAACATATCGCTTGCGATAATGAGTACTTTATTGAGTTTATCTTTTTCTTCTTTTTTTTCCACATTTCCTTTTGTTTCAAAATATTCAATAATCTTGTTAGTTATGAGTGTAAGCATTTCATAATCTTGAGTCTTTTTTGCTATTATTATGGCTTCGTCAGGATAGCCGCCTAGTATGTCTCTTTTTGTAGGATCAGCTCCTGCCATAATAAGTTCGCTTATCTTTTTTTTATCACGTTTTTTAACCGCTTCGATTAATTCAATATTCTTTTGCATTTTTGCTTTTATTTCGTTTCTTCTGGCCTCTTCAAGCAAAGTATCGAAGGCAAGGTTTTTTGGCTTTTGATTATCTTTCTCAACTTTTGCTTTTTTACCTTCCATTTTTTTTGTTTTCATCTCCATAAAATCACAGAAATAATGTGTATAAAAGTATTTATTAATGTTTATGATGAATAGTGTTGGCGGCAACTAAGTGTTTCTAGGACTTAACAGAGTTTTAATATATTATTTTTAAGGGCCTTATATACCTTTATATAAAAAGATTAGAAAAGAAAGAATGGAAGAAATCAAAAAATTCGTACCTCTTTTTTCTCATTTCAATTGCATTTTTATATATTTTTTACCACTTATATAAATTATTTAGGGAAAGCTTTATAAAAGTTTTTTTTTAAACTCATTTTAAGCCTTATTCTGGTAAGGTAAAAAATATTCGAGAGGAGGTATTGTATATGGCACAGAAAGAGCATTTGAATTTGGTCTTTATCGGCCATGTTGACTCTGGTAAGTCAACAAGTGTTGGTAGGATTTTGTATGAGACTGGCGCGATATCCGAGCAAGTACTTGCGAGGCTAAAAGAAGAAGCAGCAAAGCTCGGTAAGGCGACTTTCGAATTTGCGTATGTTATGGACGATTTAAAAGAAGAGCGTGAACGTGGTGTTACTATTGATGTAGCCCACAGAGAGTTCGAAACACCAAAATACTATTGCACTATTATAGACGCACCTGGCCACAGGGACTTTGTTAAGAACATGATTACTGGTACAAGTCAAGCAGATGCAGCAATTCTTATCGTATCTGTTAAAGATGGTATTCAGCCACAAACAAAAGAACACGCCTTCTTAGCTAAGGTTCTTGGTGTTCCACAAATCGCAGTTAGTTTGAATAAGATGGATGCTGTTAATTATAGCCAAGCAGAGTACGATAAAGTAAAAGCAGAGGCTGAAAAGTTGTTGAAAGGTATTGGTTACGATGTGAGTAAAGTCAAGTTCGTCCCAACATCAGCTTACATGGGTGATAATATAACTAAAAAATCATCCAACATGCCTTGGTATAATGGACCTACTTTAGTGGAAGTTATAGATACATTTGTGGTTCCTCCAAAACCAATTGATAAGCCGTTGAGATTACCAATCCAAGATGTTTATACTATTACTGGTCATGGTACTGTACCAGTAGGAAGAGTAGAAACAGGTGTCCTCAAGCCAAATGACACTGTTATTGTTATGCCTTCTGGTGTAAAGGGTGAAGTTAAGAAAATTGAAATGCATCACAAAGAGCTTCCACAAGCAGTACCTGGTGACAATATTGGTTTTAATCTTAAAAATGTCGATAAGAAAGATATAAAGCGTGGAGATGTTATAGGCCCAACGAACAATCCCCCAACAGTTGCAGCAGATTTTACTGCACAAATCGTCGTTCTTAATCATCCAACCGCAATAGCAGTTGGTTATACACCTGTTTTCCATGTTCATACCGCCCAATTTGCTGGTAAGATTATTGAAATACTAGAAAAGAAAGACCCAAAAACAGGTCAGACCGCACAAGTAAAACCAGATTTTATTAAGACTGGTGATGTTGCAGTTGTAAAAGTACAACCGCTTAAACCAGTAGTTATTGAAAAGTTCCAAGACTTTCCACCACTTGGAAGATTTGCCATAAGAGATATGGGTCAAACAGTGGCAGCTGGTATAGTTCTTAACGTTACCCCAAAGACTCAATAATTTTTTATTTTTTAATTTTATCTATTTCTTTCTTTATCTTAATTTCTTTACTTTCTTTGGAATAAAAAACTAAAAAAGATAGAAAGAGTCGCGTTTGGGTTTATGGGAGGACGCGCGACTCTTATCGCCTTGCCTAAATTAATATTAGAAACCCCAGAGGGGTTTCTGGTGGGAGGATAGTGGAGAGGCCGGCAGCCAAATAATAAAAATAGGGGGGTTGAGAGGCGGGAGTTTTTGGCTTGCCGTCCTCTGCCTTGCCTTAATAAGCAAAAAATTCAAAGGAAGAAAAAAACTTTCTTCCCGACTTGTTTCTTTTTTAATATACCCATATCGCACAATCGATTAAGCCTCGATGATGCAGCGTTTTTACCTTTATAGCCAAATTGTACTCTAACATCCTCGGCCGTTACTCTTTGCCTTTGCTTTACGAATTCTATTATTTTTTCATCTATCTCTGGCACAAGTAGTTCCTCTTCGTTTATCTCTTTGCTTTCTAATTTTTGTTCTAGGGCTTCAATTTTTGCAAGTAAGTTTTTTAATATTCTGTTTGTGTTTTCTCGTTCCTCTAGGAGCTTGTAAACAAGTTCTCCTAAAATTATAGGGTCTCGAAACTTGTCAAGGTTTGCTTGTATATCTCGTTCTATTTCGTAGTTTATGCCACTGTTGTTGCTTGCGTGTGCGTTAGATTTATATATTTTATCTTTGTTATTATCATCCATAAATGATCACCTCTACATGGGATTTCGCTCCACTGCAATGACAACGTTGCGCTAAGATCACGCAACTGTCATGATAATATCATGATAATATTTATAAATATATCGTTTATCATTATTTTTATCGACGTTTAATCGGTTGTGGTTTGGTGGTTTTTCACGAGCTTGTAGCCGGACTTTATAATAATTTCAAGAAAAGAAATGAGAAAAAATTAAGAAAAATACAGGATGATTTTTTATCAGAAAGCATCATGCGAAGTAGCAAACTTTTTTTTGAGTTTAGCGTTATTACTTATGTTCTCTCGAAAATAATCTCTAAGCCGCGTTTTTTAACAGATAAATATGAAAAAGAATTAGTTAAGATAGAAGGCATCCTAAAACAAATAGAAAGTGGTGTCGGCAAAAAAACAGATGAGGAATTTTTGGAGTTGCTTCGTAAAATTGAGGTCATAGTAAATAGTATGGAAGCACAAGACAAACGTTTCTTTTTAGGACTTTTAACCAAAGGAAGAGTTAAGTGTGCGGCCACACTTTATGCTAAAGGTGTGTCGCTTGGTTTGGCTGCTGAAATTAGTGGAGTTGGTCAACAAGAAATCCAAAAGTATGCGGGCGACAGCATGATGTTCGATAGATTAAAAGAAGAGGTCGACATTCGTGAAAGAGTAAAGAAAGTTAGAAAACTTTTAGAGTAGGAGCGATATTATGAAAGAAAGATATGTGGTTTGTGATTCTGGGTCTTTGATAACTCTTACCGCATCCTGTGCTTCTGATTTGCTTTATTTTTATAAAAATAAATTTAATATCACCTTTGTTATTCCACCGAGCGTAGAGGAAGAAGTTGTCTTGTATCCGTTGAGAAAGGGAATAAAAAAATATATGCAATCTGCTCTCAAGATAAAAAAAGCTATTGAAGATAAAGTTATCGTTATTATGCGCGTTGATGAGTTAACTCATGTTCGAGACCACCTCTTAAATGTTGGCAATAATCTTTTTTATGCGAGAGGGAAACCACTTCATTTAGTTGACGTGGGTGAAACAGAAATGATAGCTCTTGCTAAAGAAATAGGTGCAGAAAGCATAGTTCTTGACGAGCGAACCACTAGAATGCTTATAGAAGCACCATTTAGACTAAAGGAGCACATGGAAGATGAACTAAAAGTCAATATAATGGTTAATAAGACTAACATGGAGGATTTTTCTAAATATACTCGCGGTCTTAATGCTTTTCGTAGTAGTGAATTGCTTATTCTTGGTTATGAAAATGGATTTTTTAGCAAGTATGGTGACCTTGAAAAGGAAATGCTCGAAGCAACTTTATACTCATTTAGATTTAATGGTTGCAGTATTAGCTTTGATGAAATTCTCTCTTATGTTCGGTGGGTAAGTTGAGTGAGATAAAGAAACCTAAAATAGTAATTGACAGAAGAGAGCCTCCAGATTTTGTTAATATCTTAAATATGTTTGGGGCCGAGGTAGAGATAAAACAACTTGAAGTTGGCGATTTTTTGTGTTCTGAAAACATTGCAATAGAGAGAAAAACTAGAGAAGACTTTGAAGTTTCTATAATCGATGGCAGGCTCTTCACACAATTAAAAAATTTAGTTGAAAATTTTTCCCATCCTGTTCTTTTAATTGAAGGAGAAAGCGATGCTGGTATAATCAGAAAAGAAGCAGTAATGGGTGCGTATGCGGCAGTGCTTTCTGATTTCGGTGTTCCATTGTTTTTTTCAAAAGATTTGAATGAAAGCGCAAATATAATTTTTCATCTTGCAAAGCACGCTCAATTGGCAAAGCCTTTGTCCCTTCGTATTTTTGCCAAAAGAAAAAGCCTCACTCCCTCACAAAATCAAAGAGCAGTTATAGAATCTTTACCGATGGTTGGGCCAAAACTCGCACGCACTCTTTTGTCTCATTTTGGTTCTGTTCGCGCTGTTATAAATGCTAGTGAAGAAGAGCTAAAAAAAGTTGAAAAATTAGGTGAAAAAAGAGCAAAAATTATTCGTTCTTTAATTGATTACGAATACAACCCAAAAGACGATCCCTGAACGTAAGCACCCTGAACGTAAGCAAGGTATTTTTAATAATTATGTTATTAAGAAAAAGTACTCGCAAGGTGATTTATAATGGCAGTTAAGTTTTTGGTTAAAGAAAAAAATCACATAGAAATGGAAATTACAGATATTGACGCTTCTTTGATTTACTATCTAGTTGAAAAGCTTAATTCAAAGAACGGTGTTGAATTTGCCGCTACCAAAAGAGAGCATCCTTTAATAGGAGGTCAAAAAATAATAGTAAAAACAAAAGGGGTTTCCGCTGCAGATGTTACTATTAAGGCTCTTGAAGAAATAGAAGAAGAAACTGATGAATTTAAGAAAAAATTTCAACAACTTATTAAATAATTTTTAAAATCTGATTAAAATGAAAATCGAAGAGGAAGTAAAAAAAAATATTGGTTTAATTATTATACTTCTTTCTCTTTTTACATATGTAGTGTTAAAATTTTTTTTACCAACTGCTGCATGGCTTGACGTTGTCGCTGGTTTGGTTATATTTTTAGAAATGATTTTTTTTGTTGGTCTTGAGGTTAGTGAGGGAGCAAAAAAGCACGGTTGGAAAAAGGAGATTCTTGATACAGTAATAGGTATAATACTCGCCTTATTGCTGTGGTTTGGTGCCCAATGGATCTTAAATACACATTCCCCTATCTCAGCAGTTGTTTCATGTAGTATGCTTAATGATTTACAACGTGGAGATTTTGTTATAGTTCAAGGGGCGGATATCAACGCACCAGAAGTGCACTTGACAAAGAATGAGTTTGAGCAATTAGTAAATGGTCCTTTTATTGTTTCATACAAGGGACAAAACTATACTTTTAGCAAACCATTCAACAATTATTGTTATTACAACCCAAATGAGAAAATTTGTAATCTTTATTTTATGACGAATGATGAATTTATAGAGGTTGCAGGGCCTGCTACATATCATTATAAGTTATGTAATGTCAATTATATCGGTTCTCACATAAAAGCGTCTATGCGATGCATCGACTACATCGATATAAAGGGTAAGCGCCTAAAAGTGCCAAACAAGAAAAATGATATAATTGTTTACACCCCCCGCAGAACTGATTTTTACGGGGCGGTGGGAGATATCGTTCATAGAAGTGTTGCAAAGATAATTGTTGATGATGAAGTTTATTACCTCACTGCAGGGGATAATAATCCTGTTTTAGACAGTCAAATATATGATAAGACAACAGGGATCGGAAATCGCCCTCCGTCCTCAAATGATGTAAAAGGAAAAGTAATCGCTCGTATTCCTTATCTTGGTTATCTGAAGCTTTTTCTCTCTGGTTTTTGGCAAAGTTATGATCAATGTTCTTGGGTATTAGAGAGATAATTAAATCTTAGATAATTTTTCTAATGTTTTTTCTACTATTACTTCCATCCTAGCTTTTTTTTCTGCTTCTTCTATTATTTTTTTATTTGCTCGTGTTGCCGGATGTTTATGTGCAACGAGAGAGCAGCAATCTTTATATTTCTCGATTGATAGTTCATAAGTTCCTATTTTTTGTGCTAATTTTATTATTTCTTCTTTGCTCATGGTGAGGAGAGGGCGGTAAATTGGAATTTTTGAAACCTCATCTACCACAGCAATATTATTCAAGGTCTGTGATGCTACTTGTGCTAAATTATCTCCCATCACTAGGCCAAGATATCCATCTCTATCTGCTATTTTGTTAGCAAGCATAACTATAAATCTCCTAAACATAACTGCTTCTTCTTTTTGAGGAAAAACAGATGAAGTAGCGTAAAATTCATCATAAGGTGCAAGATATAGTAAAATCTTCTCATTTGAATATTCTTCTAATACATTTCTTATTTTGTTTATTTTGCTATCTTTTATCTTCTCATCATTTGGCATAGTATGAATATGTAAAAGATCAACATGGCAACCTCTCCTCATCATAAGCCAGGCTGCTACTGGTGAATCTATGCCTCCTGAAAAAAGACAGAGCACTTTGCCGGTAGTTCCGACTGGAAGCCCGCCTTCTCCTTCTATTTTTTTGTATGCTATTATGGCTTCATTTTCTAGTATTTCTATTATTATTTTTACATCTGGATTTTTTAGCTCGGTGTAAAAACCATTCTTTTCGAGTGTTTTAGCTACTCTTTTACTTATCTCTAAAGAAGTGAGGGGGAATTTTTTATCTACTCTTTTAGTTTCTATTTTGATTTTTTTGTTTTTGTATTGCTCTGCTATCTTTTTGACTTCGTTTTCTATTTTATTGATTTCTTTTTCTACAGAAATCGCGGGTGAGAACCACTTAACTCCAAATACTTTTCTTAACTTTTCGCATACTAAATCCGCATCATCTTTTTCTTTTAATCTTATGAAAAATCTGGTCGCTTTTTTTTCTATTTTTTCGTAAGGTATGCCATTAATTTTTTTTAATATGTTGTTTAGTAGTGCCTTCTCAAAAATAACCCTGTTTTGCCCTTTTAGAGCGATTTCAGAGTAATGGACAACTACGAGGTGTTTATCTTCCATTCTTTAACCCTAATCGCAGATTTCTTTTTCTTCTATTTTAGTTTTTTTAACTTCCTTACACACTTCGACTTGTTTGCTTATGGATTTGCATTCTTCTGTTGTTGCAGGATAGATAACTTGCAGGGTACACGTAGTAGTAGTTAATCTTCCCTTTTCTATATTATAGATGTGAATAAAATCAAATTTTTTTGTTTCTCCAGGTTTTATCTCTTGCGTTTGCGGATTTTTAACAAAGACCGCGCTTCCTTGTACAAAAGTTGCGCCAACCGTCCATCTTCCATTTACTTTATCAGTATTTGTTATTTCAATTACACATCTTTTATTTGCTTGTGTGCAAACATTTTGGCATAGGCTTAGGTTTTTTCCACTACAACCATTACCTGTCATGCATATGTCATATTCTTGTATGCTGCCGGTTTTGTAACTTAACTCCCTCATGGTGCATTCCTGTTGTGTTTCTGTTTGGTTTTCGCAAACAAGTTCAGTGTAAGGTATTTCTTGCTCTACAAGTCTGCAATTTTCCATTTGTAAGGCCGTGTTATTCCAATTTGTTGAGTTTTGTTGAGGTATTTGAATACATCCAGTTAAAAATAACATAAACAAAACTGCTATCACAAAAAACAATTTTTTCACCATTTTTTCACCATCTACTTTTATAATGCTTAAATCAAAAAAGCAATATTTATAAATCCTCGCCAGCAACAAAATAAAACTACGACTTTTACATATAAGTTGGTTTACTTAAGGTGGATTCATGAGTAAGAAAGGTAAAAATGGGGAATTTGCAGGCACTAACCTATTGCGAAATAGAAAAAAGAGAAGGTGGTTGTCAAAGCGCTTTAAAAGAAAAACACTTCGCTTAAAGGAAAAGTTTGACCCACTCGAAGGTGCACCGCAAGCACGGGGAATCGTTTTAGAAAAGATCGTGCTTGAACAAAAGCAGCCGCACTCAGGGTTAGTCAAATGTGTAAAAGTGCAATTGGTGAAAAATGGGAAGATAGTAAGCGCCCACGCAGTTAGAGATAAGAGTATTTCTTTTATAGATGAGCATGATGAAGTGATAATAGCAGGTCTTGGTGGTTCTCAAAGAGGGCAGATGGGTTCTATTCCTGGTGTGAGGTATAAAGTAGTGGCTGTTAACAATGCTGATCTTCAAATGCTTAGAAAGGGTAAGAAGGAGAAGCCTAAGAGGTGATGTTTATGGATAAACTTTTCGGTAAATATCCTTTTGATAATCTTGTAATAAATGACAAAAGTTTGGCACAAGTGATTTCTCTTAATCCGATCAGCGTTCCACATACTTCTGCCCGTCATAAAAAGAAGCATTTTGGAAAGATTGGTGTAAATGTTGTTGAACGCCTTATAAATAAACTTTTAAGAGGAGGTACAGGGGAAAAAACTTCTGGAAAGGTAATAAGAACACACGGTAGACTACAAGGAAAAAAACTAAGAATGATGCGAATTGTTGAAGAGGCTTTTGCTATTGTAGAAGAAAAAACAAAAGAAAACCCATTACAAGTTCTAATCCGTGCTTTAGAAAACGCCGCACCTAACGAAGATGTTACTCGTGTTTCTTATGGTGGGGTCACTTATCAGGTTGCAGTAGATGTTTCTGCGACAAGAAGATTGGATTTGGCTTTAAGAAATATTACCTTAGCTGCGTTGATGGGTTCTTTTGGTAAAAAGAAAAAACTTCAAAACTCTTTAGCAGATGAAATTATTTACACCGCTAAAGGTGATTTACAGAATAGTTATGCTATAAAGAAAAAAGACGAGATTGAGCGCATCGCAAGAAGCGCCAGATAGCTTTTTATTTTTGGTGGGATGAAATATGGCGAGAAAAGAAGTTGTAGTTGAAGAAGTACAAAAGATGATGGACAATATAGATAATGTTAGAAATGTTGCAATAGTAGCACATGTTGATCATGGAAAATCAACACTAACCGATAGCTTAATCGCGCGCGCAGGCTTAATAAATAAGGAACTTGCGGGTGAGCAAAGATGGACAGATTTTGATGAACAGGAACAAGCAAGAGGGATCACAATAAAATCTGCTAATGTATCATTGGGTTTTACATTTGAGGGCAAAAATTATCTTATTAATTTAATTGATACACCCGGCCACGTTGATTTTGGTTTTCACGTGGTAAGGGCTATGAGAGCAGTTGATGGTATTTGTCTTGTTGTTGATGCAGTAGAAGGTGTTATGCCACAAACAGAAACAAACCTTCGTCAGGCTCTTAAGGAAAGAGCAAAGCCAGTCCTTTTTATAAATAAGATAGATCGTCTCATAAATGAACTTAAACTTGATTCAAAACAGATGCAAGAAAGATTTTTGAAGATAATAATGCAAGTAAATAAGATAATAGCTGCCAATGCGCCCCCTGACAAAAAAGAAGAATGGCTAATAGATGTGAATAAAGGAAATGTTGCATTTGGAACAGCATTCAACAAGTGGGCTTTATCTGTTAACTCCATGAAAAAGTTTAATATAACATTTAAAGAGATGTATCAAAAATGTATTGAAGGTGATCATAAATATCTTGTTGAACGAAGTCCTTTAGATGAAGTTCTTTTAGAGATGATAATAACACATCTTCCTTCACCCAAAGTTGCTCAAACATATCGTATACCTATTCTTTGGAAAGAAGGAGATTTAAACAGCGAGATTGGAAAAGCAATGCTTAACTGCGATCCTAATTCAAAAGTTGTAAGTGTTTGTTTTGGTGTTGTTTATGATGAGCACGCAGGAGAAGTGGCAGTTCTTCGTTTGTTTTCCGGTACGATAACCAAAGGACAGGAGCTTTACATATCTTCTAAAAAGACTTACGCGAAAGTTCAGCAGGTTGGTATTTATATGGGCCCAGATCGAGTACCAGCTGAGAAAGTAACTGCCGGTAACATTGGTGCAGTTGTTGGTCTTAAGGACGTTTATGTTGGTGAAACAATATCCGCAGAGCCGATTGCTCCATTTGAACAAATAAAACACTACTCAGAACCTGTTATTACAAAATCTATAGATGTAAAAGATCAAAAGGATCTTCCAAAACTTATTGAAGCATTGCGCAGCATATCAAAGGAAGACCCAACATTAAAAGTGCAACTTGCTGAAACCGGTGAACATCTAATAAGTGGAAATGGTGAGTTACATCTTGAGATTATTGAATATAAGATAAGAAATGAAAAGAAAATACCTATAGTAACTTCTCCGCCAATAGTAGTTTATCGTGAAGCAATATTTAACAAATCTCCGCCTGTAGAAGGAAAATCACCTAATAAACACAACCGCGTAAAAGTTACAGTCGAACCTTTAGAACCAGCGATTGTAAATGCAATCTTAGATGGTGAAATAAAAGAAGGAAGGCCAAAAGGCAAAGAAATTGTCGAACAACTTGTAGCACTTGGTATGGATCGTGAAGAAGCTAAAAATGTTTACGACATACATAACGCGAGTATATTCATAAACGCAACAAAAGGTATTCAGTATCTAAATGAAGTGGAAGAGCTTTTAATTCAAGGTTTTGAGGAGGCATTAGACCAGGGGCCGCTTGCAAAAGAACGTGTGACTGGCGTAAAAGTAAAACTTGTTGATGCTACTTTGCATGAAGATAATGTTCATCGTGGTCCTGCACAAATGATACCTACTATAAAAAGGGCAATTTATGCGGCTTTGTTAATGGCAGGTGTTTCTTTGCTCGAGCCAAAGCAAAAAGTTTTAATAAACACTTTACAAGAGTATGCAGGAAATGTCATCAATCTTACAAATGGAAGGAGAGGGCAGTTAGTTGATATGCAACAAGAAGGTGAGAACGCCACTATAATAACTCTTTTGCCGGTTGCGGAAATGTTTGGTTTTGCCAATGATTTAAGAGGTGTAACTCAAGGTAGAGCCATTTGGTATCAAGAGTATGCAGGTTATCACCCGTTGCCTAAGGAATTAGTTGGAAAGGTAGTACGACAAATTAGAGAGAGGAAGGGCGAAAAGCCAGAACCACCTACTGCACAGTTCTTTTTGGATCAGTAATGTCCGAATGATATTTATGGAAATTTACTTTGCAACATCTAACGAAAACAAATTCAAGGAAGCAAAAGATATTTTTTCAATTCACTGTGAGAAGTCAATAATTCTAAATCATTTCACTTTTATCCATAGAGAGATTCGTGCTGATGATTTAATGGAAGTTGCGGAAGAAGCCGTTCTATCTGCTTATTCTCAAATAAAAAGGCCAGTTTTTGTTGAGGATACTGGTTTATTTATAGAAGCACTTAATGATTTTCCGGGTCCATATTCAGCATGGGCGCAGAAAAAAATAGGTAACGATGGTATTCTGAAACTTTTAGAAGGAAAAAATAGACGTGCACGCTTTGAGACAGTTATTGCTTTTACTCTCGATGGCGCAGAAATTGTTTTTTTTAGAGGTGTTTGTTCTGGTCATATAGCTGAAAAAAATAGAGGCCACTCTGGTTTTGGTTATGACCCAATTTTTATTCCAGATGGTTACTCTAATACATTCGCTGAAAACATAGAATTAAAAAACAAACTATCCCATAGATATAAATCTCTTTTGTTATTTATAGAACATCTAAAAAACATTATATTACTTGAGGTGAATTAATGGCAAGATTACATTCAAGAAAAAAAGGAAAGTCGGGCCGAAAGCTGCCCAAAAAAAAGGTAAAACCTGATTGGGTAGAAGTAAATAAAGAAGAAATAATCGAAGTGATTACTAAAATGGCTAAAGAGGGTGTTCATCCTGCTAAAATAGGGATTGTTTTAAGAGATGAATACGCCGTGCCAGATGTTCGACAGATCTTAGGAGTTCGTTTAACTACTTTTCTTAGAAAGAATAACCTTTATGGGCGGTATCCTGCTGATTTCTTGGATCTTATAAAAAGGTCAGTTCGTATGAATAAGCATCTTAAAAATGCAAAAAAAGATATTCATAATAAAACTAAGTACCTTCATGTTATTTCTAAAATAAATCGTCTTGCTAAATACTTGAAGAAAGAAGGGATTCTTCCTTCTGATTGGAAATATAATGCAGAACAAGCAGAGCTTTTAGTTAAGTGAGGGATTACATGGCTGACAAGAAGAAAAAAGTTGTTGATAAATGGAAAACAAAAAGGTGGTATACTATTCTTGCCCCTGCTGCTTTTGAATTTAAACCTATCGGAGAAGTGGTTTCTAGTGACGAATCAAATCTTATAAACAGAGTGGTTCGCGTAAGCCTTTTTGAATTAGGTCTTAGTAATCCTTCATCTCAAATAGCTATGTTTACCAATCTTTCTTTTAGAATAACATCAGTCAGTGATTCTAATGTAAATACAAAATTGATAGGGCATGAAATCGCCCCTTCTTTTATAAAGACTTTTGCAAGAAGGGGAAAATCTCTTATTCATCAAGTTGTTGACATAAAAACAAAAGATAATGAAAGTGTGCGTTTAAAGCTTATAGCAGTAACTCAATCAAAGGTGAGTGAAAATACACGAAGAAATATACGAAATGCTTTAGTTGATGATGTTAAAAAAGCTGCAAGCGACAAGACATTCGATGAACTTATGCAAGATGTAGTATACGGAAGATTTTCGGCTAGGTTGTTTAATCGTTTAAAACAAATAACTGAAATGAAGAGAGTAGAGGTCCGCAAATCGGAACGAGCAGAAGAATTTAAGTGAAGGCGTTTTTATGATAGCTGGCGGTCTTGATCCAAATAAGATAGAACAGATTATGCGCCAAATGGGTATAAAGTCACGCAAAATAGAATCAAAGCGAGTAGTAATAGAAACTGAAGAAGGTAATTATGTGATATCCCACCCAGAAGTTATAGAGATCGATATGCGCGGCCAGAAATCTTTTCAAATAAGTGGTGTTGTATCTTTTGAAGAAAGCCTTAAAGATGAAGACGTAAGAGTTGTTATGGAACAGGCAGGATGTAGTGAGGAACAAGCTCGCGAAGCATTAAAAAAAACAAAGGGTGACATGGCAGAAGCGATTCTCCTTCTAAAAGAGAAAGAATAAAAAAACTTTCTGAGATGTCATTTTATGCTTAAAAAAAATATACTCTGGTTAATAATCATAGTTATTGTTATAATTTCTGTAGTTAAAGTCGGGGAGTTTTTTAAGACACATGTAGTAGAGGCTGATGCTACCAAATTTGTTATCGAAGATCTTCATTCAAAATATCCAAAAGCAGATATAGAGATAATAAGTGTACAAGAGTTCGTAAATGAGAAAAATGAGAAATATTTCGAAATAAAAGCAAAAGTCACAAATGGTCAAGGTGGGCCCTGTCCTGAAAGAGTACATTTGTTTTATAATTACCCAATCCAAAATTTTGTACCGCGGCAGCCAGAAATAATAACAACTAATTGTAGTGTGTGTTCTGAAAACTTTTGCGTGCTTGCTTTTCCAGAAGAAGCACTTATTGCTTCTCATACTTTTCCAGGAACAGAGGATGTTGCCTCTTATTTAAGATCATATAATGATGTTTATGGAGTAGCTCGTGATGTTGGTGATGGATGGGAAGTTAAATGGGATTCCCCCTCATCTTCGAGCTATTATATTGTTAATATATTAAAAAATAACACAGTAGCATCTGTGAAAAAGTTTGATAAGTAGGTGTTTTTATGTTTGAAGATTTAAAAAGAATTTTTTATTATTCTATAGATTTTTATCTAAGTAAGATATTACTTATTGCATTGTTTTCTTTGCCTTTTTTCTTTGCTTTTGTGATTCCAATATTTGTTCCTGCTCCAACCTACGCAGCAGCAGGTGGTATTTTTATTCGCACGGGTAGCTTGCCTGAGTTTTCAATAGGGGATATTGTTCTTATTCTAGTTGCTTATATACTTTCGCTTTTTATAATATCCGATACTATCGTAAATATAAATATTCTTATACGTTCAAAACGTACTCTTAATGAAACTACACAGGAAATGGTAAGTGCGATACCAACTCATGTTACTAAAATTTTCATATTCTTTACTCTTCTATTAATTGTTCAGTTTTTTCTTCAAATACTACTGTATGATGCACCATTCCAAAAATTTATCTATCCATTTTTATTATTTTTAATATACTTCTTGTTATTTTTTATTCCACCTGCTATTGTTATTGATAACTCTGATCTTTCTACTGCCTTTATACGATCTGCTGATCTTGCAATTAGAAAGCCCGTTTTGATTTTCACATGGTTATTGACTGGAGTATTTTTGTTGATCTTATCTAAACTTTTTGCTGATTTAATTCTAGCAGGTGTTTTCGCGCAGTATTTAGTTCTCCTACTAAATTCAATTGTTTTTTTACCATTTTTAATAATACTACAAACTGAGATGTACATGGAAAAATATCCGCTTGCAAGATAGGGTGCTTACTGTGGAAATATCAAAAAGAAAGTCTGATCACATTTTTTTATCTCTTAATAAAAAGACACAATATCTTACATCCGCTGGCTTTGAAAAAATTGTTTTTGTTCATAATGCATTACCAGAATGTTCTTTTGACAAAATAGACATTTCTACAACCTTTCTTAACAAAAAATTAAGCGCTCCTTTAATGATGACTGCTATGACCGGTGGTTATAGTGGTGCAGAGCGGCTTAACCAAAAATTAGCAGAATTAGCAGAAAAGCATAAAATTGCTTTTGGTTTGGGATCGCAGCGCGCTATGGTTGAGAATCCTTCTTTAACTCAAACCTACAAAATAAGAAATGTTGCGCCAACTATCCCAATCATCGCGAATATCGGCGCGGCTCAACTAAAAAAATATAGTATAGAGCAAGTCTCATCTATTGTTTCTGTTGTAGAAGCAGATGCACTTGCCATACATCTAAATCCTTTGCAAGAAGTTATCCAACCGATGGGCGATAGGGATTTTTCAGGAGTGCTTGATGCCATCACGCGTGTCTGTGAAAATATTTCGGTGCCTGTCATTGTAAAAGAAACAGGGGCTGGTATAAGTACTGATGTGGCAGTTAAGCTTGCAAATGCAGGTGTGAAGTGGATTGATGTTGCTGGCGCAGGGGGAACATCATGGAGCAAAATAGAATACGAGAGAAATAAACATGCTGTTCCTGGTTTTGAAGAGTGGGGTATACCTACTGTAGAGTGTATATTTATGTGTAAAGGTATACTGCCTTTAATAGCAAGCGGCGGCATAAGGAGCGGTATAGACGCAGCAAAGGCTTTAGCTCTAGGAGCGGATATGGTAGGCGCAGCCCAACCTTTTCTTCTTGCTTTGAAAAACAAAAGATTAGATGAAGAACTCACAAAATGGAAAGAGCAGTTAAAGACAGTTGCATTTCTTACTGGAAGCAAAAATATCGAAGAACTTAAACACGCAAAGTTTTTTAAATTGTTTTAAAAAATAACATTGTATGGATTATAAAAAATTTTGTGCAGACAGCTGTAATACTAGAAATTTAAGAAGCCGTATTTTAAGTGCTCGAAATTTCTTTAAAAAACACAACGAATTATTGTTATATGATCATGGAAAACGCGTTCTTAATCTTGCTATTAGTTCTCATGTTGTAGATAAACGCGTTATAAATGGAAAAGTAAATGTTGATGAGGGGATTAAGAACTTTAATTCAATACTAACCGAAATTCTTCTTTATCACACTATCGATATGAGCCACGTAAATCCAAATAATTGTGAGCTTCCTGAAGTTGTTAAAAATTCTGCAGTTTTACTATTGGAGTTACAAAAGTTTTCCCTTATTACTAATCTAATCAGAAGTGGCGCCCAACCTTTAGAGCTTGTTAACGCTGTAAATCATAGTGGCGCCCCTCCTGCCGCCCTTCCTGCTGTATTAATCGATGTTGCACAAACACACTTAGATGATTCAAAAACATTTCGATTTATAAAGAAAAATTATAACCCGATTTTTAGGTTTTATAAATCAAAAGAAGAAGCAGATATTGTCACTCTAAATACAGCTAAATTTGGCGAGATATTCTTGGCGCAAGTAGCAGAACTTTTTGGGTATCCATCTATAGCAGGTGAAATTTTTTTGCAATCTTATTCTGTAAATCATCCTTATTTGTTTGAGACAATAGTTAAATTTAATAAAGATAGTGAAACTATTCATCGACTAGAAACAACATGTGCATTAGTTCGCTCTATAAGAAAAGCTATTAAAGGCGCGCTAAGTTCGATGGATTTCGAATTTGAATTGCAATTGCGTGAAAAGAAAAATCTGGGAAAGCAAATGAAGAAACTTGCGTTTAGGTTAAGAAAAGATTACCCTTCTATCATAGCACATGGTAATGTTGATTCTGAGAAGCAGGTAAATGAACAGAAAAAAGTCCTATCTGAGTTGTCCCTTTTTGATTTTTTTAATGACCTTGTTGCTCTTAGAGTTATAATAGACAAATTTAAAGGAAAGCCTTTGGTTGAACTTAGTCAAGAGGAAAATAAGAATATAGTTGATGCTGTAAAAGACTTAGTTTGTCAAGTAGTACGGACCATTAATCCTTTGAGTCATAAAAAATATAAAATAGATGAAAAATTTTATAATACCGAACGAGGTTATAAGAGTTGGCATCTTGATATAGACCCCCGCGATGATACTTTTTCTAAATATGAAATACAGATTAGAACACGAGAGTGGCATGATATCGCAGAATATGGTAAAGCAGCTCATTATCTTTACATTGGTGATTTTGGTAATTCTGATTTATTGGAAAAAATTCAATCCTCTTATCAGGAACTTTTAACTTCCTTACGCAATCATAAATAAAACATTAGAAATACAGAGAAAACAGTAAGAAGCCAAGAAAATAGGAGAAAACATAAAAACCCCTGCCGGCACCGATGAAAACCGGAGTAACGGCACATAGAAAACATTAGAAATACAGAGAATACAGTAAGAAGCCAAGAAAACAGTAAGAATACCTAAAAACAGCTAAGATGGTCATGAAAACCAAATATTGAAAAAAATTATTTGCGCCTTCAGATACCGCAGGTCTCATCAATCTTAATATACTTAACTTGGACTGGTGGCTGGCTGACATCCATTTTGACAGGTTTTGCTAAGTAGTAGAACCTTTGCATAGGAGTCGTCCTTCGCGCAACCCATACACTCAACGTAGCATAATTTTCTAAAAATTAATGGGACGACAGGATTCAGAGTCCTAAACATGAAAGGACCTTCGCTGCGGAATTGTTCCACAAATGTTTGGGCGAGAATTGTGCCGAGACCACGGCACTGCATCTCCGGAATCACACCAAACTCCGCAATATAGATGCCGTTCCACATCACGGGGTCGCGGATCGCACGGTTCACTGCAATTATGAAGGCAATTGGCTTTTCGCCTTCAAGTCCAATGTAGCCAAAAGGGATTTGCTTTGCAAGCGAGCGGAACTCTTTCTCTACAAGAGGCATAGGCCATGATTCATACCAGGGCTTGCCCTCAAAGACCCTCTTATATGCGCGCATAAGCCCCCTTCTGTAGGGACTGCGCACAAGAAGGCCCGCGGTTACAACCTCGATTATCATCTTAACACCTCCCAAACGTTGCGAGATCTACGCCGTATGCATGTGGATTTGAATGGGGGTTGCTTTGCGCCTGCAGTTTGTGTAGCATTCCTATTTCCGCTTATATCTGATTCTAAGCAGGCAAGGATGAAGACCTTATTGCCTTTAAGCCGTATGCGCACGTATTCATCCCCTAGTATCCTGCGGACGGTTGCAGGCAAAACTAGCCGGCCTTTCTTATCTAGCCGTATGAAGCCATTCACCCATTAAGGGTCTCCTAGTGAAGTAATTCACCTTGCATTTCATTCACCAGTTATACATATGTTTGTCCATTTAATATATGTTTAGTTTTCATACCATGGAATGCACGTTTTTAATCCTTACATGGAATAAGTATAATTATGGATCCGGTAAAATTGCTCGAGGAGCTTGTTAAGATAGAGTCTACATCTGGAAAGGAGCAGAAGATTGGCGAGTACCTTGCGGACATTTGCGGGACGTTGGGGTTCGATGTGGAGAAGCAGAAAGTAGGGAATGCGTTCAATATAATTGCGAAAAAGGGGAAGCCGAAAAAGATATTAACAGCACACATGGATACGGTGCAGCCTTATGTCCCGTTGAAGAAAAAGGGTGAGTACCTATATGGAAGGGGAACATGCGACACTAAAGGCAGCATTGCCGCTATGGTGTGCGCAGGTGAGAAGCTTTTCGATTTGATTGATGATTTCGGGCTGGTGTTCACTGTTGATGAGGAAAGGGGGTTTGAAGGTGCTAAGAAGGCGGCGCCGCTGGTGAGACCAAAATTCTTTGTAGTAGGAGAACCTTCCGGAAATGCGTGCGTGTTCGGGCAGAAGGGGATTGTGGTTGCGCACGTTAAATTCAAAGGCAAGGCTGGGCACTCTTCGATGCCGCAACTGGGCGAGAGTGCGGTCCTTAAGATGAATGATGCGATGAATAGGCTGCTAAAGATTAGGCTAACAAAAGGGGAATTTGTGAATATTGGGGTCGTAAAAGGGGGTATTGCGGACAACGTGATTCCAGACTATGCAGAAATGAGAGTGTCGTTCAGAACGGTCGGGAATAACACGGTGCTGATTAGGAAAATAAGAGAGGCGTGCAGCAACGGAAAGGTCACCATTGAGAATTGCATTGAGAGCGTGAGGATGCCAAGGGTTGTGAAATGCAAGAGGAGCGTTGACCTGTATCCTGCGTTTACTGAAATGTTCTTCTGGTGGAAGGCTGGCGGTATAGGTGTGATATGTGGACCTGGAAAGCTCGAGGACGCGCACTCCAAAAACGAGAAGATAAGAATAAAAGAGCTAAGGGAGGCTGTGGATATTTACATGAACCTTATGCTCACCGCAAAAACTTAAAAAATAGAAAAGTATTAAAAGTTGAGTATGCTATAATTATTATGAGGTGAAATTATGGAAACGGCAAAGGAAAATATGAAGACGGCAAATGAAAACAGGAAAATACAAAACGAAATCGTAGTGTCTGGTCTTTGGCGAGACTAATTCTGAGTATAGGATAAAACAGCTTGGGAAAATAACTCCTCTGGTTGAAGAGCAGCTTATTAAAGTGGGGTTAAGTGCATTTGGGCCCACGATGAAAAGGCAAGAGGTACTTGAGCATATAAGGGATGCTGAGCAGCACTATGTTGCTCTGTTTGACGATACGCCCGTAGGCTTTGGGTTCATCAAGATAAATAAAACCAATCTCTACTTGAGCGGCGATGCGGTATGCCTTGAGCACCAAGGCAAAGGGTTGCACACACTGCTAACTATAGCAAGGATATTTTATGGCAGGATGATTGGGTGTGATTCAGTATCGGTAAGAACGCAAAATCCAAGGGTTGAGTATTCAGTAAGGAAAGCGTTCAGGACGCTCGGCATACCTTTTGAACTAGAGAGAATTTTCAAAAAAGCGCATTACGGCCGCAGGCTCTCTACATATCCATATGTTTGCCCTGACAACGAGATAAACGAGATTTACTATAGATTGGATGTGAATAGAGGAGATGCGTTTGAGCTGCTTTTCAGCCTGCCAGCAGTCCAAATCACAAAAGAGTAAGGAGGATTTGTGGTATCTGAAGGCGCAAATAATTTTTTTCTTTTTTTTAATACAGATTTGCTAAATCTTTAAATAAACTTATGTCTCAAAGAATACTGGCCGGTTGTAGATCGATGGTAGATCGCGTCCTTGGTGAAGTTTTTTCTTAGAAAGAAAAACCTTGTAAATGGAACAATGTTAATCTTGCCAACATTCAAGATAAAATGTATGGCTACGTTGTGATAAATCACATAACAAAAGAAATCAGTGTTATTACACCTGAAGAAATGAAAGAAGAGATAAAGAGGACAACTGGTGCGACAGGAATAACTTGGGCGCGGTTTGATGGTATTCTAGGTGAAACAGCAAAGCTAAACTTTTATCTTGAGGCAGGTGTTGAAGAATATACAACATCCATCCAAAAAATAGGTGAAGCATCAAAATATTATAATGAGAAACTGATAGGTAGGTTAGGATTAAGTTATGATTGGAAACAACAACTATATGGATACCCAGCATGGCTAACAATAGGAGTAGTCGGATACATTGGTTATTGGCCTCTTTTAGGCATACCTACAAATATAACTGATATAAGAACACTAATGCAACAACCATTCTATGGCGCTCCCAATTATGATACAAGAGGAGTTATGTTCTATATTGGCGGAAGTTTCTAATTGTGGAGCAAAGTTTTCAGATAAATTAATAGTATAGTTAAAAACCAGTGTTAAAACGAGTGTAAACCTTTGCCATCGATAGCTATGCTATCGAGCTGTAAACGTATAGACGTTTACACAATTATAACACAGAAGTCAAAGGCTTCGTAAAAAAATAAAAATAACCGGTAGAATACCTCAGGGTTTGGGTGAGCGTAAG